>NZ_JAWOTT010000015.1:0-86142 GCF_033338995.1 Vibrio sp. Vb0304
TTCAATTTAAGATTTTGTTCGGCTCAATGAATACTGAACATTACATAAAGTAATGTTTGAATTGACTGTGCTGAATCCGAAGATTCAATGGTCACTTCGTTTCATTGAAACCTAATTTGAAGCCGAAGCTTCTAATTGGATTATCATCAACGAGTGCCCACACAGATTGATAGGTCTATATTGTTAAAGAGCTTTCCTGTTGAGCTTTACTCAAAACAGGACGGCCATTTTAGCGAGTTAAAGTTTAGTGTCAATCACTTTTTTCAAACTTTCTTCAAGCGTTTCTGCTTGGCTAATTTGGCTTGCTAACTTGGCTTCTTACTTTCGAAACTTAAGCTTCAAAGCGTTGCCGTGTCAGCGAGGTGGCATTATAGAGATTGCGATCACATTGGCAAGCCCTTTTTCTCGTTTTTTTTGATTTTTTTATCGTTTGGGTGTTTTTTATTCTAAAAGGCGAGTTTTCACTACTATTCTACCTCCATACACCCTGTAATCGCCCTGAATAAGGAAAAAAGATGAGCTCAATGAGAAGCTACAAAGGTATAAAGCCTGAACTTGGTGAGCGTGTTTACGTTGACCCAACCTCTGTTTTAGTCGGTGATATCCGAATTGGCGATGATTCTAGCATTTGGCCATTGGTAGCAGCGCGAGGCGATGTAAACCACATTCACATTGGTGATCGAACGAATATTCAAGATGGCAGTGTTTTGCATGTCACCCATAAGAACGCTGAAAACCCAAACGGCTACCCATTGATTATTGGTAATGACGTTACGATTGGCCACAAAGTGATGCTGCACGGTTGTCAGATCCACGATCGTGTTTTGGTTGGTATGGGAGCTATTGTTTTAGATGCTGTTGTAATTGAGTCAGAGGTGATGATCGGAGCAGGCAGTTTAGTGCCACCTGGGAAAGTATTAGAAAGTGGCTACTTATATGTTGGAAGCCCAGTAAAGCAAGCTCGCCCCCTATCAGAAAAAGAACGAGCTTTCTTGCAAAAGTCTGCCAACAACTATGTGCAGAACAAAAACGACTACTTAAATGAAGTAAAAGACTTGAACTAAAGCCCTGTTAACCGATGATGATATGGCCTTCTTCGTTGAAGGCTTCATCTTCTATTAGCTCTTCAGCCATTTCTTCTAGGTCGAATCGGTAATCAGTAAACACTTTAATTGCCGCTTGCTCAGTTTCAATCAGTGAACCACTGAGCTTTTCTAGCTTTTGTTTCGTCACAAAGCACTCTATTAGTGCGCCTGATTGTTGCGCCGAAAAGTTTACCGATTGTGATACTTCATCCCATGATTGAATATCTGGGAATAAGATGGATTGATTCATCGCTTATTGACCTTCAAGGTTCTTTCTTAGTTCTCTGAGAACTTGTTTAGCACCAGGACGTAAGCCACGCCAGAGCATAAAGCTTTCCGCAGCCTGCCCAACTAACATTCCAAGACCGTCATACGCATGAGCGGCACCATTCTCTTTTGCCCATAAGTTAAAGCTCGTCACCCCTTTGCCATAAATCATGTCATAGCTTGTACTGTTAGCGGCAAAGATGGAGGATGAAATAGTCGGCAGTTCACCACTAAGAGAAGCGGATGTGGAGTTAATGATGACATCATACTCTTCATCAATACTTGCTATCTCTTTGGCGAGGATAGGACCGTGAGAGACAAACAGCTCTGCAAGCTCCTGTGCTTTACTAAAGGTACGGTTGGTAATGGTTAAAGAGGTCGGCTTTTGATCAAGTAGTGGCTTAATAACACCACGAGCTGCACCACCAGCACCAATAATTAGGATTCGCGCGCCTTCCAATACAACCTGATGCTGAAGCAGATCTTGCACTAAACCTGCACCATCAGTGTTGTCACCGATGATTTCACCATCGTCTAACTTCTTGAGGGTATTTACCGCGCCTGCTAACTGAGCCCGTTCTGTCAATCGACTAGCAAATTGATAAGCATCTTCTTTAAATGGCATAGTGATGTTACACCCCTTGCCACCTTCAGCAAAAAACACCTTCGCCGCGTCAATAAAACCATCAACCGGTGCACTTTCTGCGGTGTACACCAAAGATTGATTAGTTTGACGAGCAAACAAGGTGTGAATGAATGGCGACTTACTGTGTCCGATAGGATTACCAAACACGGCATAGCGAGCGATTTGCTGGGTCATTTCCTTACCTTTGTTCCTTACTTAGATATAGAGAAAACAGGGCCACCTGATTACAGATGACCCTATCACTATCTATCTATATAGAAAAGGAGATTCCGTGCTTACCACTCTCGTGGCGTTAGGTATCGCTCGTAAAGTTCAGCTTCTGGCGATCCCGCTTCTGGCTCGTAGCAGTACTCCCAGCGAGCGAGCGGCGGCATTGACATCAGAATCGACTCAGTACGCCCACCACTTTGTAAACCAAATAAGGTACCACGGTCATACACTAAGTTGAACTCTACGTAACGGCCGCGACGATATAGTTGGAATTCACGCTCACGCTCACCATACTCGATCTCTTTACGACGAGAAACGATCGGCAAGTAAGCCTGGCAATAGCCTTCACCGACTGCTTTGATGTAAGCAAAACACTTATCAAATTCCCACTGGTTTAGATCATCAAAGAACAAACCGCCAACACCGCGAGTTTCATTACGATGTGGTAGGAAGAAGTATTTGTCACACCATGCTTTATGCTCTTGGTAAACATCGTCACCAAATGGCGCACAAAGCAGTTTTGCAGTGTCGTGCCATGATTGGCAATCTTCTTCAAATGGATAGAACGGCGTTAGGTCAAAACCACCACCAAACCACCAAATTGGGTCTTCGCCATCTTTTTCTGCAATAAAGAATCGGACATTGGCGTGTGAAGTCGGTACGTAAGGGTTTTTAGGGTGAATAACCAAAGAAACACCCATCGCTTCAAAACGACGACCCGCTAGCTCTGGGCGATGCGCTGTCGCAGATGCTGGCATTTCTTTCCCTTCCACATGCGAGAAGTTCACGCCTCCCTGCTCGAAAACAAGGCCATCACGCAAAACACGTGAGCGACCACCGCCCCCCAGACGCTCTCCTTTTTCACGTTGCCATGCATCTTCGACAAAGACGGCCTTTCCATCTTCTTGTTCTAACTGCTGACAAATGGAGTCCTGAAGTGACATCAAGAACTGCTTTACGGCGTGCTTATCGATCGCTGACATACGTTATTACCTATTACGTGAAACCTAATGATGGCTGGCTAGCAGGGTTAACCCTGTCTTAATATTTGTGAAGTTTTGGCGTCACGAATCTCGCTGGGTTTATCACGACCGCTGGTCTCGCCACGAAGAATGGCGACCAGCTTATCACCCAACTGCTCTTCGACTTCTTCCGTGGTCATACACGGTGGTAAGCCGGAAAGATTCGCGCTGGTAGAGGTTAACGGCTTTCCGAATGCATTACACATTTTTTGCACCAAAGGATGATCAGTCACACGAACCGCAATTGAATCAAACTGCCCTGAAACCCAGTTGGATACTTTATCGCTCGCTGGCATGATCCAAGTGTATGGGCCTGGCCAAGTGGCATGAACAGTCTGTAATTGTTCTTCAGTCAACTGAGATTCATCAATATAAGGCAAGAGCTGATCATAACTTGCCGCGATTAGAATCAGCCCTTTTTCTACCGGACGCTGCTTGAGCTCTAATAGCTTTTGAATTGCTTCTGGGTTATCTGGATCACATCCGACACCAAAAACCCCTTCTGTTGGATAGGCAATCACTTCGCCTTGCTTGAGTGCATTGAGCACTTGTTCAAAGTTATCCACCGATTACTTCCTATTTGTTTGACTGTGTTGTTTTCACTAAGTGTACAAATATTCATTCTCAGACACTAAAGCAATTTTTTTATAAAATGTATCAATAGCGCCAACAACAAGACGCAAACGTTTGCTTGAGATAAAAATCCCCGTATAATGCGCACAAATTTATAGCTCACCTAATTTTTGCAGCTTAAAGGAGTTTGAGATGAAAGTCGGTATCATCATGGGTTCTAAATCCGATTGGCCAACCATGAAACTAGCAGCGGACATGCTAGACCAATTTGGCGTGCCTTACGAAACAAAAGTCGTGTCAGCACACCGAACTCCTCAATTACTGGCTGACTACGCCAGTGGCGCAAAAGAACGCGGCATCAAAGTTATCATCGCAGGCGCAGGTGGTGCAGCCCACCTACCAGGTATGGCGGCGGCGTTTACTAGTTTGCCAGTGCTTGGGGTTCCCGTTCAGTCTCGTGCACTGAAAGGTATGGATTCACTGCTTTCTATTGTACAGATGCCAAAGGGAATTGCGGTTGGTACATTGGCGATTGGCGAAGCGGGCGCAGCAAACGCCGGTATCCTAGCAGCGCAAATCCTAGGCACTCATGATGAAAACATCATGGCGAAGGTAGAAGCATTCCGTAATGAGCAAACGGAAACAGTTCTCGCAAATCCAAACCCTGCAGAGGATTAATCAGATGCATGTACTGGTTCTTGGTGCGGGTCAGTTGGCTCGTATGATGTCTCTGGCTGGTGCGCCACTGAATATTCAAATTTCAGCTTACGATGTCACCAGCTGTGATGTCGTTCACCCTTTAACTCAACAGGTACTTGGCCATGGCTTGGAAAATGCGATTACGCAAGTTGATGTGATTACTGCCGAGTTCGAGCATATTCCACATGACGTGCTCAAGGTTTGCGAAGCGAGCGGCAAGTTCCTACCAAGTACGCAAGCCATCAAAGCAGGTGGTGATCGCCGTATTGAAAAAGCACTGCTTGATGATGCTGGCGTGCGCAACGCGAAATACTACGTCATTGAAACTCGTGAAGACTTTGAGCGCGCAATTGAACACGTTGGTATGCCAATGGTTCTGAAAAGTGCATTAGGTGGTTACGATGGTAAAGGCCAATGGCGCTTAAAAGAAGCTTCTCAAGTCGACGACATTTGGACTGAGATGGCAGAGTGCATCGCGGCAACACCAACTCAAGCGATTGTTGCTGAAGAGTTTGTTCCTTTTAACCGCGAAGTATCACTGGTTGGTGCTCGAAGCAAAGATGGCAGTGTGGAAGTGTATCCTCTGGCAGAGAACGTCCACACCAACGGTGTATTGAGTCTTTCTACTGCGATTGATGCGCCAGGGTTACAGGAACAAGCAAAGCAAATGTTCACGGCAGTCGCAGATAGCCTAGATTACGTTGGCGTATTAGCGCTTGAGTTCTTTGATGTCGATGGGGCACTTTTAGTGAATGAGATTGCTCCACGCGTGCACAACTCTGGTCACTGGACACAGCAAGGTGCAGAAACGTGTCAGTTTGAAAACCATCTGCGCGCAGTGTGCGGCTTACCATTAGGCAGTACGAAATTGGTTCGTGAAACCTCAATGATTAATATTCTTGGTGAAGACACACTACCAGAAGCATTGTTATTAATGGATGGTTGCCACATTCATTGGTATGGCAAAGAGAAACGTGCAGGTCGCAAGATGGGACACATCAACGTGTGTGGCGACTACCCAGGAGAATTGCACCGTAGGTTGTGCGCTCTGGCAGACATCTTAGACCCAATAGCTTTCCCAGCCGTGCAAGCGTTCGCTAAACAGCCTCAACACTAACGTTTGGCAGCAAAAAATAAAAAAAGGGTCGCACGATGCGACCCTTTTTAATTCCTTTGATGTATTTACCCTTGTTGGGTGTGCTGGCACTTACGGTTGGCACATTGCAATTTCACACCACTGGCGAGTTTCTTCTCCACCAACAAAGTAAAACCACATTCTTCGCATCGCCCCTTGACCGGAGCAAGGTTCACAGCAAATTTGCATTTAGGGTAGTTATCACACGCGTAGAATGTTTTGCCAAATCGGGTTTTACGCTCAACCAAATGTCCTTTGCCACATTCAGGGCAAGCGTGTTGCTCTTGTGACTGCGCCTCTGGCTCTGGTTGATTAATCGACTCAATATGATGACAAGCCGGGTAATGGCTACAACCAACGAACATACCGTAGCGCCCTTGGCGGAGAACCAACTCATTGCCACACTCAGGACAAGGCACACCCAACTCTTTCACGATGTGACCATCATTGCTGTGTAGCGGTTTAATGTAATCACAGCTTGGGTAATGGTTACAGCCGAGAAATGGGCCATGTTTTCCGTGCTTGAGAGTCAGCTCACCACCACATTTTGGACACGGCTCGTGTTCCAAAGCGTGTTCATGGGCAGAGAAAAGGGTGTTGTCGATTTTACTACTCATACTTACCGTTTCGTGAAAAACACACAAAAAGACAAGCTCGCGTTTATTCTAGCTAAACTCGAACTTGCCCAGATGGTTAGTGAAGAATCCCTTGTTCCTTGGTGTACAACAGCTCTTCCATTAGCGTGTAAGCGTTTTCGTTGCCAGGCACATTAAACAGCACCATCAGAATGATCCATTTGAGGTCTTCAAGCTCAAACTCACTCGTTTCTAATCCCATCACTCGGTCAATCACCATTTCGCGAGTTTCTGTGGTTAACACATTGATTTGCTCGAGAAACAATAGAAACCCTCGGCATTCCAAATCTAAACGCTGCATCTCTTTCGCTGTGTAGATACGAGTTGATGACGAAGCCATGCAAGTCGAGATTGCAGAAGAGGTGTCACTTTGCTGCAATGCGGCAAGCTCTTCTAACCAGACAAGGGCTTTGTAGATATCTTTTTGTTGGAAGCCTGCACGAAGCAACTCTTCTTCCAACTCGTCTTGTTCGACCTGTAACTCTGCATCGCTATGGATGTAGGTTTCGAATAGATACATCAGTATATCCATCATCATAGCTAGCCCCTCCCCTTTCGAATATAGCCACCTGAAACCGCAACGACATGCCCAGAGAGTTCTAACTCTAAGAGCTGCATCATGACTTCTTGGACAGGTATATTGGTCCTGTTTGCAAGAATATCAACCGGTGTAGCTTCACTTCCTACGTTAGCTAACAGCTGAGGAAATGGCAATTCTTCTTCATCATTTAACGTAGAAAATAAATCGGTACTCTGATTAATAGACCAATCAAGCAAGGACTGTATTTCATCTAAGACATCTTTCGTCTTTTCTACGAGGCAAGCGCCATGACGTATCAACTGGTTTCCACCGCAGGCATTGGGGGCATTGATTGACGCTGGCAGCGCAAATACTTCTCGACCTTGCTCAAGCGCGTAACGAGCTGTAATTAACGAGCCGCTCTTTTTCGCCGCCTCGACGACCAGTACACCAAGCGATAATCCACTAATAATACGATTACGACGCGGGAAGTTTTCTGGGCGCGGCTTGGCATTAGGCCGAAACTCAGACACCAAAGCCCCGTGTTCAATAACACGTTGCGCTAAACCACGATGACGTGCCGGATAAATATTTGCTAAGCCAGATCCTAGCACCGCAATCGTCTTACCACCCGCTTGCAACGCACCATCATGCGCATGACCATCAATGCCTAAAGCGAGACCACTGGTGACAATAAAATCGTGCTGAACAAACTCTGCAGCAAACTGACGTGCATGCTGTAATCCATCAATACTCGCATTTCGACTTCCAACCATCGCGATTTGTGGCTGAGAAAGACAAGTAGGATTTCCTTGAACAAAAAGTAGAGGTGGCGGTGCAACGATTTGTTTGAGCTGAGGTGGATAACACGGGTCAGTCAGTGTCAGGATATGATGATTTGTAGAAGCCTCAAGCCAACTTAAACAAGCATCGACTTCTTTATCTGTTGAAGCCCAAGCTTGAATTTGCTTAGTTGTTAACCCAAGTTGTTGTAGCTGTTCAGGAGAGAAGTTTACGATGTTACGTGGCGTGTCTCTTGCCAGTAGCTTATTCATTTTGACGCCGCCAATGCCTGGTAAACAACTCAGTTTTAACCAGGCATCGAGATCATCGTTATTTCGTCGATTCATCGATGGTTAATTCGTCCGCCAACGGTGACACCACCGAAATATCTTGGTTAATGGGTTTCGTACTGTTAGTGATCAGTGCCAAGCTAAAGTACTCATAAGGACGAATGACCAGCAACTCACCAACTTTGCTTTGAGGCAAAGTAATTTTCTTATCAAGCACGCCAAACTCTTTCTTGAACTCATCGCCGTCTTTGTAAACTGGGTGCGCGTCTTCTTTTAAATCAAACACACTGCCTTGCTTGAGATTGTCTGACGTGCCTTTATCAATCACCACGACTTGGTTAGTTGAACTAAAGCGAATACCTTCGATATTACCTAGCAACTTTGCAGAACTGCCTTGTGGCGACGGCAGCGGATAGAACGTAGTCGTGAAGTCAGTATTCTCAACCGATTGATTTGGCAACGCGATATCGTTACGTAGGATTTCTTGCATTTGCGATGTAAGCTTCAAACCTGAATAATCACTCGAAGCTTCAACGAGCTCGCCTTTGGCAATCAAACGCAGCGCGGTAATCTCTTCGGACACATCGTCACGCGAAAAGGTAGCTACTGGTCGATAAATAGCCCAACCTGTCGCGGTCTGATTGCCATTGATATACAGCACATCTCCTGCAGTCAGATACTTACTGCCTTTGCTGCTACCCATCACTTTTGCTGCTCTGTTCAACGAATCTTTATCTAGCAACCGATCCGATTTAAGGTAAGGCATCACCAAACCTTCCGCGACCGTTGGTACGGCTTTCTTTTCTGTGATGCGAGCTTTCGGGCTCAGCTTCTTAACCGGTTTTAGGCTCAACACGGGCTGACCGTTAATCCACACCAAAGACAGCTTGTCACCGGGATAAATTAAATGAGGGTTATCGATTTCCGGGTTTACTTGCCATAAACGAGGCCACAACCACGGGCTATCTAAGTACATGGCCGAAATATCCCATAGCGTATCGCCCTTCACAACTACATATGTTTGTGGCGCATCATCTTTAACAGTCAGTGGGTTCGCATCCACATTTGCTACAGCGTTGAAAGAGAAAAGTAACGGCAACGTAACACTGGCAACGTTGCGGAAAATTCGATTCATGACCCTCGTCCTTGGTCTATTAAGCAGGAACCAGAATGGAAATTGGTGCAAGGATGCTGTCATTTAGGCTATAAAATGTCTAGAATTGAGCCAACAAGGTTTGTGCTGTTTCGGCACAGTTCAATATTTCGAGTGAATATGTCTGTATTACAAGTATTAACATTCCCGGATGATCGCCTGCGCACAGTCGCAAAGCCTGTTGAAGCGGTGACACCTGAGATTCAAAAAATCGTCGATGACATGATTGAAACCATGTACGACGAAGAAGGTATTGGCCTTGCTGCAACGCAGGTTGATATCCACAAACGTATCGTAGTGATTGATATTTCAGAAACTCGCGATGAGCCGATGGTGCTAATCAACCCTGAGATTCTGGAAAAGCGTGGCGAAGATGGCATCGAAGAAGGCTGTCTGTCGGTACCAGGTGCGCGCGCACTTGTGCCTCGCGCTGCAGAAGTTACCGTTAAAGCACTGGATCGTGATGGCAAAGAGTTCACCTTTGAAGCCGACGACCTGCTAGCGATTTGTGTTCAACACGAGCTTGATCACTTACAAGGTAAGCTGTTCGTGGATTACCTATCGCCACTGAAACGCAAACGCATTCAGGACAAGCTAGCGAAAATCAAACGCTTTAACGAGAAGCAGCAAAACGCTTAATCTCGAACCATACCAATTAGAAGGAAGTCTACCTTGAGTCAGTCTTTACGAATTGTCTTTGCAGGTACTCCGGATTTCGCCGCCCGTCACTTGGCGGCGTTGTTGTCTTCGGAGCATGAAGTCATCGCGGTTTACACAAACCCAGATCGTCCAGCGGGTCGTGGCAAAAAAATGGCTGCGCCACCGGTAAAACAACTGGCGCTAGAACACAATATCCCGGTTTACCAACCTGAAAGCTTTAAGTCCGACGAAGCGAAACAAGAACTTGCCGATCTGAACGCCGACCTCATGGTTGTCGTGGCGTACGGTATGCTGCTGCCACAAGCGGTTCTTGATACCCCTAAACTGGGTTGTATCAACGTACATGGTTCTATCCTACCTCGTTGGCGTGGTGCGGCTCCAATCCAACGCTCTATTTGGGCGGGCGATGCAGAAACTGGCGTGACCATCATGCAGATGGACATCGGTCTCGACACTGGTGATATGCTGAAGATTGCAACTCTGCAAATCGAAGCGACAGATACCAGCGCTTCAATGTACGAAAAATTGGCTGAGCTTGGTCCAGAAGCCCTGATTGACTGCCTAGTAGACATTGCTGCGGGTAAAGCAGTGCCAGTGAAGCAAGACGATGAGCTAGCGAACTATGCGAAAAAGCTCAGCAAAGAAGAAGCACGCATCAACTGGAACGACGATGCGGCGCACATTGAGCGCTGCGTTCGTGCATTTAACCCATGG
The DNA here is from genome assembly GCF_033338995.1 of Vibrio sp. Vb0304. Lineage (NCBI taxonomy): Bacteria > Pseudomonadati > Pseudomonadota > Gammaproteobacteria > Vibrionales > Vibrionaceae > Vibrio > Vibrio sp. Vb0304. The sequence continues at coordinate 10,393 of NZ_JAWOTT010000015.1, forward strand.
CCAATGAGCCACTTTGAGGCGGCAGAAAACAGCATCAAAGTATGGCAAAGCCGTGTGGCAGAGCAAACCAGTGACAAGCCAGCCGGCACCATCGTACAAGCAGATAAAACCGGTATTTATGTTGCGACAGGCAACGGCGTACTGGTGCTAGAGCAACTGCAAGTTCCGGGCAAAAAAGCCATGTCAGTTCAGGATATTCTGAATTCGCGTGCGGCTTGGTTTGAAGTTGGCACTCTGCTGGTTTAAGCCATACTAGGGGTTATTATCCCCGATTATACGAACTTTTAGAGGGCAGAGATGCCCTCCTTTACTTTAAGGTACTCATCATGAATGTTCGCGCTGCGGCTGCTAACGTCCTGTATCTTGTCGTCGACAAGGGCCACTCACTTTCAAGCGCTCTTCCAGCGGCTCAACAAACGGTACGACCTCGTGACCACGCTCTGTTACAAGAGATCTGTTACGGTGCGCTACGTTACCTACCTCGCCTAGAAATGATCGCAAACCAATTGATGGATAAGCCGCTAAAAGGCAAACAACGTGTATTCCATCACCTAATTCTGGTTGGTATTTACCAACTGAGCTTCATGCGCATTCCTGCGCACGCAGCTGTCGGTGAAACGGTTGAAGGCACTAAAGAGCTGAAAGGTCCTCGTCTGCGTGGTTTGATTAACGCGGTATTGCGTAACTACCAGCGCAACCAAGAAGAACTCGACCAAATGGCCGTCAGCAACAACGCTGGCAAGTACGGTCACCCAAGCTGGTTACTAAAACTGCTGCAAGAGGCCTACCCACAGCAATGGGAAAGCATTGTTGAAGCGAACAACCAAAAAGCACCAATGTGGCTGCGTGTGAACCATCAACACCACACTCGTGATGAATACCTTGCGCTGCTCAAAAATGAAAACATTGATAGCACGCCACACACAGAAGCAATGGACGCCATAAAATTGGCCGCACCATGTGACGTGATGAAGCTACCTGGTTTTGAAAAAGGTTGGGTTTCGGTCCAAGATGCGGCGGCGCAGCTCTCGATCAACTATCTAAAACCACAAGACGGCGAACTGATTTTAGATTGCTGTGCAGCGCCAGGTGGCAAGACGGCGCACATTCTAGAGCGCACGTCAGGCAGTGAAGTGGTCGCGATTGACTGCGACGACACACGCTTGAAACGTGTGCATGAAAACCTGAAGCGTCTCAACCTTCAGGCAAAAGTGGTTTGCGGTGATGCGCGTAATCCACAAGAATGGTGGCAAGGCGAGCAATTTGATCGCATTTTGCTGGATGCCCCATGTTCTGCGACTGGCGTGATTCGTCGTCACCCAGACATCAAATGGCTACGTCGTGCAGACGACATCACCGCATTAGCAGAGCTGCAAAGTGAAATTTTTGATGCCATGTGGACGCAACTGAAGCCCGGCGGCACCATGGTTTACGCGACTTGTTCAATCACACCGCAAGAAAACGTGGAGCAAGTAAAAGCGTTTTTAGCACGTACCGCGGATGCGCAACTGCTGGATTCTGATCCCGACCAGCCTGGTCGTCAAATTCTACCAGGCGAAGAAGATATGGATGGTTTCTACTACGCAGTACTAACTAAAACACACGCGTAACAGCATGCTAAATAGGGCGATTGAAGTGATTTCAATCGCCTTTTTCAGATACGAGAAAAGAGTATGAAGATCATTATTCTTGGTGCAGGTCAGGTTGGCGGCACACTGGCAGAAAACCTAGTGGGTGAAAACAACGACATCACCATCGTCGACAATAATGCCGACCGACTGCGTGAATTGCAGGACAAATACGACCTACGTGTGGTCAATGGCCATGCGAGCCATCCAGACGTGCTACACGAAGCTGGCGCGCAAGACGCCGATATGCTCGTCGCAGTAACCAACACTGATGAAACCAACATGGCCGCCTGTCAGGTCGCGTTCACTCTATTCAATACCCCAAACCGCGTTGCGCGTATTCGCTCTCCAGAATACTTGGCAGAAAAAGAAGCCCTGTTTAAATCTGGCGCCATTCCTGTTGATCACCTTATCGCACCAGAAGAACTCGTCACGAGCTACATCGAACGTCTGATCCAATACCCAGGCGCGCTGCAAGTGGTGAGCTTTGCTGAACAGAAAGTCAGCCTAGTGGCGGTGAAAGCCTACTATGGTGGCCCGCTGGTGGGTAATGCGTTGTCTGCTTTGCGTGAGCACATGCCGCACATTGATACCCGTGTGGCGGCGATTTTCCGTCAAGGCCGTCCGATTCGCCCACAAGGTACCACCATCATTGAAGCCGACGATGAAGTGTTCTTCGTTGCAGCAAGTAATCATATTCGCTCAGTGATGAGTGAGCTTCAGCGCCTAGAAAAACCGTACCGCCGCATCATGATTGTTGGCGGGGGTAACATCGGCGCAAGCTTGGCAAAACGCCTAGAGCAAACTTACAGCGTGAAGCTGATTGAGCGTAACTACCAGCGTGCAGAAAAGCTCTCTGAGCAACTAGAAAACACCATCGTGTTCTGCGGTGATGCGGCAGACCAAGAGCTTCTCTCGGAAGAGAACATCGACCAAGTCGACGTCTTCATCGCGCTGACCAACGAAGATGAAACCAACATCATGTCTGCAATGTTGGCAAAACGCATGGGCGCTAAAAAAGTGATGGTGCTGATCCAACGTGGCGCTTATGTAGACCTGGTACAAGGCGGCGTAATTGATGTAGCAATCTCACCTCAGCAAGCCACTATTTCAGCCTTGCTAACGCACGTTCGTCGCGCTGATATCGTAAACGTGTCCTCACTTCGCCGCGGCGCTGCGGAAGCGATTGAAGCCGTCGCTCACGGTGATGAAAGTACATCTAAAGTGGTTGGACGTGCGATTGGAGATATAAAGCTTCCACCTGGGACCACCATTGGTGCTATCGTTCGTGGCGAAGAAGTTCTTATTGCCCACGACCGTACGGTCATCGAACAGGATGACCATGTGGTGATGTTCCTGGTCAACAAAAAATACGTATCAGACGTCGAAGCGCTATTCCAGCCGAGTCCATTCTTCCTCTAGGATTTTCCTATGGTCAACTTACGTCCCGTACTGTTTGTTATCGGGCTAGTTTTATCCAAACTGGCCCTGTTTATGTACGTGCCGACTTTGGTCGCTTTCTTTACCGGTACGGGGGGATTCCTCGATTTCGCCCAAGCCGTTGTGATCACGCACCTTGCCGCCTTCATCTGCCTAACGATAGGTCGAACCGCCAAGTTCAAACTCAGCGTACGCGATATGTTCCTCATCACCAGTTTGGTTTGGACCATCGCGAGTGCGTTTGCCGCCTTGCCATTTGTGTTTATCAACCACATCAGCTTCACCGACGCCTACTTCGAAACGATGTCGGGTATCACCACGACGGGCTCAACGGTGCTCAGTGGCCTAGACAACATGGCGCCGAGCATATTGCTGTGGCGCTCTATTTTACAATGGCTTGGTGGCATTGGTTTTATCGTGATGGCGGTAGCAGTGTTACCTATGCTGAATGTCGGTGGTATGAAGCTATTCCAAACCGAATCATCAGATTGGTCGGATAAAAGTAGTCCAAGAGCGAAAACGGTCGCCAAAAACATCGTAGCGGTTTATTTGATGCTAACGGGCCTATGTATTTTGGGCTACTTGATCACCGGCATGAACCTGTTCGAAGCAACCAACCATGCCTTTACTACGCTATCGACGGGTGGATACTCTACATCTGATGGGTCAATGAACCACTTCTCTAATGGCGCACATTGGGTGGCCACTACCTTTATGTTCTTAGGTGGTTTGCCGTTTTTGCTCTTTATCGCCGCGTTACGTAAACGCCGTATTGATGTGTTGGTTAACGACGCTCAAGTTAGAGGATTTGCGTACCTGTTCGTATTCTCAAGCTTAGTGATTTCAGCTTGGTTAGTGATTCGAGATGGGTACACCATTTTGGATGCCCTGCGAGTGTCGATGTTTAATATTGTCTCTGTCGTCACCACAACTGGCTTTGGCTTAGAAGACTTCACCGCATGGGGCGCATTACCCACCACTCTTTTCGCATTCTTAATGATGGCGGGGGCATGCTCAGGCTCAACGTCTGGCGGGATCAAAATCTTCCGCTTCCAAATTGCAATGACGCTGCTAAACAAACAAATGATGAAGTTGATTCACCCTTCAGGAGTGTTTGTACAGCGTTATAACCAGCGACCGGTGAATGATGATATTGTTCGCTCAGTGGTGGCATTTGGCTTGATGTTTTTTATCACTATTATCTTTATCGCGGGTTGTTTAAGTGCACTAGGCCTCGACCCTGTGACCAGTATTTCTGGCTCAATCACCGCCGTTGCCAATGTTGGCCCTGGTATGGGCAGTGTGATTGGCCCGACAGGCAACTTCGCGCCTCTGCCCGATACTGCCAAATGGCTCTTAAGCTTTGGGATGTTAATGGGCCGCTTGGAAATTCTGACTATTCTTGTACTGTTCTTTCCTGCGTTTTGGCGCCGCTAAGCAGACTCTAATTAAAAGGTATAACAATGAAAACATGGATTACTCTGGCGACCCTACTTGCCGCCTCATCCACATACGCCGCCGAGGTCATCACTTTAGCCGATGGTCGAGAAGTGAAGTTGAACGATGACTTTACCTGGGAGTACGTCATGAAAAAACCGGCGCAGCAAGCGACGGAGACACAAACAACAGCAAGCGTAGTTGAAACAATCGCAGCTCCTGCGATTGCGACAATCCCAGTGATAACGAAAACCGTTGGCACGACCGTGGTGGTAAACGCCAAAAAGCCAACCATGCAGCTATCAGATTCAGGTGTGGATGTATTGATTGGTTCAGCAAGCTATCAAAGCGGTGAGCTTGTTTTACCTACATCAATCACTAACCAAAGCTCTCAATCTGTCATTCAAGTGGAAGTTGAGGTGCAAGTGTTTGATATGTCTGGTCAGCAACTGGCAAAAGAAAACGTGACTGTTTGGCAATCCATCAAGCGCATGGCGGATACCTACCTGCGACCTCAGCAAGCGGAGCAAGGTAAGAGCATTAAATTGGCTGTACCGCAATCACAGCAATACCAGTTTTCTGCCAAAGTGCTAGAGGTAAAAACTCGCTAATACGTGTTTAATATTCTTTGTTGAGCCTATCGGCTAGATAGGCTCAACAAAGTAATAAATAGCAAAGAAATGGCACACGCAGCCAGCCAAAACAAAGCCGTGCCAAATCGCATGGTTAAAGGGAATGCGCTTCGCAACGTAGAAAATCACACCCAGTGAATACACAACTCCACCAGCAGCAAGCAGTGTAAGTCCGCCGACATCCAAGTTAATCGCCAACTGATAAATCACAATCAACGATAACCATCCCATCACCAAATACGTCATCAAAGAAAGCTTTTTAAATCGATAGACGAACGCAACTTTCATGATGATGCCGATCAACGCAATGCTCCAAATAACGATCATCAACCCAAATGCTAGAGGTGTTCTTAAGCTGACTAACAAGAAAGGGGTATAGCTGCCTGCTATCAAAAGATAAATAGCACAGTGGTCGAAGGTTTTTAGCCAACGTTTCGCTTTGGGATGAGGGATCGCATGATAGAGCGTCGAGGCCAAAAATAGCACGATAATACTCGCACCATAAATCGCCATACTGGTAAGCGTTAAAGTGTCAGCTTGATGGTCTATGGCTTTAACTAACAGCAGTATCAAGCCAACAATACCAAAAATCATCCCTATACCGTGGGTGATGGTATTGGCCAGTTCTTCACGTTGACTGTATTGAGGTTTCTGCAGCTCGGACATCAATGCGCCTATACTAGAGTTTGAAATTTGCTCTAGTATGGCACATTAGGCTTACACGTGTAAGCTTAAATTAAGACTCATGAACGGCAGTAGTTTGATCGAGATAATTGAGTACCAGTTCGCCAACTTGATCTGGCTTAGTCGTGGCAGGAATGGTCAGCTCTCGCTTGAGTTTGCCACTACTCAGTAAGCTCGCGAGCATGCCACCTTGCCCCTTGCGTGTGCGGTCAACTTCAAACCACAACTTGAGCTCTTGCTCACTGCGGTGGGCAACAAATTCTAATTCGCGCCACACGCCGTGGTAAGGTCCGTCGGTTGGCACCAGTTCAAACTCTTGCACAAATGGTAGATCGAATCCTTTCACTTCCTCGCATTCCACCTGGCGAATTCGTAAACCTTGCGCTTCAAATGCAGATAGTACCGCATCCATCAGTGGATCAGGTCGAACGGTGAGGATGTCTTTATCAGTCGGATCCAAAGCAGCGGCAACGTCTAAGCCAGTTTCTAACCATACTTTGGCATCACCAATGGTGATAGGCGTGTTCCAAGGCACATCGAGCTTAACATCGAAGGTACGCTCTTCGCCGGAATGGATGGTAAATGCGTAAGGGAGACTCCACTTAGCAAGCACATGAGTTTGAGGTACTCGGCGCATGCTGTGTCCTTCTCGCGCACCACGGTCATCAGGGGCTTCTGCGATGTAGCGGCAACAGAGTTTTAAATCAATGTTGTCGATCGCTTGTTCAGTCGCACCACCATATACATGGATCGACACATCCACACTTTGACCTGGGTATAGCACGTCTTGGTTTAAGATTGAGTCGACCTTCGCGCTCCCAATCCCAAAACTGGCAAGTGTCTTCTTCAAAAATGACATAGGCACCTCCTTCATCGAGATCTCATACTACTACTGCTGATCGTGGGATCAAACAAAAATTGCCTCGAACATCGCGACAAAATGACAAAATCTAAACAATTCAATTGCTCAACTATCGACCAATTATTACAAGGATGCTAATCTTACACTTGATATGCATGCATATCGGTATTCCTGACTCATTAACTGGATTGGCGAGAGCCAGAAGAGTGATTCTTCAATCTTGTTGGAGCCTAGCTCATAATGATTCAGGCCATTACATCGGCAATGGATATGCCTGACAGTTAGGTAAATTAATGCGCCCAACAACAGTCAGGTTCGCACACACTAATACTAGTGCAATGCGCCGCCGCAGTGGCTTTACTACTGCACCAAAGGCAAAGCAAGTTGCGCCAGCAATGACATTGGTTGAGAAGACAGCAATGATGTCGAGTGTTCCGGCCAAAGTTATCAAAGCAGCTTAATCAAAAGCGCGGCGCCAGCTGCGCTTTTTTCTTTGCACGCGACTCATAAAGCTTCAAAGACTTAGAACGAACTACAGTGAAAGAGATAGTTTTTCCTATTTGGTCTTCGCAAAGCAATTTGGTACCTTTACTGCTAATTACACCTATAAATTCTGTGGAGAAAGAAATGAAGTGTCATCGCATTGAAGAGCTGCTTGAGCTACTAGAGCCTGAATGGCATAAAGATCAAGAGCTGAATCTATTGCAGTTCATCGTTAAGCTAGCAAAAGAAGCAGGCTATGAAGGAAAGCTAGAAGATCTGACCGACGATGTACTGATCTACCACCTTAAAATGCGTAATAGCAGCAAAGATGAAATGATCCCTGGACTCAAAAAAGACCAAGAGGACGATTTTAAAACGGCGATCCTACGCGCTCGTGGCATCATCAAATAACCAGCTCAACAGCCAGTATTCTTTAAGCGACTCTCTCTGTGAGTCGCTTTTTTATAACCAAAGTTTTTAGTCCCACAATTGGTTATAACTGTTCAGCCAATTATCAGGTTAACTGTACTGATTTTTGTTGTTAAACATTGACTGCGTTAAAGAAACGGAATTGTTATTGATTGTATAATCGCCGTTCATCAGTATTTACTAAAATAATTATGTTCGGTCATCTTTATGACGGAACGAGCAGCAATGTCATCGAGCGACATCAATAGAAATGACGCCGTACATTATAAAAGCCTAAGAAGGATGAGTGCATGAGTCAGGACAAGATCGATATCAAAGATGTGACTCCTAAAACCTATAATCCCAAAACCCATAAAGGAAACGGGGATCGGTTCAACCCAAGTAATCGCATCTATGTACGCGAAAGCAAAGGGACTTACCAGAAACTGCGTCGTTACGGTGGTTGGTTTTTACTGCTTCTCTTCGCTTTGATACCGTGGATCCCTTACGGTGAACGTCAAGCGATCTTGCTTGATATTGGCAACCAGCAGTTCAACTTTTTCGGTACCACGTTGTACCCACAAGATCTTACCCTACTCGCCTTGCTGTTTGTGATCGCGGCGTTTGGGTTGTTCTTTATTACCACCTTCTTAGGTCGAGTTTGGTGTGGCTACCTCTGCCCACAAACCGTCTGGACCTTCATGTATATCTGGTTTGAAGAGAAGCTCGAAGGTAGTGCCAATAAACGCCGTAAACAAGACTCCAATAAGCTGACGGCGAATTTAGCGATGCGTAAAACCGTCAAACATATAGCTTGGTTTGCCATTGCACTCGCCACTGGTTTTACTTTTGTTGGCTACTTCGTGCCAATGAAGCAATTGGTTATCGACTTTTTCACCTTTAACGCCAACTTCTGGCCCGTCTTTTGGGTAATGTTCTTTGCCATTTGTACCTATGGTAATGCTGGTTGGATGCGTTCCATCATGTGTATTCACATGTGTCCTTACGCGCGCTTCCAGTCTGCCATGTTTGATAAAGACACCTTCATCGTTGGCTACGATGCAAAACGTGGGGAAAAACGTGGCCCACGTCCGCGTAAAGCCGATCCAAAGCAACTTGGTTTGGGTGATTGTATTGATTGTGATTTGTGTGTGCAGGTGTGCCCAACAGGTATCGATATTCGTGACGGCTTGCAGTATGAATGTATCAACTGTGGCGCCTGTATTGATGCGTGTGATAACACCATGGATCGCATGGGCTACGAGAAAGGCTTAATTAGTTACACCACCGAGCATCGCTTATCGGGTAAGAGTACCAAAGTCATGCGTCCGAAGCTGTTAGGCTATGGTGCCGTACTACTCGTCATGGTCGGTCTTTTCTTTGCCCAAATTGCAGCGGTAGACCCAGCCGGCATGAGTGTTATTCGCGACCGTAACCAACTGTTCCGCGTTAATGGCTCGGGAGAAGTAGAAAACACCTACACCCTCAAGGTGATCAACAAAACTCAGCAAGTGCAAGAGTACTCGTTGGATGTTGAAGGGCTATCCGATGTAAGCTGGTATGGTAAGCAGACAATTCAGGTCCAGCCAGGTGAGGTATTGAACCTGCCAATGAGTCTTGGTGCCGATCCTGACAAGCTAAACTCTGCGATTACGACAATTCAGTTTATACTCACCGATAAGAGCAACGAATTCACTATTGAAGTAGAAAGCCGTTTTATTAAAAAACTATAGCGCTACTTCAGTGACTAACGGAAAAAGGCTCAGTAATGAGCCTTTTTGTTTATATGTCCCAAAGTATGTTTAACTTTGACGCCCTTACCCCAGACTTTATGTGGTACGCGTTAGAAAGCATCGGCGTTCGCGCAGAATCAGGCTTTCTTCCCCTCAATAGCTACGAAAACCGTGTTTATCAATTCACTGACGAAGAGCGTCGTCGTTATGTCGTCAAGTTTTACCGTCCTGAACGTTGGAGCAATGAACAGATCCAAGAGGAACACGACTTTACTTTAGAGCTGATTGGCAATGAGATCCCCGTCGCACCACCTGTGCGCATCAACGGTGAAACCCTGCATCACTATCAAGGCTATGCTTTTGCGCTGTTTGATAGCGTGGGTGGTCGCCAATACGAGGTTGACAATTTAGATCAGCTCGAAGGTGTAGGGCGTTTCCTTGGCCGCATCCATAAAGTCGGCAGCCGCCAAGCCTTCCAACATCGCCCTACGATCGGCTTACAAGAATACCTGTATCAACCAAGAGAGATTCTGCAAAACGCCAATATGATTCCAATGCACTTGGAGAACAGCTTCTTCAATGACTTGGATATGCTGATCAAATCAATTGAAAGCCACTGGCAAGAAGGCTTCAATATGATTCGTTTGCATGGCGATTGCCACCCAGGCAATATTTTGTGGCGAGATGGCCCTATGTTTGTTGATTTGGATGACGCTCGTAACGGCCCTGCAGTACAAGACTTATGGATGCTATTGAACGGTGAACGCCAAGACAAACTGATGCAGTTGGATATTGTTTTAGAGGCTTACCAAGAGTTTTGCGACTTTAATCCTGCAGAATTGAAACTAATCGAGCCACTTCGCGGTCTACGAATGGTGCACTATATGGCATGGCTAGCAAAACGTTGGCATGACCCTGCATTTCCTCTCGCTTTTCCATGGTTTAATGAGCCAAAATACTGGGAAGGTCAGGTCCTTGCATTTAAAGAGCAGATCGCCGCTTTAGAAGAAGCACCGCTGTCTTTAATGCCTCAGTGGTAAGTCAGGCCAAAAATTCAAAAATGGAGATATTTCGATGAAAAAACTGTTCGCACTGTTTTCTATGCTGATGTTAAGCCTGTCGGCACATGCAGCGCAATTCAAAGAAGGTGAACATTACAAAGTATTGGATCTTGAGGCATCAAAAAAACCTCTTGTGACGGAGTTTTTCTCTTTCTACTGCCCGCACTGTAATAGCTTTGAACCGGTTATCCAGCAACTGAAAAAGCAGTTACCAGAAGGTACTAAGCTATTAAAAAACCACGTTTCTTTCATGGGTGGCAACATGGGCCCATCAATGAGCAAAGCCTACGCAACGATGGTTGCATTAAAAGTGGAAGACAAAATGGTGCCAGTGATGTTTAACCGCATCCACAATCTAAAGAAAGCACCACGTAATGATGAAGAACTTCGTCAAATCTTCCTTGATGAAGGTGTAGATGCGAAAAAATTCGATTCTGCATTCAAAGGCTTCGCGGTTGATTCAATGGTTCGCCGTATGGACAAGCAATTTGAAAACAGCGGTCTAACCGGCGTTCCTGCGGTTATCGTTAACAACAAATACCTAGTTCAAGCACAAAGCATCAAAACGATGGATGAGTACTTCTCTCTGGTGAACTACTTGCTGACACTAAAATAAGCACATCGATATCAATCAAAAGGGGAGCACGTCGCTCCCCTTTTGTTTACTTGTAAATCTCTTGTAGTAACCGATCTTTTTCTTGCCACACATCACTCAGCCATTGTTGAAATTGCCGCTTATAGGGCTTATCGTTGAAGTAATCACCAAGCACTCTTTCATCAACGGGTAACACATTTACACGCACAACCACCTTGCTCATGCGGCCCATCAATAAATCCTTGAACGGTTTATGCGTATTTTCTGGGTACGCCAACGTAACGTCGATAATGCTCTCGAACTGTTCCCCCATCGCCGCTAACGTGTACGCAATCCCGCCCGATTTTGGTTGCAGCAAATATTGATAGTTTGCTTTACTCTTACGCTGCTTTTCTTCGGTAAATCGGGTTCCTTCGACATAGTTAACCACTGTGGTTGGAGTGTGTTTGAATTTAGCGCACGAGCGACGTGTCGTTTCTAAATCTTGACCTCGCTTATGAGGATTGCGGATCAGATACTCTCGCGAATAGCGACGCATAAATGGCATGTCGAGCGCCCAACACGCCATCCCGATGAAAGGCACATACAGCAGTTGTTGCTTGAGGAAAAACTTCGGCATGGGAATACGGTCTTTAAACACGCAGCAAAGCACAACAATATCTGTCCAACTGAGATGATTACTGATCAGCAGATACCACCCGTCTTTTTTAAGCGCTTCACCGCCCTGAACATCCCACTCAACACGGTTAGATACCGCCAGAATGCACGCATTAACGGTAGCCCATAACCACATCACCTTATTGGCACAAACGGTCGCTATCGCTTTTAGCTTTACGCCAGGAAGCAATATTTTAAATACAGCGATAACACAAATTGCGAGTGAACAAACCGCAGAATTGAGAATCACAAAAGAAGCGTTAAAAAAAAATAACAAATATGCCAACATGATAGTCAAACAACAGTGATAATGTGTGAAGAATAAAACAGCGTGTAATTATACTGCGCCTTTGCCACATTGGAACATGCGTGGAAATGGTCAGATTTGTTACCGCAACCAATATGTGCACCACTCATTCGACAACAAGGAGATAACGAATGAAACCAAGGCTACTTCTCTTGCCTTTGGCCTTTGTCGTCAGTTCTGCTCAGGCTCAACTCGCTGAAACCGCAGGTTTTGGCGGTGAAATTTCGCTGAATGCCGGATTCATATCATCAGAATCCAATTTCAATACAGAAAATAGTAACACCATCGATTCTCTCGATAAGCGTGCCGATAGTGACAGTTCCGTTATCGCTGCACCGCTAGGGAGTGTGACATACACCTTTGGTAGCCGACTCAACCACCAAGTTTACGCCGGTACCACACGCTCAGATGTCGCGGTAGGTACACTCGCTTTTCAGTTGGGCTATCAACACGAGCTACAATCTGGCACCGTGCTCGATGTTTCCTATCTGCCGACGGTACTCAAAGGCGAAACTTGGCGCAACCCTTATCAAGTAGGAACCGCACGTAAAGAGACGGATGTTGACGGCAATGCGTATCGCTTTCAGATCAAAGGGTTGATTGATAAGAACTTCAACCTTGATCTTGCTTATGCTGATAAAGACATCGAGCAGGAGGCAGTGACAGACCGCTCACTTGCTCGCGATGCTAACCTTTACTATGTCAAAGGCGACTATCGCATTCCACTCAACCAAACATCTATGTTGCAACCCGCTTTCACCTACATCAATCAAGATGCCGACGGTAAGGCGGAGTCATTTGATTCGTACGGATTTGACATTAGCTGGTTTAAATTTATCAACCGTCATCGATTGGCCCTCACCGCGGGTTATGCATGGAAAGACTATCAAGCAGCTAGCCAAACTTTTGCTAAAACACGAAATGACGACACCATCAGCCTATTTGCGGCCTACGAATATCAAAACGTATTTGACTGGCAAGACTGGTCGTTCATTTCTTTAGCCGGCTATAGCCAAACTGACTCGAATATCACGTTTTATGAGGAGAAAGAGTACCTATTGTCGCTTGGTCTCAACTACACCTTCTAACGTCCTTCATCGCAACAAGGTGCTTACAACACTTGTTGCGATGACACTTTGCTGTCTATACCGCTTGCGCCGTAAGCTGTTTCAGCAAACGGTCCATCGCTCGATACCCAAGCGCCTCGGCCAAGTGCGTTCGTTCAATTTGCTCCGCCCCATCCAGATCGGCGATTGTTCGCGCCACTTTGATAATACGATGATATGCACGAATCGAGAGCCCTAAACGATGCAAAGCGGTTTCAAGAAACTCAGCATCACTCTTATGCAAGGGACAAAACGCCTCAATTTCTCGACTACCTAGCAGTGCATTGACCTTACCACTGCGGTTTAGCATATTGTTACGCGCATGGCTCACACGCGCTTTTACGATAGCAGTCGGCTCACCGCGATCACCACCTTCTGCTAATGTCCCTTTGGGCAAAGCTGGGATTTCTAAAGACATATCAAAGCGATCTAACAGTGGTCCAGATAATCGACCAAGGTAGCGCAAAATAGCTTGTGGATTGGTGCGCGCTTGATTGCCTTCGTAATATCCTGTCGGGCTTGGGTTCAAGGCTCCGACTAATTGGAAACGAGCCGGAAAGCGTGTTTTACCTTGCGCTCGAGAGATAATGATCTCGCCAGATTCGAGCGGTTCGCGTAACGAGTCCAGAACTTTACGATCAAATTCGGGCATTTCATCGAGAAACAATAACCCGTTGTGGGCTAAAGAGATCTCCCCTGGTCTGGGTACCGAACCACCGCCGACTAATGCCGCCATTGAACTTGAATGATGCGGAGAACGAAACGGACGCGACTTCCAGTTATGCTCATTAATTTCACTCTGAGTCAACGATGCCACCGAAGCGGTTTCCATTGCTTCTTCGTCACTCATTTCCGGTAATAAGTCACACAAACGCGAAGCCAACATCGTTTTTCCAGTACCTGGCGGGCCAAGGAAAAGTAAGTTGTGGTTTCCAGCGGCAGCAATCTCCAGTGCTCGCTTACCTTGTTGTTGGCCAATAATATCTTGTAAGTCTCGACCATGTTTTTCGATCGTTTTTCGCTTAGGCGTTTGAAAAAGATTCAGTCGATGTTGACCACAAAGCTCGGCACATACTTCCAGTAATGATTGGGCCGATTTATGTTGTTCCTTCCCCACCAGCGCCGCCTGATCGCCATTCACATGTGGGACGACCAAATGACGTTGAATCTTACTGGCTTCCAGCGCAGCAGGCAGCACACCTTTTACAGGTCTCAGACCACCAGATAACGCTAACTCACCAACAAATTCGTAGTTTTTGAGCTTATCTGTCGCGATTTGCTCCGAAGCGGCCAAAATTCCCAATGCAATAGGAAGATCAAAACGCCCTCCCTCCTTGGGTAGATCTGCCGGAGCCAAGTTCACGGTGATCCGCTTAGCAGGAAATTGAAAGTTAGAATTAATGATCGCACTGCGTACGCGATCTTTGGACTCTTTTACCGTTGTCTCTGGCAAGCCTACTAAGGTAAACCCTGGCATGCCGTTGCTGATATGAACTTCTACACTAACCGATGGCGCTTGCACCCCGACGCTTGCTCGACTATGAATGATTGCCAGCCCCATACGTTCCTCAATTTTTTTGAACACTCTGTAAACAAATGTTTTATCTAGTTGGTTATGTTATATACCGCGTCCCAATTGAGAGTTAATGTGAAAAAAGAATGACTTTTTGCTTGTCATGCAGCGGAATTGTGTGATACCACTAATGACGCAAACAATTTCGTAGAACATTACACAACATTTTTTAACGAAAAAAGAACGACAGACAGATGAACCTTTTCGCTCATATCAACGCACTGCTAGCCCTGATTATCGTGGTCATTATTGGCACCGCGCGGGGTATTGTGGGCGAAAGGTAACCACAAATTACAAAAAACCCCCGCACTGAAAAGTCCGGGGGTTTTTTTACAACTACAAGTTGTCATCTGTCTAACCCTCGGACAGTTTAACGGGAAGAATGGGAGTGCACATGAAGTGCAATAAATATGGCAATCGCTACGAGCCACAACGTAGCAAAGGAGGTTTACGATGACTGGTGCACAACTTGTCGTAGCCGCTTTAAGACAGCAAGGCATCGAAACCGTTTTTGGCTACCCCGGCGGGGCCATCATGCCAATCTATGATGCTTTGTATGACGGTGGGGTGGAACACATCCTATGCCGTCACGAGCAAGGGGCCGCTATGGCTGCTATCGGGATGGCTCGTTCCACTCAAGACGTTGCTGTGTGCATGGCAACTTCCGGCCCAGGAGCCACTAACCTTGTTACCGGCCTTGCCGACGCTTTCCTTGACTCCGTACCTCTAGTTGCCATCACAGGCCAGGTTGCTAGCTCTCATATCGGTACCGATGCATTCCAAGAAATGGATGTGATCGGAATGTCCCTAGCCTGTACTAAGCACAGCTATCTCGTGACCGAAATTGAAGATCTAGCTCCGACACTTGCCGAAGCCTTTGAGGTCGCAAAAACCGGTCGTCCGGGTCCAGTCATTGTCGATATCGCCAAAGACGTTCAACTCGCTCAAGCACCTACAGACCTTCTTCCTCCATACATAGCACCAGCAATCGAAGATGTCAGCGCTGAAGATATCAAACGTGCGCAAGATGTGCTGGAAGCATCTACTCGCCCAGTGTTGTATGTTGGTGGTGGCGTGCAACTTGCGAAAGCAACCGATGCAGTACGCGAATTTCTTCGCTTAAACCCAATGCCTGCAGTTAGCACATTAAAAGGCCTCGGTACCATTGAACGCCATGATCCTCACTATCTTGGTATGTTGGGTATGCACGGCACCAAAGCCGCCAATCTAGTGGTTCAAGAAGCTGATCTATTGATCGTGGTTGGCGCGCGTTTTGATGACCGTGTGACGGGTAAGCTCGACACGTTTGCACCAAATGCGAAAGTGATTCACATCGACATTGATGCTGCGGAGATTCATAAACTGCGCCACGCCAACGCACCATTACGTGGCGACATCAACACCATTCTTCCTCAGCTAGAGCTGACTCAAGATATCTCACCGTGGGTTCATCACAGTGAAAGTCTGCGCAGCGGCTTTAAGTGGCGTTACGACCACCCAGGCGAGTTAATCTACGCACCGCTATTGCTTAAACAACTGTCTGACATGATGCCAGATAGCTCAATTGTCTCGACCGACGTCGGTCAGCACCAGATGTGGGCAGCGCAACATATCCAGCCACGCGAACCACAAAATTTTATCACTTCTGCTGGCCTTGGCACCATGGGCTTTGGCTTGCCAGCGGCGATGGGTGCTGCAGTCGCACGTCCTGATGATCAGTCTATCCTTATTACAGGTGACGGTTCATTTATGATGAACGTTCAGGAATTGGGCACGCTGAAGCGTCGTCAGATTCCAGTGAAGATTGTCCTTCTTAATAACCAACGTCTTGGCATGGTTCGCCAATGGCAGTCATTATTCTTTGACGGTCGCCACAGTGAAACCATTCTTGATGACAACCCAGATTTCGTGATGTTAGCAAAAGCGTTCGATATCCCGGGCAAAACCATCACCAAGAAAGAAGAAGTCGAACCTGCTCTCAAAGAGATGCTAGCGAGTGAAACTTCTTACATGCTTCACGTTTTGATTGATGAAGAAGAAAACGTGTGGCCATTGGTGCCACCTGGCGCATCAAACAGTGATATGTTGGAAAATACATAGGAGACAATCGCATGGACAGATATTTACTCGACATCAAAGCCGATGACAAACCGGTACTGTTGGAGCGCGTTCTACGTGTGATTCGTCACCGAGGCTTCGTGATCAAACAAGTCGCTGCTACGCAAAACCACGAAAGCAAAGTAGCCAGCGTCGAGATCATCGTCGACAGCGATCGACCAATCTCGTTTTTGATCAATCAAATAGAGAAGTTGTGGGACGTTCGTAAGGTTGAGGTGCTAAAAATCCGCAACGATGAACTGCCAAATCACAACTTACAACAACACGTAAGTGCATAAGGAAGGCAACAAATGGCAACGAAAACTGCAGATTTCATTTGGTTTAATGGTGAGATGGTTCCATGGGCAGAGGCGAACGTTCACGTTCTGACTCACGCAATGCACTATGGTACATCCGTGTTTGAAGGCGTGCGCTGTTACAACACACCAAAAGGCCCAATTGTCTTCCGTCACCGTGAGCATGCACAACGTCTAAAAGATTCTGCCAAGATTTACCGCTTTCCGATCCCTTTCTCTGTAGAAGAAATCATGGAAGCGACCCGCGAAACACTGCGCCAAAACAAACTCGATAGCGCTTACATTCGTCCATTGGGTTTTGTCGGTAATGTTGGCTTAGGCGTATGTCCACCAGTTGGCACTGAGATGGATCTAATCATTGCAGCATTTCCTTGGGGCTCTTACTTAGGCGAAGAAGCGCTAGAAAAAGGTGTCGATGCGATGATTTCAAGCTGGAATCGCGCTGCGCCAAACACCATCCCAACTGCGGCTAAAGCAGGCGGTAACTACCTATCTTCACTACTGGTTGGTGGTGAAGCGCGTCGTCACGGTTACGACGAAGGTATTGCGCTAAGCGTAGATGGTTACCTATCGGAAGGGGCTGGTGAAAACATCTTCGTTATCAAAGATGGCGTAATCACCACACCACCAGCAACTAGCGCGATTCTACCGGGCATCACTCGTGACTCGATCATGACAATTGCACGCGATAAAGGCTACGAAGTCCGTGAAGCGAACATTGCTCGTGAAGCCCTTTACCTTGCCGATGAAGTCTTCATGACAGGTACTGCGGCTGAGATTGTACCAGTGGCAACCATCGACAAGATTGAAGTGGGCACTGGTAAGCGCGGCCCTATCACTAAAGAACTACAAGCAGCCTACTTTGGCCTATTTGACGGCACCACGGAAGATAAGTGGGGCTGGTTAGACTATGTGTACCCAGAACAGAAGTAAGAAGGATTAGGAAATGCCAAAATATAGATCAGCTACCACCACACATGGTCGTAACATGGCGGGTGCACGAGCACTGTGGCGTGCAACGGGTGTGAAAGAAGAAGACTTCGGTAAACCAATCATCGCCGTTGTAAACTCGTTTACTCAATTTGTTCCGGGTCACGTACACCTGAAAGACATGGGTCAGCTTGTAGCACGCGAAATCGAAAAAGCTGGCGGTATTGCGAAAGAATTCAACACCATCGCGGTTGATGATGGTATCGCAATGGGTCACGGCGGCATGCTGTACTCACTGCCTTCACGCGAACTGATCGCAGACTCAGTAGAATACATGGTCAACGCGCACTGTGCCGATGCCATGGTATGTATCTCTAACTGTGACAAAATCACTCCAGGAATGTTGATGGCATCTATGCGTCTTAACATCCCTGTTATCTTTGTTTCTGGTGGTCCAATGGAAGCGGGTAAAACCAAGCTTTCTGATCAGATCATCAAACTAGACCTTGTAGATGCGATGATCCAAGGCGCGGATCCAAAAGTGTCTGATGAGCAAAGCGAGCAGATCGAACGCAGCGCATGTCCAACGTGTGGATCGTGTTCAGGCATGTTCACTGCAAACTCAATGAACTGTCTAACGGAAGCACTGGGTCTTTCTCAACCAGGTAACGGTTCTATGCTGGCAACGCACGCAGACCGTGAACAGCTGTTCCTTAATGCAGGTCGTCGCATCGTTGAACTGACTCGTCGTTACTACGAGCAAGATGACGAATCAGCACTGCCACGCAACATCGCTACGTTTGATGCGTTCGAAAATGCGATGGCACTGGATATTGCAATGGGTGGCTCAACCAACACCATTTTGCACCTGTTGGCTGCAGCGCAAGAAGGTGAAGTGGATTTCGATATGGAAGATATCGATCGCCTATCACGCCAAGTACCACACCTATGTAAAGTGGCACCATCTACCCAGAAATATCACATGGAAGACGTACACCGCGCTGGTGGCGTCATGGCAATTCTTGGTGAGTTAGATCGTGCAGGTCTTCTACACAATGATGCGCGCACCGTGCTTGGCCTTTCGATGAAAGAGCAGCTGGCGAAATACGACATCATCCAAACTGAAGACGAAGAAGTACTTAAGTTCTACCGCGCAGGTCCCGCGGGTATTCGTACTACTCAAGCGTTCTCACAAGATTGCCGCTGGGATCGCCTTGATGACGACCGTGCGGAAGGTTGTATTCGTACTATCGATCATGCCTTTAGCCAAGAAGGTGGTCTAGCCGTTCTATCAGGCAACATCGCATTAGATGGTTGTATCGTTAAGACTGCTGGTGTGGATGAGAGCATTCATAAATTCACTGGCCCAGCCGTAGTTTTCGAAAGCCAAGAAGACGCCGTAGAAGGCATCTTGGGTGGCAAAGTAAAAGCAGGCGACGTGGTTGTTATCCGTTACGAAGGCCCTAAAGGTGGTCCGGGCATGCAAGAAATGCTTTACCCAACCACTTATCTAAAATCGATGGGCCTTGGCAAAGAGTGTGCACTTCTGACTGACGGCCGTTTCTCTGGCGGCACATCAGGTCTTTCTATCGGCCACGCCTCTCCTGAAGCAGCAAACGGCGGTGCAATTGGTCTGGTAAAAGAAGGTGATATGATCGCAATTGATATTCCAAACCGTTCAATTTCACTCCAAGTGTCTGAACAAGAACTTGCTGAGCGCCGTGCAAAACAAGACGAACTAGGCTGGAAACCAGTTGACCGCCAACGTGAAGTTTCATTTGCACTCAAAGCGTACGCGAGTATGGCAACCAGTGCTGACAAGGGTGCAGTACGAGACAAGTCGAAGCTAGAGGGCTAGCAATGATGGAAGCTCAACCCGAAAAACAAGTGAACCAAACTGGCGCAGATTATCTGCGCCAAATCCTTCGCGCACCTGTTTATGAAGTAGCAACAGTGACGCCACTGCAAGAAATGCCTCGTTTATCTGCACGTATCGGGAATAACGTGCAGATCAAGCGTGAAGATCGCCAACCCGTACACTCGTTCAAATTGCGCGGTGCATACAACATGGTGGCGAGTTTATCTGAAGCACAAAAAGCCGCTGGTGTCATTGCAGCATCGGCAGGTAACCACGCTCAAGGCATGGCGCTCTCTGGTACTAAGCTAGGCATCAAGACCACCATCGTGATGCCCAAAACCACACCAGACATCAAAGTCGATGCGGTACGTGGCTTCGGTGGCAATGTAGTGCTGCACGGCAGCAACTTTGATGAGGCAAAAGCGGAAGCGGAACGCCTTTCTGATCTGCATGGGTACACATTTGTCCCTCCTTTCGATCACCCACTGGTGATTGCAGGTCAAGGCACCATAGGCATGGAAATGCTGCAGCAAAATGGTCACCTTGATTACATCTTCGTCCCTGTCGGTGGTGGCGGTTTGGCTGCCGGTGTTGCGGTACTTGTGAAGCAGCTCATGCCAGAAATCAAAGTGATTGCAGTTGAGCCAGAAGATTCGTCATGCCTCAAAGCTGCTTTGGATGCTGGTGAGCCAGTAGTACTAGACCAAGTCAGCATGTTTGCCGATGGCGTCGCTGTAAAACGCATTGGCGAAGAGACTTTCCGTCTATGCCAAAAGTACATTGATGGCCATATTGCCGTCTCTAGCGATGAAATCTGCGCAGCAGTAAAAGACATCTTTGAAGACACCCGTGCGATTGCAGAGCCTTCTGGCGCGCTTGCTCTGGCGGGTTTGAAGAAGTTTGCTGAGCAAAACAAACTGCAAGGTAAGAATTTAGGTACTGTGCTGTCTGGTGCCAACACTAACTTCCATGGCTTACGTTATGTTTCTGAGCGTTGCGAGCTTGGTGAGAAACGTGAAGGTTTGCTTGCCGTCACCATTCCTGAGCGTCAAGGTGCCTTCTTTGAGTTCTGTAACCTCATTGGCGGCCGCGCCGTAACGGAGTTTAACTACCGCTACAACGATGACGCATTGGCAAATATCTTTGTCGGTGTGCGTTTGCAAGGCGGTCAGGAAGAGCTAGAACATATCATTCACGACTTACGTGATGGTGGCTACCCAGTGGTTGATTTGTCTGATGATGAAATGGCGAAGCTGCACGTGCGCTACATGATTGGTGGTAAGCCGTCTAAGCCGCTTAAAGAGCGCCTCTACAGCTTTGAATTCCCAGAGTATCCTGGGGCGCTACTTAAGTTCTTAAGCACACTCGGCACACACTGGAATATCAGTTTGTTCAACTACCGTAACCACGGCGCTGACTACGGACGTGTTTTATGTGGTTTCGAGTTAGATGAAAGCGATTTAGCTCAGTTTTCTGCACATTTACGTGAACTTGGCTATCAATGCAAAGACGAGACAGACAACCCATCGTATAAGTTTTTCTTGTCATAAAACGCCACATTTCAAACATATCAATGAAAACACCTCGCTAATGCGAGGTGTTTTTTTATGACTGTAACCAATCTTTATGTAGCTGATTAGGCGACCCAAGATAGTCCACCATCCACTGGATCAATTTATGATTATCATCTTTGCGCCATACTAAGCAGCAGTGACTGAGCGGTTTATCATCCGGCATGACCTTCTCCACCAGCACACCATCATTGATTAAGGGTGTTGCAATATGACGTGGCATGTAACCCACGCCCACCCCATTTTTTAAACATTCAATCGCACTATACCAATTGGGCAATAATAATCGGCGCTGTTGCGGATAATGGCCAGTATGGCGTTTTGGCAGCACGTTCGAAGTATCATCAAGACAGATCGCCGGAAATTGACTCACAAACGCTTCAGTAAGCACTTGTTGTCGAACGCAAGGATGAGCGGGTGACATTACAAATGCCCAATCTAATACGCCCATATCTTTGACTTCAAAATCTCCCCCAACGGGAACCGCAGATGTCGCGCCAACGACAATGTCCGCTCGACCTTGTGCTATGGCTTCCCAAGAACCATTGAAGACCTCCATATTGATCTGCAATTCAGCAAATTCAAACTCGCGATAGAAATCTTCCACCAAAGGTTTGAGTTTTTCTAACTTCACCACGTTATCTAAGGTCAGCTTTAACGTGCTTTTCCATCCTTGAGCCGCTCGCCGCGTTTGTGCTTTCACCTCTTCCATTTGACGCAGCAAAGAGCGCGCCTCGGCCATAAAAAGTTCACCCGCTGGAGTTAGCTCGACTTTCCTTGGTAAACGTCGAAACAGCACCACATCTAAATCTTGCTCGACCTGCCTTACTCCATAGCTGATGGCTGAGGGGACTTTATGCAATACCTCAGCCGCAGCGGTGAAACTGCCTAAACGGGCAACCGTATCCAGCATTTCCAAAGACGCTTTAGAGAACATGATTTAACCTTTCAAAAAATTTGATTGATAACCAACAATTTTAGCGTTTTATTTTCTCAAAATCGAAAAATAGAATAATAAGGTAAATAAATCAGGGTTGGCGCCAACTGATGTTGATTAAAAAATGATTAAATAATTTGACTGGTTGAATCATGAAAATCTCAAAACTACAGCTCATTTATCTGGCAGCATTATCGATGCTTGGCTTCGTTGCTACCGATATGTATCTGCCAGCATTCAAAGCGATGGAAATCGACTTTGCAACAGGCCCTGAGCAAATTGCGCTCTCTTTAACGGTATTCCTCGTTGGTATGGCGATTGGCCAGCTAATGTGGGGATTGGCATCCGATAAATTTGGCCATCGTAATACACTCGCAGCCGGGTTGGTGCTATTTACTATCGCGTCATTCGGTTTGGCTTTCTGTGATCAAGTATGGCAACTACTCACACTGCGCTTTATCCAAGCTATCGGTGTGTGTGCACCAGCCGTGATCTGGCAGGCTATGGTCATTAAACGCTACTCAAGCAGTAGCCAACAAATTTTTGCGACAATCATGCCACTCGTCGCGCTATCACCAGCACTAGCACCTCAATTAGGGGTTGTGTTGGCAGATAACTTCGGCTGGCACAGTATCTTTATTACGCTAACACTGGTTGGTGTCTTTTTGGTCTTTGCGACCATGGCACAAAAAGACGAGAAAGCAGAAATCAAACAAACCAGTATGTCTGCCGACATCAAAGCGCTGCTGAGTTCTAAAAAATATCTTGGCAACGTGTTTATGTTTGCGACGGCTTCAGCTGCATTCTTTGCTTACCTAACTGGGATGCCAGAAATCATGGCGCAACTGGGCTACGAAGCAAAAGATATTGGTTTGAGCTTTATCCCACAAACCATCGCGTTTATGGCTGGTGGCTACTTAGGTAAAGTAGGCGTTCGAAAATTTGGTGATGAAAAGGTTCTGCGCCAACTGATTGGCCTATTTAGTGTCGCGGCATTAATGATTTTCATTGCTTCACAGTGGGAGCTGTCATCGATTTGGCCTATTCTTGCGCCATTCTGTTTGATTGCCGTTGCTAACGGCGCACTGTACCCAATCGTGGTAAACCGTGCACTGGCCAGCGCACAACAGAGCCCTGCAACAGCAGCAGGTCTGCAAAACAGCCTGCAAATCTGTGTAAGTAGCTTCTCAAGTGCATTGGTAGCCGCAATGGCAAGCCAAGCTCAGGTGGTTACTGGCATCGCAATCATCATCTGTATGGGTGGGCTGTGGATGGGATACATTCTGTCGAATCGCGAATTATCCAAGCACTTTACGACTCCTGACAACGCCCGAGTCGTGAGTGAAGACGAACTTTAATCGTTCAGATAATAAAAAGAGCCGCGCAATGCGGCTCTTTCTGTTTATAAGCTTTTCAACCCCCATTTCTTGGCAGTCTGCTTAAAAAAGCCTTGAGTCTTTTTCAACTCTACCCAGTGATTGATGTAATTAATCCATACTTGATCGTCTTGCGGCAACAACATAGCAATTGGGGTTGGTTTACGCGGTGCGGTCACTGGCACTATCGCCAATTGTTTAAACTTATCCACCAACGTCGCTGCTTCCACATTGGACGTCACCGATACATCGGCCCTGCGAGCTAGTAGTTCTTGGAAGTCGCGCGCTGGCGCTTCAATAACAATATGCTGAGCAGACGGGAAGAACTCTTTCACCATTTTTTCTTGTACCGTACCTAACGTCGCCGCGACTTTTACTTCTGGTTTATTAAAATCCGCCCAATCAGAGAATTTGGCGAGATCTTTCTTTTGCACCACAGGTACAAAGGCAAGGTAGAAATATGGCTGGCTATATCCAGCTACTTTCGCGCGAGACATGTTCAGAGATGCGCTGCCAGTAATATCGTATTTGTTGGCGGTAATGCCATTAACTAGCGTCTTCCAATCCGTGGGCACATACTCCACTTTTACACCGAGATCTTTAGCAAGTTCTGTTGTTACATCGATATCGAAGCCACGATAACTGTTTGTCGCGGGGTCTTTCATCGTCATCGGATTCCAATCTCCCGTCGTTCCAACTCGGAGTACGCCATTGTCTAAAATGGATTGAAGACGGCTTTCAGCGTGAGCGACTTGAGTCGCAGCAAGCAAACACATTCCTAGCACTAGTAAAATCTTTCTCATTTTTATTCCCTTAAAAATAATGACCTTATACGGTTTAATAATTAACCTTTATTAGAGCTCTACTGATAACATAGCAGCAACAAAGGAAGTTTTTTAGTTAATTCAGGGAGTAAATGTGACGTTTCGAACTCTATGGCTGTTTTCACTGCTATTACTCACTGGTTGTTCAGATTATCAATGGGGCTGGTATGTACTTGACCCTTCGACGGATCAAGGACTCACCAATCTAAAGTTTTTAATCGCTGGGTTTAATGACACCATTCAGGTATCACTCCTCAGTATGTTGTTTGCGATGAGCTTGGGTCTGATCGTTGCGTTACCCGCTCTGTCGGACTCAGCCTCTCTGAAGTGGATAAACCGTATTTATGTCGAGGTGATCCGTTCAGTGCCAGTTTTAGTCTTACTACTTTGGGTGTATTACGGCATGCCTACGCTATTGGATGTCTCACTCAATCACTTTTGGGCGGGTGTTATTGCACTGACTATCGCTGAGAGCGCGTTTATGGCGGAAGTATTTCGCGGTGGAATACAAGCTATCAGCCGTGGCCAGCATGAAGCGGCTGAATCTTTGGGCTTAAGCTATTGGCAAAAGATGCGCTTGGTAATTCTTCCCCAAGCGTTTCGGCAAATTCTCCCACCACTGGGCAATCAATTTGTCTACATCCTCAAGATGAGTTCTTTAGTCAGCGTGATTGGTTTAAGCGATCTCACTCGCCGTGCTAATGAGCTGGTGGTGAATGAGTACTTACCCTTAGAGATTTATACCTTCCTCGTTTTGGAGTACTTGTTACTCATCCTATTTGTATCTCAAGCCGTTCGTTGGCTCGAAAAACGTATTGCCATTCCTAGCTACTAGCGATGAAGCCTTAGCTAGAAACAACAAAGCCGCTCTTGTTGAGCGGCTTTGACAATATAGAGACAGAGTGTAGGTAATGCTTATTTCTGTTTTACAGGACGCTGCCAGCCAGTAATTTTGCGTTCTTTGACGCGAGTAATTACTAACTCACCTTCTTCAACATCTTTTGTTAGTGTCGTGCCAGCACCGATGGTTGCGCCATCAGCGATAGTGACAGGCGCCACCAGCTGGCTATCAGAACCAACAAAAACATCATTACCGATGATGGTTTTAAACTTGTTCGCACCATCGTAGTTACAAGTGATAGTACCTGCGCCGATGTTAGTACGTTGACCGATCTCTGCATCACCTAAGTAAGTTAGGTGGTTCGCTTTTGAACCTTCTCCGATGCGCGCATTTTTCACTTCAACGAAGTTACCCACATGGGAATCGTTACGCATTTCAGCACCAGGACGAAGGCGAGTAAATGGACCAACCGTACATTCTTCACCAACCGTTGCACCTTCAATCACACTGTAAGGGCGAACGATGGTGTTGTCGTCGATTTCACAATCTTTCAGTACACAACCCGCACCGATAACCACGTTATCACCCAGTGAAACATTACCTTCGATGATAACATTCACGTCGATTTCACAGTCCATACCGCACTGTAACTCACCACGCAAATCAAAGCGTGCTGGATCGCGTAGCATGACACCTTGCTCTAGTAGCTTCTGAGCTTGCATTGACTGGAAAGCACGCTCTAGACGAGCAAGCTGTGCGCGGTCATTGACCCCTTCCACTTCAATGGCATTGACTGGGTGTACAGCCTCAACGGCACGACCTTCATCGTGTGCAGCTGCAATAACGTCAGTTAGGTAGTATTCGCCTTGTGCGTTGTTGTTGTTTAAGCCAGACAACCAACGCTTAAGATCCCCACCAGTCGCAACCATCACGCCAGTATTGATCTCTTTAATTTGTTTTTGTTCTTCTGTTGCATCTTTTTGCTCAACGATCGCCACAACAGGACCATTCTTACGGATAATACGACCGTAGCCTGTCGGGTTATCTAGAATCACTGTTAGTAGTGCAATACCGCCTGTTGGCTGTGCATCTAATAGGTTTTCAATCGTTTCAGCTGAAATCAGTGGAACATCACCGTAAAGCACCAGTACTTTTTCATCGTCTTCAAACTTCGGAGACGCTTGATCAACCGCATGACCTGTACCTAGTTGCTCCGCTTGCAGTACCCAGTTTACAGGCTCTTCTGCTAGCGTTTGCTGCATTTGATCACCACCGTGACCATATACTAAGTGGATGTTTTGTGCGCCAAGACCTGTACATGTATCGATAACATGTTTTGCCATTGGCTTGCCTGCCAAAGTGTGTAGCACTTTAGGCATGTTTGAATACATACGGGTACCTTTACCCGCAGCAAGGATCACAGCACTGAATTTCATTAATAACCTATTGACGTTCTATTTTAATTGGGCGTTATTTTAAACACCTTGGAAGGATTAGTTAATGGTGGGATGTAAATTTCCAACTAAAATTAATCAAAAAGGCGACCAATTGGCCGCCTTTTTTCATGCAACGTTGCTAATTGAGCTTAGCGACGCTTTTTTGTCAGCTCGATAACTCGTAGCTGAGCAATGGCTTTAGCCAGTTCACTGGCCGCTTGTGCGAAGTCCATGTCACCATGCTGATTCTGGATTTGCTCCTCAGCGCGGCGTTTGGCTTCTTCTGCCTTCGCTGCGTCTAGCTCTTCACCACGGATAGCTGTATCAGCTAGTACAGTCGCTGTACCAGGCTGAATCTCTACCATACCACCAGAAACATAAATAATTTCTTCGTGGCCGTGCTGTTTCACAATACGCACCATACCAGGCTTGATAGCGGTCAGCAGCGGTGTGTGACCATGGAAAATACCAAGTTCACCTTCGCTACCGGTCACCTGAAACGTTTCAACACGACCAGAGAAGATTTTCTTCTCAGCGCTTACTACGTCTAGGTGAAAGGTTATTGCTGCCATATCGCCTCCTAGTTAGCCTTATAGCTTCTTCGCATTCTCAATAGCATCGTCGATGCTACCGCAGTACATAAATGCCTGCTCAGGAATGTCGTCGTATTCACCAGCTAGTAGACCTTTAAAGCCACGTAGAGTCTCTTTTAGAGGTACGTAAATACCAGGGTCACCTGTAAATACTTCTGCTACGTGGTAAGGCTGAGTTAGGAAACGCTCAATCTTACGTGCACGAGATACAACTTGCTTATCTTCTTCAGATAGCTCGTCCATACCTAGGATAGCAATGATATCTTTCAGCTCTTTGTAGCGCTGAAGAGTCTGCTGAACACCACGAGCAACTTCGTAGTGATCTTGACCAACGACTAGTGGATCAAGCATACGAGATGTTGAATCTAGCGGGTCGATCGCAGGGTATAGACCCATTGCAGCGATGTTACGGTTAAGTACAACCGTTGCATCCAAGTGCGCGAACGTTGTTGCTGGAGACGGGTCAGTCAAGTCATCCGCTGGTACGTATACCGCCTGTACAGACGTGATAGAACCTGATTTCGTTGACGTGATACGCTCCTGAAGTACACCCATCTCTTCTGCAAGAGTTGGCTGGTAACCTACCGCAGAAGGCATACGACCTAGTAGTGCTGATACCTCTGTACCTGCAAGTGTGTAACGGTAGATGTTATCAATGAACAGTAGTACGTCACGACCTTCGTCACGGAAACGCTCTGCCATTGTTAGACCAGTCAGTGCAACACGTAGACGGTTACCTGGTGGCTCGTTCATCTGACCGTAAACCATCGCTACTTTTGATTCTTCAGGCTTCTCAACGTTTACAACGCCCGCTTCCTGCATCTCGTAGTAGAAATCGTTACCTTCACGAGTACGCTCACCAACACCAGCGAATACTGATAGACCTGAGTGCTGTAGTGCGATGTTGTTGATAAGTTCCATCATGTTAACGGTCTTACCTACACCTGCACCACCGAATAGACCGATTTTACCACCCTTAGCGAATGGACAAATTAGGTCGATTACTTTAACGCCCGTTTCTAGAAGTGCAATTTCGTTTGATTGCTCTTCGTAGCTTGGTGCACTACGGTGGATAGAGTAAACCTCTTCCGCACCCACTTCACCACGCTCGTCAATCGCGTCACCTAGGACGTTCATGATACGACCTAGAGTTTTAGTACCTACTGGTACTGAAATTGGAGCGCCAGTGTTAACCACTTCAACTCCACGACGTAAACCATCAGAGCTACCCATTACGATACAACGAACTACGCCACCGCCTAGCTGTTGTTGAACTTCAAGAACTAGACGCTCTTTTGAGTCCGTTACGTTTAGAGCGTCATATACACTAGGTACATTGCTCTGTGGGAACTCTACGTCGACTACCGCACCGATGATCTGTACGATCTTACCTGTAGCCATCGTTAATCCTCTAAACTATTTCGTTTTACCTAAGCTTAAACCGCAGCTGCACCACCAACGATTTCTGATAGTTCTTGTGTAATCGCAGCCTGACGGGCTTTGTTGTACACAAGTTCCAAATCGTCAATCAAACTGGTTGCGTTATCCGTTGCAGCCTTCATCGCAATCATTCGAGCCGCTTGCTCACAAGCAAGGTTCTCAACCACACCTTGGTATACCTGAGACTCTACGTAACGCACTAATAGCGTATCCAGTAGAGGTTTTGGTTCAGGCTCATAGATGTAGTCCCATGAATGCTCACGCTGCATCTCTTCGCTGTCCGATTTAGGCAAAGGTAGCAATTGATCGATCGTTGGTTGCTGAACCATAGTATTTACAAACTTGTTGAATACTACATATAGACGGTCCAGTTCACCTTCATCGTATTTCTTCAGCATTACGCCAACAGAGCCGATTAGGTCTTGTAGGCTTGGATTATCTCCAAGACCAGAAACCTGTGCCGCAACTTTTGCGCCACCATGTTTAAAGAAAGCTGTTGCTTTTGAGCCAACAACGGCTAGCTCAATCTCAGCACCTTTCTCTCTCCATGCTTGCATGTCTGTAACGGCTTTTTTGAACACGTTAATATTCAAACCACCACACAGACCACGGTCTGTCGAAACGATGATGTAACCAACACGTTTAGCTTCACGCTCTTCTAGGTACGGATGACGGTACTCTAGGTTTGCGTTAGCCACATGACCGATCACTTTACGCATTGTTTCAGCGTATGGACGAGAAGCTTCCATTGCATCTTGAGAACGACGCATTTTTGAAGCTGCTACCATTTCCATCGCTTTCGTAATTTTCTGAGTGCTTTTAACACTACCGATTTTATTACGTATCTCTTTTGCGCCGGCCATCGTTACTCTCCGTTAGTTGGTGGCAGAAACTGCCACCGACCTAATTACCAAGTTTGGGTTGCTTTGAAGTCGTCAGTCAGTTTCTTCAACTGAGCTTCGATTTCATCGTTGTAAGCGCCAGACTTGTCGATCTCAGCTGCTAGTTCAGCGTATTGACCGCGAGCGTACGATAGTAGAGCCGCCTCGAAATCTAGAACTTTGTTAAGTTCTACATCATCAAGGTAACCGCGCTCTGCCGCGAAGATAGTTAGAGCTTGGTCAAATACAGACATTGGAGCGTACTGCTTCTGCTTCATTAGTTCTGTAACTTTTTGACCATGGTCTAGCTGTTTCTTCGTTGCGTCATCAAGGTCAGAAGAGAACTGAGCAAATGCCGCTAGTTCACGGTATGCAGCTAGTGCTGTACGGATACCACCTGATAGTTTCTTGATGATTTTCGTCTGAGCTGAACCACCTACACGAGATACTGAGATACCTGGGTCAACAGCAGGACGAACACCAGCGTTGAATAGCTCAGTTTGTAGGAAGATCTGACCATCGGTAATCGAGATTACGTTAGTCGGTACGAATGCTGAAACGTCACCTGCTTGAGTTTCGATGATAGGAAGAGCAGTCAAAGAACCAGTCTTACCTTTCACTTCACCGTTAGTGAAACGCTCTACGTACTCTTCGTTTACACGAGCTGCACGCTCTAGTAGACGCGAGTGTAAGTAGAATACGTCACCTGGGAATGCCTCACGGCCTGGTGGACGTTTAAGTAGTAGAGAGATCTGACGGTAAGCTACCGCTTGCTTAGATAGATCATCGTAAACAATCAGTGCGTCTTCACCGCGATCGCGGAAGTATTCACCCATCGCACAACCTGCGTAAGGCGCTAGGTATTGAAGCGCTGCAGATTCAGAAGCTGATGCAACTACAACGATAGTATTTTGTAGTGCGCCGTGCTCTTCTAGTTTGCGAACAACGTTAGCGATAGTCGATGCTTTCTGACCGATTGCTACGTAGATAGAGAAAATACCAGAGTCTTTCTGGTTGATGATCGCGTCGATCGCCAGTGCTGTTTTACCAATCTGACGGTCACCGATGATAAGCTCACGCTGACCACGACCGATTGGGATCATTGAGTCAACTGACTTATAACCAGTTTGCACAGGTTGGTCTACCGATTTACGGTCGATTACACCTGGTGCGATCACTTCTACAGGCGAAGTCATTTTCGCTTCGATTGGACCTTTACCATCGATAGGCTCACCCAGCGTGTTTACTACGCGGCCTAGTAGTTCTGGACCAACTGGCACTTCAAGAATGCGGCCAGTACCTGTAACTTTCATGCCTTCCTTAAGGTCAGCATATGGGCCCATTACAACCGCACCAACCGAGTCACGCTCAAGGTTAAGTGCCAGTGCATAACGGCCACCCGGTAATTCAATCATTTCACCTTGCATCACGTCCGCTAGGCCGTGGATGCGGATGATACCATCGCTTACCGATACGATAGTACCCTCGTTGCGAGCTTCACTAACAACTTCGAAAGATTCGATACGTTGTTTGATCAGATCGCTAATTTCCGTGGAATTAAGTTGCATGCTCCAATCCCCATTAAGACTGCAATGCATCGCTCAGGCGGTTCAAACGACCACGCGCTGAGTCATCGATGACTAGGTCTCCGGCTCGAATAATAACCCCACCAAGTAGGGTCTCATCTACACTGCAATTCAGCTTCACTTTGCGTTCAAGACGCTTTTCAAGTTTGCTGCCAATGTTTGCAAGTTGTTCATCAGAAAGCTCTGTTGCTGAAATTACTTCAACATCAATTTCTTTCTCATGTTCTTTTTTCAGAGTAAAAAACTCCGTGCAAACATCAGGAAGGGCCGCTAAACGACCATTCTCAGCCATTACCTTCAAAAGGTTTTGACCGTGCGCATCAACTTGTTCGCCGCAAACTGCAACAAAAATTTCTGCCATTTTGTCAGCAGAAACCGAACCCGTTAGTAGTTCGTTCATTTGTTCGTTTTTGGCCACTTCAGCAGCAAAAGATAACATTTGGCCCCATTGGTCCAACTGGTCTTTCTCTAAAGCAAAGTCGAAGGCTGCTTTAGCATAGGGGCGTGCGATAGTAGTCAAATCAGACATATGCGCCCCCAGACTTAAAGTTTTGCAGTAATGTTGTCGAGAATATCTTTTTGCGCATCTTTATCGATAGAACGCTCAAGGATTTTCTCAGCACCAGCTACAGCCAGAGTAGCAACTTGTTTGCGCAGCTCATCGCGTGCACGATTGCGTTCAGCTTCAAGTTCTGCTTCTGCTTGCGCTAGGATTTTCTGGCGTTCTGCCTGAGCTTCCTCGCGAGCTTCATCAAGAATTTGAGACTTACGCTTGTTCGCTTGTTCGATGATCTCAGTTGCTGTGCGCTTCGCTTCTTTCAATTGATCAGAAGCGTTGGCTTGTGCTAGATCCAAGTCTTTCGCAGCACGTTCTGCTGCTTGAAGACCATCAGCAATTTTCTTCTGACGCTCTTCGATCGCTTGCATCAATGGTGGCCATACATACTTCATGCAGAACCACACAAATAGTGCGAACGAGATTGCTTGACCTAGCAGAGTTGCGTTTATGTTCACAACAGCTACCCCTCTATTTGGACTTAGTGTTAATCAGTGACAAGCGATAATCGCCCGTCCCGAGTTAAAGGTGATTAACCTAGTTGACCAACGAATGGGTTTGCGAAAGTGAATAGTAGCGCGATTACGATACCGATCATTGGAACCGCATCAAGTAGACCCGCGATGATGAACATCTTAACTTGTAGCATAGGAGCCATTTCTGGTTGACGTGCAGCACCTTCTAGGAATTTACCACCTAGCAGTGCGAAACCAATCGCTGTACCAAGAGAAGCAAGACCGACGATAATACCTACGGCGATTGCAGAAAAGCTCAGTAAAGTTTCCATTACTATCTCCAATTTATAGTTGTTGGCTTAGTGCCCAAATAAAAAGCTTTAAAAAAATTAATGATCAGGATCTTCGTGTGCCATTGACAGGTAAACAATTGTCAACATCATGAATACGAAGGCTTGAATCGTAATAACCAAGATATGGAAGATTGCCCACGGTAGTGAACCCATCCATTGTAAGTACCATGGTAGCATTGCCGCACAAAGAATGAATACAACCTCACCCGCGAACATGTTACCGAATAGACGCATACCAAGTGATAGAGGTTTCGCTAATAGCGATACCACTTCAATTAGTAGGTTAAACGGAATCATCAGTGGGTGATTGAATGGATGTAGTGCAAGTTCTTTTGCGAATCCACCTAGACCTTTTACTTTGATGCTGTAGTAAATCATCAATGCAAAAACGCCTAGAGCCATAGCCATGGTGATATTCACATCAGCAGACGGTACAACCTTAAGGTAAGGAATACCTAGCCAATGCTCTGCTGGGTATGGTAAGAAGTCGATAGGAACTAAGTCCATCACGTTCATCAAAAATACCCAACAAAAGATAGTCAGTGCTAAAGGCGCGATCAGTGGGTTGCGTCCATGGAACGTGTCTTTGACGTTATCGGCGACAAATTCAACGATCATTTCTACAGCACACTGAAGCTTACCCGGTACACCCGCTGTTGTTCTCTTTGCTACTTTGTAAAAAATTCCGAGGAAGATTAAACCAGTAAACCAAGAAAAAAACAGGCTATCGATATGTACGTTCCAGAAACTTGTCTCCGACCCTACTAAACCCAACTTGTATAGCGATAGGTTAGAAAGGTGGTGGGCAATGTAACCGGACGATGTTAGCGCTTCACCTGGCGCAGCCATAACTCATCCTATTTTTTGTTGTTAATGAATAGCACTGGTGCACAGATATTAATACCTAGTACCAGCAAATAGGTTAGTTTGAGGGGAACAAGTTCCACCTGCATATACATGTAGGCAACATAGAACAGTGCAACCGTGATGAGAATTTTCAGTACTTCACCCGTATAGAAGGAAGCAGCGATGCGCTTGGCAGCGCGAGCTCCACTAAACATGAAAGCACACAGCGCGAATACTGCATTGGCAACAACAAAAATGCCTCCGCCAATCAGCGCTGAAAATCCCCAGTCAGGATTTATGGCTACCGCCATTCCTGCTGCCACAAAAATAACCGCGCCAGACTGGATCATTAACAATTGCCTTGCGAGCTCTCGTCCTGGTCTAGCTAACGCAGCTACCATGTATTCGTACCTCTAGTAATATCCACTTCGCACTTAACTCTCTGTGCTGGGAAATTGGCGAAAATTATACGTTCAGTTCAACGTAAAGCAATTCGATTGCATCAAAAACTTACAGTTTTGTTTACAAAACGACAACTTTCGCACAAAATTCGATTAATTAGATTAATTGACCTAAATCAATTATCTCATCTAGGCCTCAAGCTTGGCAATTAGTTGGTCCAATTTGTGAGGCTCATCAAGACTTATCGTCAATTTCGCTTTTCCGTTTGCAGAACGGGTAAGAGAAACTTTTGCATCAAGCAGCTGACTCAATTTATGCGACATTTGCTCGGCTTCGGTATCCTCTTGTTGCCCTTTTTGCTCATTTTGTGGGGCTAAGCACTTTTTTACTAACTGTTCGGTTTGGCGAACAGTCATTTGCTTCTTAGCCACTTGTTGAGCTACTTCGACTTGCTGTTCGCCTTCTAACGCTAACAGAGCTCGAGCATGACCCATTTCCAATTTTTTATCTGCAACCAGACCTTTTACATCAACTTCCAACTGATTCAGACGTAATAGGTTGCTCACCGTCGTTCTTGATTTACCAATCACATCGGCCACTTGCTGATGTGTCAGCGTGAATTCATCTTGTAGACGCTCAAGCGCTTGGGCTTCCTCAATCACATTCAAGTCTTCACGTTGAATGTTTTCAATCAACGCCATGGCGATGGCGGCACGATCTTCAACTTTTTTCACCAAACACGGCACGCGTTTTAAACCCGCCTGCCTTGCAGCACGCCAGCGGCGTTCACCTGCGATGATCTCAAACTGACCATTTTCGACCTGGCGAACCACGATTGGTTGAATAATGCCTTGTGATTGAATCGAAGCCGCTAGTTCTTCTAGCGCTTCAGGCGCCATATCTTTACGCGGTTGGTATACGCCCGGCTGCAATTGACCAATCGCTAAATCGGTTAACTCACCGTCTGCCGATAATTCTTGGCTATGCGATGCAATATGCTGTTTTTCACGAGCAAACGAACTGGTCGACAATAACGCATCCAGTCCTTTTCCGAGACCACGCTTAGACATGGGATTGAATTCCTTAGGTTAGAGTTAAACTGGGATTTCTTCGCGGCGGAGCATTTCGCCCGCTAGAGCAAGATACGCTTTGGCACCTGCGGAGTACTTATCGTAGTACATTGCAGGCTTACCGTGACTTGGTGCTTCAGCCAAACGAACATTACGCGGAATGACAGTACGGTAAACTTTATTCCCAAAGTGTTTTTTAAGTTGATCGGATACTTCATTCGATAAGCGGTTGCGTGGGTCGTACATGGTACGCAATAAACCTTCGATTTTTAGGTTTTCATTCACAACAGCCGCTAACTTGCTGATTGTATCCATAAGAGCAGTTAAACCTTCTAACGCAAAGTATTCACATTGCATCGGCACCAGCACAGAGTCAGCTGCCGCCATCGCATTGATTGTAAGAAGGTTTAGAGAAGGAGGACAATCAATAAAGATGAAATCATAGTTATCGCGAACTGACGACAATGCATTTTTTAGACGCACTTCACGAGCGAAAACTTCCATCAATTTGATTTCTGCCGCGGTTACGTCTCCGTTCGCCGCGATCAAATCATACTTCCCTGTTGTTTGGGTACAAACGACTTGATCGAACGGTGTATCTTCGACCAAAAGATCGTATGCGGTGGCATCGACCATATACTTATCCACGCCACTGGCCATCGTAGCATTGCCTTGCGGGTCGAGATCGATCACCAAAACCTTGCGCTTTGTTGCCGCCATCGAAGCCGCTAAGTTAATGCACGTTGTTGTTTTGCCGACCCCACCTTTCTGGTTGGCGATTGCTACAATTTTACCCACGATTACCTCGCTAATTTTCCTTGCGCGATAAGATTACTAGATGACGATCACCTTCCAACTCAGGAACAGCCAAAGATATGATCTCTGTCACACTGCACCATTCAGGAAGCTGATCCATTTCATCTTTAGGGTGCTGTCCTTTCAGCGCTAGAAACACCCCGTGCTCTTGTTTCGGCAAATGGTGGCACCATTCCACCATGTCTGTCATTGAAGCAAAAGCTCGACTCAAAACGCCATCAAATTTTTCTTCAGGTTGGAATTCTTCGACGCGACTTTGAATTGGTGTCACGTTTTTCAGCCCTAATGTGTGCACGACTTGCTTGATAAAACGAATGCGTTTGCCAAGACTGTCGAGCAAAAAGAAGGTTTTCTCAGGGTTCATTATTGCCAAAGGGATGCCCGGTAACCCCGGACCAGTACCAACATCAATGAAGCGCTCACCGGGCAGGTGTGCGCTTACAACGATACTATCAAGAATATGTTTCACTAACATATCAAGCGGATCACGTACCGATGTTAAATTGTACGCTTTGTTCCATTTGTCGAGCAGTTCGACATAACCAACTAACTGCTCTCGTTGCTGTTCTGACACTTCCAAATCGGTTTTCGCGATCAGTGAATCCAGCTTTGTTCGCAATGCGCTCATTATTCTTCCTCACCTTTCTTCAGCAAACCATGCTTTTTCAAGTGAACAAGTAGAATAGAAATTGCAGCAGGCGTAATACCAGAAATGCGTGATGCAATACCGATGCTCTCTGGTTTGGCCTCGCTCAGTTTAGCAACGACTTCGTTTGATAAACCTTTTACATCGCGGTAATCCAAATCAGCAGGTAACTTGGTATTTTCGTGACGCAGTGATTTTTCGATCTCTTCCTGCTGACGCTTGATGTAACCATCGTATTTCACTTGAATTTCAACTTGCTCAGCCGCTTGCTGATCTTCAAGTGCAGGAGCAAACGCTTCAAGTTGCGTCAGTTGCGAATAAGTGATCTCTGGACGACGCAGAAGATCCTCACCACTCGCTTCACGGGCCATTGGGGTTTTCAGCAGCTTGTTCAGCTCATCAACACCCTCTGACTTCGGATTCATCCACGTTGCTTTCAAACGCTGACGCTCCGTTTCCATATTGTTGATTTTCTCGTTAAAGCGAGCCCAACGAACATCATCAATCAAGCCTAGCTCGCGCGCTTTTTCCGTTAAACGTAAATCGGCGTTATCTTCACGAAGTAGCAGGCGGTATTCCGCACGAGAAGTGAACATGCGGTACGGCTCTTTGGTACCCATGGTCGATAAGTCATCAATCAACACGCCCATGTAAGCTTGGTCACGACGTGGGCTCCAGCCTTCTTTGTCTTGGCTAAACAAGCTTGCATTTAGACCGGCCATCAAGCCTTGCGCTGCGGCTTCTTCGTAGCCAGTCGTGCCATTAATCTGGCCAGCAAAGAACAAACCATGGATGAACTTCGTCTCGTACGTTTGCTTCAAATCACGTGGATCGAAGAAATCATATTCAATCGCATAACCTGGGCGAACGATGTGTGCATTTTCAAACCCTTTCATTGAGCGCACGATTTGTACTTGCACATCAAATGGCAAGCTGGTCGAGATACCATTAGGGTATAACTCGTGCGTGGTTAGGCCTTCTGGCTCAATGAAGATTTGGTGGCTGTTTTTGTCAGCGAAACGCATCACTTTGTCTTCAATAGACGGACAGTAACGCGGACCAATACCTTCAATCACACCTGCGTACATTGGACTGCGATCCAAGTTACTACGGATCACATCGTGAGTTTGTTCATTGGTGTGGGTGATGAAACATGGAATCTGACGCGGATGCTGTTCACGTTTGCCCATGAACGAGAATACAGGCGTTGGGTTATCACCGTGCTGAGCTTCTAGCACTGAAAAATCAACAGTACGAGCATCAATGCGCGGTGGAGTACCTGTTTTTAAACGATCCACACGGAACGGCAGTTCACGCAGTCGATCCGCTAATGCGATCGATGGTGGATCCCCGGCACGACCACCAGACGAGCTTTCCATACCTATGTGGATCTTACCACCAAGGAAGGTACCCACGGTTAGCACAACGGCTTTCGCATGGAAGCGAAGTCCCATTTGAGTTACCACACCAACTGCGCGATCTTGTTCAACAATCAGATCATCAACTGATTGCTGGAACAACGTTAAGTTAGGCGCATTTTCTAATGCATTACGAACGTACGCTTTGTACAGAGCGCGATCGGCTTGAGCTCGAGTTGCTCGTACTGCAGGACCTTTGGAGGCATTTAGTGTACGAAACTGAATACCTGCATGGTCGATGGCTTCAGCCATCAAACCGCCCATAGCATCTACTTCTTTTACTAAGTGACCTTTACCAATACCACCGATCGCCGGATTACAAGACATCTGGCCTAATGTATCGATGTTATGGGTAAGGAGAAGCGTTTTTTGTCCTGTGCGTGCAGATGCGAGCGCGGCTTCCGTTCCTGCGTGTCCGCCACCGACAACAATGACGTCAAAGTTTTCGTGATAAAGCATGAACTGACCTCAGGTATTCAAAGGGATTTAATGGACAGATAAAGGAGCCGTATTTTACCTGCTTTATGCCAGAGAGAAAAACGTTTTCTCGTTTTATCCGTTTTAAGCTTCAAGATAAATATATATAAGATCTATATATATGATCTTTTATTAGATCTACTATTAGGATCGACCGTTTCTGTGGATAACCTAAAAATGATCAACAAGATCATGGATCTTCTTTGGATCATATCTTGTGATCATGATTGGATCAGATCGAGGATTACCTGGGATCAAAAGTGGTGGTTATACACAGGGGGTGAAATTGATCAAAGTTGTTATTGGGATAACTAAAGGAAAATCACTGGATCTTATTGTAGTTATCCACAGTCTGTTTGGTTGGTTTTTGAGCGGTTAAACAAAATAATTTGGTGGGAGTTATTCACATGGGAGAAAACAGAGCCGAATTTCGACTCTGTTGAAGGGAAAGTCGTGAGTTTAAAAACGTTCGATATTCTCTTTTAACCACATTTCTGCGGCGTCTTCTGGCACATCATGGCTCAGTACATCGATTTTAAAGCAATCTGCGAGAGGGGTTGCACCAATATCCTCTAATAAATCATAAGCGTGTTGACCAGCGGCACAGAACGTATCGTAGCTAGAGTCACCAATCGCAATCACCGCAAATTTTACATCAGTCATTTTTGGCGGTGTATTTTGTAATGCTGCGATAAAAGGTTGGATATTATCAGGATACTCACCAGCTCCATGTGTAGAGGTGATCACCAACCACGTACCTTGATTTTCGATATCACTGAGGGAAGGCTGGTTGTGGATCGTTGTTTCAAATCCATTCTCGTTGAGTAGATCACTCAGGTGATCCCCTACGTATTCTGCGCCACCTAACGTGCTGCCTGTAATAATGTGGATCATACTTCTTCCTTATTGAATGCGACGGCTAAAGCTCATGGATGGCTTGCCGTACAAAAAGAAACGCGGTGTGAGTTAAGCTCAGCACCGCGCGTTCGATTATTTACTTCCCGATACAGAAAGTGAAGTTTCCCATAATAGCTGGCCTCGCGCGACGTCTTGGGGACCGATTGGGGACCAAATTGCAATTTATGGTCAAATACTTACTTCCCAAGATGACTTCCATCATAGATCAGGATGGGAAAAGTGGGAATGGTGGGAAACGTGTTTCCACCTTGCTTTCACTTAGTTGATTATTAGCTTTTTTCTGGATGGATAAACAGATGTGCTTTACCGCGTTCCAGTAAATATGGTGCTTTCACAGTAGTGTCTTCGATCTGAATATGTCCAGATGAAATGTATAGGTACACCCATTGAGGTAACTGACTGCTGATAGAAGCATACATCTGGTCCGTCGGAACATTGCTATCACGCCCAGGGGTTATTCGGAAACGATGGTAATACACTTTATGATTAGATTCGAAAGCATAAGTTTTTTGTGCTGAGCTAGTGAATGAAGGTGCTATTGTTTCGCGAGGCTCAAAAATTTCAGTGGCGATATAACAGAGATCTTGGTTGGTCATGCCTTGTTGATACTCTGGGCAGCCGAAATCGGTGCTGTGAAAGTAAAATTCAACTTTTCTATCCGAGTTGCCGCTAGTGGCCTCATAAGCTAATCCCATTTCTTTCAAGGTGCTTTCCATGGCATCTTTCATCTTCTTGACTAGCTTAGCTTGTGCTTCTTTAGCTGAATTGGCTTCATTTTGTGGCATCCAGGCAATGATGCTATTACGTGAAGCGGTTCCAGGTTGCTCTAATACTGAAGTTAATAAACCCAATCCCAGTCCGGAACTTAAATCCATATTGGCTCCGAGCGACGAGGTGAAGAGCTGGGTGTTGATGGCAGTGCTAGTAGTTAACTTCAGAGATTCATATTCCTCTCGTGGAATAATGTGATCTTTTACCCCGTACAAGCCGCCAGCTTGAGCGATATTGAAAGCTTTACTGTGCCCTTCATCATAAACGCTTGGGTTTGATGTTGTTGCACAGCCAACAAGTACTATGCACGCTGACATTAATGTTGTTGATAGCAGATTTTCGTTCATTTAGTCATCATCCTTTAGTATTTGATATCTTAATCCTGCAAATGGCCTTGATAGGCTAGGTTCTTTCTTTTTGTTGGGTCTATTTTTTACAGGCCTAATCATTGGCATATCAGTTTCCATACAAGTACTTATCACTATGGATGCGATATAAGAAATCCAGCTAATCGAGGCAAGCTTCCAGTCAACATAAACAAATCCGAACCAAACTATCAGTGAGAGAGGACGAAAGCTGTGAATAAGTAGAAGATAACGTTTGAGCCAATAAACAATGGGAAAGGTGATCACAACTTGTTGCCAAAATGGATCGACGATCATTAACCCAACAAGGATCATCAGCATACCCGGTAGACATTTTAAGAAGTGAAGGATCTTTCTCATCTTAATCGTCACTCCAACCATAAGCATTACCTGCGATATCAAAGTGCCTGTTCTTCATCAACAAACCAGTGCTTGGGTTGATGTGTCGAGGCGCTCGCTTGGTACAAGACGAGTTATTGAGCGAAATGTTCTGTTGGTGCAAATGCCAGACATGAATGAAGAAATAGGTGAGGGCGGCGGCACTAGCTAATAGCCAGTTTATATAAAAGAGTACAAACCAAAATAACAACGCGATGTACTTATTTTTGTGGATAACATCCAGAGACTTATGTAGCCAAATAACGCTTGGGAAGACCATCAACATCACACCCCAGCTTTGATATACAGTCACTAACGCACCAAGACAAAAAACGCAAAATAGTGCGAACTTTTTTAGTGTTTTCATCTTAGTCTCCATCTTGTGCTTAGTTTTCCTAAGTATACAGGTATAATTAAAACTTAGAAAATCTAAGCATCGTAGGTTGATGATGATTCTCACTTGTCTAAAACAAATCCATTTCCACAGCGCCTTAAACAGGCAAGAAATCGCGTTGGTATCAGCCAGAGGGAGCTTGGTATCCGTTTGGGCATGGACCCAAGTTCAGCGAGTGGCCGTATGAATCATTATGAAAAAGGGCGTCATATGCCCGATATCGGTACGCTACAAAAGCTTGCTCAGGAGCTTGGTGTACCTGTTGCATTTTTCTTCTCTGACTCTGATAGTTCAGCTGAGCTGGCTTGCCTAATAGAACAGCTTAATGAAAAGGAAAAACAAGCTCTCATCACTCAGCTCAAGCAAGAGTTGGATAAGTCAGATAACGCTTAGTTCTACTTCTCCCGCCCTGCGTACCAGAAGACGCCACCTACAGCCGCTACCGTCAATAGTAAGCCGCACAACCATATCCAAAGTTCCATAACATCTCCTCGATAATTTTTTAATGTTTAGCTTAGCCTTCCTAAGCTCTTAAATCCGTAAATGAGTGGATGAGTTTTGAAAAAACGGTCACCAGTAGCAAGTGCTTTTTCAGATTTAATTAACTGAAAATAAAGGTTTCCTTTATGATTGCTCCATACTTGCGAGTCGTCTTCCCCATAATGGATCAGCTTCTGAAAGCCCGCTTTGGGAGCAATCGGGATTTACTTTAAATTGTTCTTTCGTGACAGATTAAAAACATTTGAAAAAGCCACTTTCTTAGACTTGCGTTTATGGTTTTCCATGAGATGTTATCCAAAGCCCCGTGGCTATCACTGGTCAAACGCATCCAGAACCCAGAGCTTCGCATTTACCCTCTTGCGGAACGAGAGCGTCGTCGCAAAGCCCAAAAGTACGGCACCGCTGACAATATAGAGGAATGGGGCCATCCGATCAGTGAGCTCTACTTCCTAGTACTAAATGATCAGGGCATTAGAACACTTGTCACCACCTACGAACGCTAGATCAGAAACGGAAAAAGCCGGGAAACCCGGCTTTTTTCACGATCAACGAACAGCTTCATCGACACTTAAAACTTTCTCCCAAGATTCACCGCTTTCATCAGCATCCAAGGCGATAACAAATTCCAGCTCGATTCGATCCAGTTCTAGCGATCGCATTTCACATTGTTCAGCAGTCAAACTGAAGTAGTGATTACAACAAACGCTGTATAGCGTCCTCTAGCACCCGTTTAGCTTCTTGGATATTACCTACCACTAAGCTTGGTACATTCTCCAAATCAACACTGGTAAAATTGTTAACAAGGGCGAGGATTATGTCTTGTTGAACCTGGTAATCAGAACGATGTTCCAACTGGGTTGGGTTATCTATAAGCGACAGCAGGAAAGCATCTGCTTCATTTAGCGCAGCAGCGACCAAAGTAGCGTCATCCTTAGAGGTGTAGACATCAAACGGCAAGCCATTACCAATGCCTAGATTTCCGTTTTTATCAACAATGACACCAATATCAATAACATTTTCTGATTCAAGTGCTTGAACAACCTGTTCATCAATATCAGCATCAATTGCGCGTTCCAATGCTTGAACAGCTTTCTGCATGTTTTCAATATTAACATGATCATATTTAGTCATTTTCATTCTCCTTTCATGGGGGGATTAAATTAGATAAATAATATCAATCCAATTTGCTCTGCAAAGACTCTGGATCTGCCCATTTTGGACAATCCAAGCGTTCTGGTAGAGTTTTTACCGAGCCGCGTATCCACCGCATTGATCCGAACCTCGTTCCAGCCGATACGTTCTAGAGGCTGTTACCTCATGCCTTTGATGAACATGTGAAAGTGAGCAATAAAATATATATGTACAATTGCATTGTCTGATTCTGCGATACACTAGATATATGAAACTCATTGAGTTCGTAAGTATGAAGCATGTGGCTAATGTTTTCGGTTTATTTCTTTTGTTGCTGGGATTCGCTATGGCTACCGATACGGCTTGGGGCTGGGCTGCGATAGCTTATATGAATTGGCAAATTGCAGTGATTTCAATATCGGCATATTTATTATTCTCTATTGTGAAGGCTGTTATTGTTCATCAACGATCACCAATTAGTAAGCGCTATCCTACTAAAAAGAAAAGTAGGACATTAGGTCTAAGTTTAGACATAAAAGAAGATCTATATCGCATTGGCGATTAGCAAATAAAAAGGAACCCGAAGGTTCGCAATAAAGCTATCGCTCTCGTCCGGAATACCAAAATACCCCACCGACTGCGGCGACTGTCAGTAATAAACCACCCAACCAAATCCAAAGCTCCATAAAACCTCCATTAATTTTGTTTCTCTTTAGCTTAGCTTTCCTAAGTGTCTACTTCCTTAATTTTACCACCTATTTTCAAACTATAAGTCCTTGACTAAGTGGAGCTCCACACCGGCAAGTATGGAGCAACCCAGTACGTTAAGTGTTGTATTTCTTAGTGGCTTTAGTGAGTTCTTTAATGGCTTCGGCCAGCGTGCTGATACGGATGACACGTTGATCCAGCTTTTCTAACTCATCGAGCAAATGCAAATACAGCGGGATCTCCCAGGGCATTGCGTTTGAAAAACGTCTCAGTACCCCTTCGGATACTTCTTTTTCTTCAAGCTCTTCGTCTGGATAGCGAT
Organism: Vibrio sp. Vb0304; assembly: GCF_033338995.1. Lineage (NCBI taxonomy): Bacteria > Pseudomonadati > Pseudomonadota > Gammaproteobacteria > Vibrionales > Vibrionaceae > Vibrio > Vibrio sp. Vb0304. The sequence goes on from NZ_JAWOTT010000015.1 coordinate 54,213, forward strand.
GAAGAATGAGGCGATACCATGTGATCTCTGGTAAACCTTTTGATTTTTTGACTTTGAATTTGTAGCGTATTGGATATTTCACTTTGTACTCAGCTGTCAGAGCTTTGCACAGCTTTTCCAATCGTGCTTCAAGGTCTTTGGCTGCAACCATTAGTATCTTCGATTCATCGGCGACAAATAGAGGTAAATCTTTTATTAATTCTGGCTGTGGTGATTGTTCTGGCAGTGCAATATCAAAATCTGATAGATCTAGCTTTCCGCAATAGTTTGTGATCCCAACGGCAGGTTTTTTAGTCATGTAGCACCTCCATTTTTTTGAAGTGTTTATGTAGCTTGTGAAGTCGTTTTGTACAGGTTTGGGCCTTCTTCTTGATGGCTAGAATTTCATGGCGTATTTCACGGACGAGAGCAAAGCCATCTTCGGTGTAGTCGATAAGATCCGACTCCCACTCTTTATTGGCCTTTGAAAACCGTCCCTTTGGGTAGCGAAAACCTTTGCCTTTGCGGATATGTGTAGAGCGAACGCGGTACTTTTTATTGTGTCGCTGCGCCATTTGGTTCTCACTCATGTACCAGTTATGGTGCCATGCGGCCTCGAACGCGTTGTCACGGTTGCGGACTCGACAGGCGAAATGACCGGGGTTTGTGTCTTTGTAAGAACGGTGGATTCGCCAGAAGTTGTTGGCGTAGCAGCTTGCTAAAAACTCCAACAAATAAGGCTCTTGATCAGTAAAATGCTCGACTTGTGACAGAGCATTGAGTGATTGTGAAAGTGCTAGCTCGAAAGCTTGCTTTTCTTCGGTTGGTCTGCGCTGCTGCGCCATTTTATGCCAGCGATAAGCTGCGCTGTTCTCATCTAACATCGTTAGGTTACTCCTTGGTTTTGCTTGTTCGTCACCAATTACCGTAACCCAGACGTCCTTTAGCTATAACACGTGAAGTTGCCCATTTTGGGCGTTAGATATTTGCCCCATATCCCAGCAGCTAAAGCAGCAATAGAAGAGATTCCTTTCCTGGGAGCTGACCTGTTGCTTTCCAAATCTCTATCTTTGTGGGAGGTCGAAGCTAATAATCCATGACTTGTTAATGACGGTTCTTGGGATGCTGATACTCACAGTCCAATAATTGTGGGAGATGACTTAAGATTGTTGTTTGTTTTGGGATTTGATGAGTGGTAATCCAATTATTGTGGGATGTTGGAGGAATTTATTGTTGATGCTCCTGGCAACTTTCACATGTGAAAGCCCATGGGACTGCACGCGGAGTGCTGTGAGCAAGAGTGCTTTTGGGTTGCTTTTCGGTTGGTGGGTTTGATACTAGCACTGGAACTTGAGTCCAAAAGCCATCGAAATAATGCCTTGTGATGAACTATCCGGAATTACCGGATAGTTTACTTGCTTGTAAAAAAGGGAATGCTTACCAGGGAGCTGTGCTGCCCCTTAAAGAGCTTCGAGTTTCTATTTCTCTCAGTTCATTTTTGGTATTTATCCTTAGTTTTTGTATATGATGGTAATTGGCTTAATGTTAGAAGTGATTGTATTTGCTAGTTTTTTATATTATCAATGGAAAGTGAATGGTTTATATGATAGAAAATAACCGCATAAAATGTTGGCTAAAAATGAACTTTAAGGTTGGTTATGGAACGCTCTCTCAGTGATACGTTTAAGAAAGTTAACGATCAAACTTTGTTATTGCCTGACTTCCAAAGGGATTACAAGTGGGGAACAGCAAAACAGCAAAGCTTACTTGCTTCAATTCTGCTTAAGTTCCCGGTGGGAAGCTCTTTGATCCTAGAAGGGTTGTCGGACGATTTTGCTTTGCGTAAAATTGGAGAAACAGTTCAACACACTTCAACTGATTCCGATCCCTGCGAGTACCTGCTTGATGGTCAGCAGAGAACAACTACGCTGTATAACGCATTTAATGATGTGTTTGACTTCTCTCAGTTCTCTGACCAAGCCGAATTGTCTGAATTCATTTCTAAAAAAGCCAACCCAATGAAAGTACGCTGGTTTATCCGTGTTCCGGTTGTAGGTAAAGCGAATGAAAGCGTTACAGATGTGTTCAATGCCACCAAAGTCATATTTGACAAGGACGGCCTTGATCACTTTGAGCCCAATGATATCGTCGATATCTTTAACTGTGAAACGTTCAACGAACGCAACAGTAAAGGGGTCTCTAAATGGTTTTCTCCTTATAACCAAGTGAAAGCCATCGAATCGGGTAAGACCAAACCGCAAGTCATCACTCAGTTTGTCAACGATTGTGTCGAATATGGCATGATCCCTCTGTTTATGATTGGTACCAAGTCGATCGTTGTTAATCGAATTTTAGAAGGGATTGCTGAAATCAACATGCAGGCAATCCGTGACAAGTACGAAGACGATTTTGCATTCATTAAAGAGAATTACGATACGGCACAGCTTTTTGATGGTATTGATTCCATTGAAGAGTGTGAAGAAAATGGCATTGTCTACTCAGAAGAAATCGAAAAAATCTTCATCACTTGCAAAAGTGAGTGGAAGAATAACGTTTCTAACTACTTAATTCGTGACATTTTTGATGACTATAAACTCAATAGTCTGGTGACCAACGATATTCGCCGAGCTATTCCTATTTTCTGTCATTTGAACGATGGTGGTATGAAGCTTGATGACTTTGATTTGGTAGCAGCTAAAGTTGCAAAGCGCGTTGCTGGGGATACGTCGACATACTCACTCAGTTCGATCATTCGCTCGATGTTTATTGAGCCGGTTACGCTTTGCTCTTCGCTCCAGCACGCGAGTGGTGCATCAGGTGGTCTGTATCTCAATGAGCTCGAAAGTTTGTCTGATGGCTTACCTTCTGGTTACCTTTCTAAGGCGATTCTCGCTATCTGCACGGCATTAGCTCGTCGTGAAATTGAGCTTGAAGCGGGCAACGATTTTGAAGTGAAGAAAAAAGATACCAGTTCAAAAACGTTGCTGAGTCTAGATACTGAAATTATCCGCAAGTATATTGAAACCGCGACTTTGGCCGTACAGCGCGCATATTCGTTCCTATTGATTCGCTGCGGTGTTTATAACTCTAACAAGTTGCACTACAAGCTAATGATTCAGCCTATCGCTTTCATCTTCGCGGAAGATCGCTTTTGGAATGATGCTGCGGTGCATAAAAAAGTCGAGTTCTGGTATTGGACGAGTGCGTTCTCTGGTCGTTACCTTTACGATCAAAGTGCAGTGGTGATTGATGATATTAATCAGCTGTACAACTGGGTTGCTAATGGAGAGGGACAGGTAATCTTGGATCGAGAAGAGCAGATTTTCCAAGATGACAAGTTTGCGTCTAAAGAACTATTGATGCAGCGTTTAAATGAGTATCCGAAAGAAGGTATTCATAATCTGATTTTGCAATACGTTTTGAGTGTGTCGCCTAGTTATGACTTACATGCAACAGAAACTAAACCACTCAATGCATTCAGGAAGAACGAGCAGGGTGATGTTGTGTTGTGGCCAGCGAATGCGTCAGATGGCTTGAATGACCACCATATTATCCCGCTGGGCTCAGTAAAAGGACTGGGGCAAAAAACCGAGGATATCCGCCAAGATCCTAATCACATTTTAAATAGCCCGTTAAACCGAGTACTGATTTCTGGTGCGGCGAATAATGTGATTAGCTCAATGGACCCCTCGCGTTATTTTGCTGATATTCCACAAAACAATATCGTGATGGATTCGCTTTTGATTGGGGGTTCGTTTAAACGTATCTCTACTGGTTCGGCTATTGAGGAGATTGAAGCTGCCTTGTCTGAACGTTTTGACGCGTTGGAAAGCTCCTTGAAGGCGCGTTTGTTAAGCTTACGAGTCTAAGCTTAACCTACTACCATAATGTCGAAGGCGCTTTGTGTTTTGCAAAGCGCTTTTTTGTTGCAGCTTTCACTTATTTGTAGCAAGTGATACAGGCGCCACCGCCCTCTTCAAGGTCGTACATCGCGTCCATGTCTAGCGTGTCGATGAGCATACTTTCATCGACCATAGCATGCATACCTAAACGGCGCTTTCTTTCACGTTGCTTTTTCTTTTCGAACCGAGCCTTTACTTTCTCATGGTTTTCTTTGATTTGCTTGATACGCTCAGGATCTTCGAGTGTTTCTAATGGTTCATTAGGGCCCATCCAGAAGAAGGTTTCACCATTGGCACTGGTTTCTGCTCTTTTCTCGTAAGCCTTTGCTTCCTCAAAGGCTTCAGGGTGCTCTTCACGCAGGCGAACCCATTCAATCTTGCGCTGGAAGAAGCAGAACGTACAGCCTGAACGAGAGCGCCAGTCGTAGTACTTAGGCAAACCTAGCCCAGCACTATCGAGTATGTCGAGGACTCCCTGCTTTTTTATACCGTCTTCTGCAAATGGCATTTTAATAGTGAGGTACTTTTGATTTTCATTAGGGCGGTAACCGTCTCGCCACGGTTCATCTGCGCGAATACCGACATAAGAGATGACTTCATAACCATCATTAAGAAAAGGTCGAATCCATTTTTCAAAGGGTTCGAGCTTCATGCGGATCGTACACCACCGCTGTTGACCTGCTGGTAGAAAATTATTGTGTTGCTCTAACCAATAATCGAAACCTTTCTTGTCATTGATGTGCAAAATTGGCTTACCCAGTACAATTTCAAGTTGTTCTAGGTATTCATACACTTCGGGTAGTTCTTTGCCTGTATCAGTAAAGAAATACTCGATATCAAGTTCAGGATAGTTTCTAGCCATGTACACTGCGAGAGCAGCACTGTCCTTGCCTCCTGACAAGCCAAGGACATGTTTCACCTTGCGTTGATCACTCATGAATAATACCTACGTGCGTTAACTTTGCGCTTCGAGCGATTTTCTTAGTAGTTGTTGTAATAGATTGATTTTATGGAAATCATCGAGTTCTGAGAGCTGGCGTTCAATCGTGCTCATGGTATTTTTCAACTCTTCTGTTTCTATTGCCCTGATTTCTCGTTTAAACGATGTCAGTTTGCCATCATCCCCTTCTAAAACAAGGGAAACCAGTTTTGTTTTACCTGATTGGGAAGCCGCATCGCCGCCATTACGTTGGGACTTAACTACACTTAAAAAATCTTGGGCATAATCACTGATTTTGTTTGATGCAGTCTGAAGGATGCCTTCGTTCCAGTTTTGTTTTCCGCGTCCGATGACGATCTGAATCATGCTTTCCAACCATTGTAATAATCCAGTGTCACTTTTCGCGAGTTCGCGTGCGAACGCCTTTAAACGCAAGTCGCCGGAGTTTTGCTCGACGTACTGGCACATATCAGCAAGCTCTTCACCGCTTTCTGGGAAAATGGTTTTTACCTTGGTTTTTATGGCAGCAAGCATCTGCTCGTGCTTTTGTCTTAATGTTTTAAAGCAGTCTTCTAACAGATCGATTTGACTCGTAAACTCGTCAGCGCCAAAGGCAATTAATTCTGTACGCAAGTCTTTGATGAGTAGTGTATGAGGGTCATTTGCCTGTAAAAATAGATCCCGGATCCTCAAGTAGGTTCTGTTGCGCTCATCGTTGTCTGGGACAATATGGTGAGCGTTTTTCACCCAGTGCGGAAGGTTGTGCATAGTTGTCACTAACGGCTTCGCGACAGAAAGGATGTTATTGGATACATCACGGTTCGTTTCAGACGCCGCGAAAATTGCGAGATGCTGCAACCACTCTTTCTCATCCTTCGCCAATACGATGTATTTGGTGGCGAGATCGCCTGGGTTCTTAATCAGTTTATGGACATAGTCACTATCTGGTTCTGCAATAAAGGCAAATTCACCAGACATATCTTTCTCGTAAAAGGCGATTTGTTCACCCATTGATTTCAAAAATGCTAGCAAAAAGATCGGGATGACACCTTTTGTTAAACCAAAAGGCGCGTTTGCCCAAAGCTCCGCGATTTCAGATAAATCGACCTCGTTGCCCTTGCGATCTTTTAGGCGTTTTTCCGCAGCGGCGAATACAGCATTTAAATTTTTGTCTAGGTGATCTCTAAACCAATGCTGCCCCTTTTCCCCTTCAGCTGAGTGAATGTTAGTGTTTTTTAAGCAGCTGATATACATGGACTTCTCGGGTGGGAAACCCTCAATGCCTAAATCCTCTCGATCTTCTTCATCAAGCATTGCTTCAAGCAGTTTTTTCAAAGCGGAAACCGCCGTACCAGAGAGTTTGTTACGGTTAACCAGCTCGTTAAGAATTCTCGGGGTTTTATGGAATATTCTGTCAGCGGCAAAGGTGGCGATTTCACTCATCGTTTCCTTACCGTAGATCTCGCCATTGTGTATCCATCGCGAGTTATTGAAGGCGGTAGTCAATGCCGCATCTAAAGCCGACTGAGCGTTAAACAAGCGTGCTCTATGTTCTTCTCGAGCAACCTTGTCGTGCGTCAGCGCTGCACCAGTGCTCTTGTCACTTTTGATGAGCTCCAGGACGTACTTTTCATTGGCTAAATCTATTATTTCATTAGCATTAGGTGCACATGCGATCATCAATGATTTATCATTGCGTGTCAGTTCAAGTAGGCGATCTTCTGGCTCTTCTTTGAGCAATAACAAGAAGTTCGCAAACTCGCCACTTCGAGATTCAATAAGGGTCGGCATATCGATATAGCTGAGTTGCATCGCTACGGTTTGAGCTGCCCATCTCAATGTGCCAAATTCGTGATAGTGGCCTTTTGCAATTACTTGGGAACTAAAGTTAATGCGCTCTACGGCTTCGTGGCTGCTATGCAGTTGTTCTATTTTCTCTTCCACTAAGCCTGCAATATCGAGATCTGAACCTTCAAACACGACCCAAGAAGATAAGTGCTTTCTAAAGACGATGCATGAGGCTTCTTTGAGCTGTTGTAAGCATTCTTTTAGCTGCCTTTTATCGATGATCTCTGTTGCTGTAAGGAGTACGCTCTCCGTTGCCGTGAGGTTGGCAGATTTACCAAATAGAGTAATTAATGAGATCGCTTTAAGTAATGCAATGCATTGTGGAGAAAAATCTTGTTTGAAAGCTTTTCTTAGTGCATCCGCCGCGGTTGCCCATCCATGTCCATCGGGGGAGCCCAATATGGCGTGTTCCATGTTGGCTTCAAGATAATCCCATAGATGGCTAAGATCGTATCGAGCGTTTTGGTCACTTGTTTGTTGTAAAAAAAGTTGAAAGCTGAATTGCTCGTGCGAATTCAAGAAGCCGAATGTACTGCGTTCGTTTTGACTAAAGCGCCTCTTAGCTATAGGCCCTAGTAACAATGCCGTTAATGGGTGAAGTGGAACACATTGCTCTAGACGCGTGAGTAGTGACTCTTTACGCTGCTGCTTGTCTTCAAGTGCTGAGAGTACGCGTTGTACGAGCTCATCACCACTACGGTGTGGTGACGTTGTTTTGATCGAGTTACTGATCAGCGCGACCGTTTCATCGGTCGATACATTGTACAGAATATCGCTGAAGCGGCCTTGAATTTTGGCCCATTCATCCTGTAGCTTAGTACCTCGCTCTTTTGCATATTCACTGAATGCTTGATGTAGCAAGCCTAAGAAAATGACCGGAGTATCAATGCGAGAGAGCTCTTCAGCGATGTCTTGAAATAAGTGTAAATCACCACCGCTTCGGTTGATAAACTCTAAGCTTTTCCCCATCTCATCGGCAATGATAAGTACGCCATCAACATAAGGCGCCACATCATCAAAGAGGGTCTTCCAAGAGCTAATCAGTTCGCTATCACTCTCAATACTGGCTTTACGGTACTTGTTAAGCACCTTTGTTTTATGTGTATTAGGGTGCTCCTCAAGCGCTCTCAGCGTTGCATTCCAAAAAGATTCGACAGGGCCATTGACGCCGCCGACTGCACGTATTTGTAGCCACCCTTTTTGGTATGGTGCGCTCTCTTTTAATAGCGATTTTGACTCTGCATTTATGGTGTTGATAGCAGCACTTCGGATATCCGAGTCAGCATGCAATAGACCGGCCATGAGCAGTGCCACCGTTGATTTACCTGAACCGTAAGCGCCTGTTAATGTGTAAGCGCTTTGTCCGGTTTGGCCGTATTGGCGAAAGAGCGTCTCTAAGGAAGCTTGTGCTGTACCGTGGTAAACCAAGCCAGGAAAGAAATCGGCGCTCAAGTCACTATCGATACGGGTAGAACGTTGGTGGCGTGTAGCGATAGAGTATTGTTTACTGAGAGTCACGCTTATTTTTCCTCTGATTGGTAGTAGTGTTTAAGGTACTGGCTTGGGTCTATGTTATCGATGCTGCTAAAAGAGTGCTGCACTTGTCTTAAGCCTTGAGTATCGGTCCAAGCAATTTTGCCTTCAGTGAGTGTTTCTACTTGATCCAGTTTATCACTCAGTCCTGCGGAAGATAGACGGAATACCCGGCCTGGGGAGCCTACGTCATTTAACAATGCGTCAAAAGATAAGGTGTTGACCTTGCTACCCTTATGTTTTTTCTGCATGTAATCAATCAGTGCAAAGGTAAAAATTTCGACGGGCAAAGATGGACGTCGATTAAGCTCCGCAATGTAGCTTTTAGCGTCTTCTTGTTTTAATAGACCGAGTTCCGTAAACGGAGAGGCAAAGCTGTCTTCGTTGACTTTGTTGGCCTGCAACGATTTGTGTGCATACATTTGTAAAAGACAATCAATGTCTTTATTCAGTGTTGCTTCTGTGAGTTCTTTTTCGTGATTCGCCAGTGCGTCTTTGATTTCAGTCGCTAAGGAGTCTTTCTTTACTTTTATTCCATTGAAATAATTAAATAAAAATCTAGAAGCGTTAAGCTCAGCTTTAGTAGGTTCAATCGATTGTAGCAACCAATGCAGGAGCCAAGTTGTGCCTATTTTATCGAGGTATTCATCATACGCGGTATGACCGTTTTTGTCCGTAAACAGTTGCTCTGCAAGCGGTGTCAGTTGAAAAATCTGTTCTTTGCTATCGATACAAACCACCAAGTTCAGCGCACGGATCCAGTGTCGAACAGACAGCACCATATTTTTCCCCATGCCCATCGATTGCATCTGTTGTTCGATGTTCGACTTACTAGAAAGGGATTCACCTTTTACAACTTCTTGAATAATCTTGTAAATCCACCCGTAACGGATAGGGAAAGTTTGATGTCCGGAGAATTTCAGTGTCGTAGATTCGATGTTCAATGTACTTACCTTGCTGCTGAATTGGAGATTTTATCCAAGCGGAGAAATTATTGTATCAGAAGGTTATAGTATCGAATAGATATAATACGTGATCTTTATATGCAACCGAATGGTAAGTGTACAATACTAGAACCATAGAATTTACTTAGTTTTAGTGCTATAAGTAGCATATTTGTTCAGTATATCAGTTACCTAGGAAAAGCATCTATGCAAAAGTCTCTAGACATTTTTAAAGCAGAGCCTCAATCAGTTTTTGATGTCATCTGTGAACGCAAAAATACGGGCTTTTATATGCCTGCTTATCAGAGACCATACTCATGGGAAGAGAGCCACATTAGAGATTTGTTTTCTGATTGTGAGAATGTATTTAGAAACCTTCTAGAGTCGCCTGATGCGATTATTTTCCTTGGGTCTATCTTGAGTGTGGACGATAGTTCTGCTCTGACTATTTATCCCTTAGTCAAAAGGGATAAACCTACTCACATCAAACTTATCATTGATGGTCAACAGCGCCTTTCTACTCTGATTCTTATTATTCTTTGTCTGAATGAAAGATTGAGAATGCTTTTACCGAGTTTGAAGAAAGCGATACATTTGGAACAAGATGAAGAAATCAAAGATGTTCTCGATGAATTACGGCAGGTAGTCTCTCAGCTGGAAATTGATACCTCAAATACGGTTGTAGAGACGACAGCGGAACACGAAGTATATAAATACCTTCCTAAAATTATTCGTTCACAGGTCGATTGTTGGGGCCGAAGTGAGAAGAAGGCTCAATATGAGAGCCCTATATCTGAATTATTGTCAGCTTATCAGCGTCATATCGTTGAACAACGCGATAGCTCGGTGTTTGAGCCTTTAAACCTGTCATTGATGAGTACCTCTGCTAAACGTGTAGTGAAAAACGTCGAGGAGATAAGAAAGCAGCTTGACTGCGTACAAAAGGGCTTTCAATTTAAGTCTCCAGAGGGCGAAACAGAAGAGAAAATCAACATCAGCGAGTTGGTCGATATTGAAACGTTAGATATATGTTTAGACTTTCCTATTGATAAGGATTTAGCAAGGGCATCTGATTCGCACGCTAAAGTCGCAGAAGTTATTTACATAGCTGCGTTTGCAAAGTTTTTGCTTCACCGCGTTTGCCTTACTTATGTTGAAGTTAATAATGAATCTTATGCATTCGATATGTTTGAGGCTTTGAATACAACAGGGGAACCTCTTACTGCTATTGAAACGTTTGTTCCTAAGGTAATTGAACACATCGGAGCCCAGCGAAAAAATGGGACACCCGAAGAAGAAATTGAAGCGTCAATGGATATTCTCAACTCCATCACGGAGCGCTTTGAAGGCATCATCAAAAGTAAAGAAAAAAACCTTAAAACTAAAGCTCTGATACTTGCCTTTGTTCGCGCATATCAAGGAAAAGTAAAAGTTACGAGCTTAAGAGATCAACGTGATGCAATGCTGAAAAGCTATGAAAACTGTCATTTTAAAGACGAGTATTTAACCCAACTTGCAACAACTGCTGATTTCCTATTCGATCATTGGCAGGCTGCGGTACCTAGTGTCGGAAATCTAGTAGAGTCTAACGAGCAGGATATTTCAAATCTATGTTTACGTTACCTCGTAGATATGAAACATGACATTGTTCAAAGCCTATTGGTACAATTTATATTAGCTGATGAAAAGTTTGGAGTAACCGGTACAGAGTATTCCGACTTTGCAAAAGTGCTTAAGGCTGTAACTGCATTTAGCGTACTTTGGCGTGCGATGAGTGGTGGAGCTGATGGAATTGATGCTGTTTATAAAAAGTTACATGAACGCGGTGTGAGTCTAGACCAAAAAGGGTATCAATTGGGTAGCGGGCCTCTGACGTCTGATCGATTTAATGCCGATATTATTAAGCGTTTTTTTCGGGAAGAGCTAGAAGCAAAGATCAGTTCAAAAGGCTCTCCGAAAGAGGATGTTGATGAAAAGTGGCTTGATATCTGTTCTAAACAACAGATTCTAACCAAGCCGAAGAGTATTAAAATGTTGCTCTTAGCTGGTATGCATGGCATCGAGCTTAACGGTATCCATCATGAGATTTCAAATAAACCGAGTACTGACTTTCTGACCACTATAATGTGGGAGCTACTTTCTGGTAAAGACGCTATTAAGAAGGTATTTAACGGTGGTTCTACTGAAGGGTGGGGTGATGATGAAATTGCTAACCCAGAAGAGTACAACAAGATCGGTAACGTATTAATTGATGCTCGCAATGGGGTTTCCAGCACGAATCCACCGTCTTGGTACAATCTCAAACAACATCTACTCCAATCTTTATCCAATGATTCGATCGACAATATTGATGATATCTTATTGGCAGAGAGCCAAATTTCTAATGAATCTAAGCGTAATGCTTCAATATTAATGCTAGAAAAAAAATTTGCAGATATTACGTTTGCGGATGAATGGACGAAGCAACATATTGATGAACGAGGTGTATTACTGCTGACTAACGCATGGCGAAATCTTACTCAATGGCTTGATTGGGAGTAATCATGCAGTTTTCAGCTCTTGGACTTCAAGCTAAGTATGACACCGATGAAGAAAGTATACTGGAGTGTGTACATATTCCCTTGCTCTCTTGTGCAAATCGCTATGATAGAGCTGTAGGTTATTTTTCAGCTGATGTTCTAGTTTCAGCAGCACAAGGACTGGAGCAGTTTATTCATTCTGAAGGTAAGATGCGCCTTATCATTGGTGACCCATTGTCTGACAATGAGTATGAGGCAGTGATGGAGGGAGTATCAAATCCTTGTAAAACAAAGTCTCTTCAATTAGCTGACTTATTGCTTAGTAGTGACGAAATGAATCTGAAGCTATTGACATATATGGTGGCGAAAGGGCTACTTGAGATTAAGTTTGCCTTCACTCATCAAGGCATGTTCCACAAAAAAATAGGGATCTTTTATCAGCAGGATGAAATTGTTGTATTCAGTGGCTCAGCAAATGAAACCCTGGCTGGATTGTCTAAATATAACTCTGAGGAAGTTTCACTTTTTTTCAGTTGGCGTGAATCTTTTGCTGATTATGGCAAAGTTGAAGTGGATAATTTTAATGCGCTGTGGAGTGATACCAAGAAGCGAGCAAAAGTTGTTTCTATTGATTCAGAGGCTTATCAAAAAATTCAATCTGGTGTTGACCTTGACGCATTAAGTAGGGAGCTGTTTCCAGTCTCTTATCGAGCCAAAACTACTAAGCCTTTCTTCTCCTATAGTTTCCCTAAGTCGGAACAGAAGTTAGCTAAGTTAAATATTGAAGCTAAGACCCCACGTAAGCCATTGATGGTTAAGGGGAGAGCATTTGAGTTATTTCCTCATCAAATCGAGGCTATAAATAGTTGGCGTAAAGCAGACTTTAATGGCTTGTTCAAATTGGCCACTGGCTCAGGTAAGACATTCACATCCATATCTGCACTGGTAGAGTTGTATGAAGAGCGTCACAAGAATGGTGATGCAACTTTTGCAATAATTAGCGTCCCGTACATTGAACTAGCCAATCAATGGGTAAAAGAATTAGCGCCTTTCAACATTGCTCCCGTTCAATGTTACGATGGCTCTGATAAGTGGACTTCTGCATTGGATAAAAAACTTCTGCGTTTTCGAACCGGAACTTTAGATTTTATCTGTGTTATTGTCGTCAACAAGACCCTCTCATCGGAATTGTTTCAGTCAAAAATCGCTAAAGTATCACCTGAAGATATTTTGTTAATTGGTGATGAATGCCATCATCTCGGTAGTCAAAACTATTTTGATGCCTTGCCTCCAGCGCGTTATCGAATAGGGTTATCGGCCACCCCCTTTCGCACCGATGATGATGAGATCGAAGGAGCGCCATTCCCTGATACAATCAGACAGAATTTACTTTCATACTTTAAAGGTATCATTAGTGAGTACTCGCTAAGTGATGCTATTAAGGACGGTATACTCGCCCCCTACCGTTATGAGCTTGTTCCTGTGTATCTTAATGAAGAAGAGCAACAGCAGTACGAAGAGTATTCAGCTAAAATTCAAAAGTTAATTTTGAGGGCAAAGTCTACAAGGTTATCCATTGATGAGCAGTCGATGTTAACTAATATGTGTGGAGCAAGAGCAAGGATTCTAGCAACTAGCTCAGGTAAACTGCCAGCATTAATCTCCTATTTGAAAAAACATCCAGAGCTATCATTAATACACTCTTTAATCTATGTGGGAGAAGGTTCAGCACCAGGAGATAGTACGCCCTATATAACTAAGGTCACCAATTGTCTACATGAATATGGCTGTAAGGTTTCCAAATTCACTTCTCAAGAGACAGCGTCAGAGCGAAGTAGGATTATGAATAGCTTCAAAGAGCAAAGGATTGATGCTTTAGTGGCCATGAAAGTATTGGATGAAGGTATCGATGTTCCGGTGTGTCAAAGCGCGTTTATCTTAGCTAGTACGCGCAATCCAAGACAATATGTCCAGAGAAGAGGCCGTGTTCTTCGAAAAGCAGCAGGTAAGCATGAAGCCTTGATTGTGGACTTTGTTGTTCTCCCGTTACCAGGTGTAGTAAATAACTTTAGTCAGAATCTACGTCGGGCGGAGTTGGAAAGAGTAGAAGACTTTAAATTAACAGCTATTAACTCGAAAGAAATTGATAAAAGAATCATTGAATTAGGAATCTATTGATGGACCTTAATGCATTTAAAGCTTTATTAAAAGAAGTTGATAAGGATACACAGATTGCTCATCAGGATTATTCAAATAAGTCAGCGGTTCATAAAGCCGCACTCCAGATAATGCAGTTTGAGAAGGAGCTGTACTATGGAGACTTAGTGCAATCTCGTCACATTCAAAAGATCAAAGACATAATTGACGTCAATGCAGAAGATATCGTAAATGAAACTAATAAAACTAGAGATTAATAACTTCCGTCAATTCTATGGTAAGCAATCTATCGACTTTGCTGTAGATCCAGAGCGCGGAGTTACGCTAATTCATGGTGAAAATAATGGTGGGAAAACAGCGTTGCTAAATGCTCTTCGCTGGTGTCTTTATGAAGAAACCACTGAAAACTTACTCGATTCTAAAAACCTTCTGAACAAACATGCTGCGGAACAAGGTAAAAATACCTTTAGTGTTTCTGTGCAACTCGAACACCAGAATCGCTTATTTGAAGTTCGAAGAGTTAGAGTGAAAAATAGTACTAGTAGTAACTTGCATGTGTACGAAATTGAAAATGGCTGCTATGCGGAAAAAGCTGAGGATAACCCGAATACGCTAATAAATACGGTCTTACCAAAAGAGATGTCTCAGTATTTTTTCTATCAAGGTGAAGGTACTGGTACTTTAAGTAGTCAAAATGATTTCTCTCACATCAAAGATGCTATTGATAAAGTGTTGGGTTTAACGGTTGCGCAAACAACTTTAAAACACTTAAGTGCAGTAAAGACAAGTTATCAAAGAGAATTAAAGCAGTATGATACAAATAATGAAATAGAAATATTGTTATCAAACAAAGATACTTTAATTTCAAACTTAGACCGAGAGAATACTCTGCTTGCACAGAAGCAAAGAGAGTTAGAAAGTGCAGAAAAAGAGTATGAGATTCAGATATCTAAACTTACTCGCTTTGATAAGACATCTATTGAAGAAAAAATTAAATTGCGCGAAAAACAAGAAAGATTGTTGAATGATTACCAACGACAATATAAGCAACTATTAACAGAGAAAATAACCAACACACCTGATTGGGCATTATCTACATTTGGCAAAAAACTTGCCTCGATAGACCTTTCAAGCATTAATACAGCAGAACTAAATAAGTCACTTCGTTATACGGTGGATAAGCAACTGCTACGTGAAATTATGGATAATAACGAATGTATCTGTGGTACGCACGTTGGAGAGGATAGTTCGGCAGCTCGGCTTTTAGAAGAGCTTGGTAAACACGCCGTCGATCCTGAGCTTAAGCGTCGCTGGGAATTAGCTGTCAAGCTACAAGACACGCTTTGTAACCAGCAATTGCCGAAAGCTAGTATGGAAAAGTTATTAGCGGATATTGATGACCGCGAAGACGTCATACAGGAGCTTGAAAATAGTATAAAGGACTTAAGTCATACTATTGTTGATTCTGACATTGATGACATTAAGGTTATCGAACGTGGTAAAGATTTAGCTAAATCAAGGTGCGATCAACTAAACCGTCAGATCCTACAAATGGAGCAGAGCGTTCGTAAAAAAGAGATTGATATTAAAGATATTGATCGCAGAGTAACTAGCCTGTCAGCAACTCAACCTAAAGCTCATAAAGTTCGTAACTTGATTCTCGCAACAGACAAGATAATAGAGTTATATGAGGAGGCTATTAGCTCTTCGCAGCAAGGTGTTGACCAGATCCTCTTGAACAAGATGCAATCTTTATTTAGCCAAGTTGCTTTTAATGGTTATACAGTTAAAAAAGATACTAGCGTCAAGGGAGGAAGCTTTACATGGGCTATCGTGGATAGAGAAGGTAAGCGAGTGGCTGCGGGTAATGGTTATCAAGCGATGTTATCTATTTCGTTTATTGTTGCGTTGATTGAATTCTCGAAAGATCGTGCGAATAACAAGCAGCACTTGCTTACTCCAGGTACTGTGGCTCCTTTTATTGCAGACTCCATTCTAGCGTTTATTGGTCCTGATAATGGTCGAGAGCTTGTCAGTTACATTGCGAACAAAGTAGAGCAATCAATCTTTATGTTCTCTCAGGCTCAGTGGACAGAAGCACATACTGACAAGGGAATTCGTCATAAAATTGGTAAGGAATATAACCTCGTTCAGCATACAGTGTTGACTGAAGAAGAGTTTAAAGGGCAGTATCCTACAAAACTTACTGTAAAAGGTAATGACTATGATGTTGTACGCTTTGGTAGTGATTTTGATAAGGTAACCATTGAGGAGATCCCTGTTCATGGCTGAAATAATTGATTGGCGTAAGTTATCGGTACGCCGGGATGTTCGCTTTGAAGCGTTGGAAGAGCGGTTTTGCTCAACAAAAGGGGCGAAAAGTGATACTCGAGTCTTTAGTACAGTAAAAGAACTGATGGTTTTTGCGGCATTAGTTGGTTATCAATTAGATGACTTTCAACCACTTGGGTCTAAAGTAAACACAACTCCAATTCTGCTCGATACCTATGCAACGACAGGTCATGACGCTTATATATATCTTATTGCGCTAGCTAAAGAACCGTCTCTGGATATACTCAAAAATGAGAACTTAAGAGATGCTATTGGTATTTTTGAAGGATATTGCAATAGTGGTTTGAAGCACATTGATAGTTGGATTATGAATAATATTGGTGAATCGTTAGTGACTAATATTTTATTTAACCAGACATTAGAGTACTTGGTTGAAAATGGATAATTACTATGACTACGCCGCTTCTACACCAGTGTCTCAGCGTGTTTTAGATGCCATGAAACCTTGGCAGAACGAAAAGTTTGCGAACGCCTCATCGGCTCACCAAGCGGGGCGGGCCAGCGCTCAGGCAATCCAAGAAGCAAGAGAGTCTATTGCTGAGAAGATAGGTGCGCTCCCGAGCGAGATTATTTTTACCAGTGGAGCGAGCGAAGCGAACAACCTTGCTCTGAAAGGGGTCGCATTCAAACATCTAGAGAGCAAAGGCCACATCATTACTTCAGAGATTGAGCACAAGTGTATTCTCAATACTTGTGCTTTTCTCGAGTCAATCGGTTTCGAAGTGACTTATCTAGCGCCAGATAAGAATGGCCGCATATCGTCGTCGTCTCTCGAAGAAAAAATACGAAGTAACACAATTCTGATTTCTATCCATCACGTCAACAATGAGCTTGGGACTATTCAACCCATTGAAGAGTTTGGTACTATAGCTTTTGAGCACAATATCCCCTTTCACACTGACGCAGCACAGAGCTTTTGCAAGTGTGCTATCGACGTAGACGATATGGATATCGACATGCTCTCGTTATCAGGCCACAAAATCTACGGCCCGAAAGGCATAGGCGCACTTTACGTACGAGATGCTAGAGACTCTGAGCTCGTCCCACTGATCCACGGCGGCGGCCAAGAAGCAGGGTTACGAGGCGGCACCTCCCCTACTCCGTTGATAGTCGGGCTCGCAGCGGCGGTAGAATCGTATCCAACCAAATCAGGCTCTTTTGAAAAGCAATTTCTCGATGTCATGGCGCAGTTTGATTTTACAAGGAACGGCGGACCGTCCGTAGTACCGTCGACGTGGAGTGTTACATTCCACTCTGATGAAGAAGTGAAGCGCTTTACGAGCGAGTACCCTTGGCTGATTTCTCAAGGTTCTGCGTGTAATGCGCTCTCAAATGTGGCTTCACATGTCCTGACTGCGATAGGTATGCCCGAAGATATTGCACGACGCACTTATCGCATCAGCCTTCCACCATACCAGCTCAGCGAGAGTTGAGCCTAAAGCCAGAGACAGTTTTTCCTGCTTGAAGCAAGCGCTCTTCGTACATTTGTCGGTGCAAAATGACTTCAATTGTTGGCGTTGTCCCTAAGAGCTTTGATAGTCGAAGATCAAAGCTCTTTTGCTTTTCATACTGCTCACTCTGTTTATCAAGCAACAAGTGTTTATTGAGTAAGGGTGGGCGGCGCTGTTCATCTACATAGTCAAAAAAATCGATATCTTGATCTGCCATCTTTATTTTTGTTCTTTCGACTAAATACGGGACTGATTTTTCGAAATCATCGTATTGAGTCAAGGTAAGCTTTCCAGAGTTGATATGTATTTTGATCAAGTCAATGGCGTCATCGAGCTCACCGTACATCTGCAATGCTGCACCAACATAAACGCGTAAAAGAAGCGGTAACTTTTCTATATAGCTCTTGTGAAAAATGAGAGAGTGTCCTTCGTTGAGGATGCTTGCTGGTAATTGATGGTGAGCTTTGACACACTGCTCTCCAATAAGCTCCGTATCTGCGATCGCAAAAAGCAGATCGGTCGCGAGATTATTGGCCGTACGATAATCATCAAACAAGGCTTTAATATCACGCTTTAGGCTTTCAGGCTGTTGTGTGTAGGGTTTCCGCTTGTCAAATAGCCCCATAGAGAAATAGACAAGTAGGTCCTCTTTTCGGGATTTCTCTGCATTGGCAAATTCCCGGGTATCGAACATTTCCTGAAGTAAACCAAACACTTTTTTATGAGAACCAATTAAACTTCTCACTTCTTCAGAACGGTTAAATTCGTCATTCGTCGGTATCCGGCCAAGTTCCAGACATACGTTCCAAAAATCATCAAACAGAGTGCTGTTTTGGCTAATGACCAACTTTGCTTTATCTTTACTCTCTATAGGCTGAGGCGATGTCAGTTGATGCCAAGTATGGTGCCGCTGGTACTTACTTTGGAGGTAACGTTGTTCTTCTAGCTTATCTTTGAATATGTAGAAGATGCCTGGTGCAACAGCAATAGCATCCTCTTGCAAAGAGCGTTCTAGGTACCCTTTGAATTCTGATTGTGCGTAGTATTTTTGGAATGTGTTTCTCGACGTAATCACTCCGTCTTTATAGGGTTGGAACTGCGTAATATACGAATCGTTGGCCAGCATTACCGAGACGACTAGTACTTTGTTTGCGAGCTCCCAAGCGCTCAATAGTGCTTCAAGACGTTCATCTTGGTCTTCGATAACATTTAGGACAAACCCCAAGTTCACAATGTCCGAATTGACTTTATCGTTATCAGGCGAGAAAACCGGGTCCCAGCCCAACGCATCGAGCCCGTGTGCTTCAAGCTCTCTCAGGTCATCCCCTCGACCACATCCGTAATCGAAAATAGAAAACCGTCCATCTAGGTAACCTTGCTTCGCCAAGGTTTTCATCGGACCTGATAGCTCATGGCGTACAATGGCGGTTTTGTGACGATCTATCCCAGGCTCTTGTTGAGCATCACTCAATGCATCTGGTTCGACTTTCAGTATCCTCCCATCGACTAACTGGTATCCCTTTTTTTGGATCAAATTTAACCACGACTGTTTGAAGCCAATAGTGCGGGTGTTTTCGTATAGGCCCGCCTCCTCCCCTTCTTTAGTCAGCGCGGTGAAGAGCTCAAAGTGGTCGCTGCCTGGTAGAATCATCGTCTCTTTTCGGTGCAGGATCGGTGGGTTTTCTGAAGAGCGATAGCAAGTCACTTTATGACTAAGTTTGCTCAAATCTACATTCAGGCTTTGCTCTAACGCTGGGTAGGCGTCGGTATAAAAGGTTGGGTAGTTCAACAACGATAAACGGAATTCCTTTTTAAACAGCTTAATGAGGTTCCATTGATTATCCGGCAAGTTCACTGCCTGAGCTACAGCTGGGATGAACTTTCTCAGTTCAGGTGGAATCTCACTCATAGCATCTCGGTGCAGGTATACCGCATCGGGAAGTTGTTTTCCGATATGAATTTGTTTTACAAGTTGCTTAAATGATTGAAAGTTCATCTTTTAGTAGCGATTCCAGTTTGTAGAGCCAAATAGATATTTTAGCTTTATTGTTAATGGGTTCGCCCAACCAATCAGACATGTTTGACAGTAATTATAAAAAACTCCACTTTCACATGTGAAAGTGAGTCTCTAATCACTATTACGTTAACCATGGGTAACAGCTTAACGCATTAGCGGGTGACTTAATGCATAGCGTTTTGTGGCTTAATGATTAACGGTGAAGCAGCGTCGAATCGCATTACTGCATCATTATCTGATCTTAATTTCCCTCTAGGGGCGCTCTGGCTCCAAGTTATCTGCTCTAGTTGCCCAAAATGGTCCTGAGCAGCGCGCGCCTTTTCTTAGCCTATACCAGAAAATACCTCCTGCAAGTTAATAAGCTACAGGAGTATCTATGAACGTTCATAACCAATCAAATCAGTTACTAAGTTATCAAGAAGTCTGCCAGTTGACGCAACTGTCACAAGCGACCATTCGCCGTTATGTGAGAAATGGCTCCTTTCCTTCTCCAGTGAACTTATCACCAGGTGCACGAAGTGTGAGATTTCGTCTTGAAGATGTGCAGAAGTGGCTTTTGAGTTTGTGACGGGGGGCTTGGTATGTATCGAAACAAAGATAAGGTACTGGAGTACTGTGACAAGGAAGAAGGTTGGGTGGCTATTAGCTCTGAACTTTCTGTTGTAGCACGAGTTAGGGCACAAGATAAAAAATCAGGTTATGGTGCCTGTATTGAGTTTGTGAATATGGATCTTGTTCCTGTCCGGTTGGTTGTGCCTGCAAATCGAATTTTAGGTAGTGCGAGTAACACACTGCGTGAGGAACTATTTGATCGCGGCTTTTGGCTAGAAGATGAGAAGTACAACTGGAGCCGTGTATTACGCTACTTACGTCAACAGATAAAACAAGCGCCAACTGGCATCAGTGCCTTTAATACTGGTTGGCATGGTGATGTATTTGTGACAACTGAAACCACTTTTGGCGCATTCGAGGAGCCATATTTTTATGCTGGAGCAGTTGTTGATAGTAATTTTGAAGTAAAAGGTAGCCTAGATCACTGGCAACAGGAGATAGGCTGTCTTTTGAGCGGAAATCCAACCTTGATATTTTCTGTTGGAGTCGCACTTGCAGCACCGCTACTAGCACCGTCGGGAGGAGAAAGCTCAGTATTTCATTTAATGGGTTCATCAAGCCAAGGTAAGTCTGGTGCTATTTATGTTGGATCGTCAGTTTACGGCTCTCATTCGTATAAGAAGACTTGGTATAGCACGAACAATGGTATCGAATCTGTATCAGTCAATTACAACGATGTCATGTTGCCTCTGGATGAGATTGGCATGGCGAGAAGTGAGAATCTGGATACAGCGGCTTACCAGATTGTGAATGGCGATGGAAAGTTAAGAATGTTAATTACAGGAGCTTTGGGTAAACAAGCAAAGTGGCGAACCCTTGTACTTAGTACTGGTGAGGTTGGTTTGATCGATTTGCTGGAAGAGATCGGCAAAAAGCCCGCCGCTGGCCAGTTGGTCAGGATAGTGGAGATACCGCTGACGGAAAAATATGGCTGTTTTTCTAGCATTCACCGATTTAATGATTCTCACGATTTTGCCAAACATTTGGAGGAGGCAACGAAAAAGCACTATGGTTCGCTATTTCCAGCTTGGATGTGCTTGATAGTAAAGCAACCTGATCTGGAGCTTTTGTTAAGATCGGAAACGGATAGGTTGATGCAGCGCTGGAAGGAAAGCTGCATGTCAGCTCAAGTTCTTAGGGTTCTGCATCGCTTTTGCTTAGTTGCCGTTGCGCTCTCACTGGCCTCTCGACACAAACTAGTACCGTGGAGCGAAGAAGAGTCTTTATTCTCTGTGTACAGTATTTTTCAGCGCTGGATTGCAGCCAGAGGGCACACTCAAAATCACGAAGAGTTTGAAGTGCTTTTGGCATTGAAGCGGGCTCTCGCCAAATGGGAAAAGCAGTTAAGTGAGATATCCAGCGGAAGATCATCAAACACGGGGTACTTCCGACGAGATGGAGATGAGATCCAGTGGCTGATTCATAAAAATGTGTTTATTCGTGATCTCCAGCTGCGCAAGCAATACATCAGCCAGCTGACTCCTTTGGTTCAACGACGCTGGTTTGAATCAAACGAGGGAGCCAGGGGGACACTACGAGTAAAAGTGAACGGTAAGTTGGAAA
Organism: Vibrio sp. Vb0304; assembly: GCF_033338995.1. NCBI lineage: Bacteria > Pseudomonadati > Pseudomonadota > Gammaproteobacteria > Vibrionales > Vibrionaceae > Vibrio > Vibrio sp. Vb0304. The sequence goes on from NZ_JAWOTT010000015.1 coordinate 76,030, forward strand.
GGTTTTTTGCTTTTACTCCAGCTCAAATTATCCAAGAACTAGAGGAGCTGACCGCCGATGCGTAATCCGTTTCCCAGTTTTCCCACATTTCCCAGAGCAGTGGCATGGAGGGGGAGTTATGACAAGCAATGAACAAGTCCTTCTCCAGTCCATTTTAGCAAAAATCGATCATGTAGAGCGGGTTGTGTTAGAGCAGCGTTTGCAGCAACAAAAGGTGGATCTGCTTGGAAAGGACATTCTAACCGTTGATGAATGTGCAGCCTTGTTGGGTTTATCAACCAACCAGCTTTATAAGTTGACCAGCTCTGCGGAAATACCATTTTTCAAGCTTGGTAAGCACCTCAGATTTGAGCGTCAAGCCATCATGGATTGGGTAGAGCAGCAGCGTGTTTCATCTCATTATGAGATCGAAAAAAGGGCAGCAAATTATGTCGCCACCACTTCTCGTAAGTAATACTTTCATAGCAGCGGCCTTAGGCCGCTGAATCCTTTCCAGAAACAAAAATATCAGGGAATGTCAGCATCGCTTCCATCCTGCGTTGTTCTATGATATCGGCATAGATCTCGGTTGTTTTAAGTTCACTATGACCGAGCAGTTTCGATACTGCATATATATCTATTCCTCGGCTAAGCTGAATTACAGCAAAGGTATGACGACCAGCATGGAATGTAACGTGCTTACTTATTCCAGCAGCCAGAGCCCATCTAAGCAGTTCTACATTTATATAAGAAGAGTATTTTAATCCCTTGAATACGCGCTCGTGAGAGGCTTTGGGGCTACCCAAAAGTGATTCTGCTGACTTTGGTATGTCTAAATACTGAAGGCTCTTAGCATCGCTGTGAGAGAGTTTGACCTGGTCGAAGATAATTCGTTTGTGATTATTGAATGTCTCTATTTCTGACCAAGTAAGTCGATGGATATCGCACCAACGCATCCCCGTTGCACATGAGAACAAAAACGCACGTTTAAGGACTGGGTAGCGACATTCTGTGTGAGCTAACGCGTTGACCTCATCCAGTGTTAAATAAACCCGCTTAGTCGTTTTCGCTTTGATACTGGTCACTTGTGAAAGCGGGTTATCGCGAATAATACCTTCTCGATGTGCTTCGTTGATCGCCGCTCGAACTTTATTGAAGTAGGAGCTTTGTGTGTTGCGAGATAGCGGTGTATCACTTTTGGTTTTCGCTTCATTGGTTAGGTAATACTTAAACCCGTCTAACCAGTCTTTATCCAGCTCATCAAAACTAAGATCATGTTTCCCGCAGTAGAACAGCAGGTGTTTACGAGCTGAAAGCCAGATTGAATGGTTGGAGGTTGAGGTGGTTTGTTCTTTGATGTCAATTTGCCGTTGAAAGTAATCAATGAAGCTAGCTGAGCGCTTGGTTCGATCCTCAAAACCATGCTTCTGAGATTGCCACTCAACCAGTCGTTTACTCTTAATGGTTTCGGCGAGAAGCATATGCTCTTTGTTGTGTTGGCGCTGGGCGGGTGTTTTAGGTTTGTCGTGAACGTACAGGTCTAAAGTTTCGTAGCTGCGTTTACGTTTATTTTGGCGTCCACCTAGTGTGTTTGTGGCATAACCATGATCATAAACCAAACGTAGTGAGCGTGTGCCATCAGCTCTAAGTGTTCGTTTTTGAATGGAAATTTTCATTTTAGACTCCATTTGGGCCCCAATCAGTGCGAGTAGCATGTCATGGAGCCCAAATGGGGACTAGATTTGGCAATTAACGGCAACGGATGGAAACAAACGGCAAATGACGATCTAATAAAATCAGTGTGTTATCTACCGTTGCTTGCTGTTGTTTTCCGTTATTTGCCCACTTTACTTCCCGATACAGAATGAAGAGAAGATTCGTCCCAGTAAGTCGTCAGAACTGAACTCACCGGTAATCTCATTGAGATGTTGTTGGGTGATGCGTAGCTCTTCAGCCAATATTTCACCAGCCATATAGCCTTCAAGCTGCTCCTGGCCTATTTGAAGGTGCTGTGCGGCACGTTCTAATGCATCGAGATGACGACGACGAGCCATAAACCCACCTTCACTGTTGCCAGAGAAGCCCATACACTCCTTGAGATGATCGCGCAGAGCTTCAACCCCTGCACCAGTCTTCGCTGACAAACGGATAAGGGTAGGGTTATTGACGTGGCAGATCCCCATATCTTCACCCGTTTGATCCGCTTTATTACGGATCACAGTTATACCAATGTTGTCTGGTAGGCGATCCACAAAATCTGGCCAGATATCTTTCGGATCGGTGGCATCGGTTGTCGTGCCATCCACCATGAACAACACGCGGTCTGCTTGGGCTATTTCATCCCACGCGCGTTCGATACCGATTTTCTCTACTTCATCGGAAGCATCACGCAAACCTGCTGTATCAATGATGTGTAGTGGCATGCCATCAATATGGATATGCTCACGCAGTACATCACGCGTGGTTCCTGCGATGTCGGTTACGATTGCAGATTCTTTACCCGATAGCGCGTTCAGTAGGCTTGATTTGCCCGCATTTGGACGACCCGCAATCACGACTTTCATCCCTTCACGCATAATAGCGCCTTGGTTAGCTTCTTTGCGCACCGCATCTAGGTTGTCGATGATGGCTTGTAGGTCACCAGCCACTTTACCGTCGGCCAAAAAGTCGATCTCTTCTTCAGGGAAGTCGATGGCTGCTTCAACATAGATACGCAAATGAATCAGCGACTCAACTAAGGTATTAATGCGGCCTGAAAATGCGCCCTGTAAGGATTGCAGTGCCGATTTTGCTGCTTCTTCAGAACTGGCATCAATGAGGTCTGCGATCGCCTCGGCTTGAGCGAGGTCGAGTTTATCGTTCAGAAATGCGCGTTCAGAGAACTCACCAGGGCGAGCAGCTCGAATACCATCTATACCTAGAATGCGTTTTATCAGCATATCCATCACGACAGGGCCGCCATGGCCTTGCAGCTCAAGTACGTCTTCACCTGTAAATGAGTGTGGGTTAGGGAAGTACAGTGCGATGCCCTGATCAAGCACAGTGCCATCTTCTGACTTAAACGGCAGGTACTCTGCGTAGCGGGGCTTTAGTGTTTTGCCAGTGACTTCTAACGCCACTTGGTTGGCTTTAGGGCCAGAAACTCGAATAATACCGACACCGCCACGACCAGGCGCGGTCGCTTGAGCGACAATCGTATCTGTAGTCATAATTTTGCCTTTTGAGCTGGGCTATAGGGAAGATACCTAGGGAGCCATCACAATTAATTAGCTGAATTGTAATCAGCCAAAAACAAAAAGGCGACCTTTTGGCCGCCTTTCTCAATCATTTCCTAAAAGGTTACTTGCTGTGTAAGCCTTTTTTCTCTAATCCTTTGTAGATCAGAGTTTGCTGGATAAGCGTTACGATGTTCGACACCAACCAGTACAGAACGAGACCTGATGGGAAGAACAAGAAGAAGAAGGTAAACATAACCGGCATAAAGGTCATGATCTTCTGCTGCATTGGATCCGTTACCGTTGTCGGGCTCATCTTCTGGATTAGGAACATTGACGCACCCATCAGTAGAGGCAGGATGTAGTAAGGGTCCTGCGCTGAAAGGTCATGAATCCAACCGAAGAATGGAGAGTGACGTAGCTCAACCGATTCCATTAGTGCCCAGTATAGTGCGATGAAAATAGGCATCTGTAGGATAAGAGGTAAACAGCCACCTAGTGGGTTCACTTTCTCTTTCTTGTACAGTTCCATCATTTCTTGGCTCATGCGCTGACGGTCATCACCGATACGCTCACGCATTGCTTGCAGCTTAGGCTGAAGCATACGCATTTTCGCCATAGACGTGTATTGCGCTTTTGTTAGTGGGTACATTGCACCACGAACGATGAAGGTCAGGCAGATGATTGCCACACCCCAGTTACCAACAAAGCTCTGGATGAATGAAAGCAACATATGAAGAGGCTTCGCAATGAACCATAACCAGCCGTAGTCCACTACTAGGTCTAGGTTAGGTGCCACTTCTGCCATTTCATCTTGCAGTTTTGGACCAACCCAAAGTGTTGCTTCAAACTTAGCCTGATCGCCTGTTGCGATAGTTTTGTTCGGCATACGAACGCCGATGTCGCCTAGGTTGCCAATTACACGAGTGTATAGGTTAGTACCTGGTTCGTTACGTGGGATCCAAGCTGCGGCAAAGTAGTGCTGAATCATTGCTGCCCAACCTTGGCCATCGGCTAGGTTAAGAGACAGGTTGCGATCCTGCATATCATCAAAGCTGTACTTCTTGTAACGCGTATCTTCTGTTGAGTATGCGCCACCACGGTAAGTAGGCATTGTGATGCTACCACCATCGTCCATTAGGTTTTGACGTAGGTGAGCGTACATACCAAATGTTGCGTTGTTGCCTGAGTTGTTCACTACATCGTATTCAACATTAAGCGCGTAGCTGCCGCGTTTAAAGATGTAAGTTTTGGTGTATTCGATGCCGTTTGCAGTGAATGTCATCGGAACGCGAAGTTCATCTTGACCGTCAGCCATTGTGAAGCTGTCTGCACTTACGTTGTAGTGAGGGCGATTTGTGCTGCTCAAGTCGATACCTTGAGGACCCACTAGACCGCTTTGAGCGATAAATTGGTGACCTTGAGCGTCTTTAAGCAGAACAAAGGAATCTGATGAATCTAACTCAGCAGAGTATTCGTTAAGGTTGGCATGTACCACATCGCCACCAACGGTGTCGATCGACAGAGTTAAAACATCAGTCGTTACTGTGATAGTTTTTGCAGAAGCTTGCTGTTGACCAGGAACTGGGTCAAGTTCATCAGCAAAAGATGGTGCAGGTAGAGTGCTGCTTGATTGAGCCTGTTCAACTGCTTGAGGTTCTGGATTCTTTGCAACTTGCCATTGTTGAAACAGCAAAAAAGAAACCAGGGCCAAACCGATGAGCAGGATATTACGTTGAGAATCCATCGTTAGTTATCTCTGTCTTGTTTTTGGACTGGTGGAACGGGGTCATACCCCCCTTCATTCAAAGGGTGGCATTTTAATAGACGTTTGCCTGATAACCAACATCCTTTTACAAAACCGTGAGCTCTCAAAGCTTCTAGCGCGTAAGTGGAACAGGTTGGTGTGAACCGGCAACGAGGACCAATCAAAGGGCTGATAAACCAGCGATACAGATAAACGAGCCCAATGGCTATCCACGTGAAGGGCGAGACAGGCGTTGCCATAGCTTATCAAACAACTTAAAAATTTCCTCATTGCTTAAATCTTGCGCGCTTTTCTTCGCAATCACAACAAAATCTTTGTTTGGAAGCTGATGTTGATTGTTACGAAAGCTTTCACGAGCCAAACGCTTAAATCGGTTACGACCGACAGCCGTTTTGATTTGCTTTTTGGGAACCGCTAAACCTAATCGTGGGTGAGAAAGTTTGTTATTGCGAGCAATGATGGTGAAATGAGGCGAGCCAGCTCGATGAGCTTGCTGGAAGACGTTTTGATAATGCTCGGGAGTTAACAAACGTAACTCCCGATTAAACGCGTACGTGTTCAAAATAAACTAGCGATTATTTTGATAGGCGCGCACGGCCTTTTGCACGACGTGCGTTGATAACTTTACGACCGTTCTTAGTTGCCATGCGAGCACGGAAGCCGTGAGTACGCTTGCGCTTTAGAACTGTAGGTTGAAAAGTGCGTTTCATGATAATTACCTTTACTGATCAGTAGTTTTAGGTTCTTGTTAAACCCGGCGTGGGTATTTGCTTTCTTATATAAAGAAGCTCTTTATATAGAGAAGGACAACCGACGCCTCTCAACAAAGAGGCGGAATTGTAATCACACTCACATAATGTGTCAATGACTCAATGAGTACGAAATTCCGGCCGGGCGATTATACGTAGTGTGAGTAAAATCTCAAGGATCAATCGATCCTGATGCTTGATCGTTACTCTATTCCTACTTGGTTAAGGAATTTTTTCAAACGAGGATCTTGTGGATTATCGAAGATATCCTGTGGAGAACCTTGCTCAACGATATTGCCTTCCGCCATGAAGATCACTCTATCAGCGACTTCTTTCGCGAATTGCATCTCGTGCGTCACCACCAGCATGGTTTGATGCTGATTAGCTAACTTCTTCATTAATGAGAGAACTTCACCGACCCATTCAGGATCCAGCGCAGAAGTTGGTTCGTCAAACAACAGCAGTTCTGGTTGCAGCGCCATCGCTCGGCCGATACCCACGCGTTGTTGTTGGCCGCCAGATAATGCCGCTGGATAACTATCGCCTTTATCCCCAAGGCCGATGTCATCCAGAATTTGTTGCGCTCGTTTGAGAGCATCGGCTTTTTTCCAACCTCGAACGGTCACTAGACCTTCGGCAATGTTCTGGCGCGCATTCATGTGGGCAAACAGGGCATAGTTTTGGAACACAAAGCCAGTTCGACGACGCAGCGCTAATACTTCGGCTTTAGTGTGTTTTTGAGTATCAACGGAGATGTCATCTATCGTGATACGACCTTCATCTGCTTGTTCTAGAAAGTTCACCGTACGCAGCAAGGTTGATTTACCCGTACCACTTGAGCCGATAATCACGATGATCTCACCTTGCTTAATATCGAGGTCGATGCCTTTCAGCACTTCAGTCTCACCAAAACGTTTGTGAATATTTTCTAACTTAATCATCGTACGTACGCCTTATTCAGTTTTGCTTCTGCCCAGATTTGTACGCGAGTCAGAATCACCACCACGCCCCAGTAAATAAGAGCAACCGCAAGGAAAGCTTCAAAGAAACGGAAACTTGATGAGGCTTCCATCTGTGCTTTCGCCATGATTTCGGCCACACCAAGCGTGAAAGCGAGAGACGTTGACTTGATCATATCGATGAAATAGTTCATCAATGAAGGCAGTGCGACACGCGTTGCTTGAGGTAAAATCACTCGGCGCATTGCTTGGGATGTCGTCATACCGACCGATAAGCTCGCTTCCATTTGGCTGCGATCAATGCCAATAATGGCGGCACGAATACTTTCCGCCATATAAGCGGCAAAGTGCAGCGTTAAACCGATAACCGCTGCTGAAAAGGCGTCGATACCGACCATCAATGGAAAAATTTGCGGTAAGCCGTAATAAAGCAGGAAAAGCTGAACCAACAGTGGGGTGCCACGGAAGAAGCTGATGTACAGTTGGCTTAATTGATCCAGAACTGGCAGTTTAAATACGCGAATATTGGCTAAAATGACGGATAAAATCAGCGAAAACACCAATCCCCATGTCGCCATTTCCATGGTTGTGCCAAGATATTTCAGCAATATCGGCAGCAGTTCCAACATGTAATTAAAGTCAAATCCCATACGGCTTACCTAAAGGCTAGAGAAAAGAAAAGGTGGAAAACAAGTTCCACCTTTACGTAAGTTTATTTTAGTCCGAGAGTGATACCACTTTGCGGCCTAAAGTACAAAGAGTTCTTATTTCGTGATGTCAGCGCCAAACCACTTCACGGAAATTTTCTCTACTGTACCATCTGCGCGCATCTCAGCCAGTGCTTTGTTTACTTCTTCTTGCAGCTTACGACCTTTCTCGTTGTCCACGAAAGGCCATGCGTTTTGAATGGTCTCAAACGGTTCGCCTGCCAATTCCAAAGGAAGACCAGTTTTCTTAATCAGTTCTAAAGCAGAAAGACGATCCATTACAAATGCATCTGCACGACCGAGCGCCACGTCATGTTCGATACCTGTGTCGTACGTTTTAATATTGATCTTGCCGTCTTTGTCGTATTGACGCAGCAGTTGCTCAAAGTTAGAGCCTAGGTTCACCGCAACGGTTTTGCCCGCAAGATCGTCAACACCTTTGATGCTGTCGTTGCCTTTACGCACGGTAATTTGTGCGCCATCTACAACGTAAGGGTCAGCAAATAGGTATTTAGCTTTACGCTCATCAGTCATGGTGATTTGGTTGGAGATCGTATCGATACGACCAGTTTCTAAAAGACCAAATAAACCAGAGAAGTTGGCTGTTACGTATTCGATTTTGTAATCGTTACGTTTACCGATTTCATCCCACATGTCGACTTCAAAGCCTTGTAGCTTGTCTTGCTTTACAAAAGTAAACGGGAAGTAGCGACCTGACATACCAACTTTGACTTCAGTAGCGGCTTGTACGGTTGCTGCCGACAGTGCAATGGCTGCAACGGCAACCTTAATCCAGTTTTTCATAATACATCTCCATAATTTTATGGTTGGAAATACTACTGTTAGTTAGCTCAATTAAATAAATAACCAAGAGCAATAACCTAGACCTGTGAGTTATTAGATAATAGAAGAAGAATGTTAAATGTGACGAAAATGCGAACTGAACCTAGCGAAATGATCGACAAAATCAGCATTGGGAATAAAATAATACACAGACTTATCACCAATCGCTCGATCTTGTGAATTTTGCCCAATTGTGGATCGTTGTGTGGGCAAATTTGGGGCAAGGTGTGTTGATCTCATCAAGTTTGCAGAAATAATTGTGAATAACTTGGATCTTATTCACTGGATTGTCGATCAATCGCTGGCGATCTTGGTTATCAACAGGTAAAATTGCCAGTCTTTTCCGATAATTCAATTACTCAGTGGGGGCACCGTGTCATCTTCGCTTTGGCTGCAATGTTTGCAGCAGCTTCAAGAAGAGCTACCAGCTACAGAATTCAGCATGTGGGTTCGTCCGCTACAAGCGGAGCTCAATGACAATACTCTCACTCTATTCGCGCCAAACCGCTTTGTGTTGGACTGGGTGCGTGATAAGTATCTGAACAATATTACTCGCTTACTGCAGGAATACTGCGGTGGCGATATTCCTAACTTACGTTTTGAAGTGGGGAGCCGACCTGTCTCTGCACCAAAACCAGCGCCGACACGTACGCCTGCAGATGTGGCTGCGGAGTCATCTGCACCTGCGCAATTACAGGCGCGTAAGCCAGTACACAAAACCTGGGATGACGACGCTCAAGCGATTGCGGCTATCAATCACCGCTCAAACATGAACCCAAAACACAAATTCGACAACTTTGTTGAAGGTAAGTCGAACCAACTGGGTTTGGCTGCGGCGCGTCAGGTATCGGATAACCCAGGTGCAGCTTACAACCCACTATTCCTATACGGCGGCACGGGTTTGGGTAAAACCCACTTATTGCATGCGGTGGGTAACGCGATTGTGGATAACAACCCGAACGCAAAAGTGGTCTACATGCACTCAGAACGTTTTGTGCAAGACATGGTGAAAGCGCTGCAAAACAATGCGATTGAAGAATTCAAACGCTACTACCGCAGCGTGGATGCGCTCCTTATCGATGACATCCAATTCTTTGCTAATAAAGAACGTTCACAAGAAGAATTCTTCCATACCTTCAACGCACTATTGGAAGGTAATCAGCAGATCATTCTAACGTCTGACCGTTATCCTAAAGAAATTAATGGCGTTGAAGATCGTCTTAAATCTCGCTTTGGTTGGGGTCTTACTGTTGCGATCGAGCCACCTGAGCTTGAAACGCGTGTGGCGATCTTGATGAAAAAAGCCGAAGATCACCAAATCCACCTTGCTGATGAAGTGGCATTCTTCATTGCCAAGCGTCTGCGTTCGAACGTTCGTGAGCTCGAAGGTGCACTGAACCGTGTTATCGCGAACGCGAACTTTACTGGTCGTCCAATTACGATTGATTTTGTTCGTGAAGCGCTGCGCGATCTGCTTGCTCTACAAGAGAAGCTGGTGACGATCGATAACATTCAAAAGACCGTGGCGGAATACTACAAGATTAAAGTGGCGGACTTGCTGTCTAAGCGTCGTTCTCGTTCTGTAGCGCGTCCTCGTCAGCTGGCCATGGCGTTAGCAAAAGAACTAACCAACCATAGCTTGCCTGAAATTGGCGATGCGTTTGGGGGCCGCGATCATACGACCGTACTTCATGCGTGTCGCAAGATTGAGCAGCTGCGTGAAGAGAGCCACGACATTAAAGAAGATTACTCTAACTTGATTCGCACCCTGTCTTCGTAATCGGTTAGAATAACGGTATTCTAAGCAAATCATTTATTGAGCTGACAGCGTAAAGAGCCAAGCATGAAATTTACCATTGAACGTAGTCATTTAATCAAACCGCTACAGCAGGT
>NZ_JAWOTT010000016.1:0-86125 GCF_033338995.1 Vibrio sp. Vb0304
TTTGAATTGACTGTGCTGAATCTTTCGATTCAATGGTCACTTCGTTTCATTGAAACCTAATTTGATACCGAAGTATCTAATTGGATTATCATCAACGAGTGCCCACACAGATTGATAGGTTCTTATTTTTAAAGAGCTTTTCTAACATTTTCAGCAACTTAGTTGCTCGTCGTTAGGGGTGCGTATCTTACTTCACACCGTGAGAGAGTCAAGCATTTTTTCAAATTCTTTTTTCTCTCTTCCCGACTCGCTGTGTGACTTTCGTCTCACTCCGTGTCGGTGGATGCGCAGTATAGGGAGTTGAGAAATTAGTACAAGTGTTTTTTGCAAATAAAAAACCAACCGGTCACAAATTAGCCAAAAGTGCGATATTTGCATATTTCTTCGTCACATTTGAGACATATCACAGCAATTGGTTGGAAAAACACCAACCATATACGTAAGATTCATGTGTCTATTCTGTTAATGGGCAATCGATCTCTTTATCACTATGTGTAGTAATTAAAATGACGTCTAAAAAAAATCTGATTTTATGTGTTGGGCTGGCCATCGTTGGGGGAATCATCTTCTCTCAATTCATCATCCCACCAGCCTTGAGCTTCCTCATTGGTGTTATCGCTACTGCTTTTCTTTTTTCATTTTCTAGCAAAACACCTGTTCTTCAATCTTCGGATCCTGATCCTTCAACTAAAACGCTGTATGTCGGCAACCTTCCTTATAAGGCCAATGAGAGTCACGTTCGCGATTTGTTTGCTGAATATGGACAGGTCTATGCAGTACGCTTAATGAAAGATAAGCGCACTGGAAAAAGAAGAGGGTTTGGTTTTGTCGTGATGGCTGCGGCAGATGCCAAGCCAGCTATCGCTAAACTTAATGAAAAGGAATATATGGAAAGAACGCTAAAAGTTAGAATTGCGAACGATCCTAAACACCCGGATGGTGGTAAACCAGAACAGGATTAAAACCTAGCTTCTTTAAACAAATGTTCAGTGCATCTTCCTGCCAAGGAGTTGCACTGGCATAAATCGACTTACTTCCCTCTTCCGTATCCTCAATTTCATCACTTAATAGTAATGCTTTTACTCGACGTGCAATGGCTGCACCCGAATCAATTAAAGTAACGTCCCCACCCAAAGCTTGATGAATTTCCTCTTTGATTAAAGGGAAGTGAGTACAACCGAGCACCGCAACGTCTACTTTATCGCGAAGCGGAAGCAGGATTTTTGTCAGTTCGTCTAGAGAAACGCTGTTGCCTCGCAACTTCTCTTCGGCCATATCCACCAAGCGAGTTGATCCCAACAGCTCAACTGGTTTGCCTTGCGCAAAGTCTCGTATTAACTCGTGAGTATATTGGCGTGTTACTGTCGCCGGAGTGGCGATCAGCCCTACCCCTTTTGATGCTAAAAGCGATGCGGGTTTAATCGCAGGGACAACACCAACAACGGGAATCGATAAATTTTCGCGTAAGGAAGGAAGCACTATGGTGCTCGCCGTGTTGCAAGCAATGACGACAATGTCGACTTGGTGTTCTTCGACTAAAGAAGAGACCAGTTGGTTAACTCGTGAAACGAGTACAGCCTGATCGAGTTCACCATAAGGGTAAGCCTGATTATCGAATAAGTATAAGTAGTCTAGCTGGGGCAATAGGCGATGTATCTCTTGGAATACAGAAAGACCACCAACACCAGAGTCAAAAACTAGGACTTTTTTCTTACTTGCTACTCGCACGAGTCTTACCTAAAGAACAGAAACGTTGCGATCATACTGCGTAGATTTGTTTTGGCAATGCTTTAGCATGGTATCTTTGATGGCTGAATCTATCTCCAGATTCTACATCTCGCTTCGTCAACTCGATATGTCCTTGAAAAGATGGCGAAGACGTGACCAATGTGTGAAATTCACCATTTTCCCCACAGGGATCAATTTGACTTGGTAATGACTCTATTAGGGCTTTGTCATACCAGCGACCACACCATTCTGGAGGGAGAACTCTTCCGTCGATGGTGATTAACATAGTTTGAATACCACGCTCTATGATTTCCATCGCTAGTTTTTCGCTGCTCTCCCCTAATAGAGGAAAGACGCATTCCCAGCCAACAGGTTCAATATAGCTGCGTCGGTAATCGGCAATGCCATTACAAAACATATCACCAAATGCGACAGCTTCTATGTTCAGACCACTACTTTGTAATGCATTAACGATGGTCGATTGATAAATGTCGTTACTTGGAAAGATTTCAGGTAGCTCGATAGTAATGAGCGGAAGCGCAAGTAAGTCTGCTTGCATTTGTACGACTTCAAGCGGAGTTGCTTGGAAAGGGACTTCTTTCCCTACGTAAGTCGTGTACAAACCGACAACTTGATAATTTGGATTCTCGTTAAGGCGCTCAAGCGTTAATGTCGAATCTTTACCACTGGACCAACTGATCACCACTCGCTTGGGTTTCTTCATTCGATTTTCCACCACAAAATATTAAAAACCGCCCGAAGGCGGTTTGTGCTCATTCACGATTAGAATTCGTAGCCAACGTTGATATAGTACGCTCGCTCTGCAGCGGGGTAACCTTTTGCCATCTCATACTCTTCATCAAGTAGATTATCGATACGAGCGCTAATAGAGGTCGACTCATTCGGATAGTAAGTCACTGCCGTATCAACCAACGAGTAAGAAGAAAGCGTGATATCTTGTGAAGGCCAAGTGCTGTAATCCACATCTGGACGCTTACCGACGTACTGATAGCTAACCGACCAGTCCACTTTATCGAAGCTCACTAAAGCATTCCACTTATACATTTCTTTAGCGCGACGCTGCAACTGATGCCCTTTATCGTCTTCAGCATCTTTGTAATCTGCACTCAACTGGTGCTGCACAATCCCTGTATCAAACTCAGCAACAAGCTCCACACCTTGGATATGTGTTTCACCATCGACATTCAAATATTTGTACGTGGTTGGATGGTAATCGATAAGATTCGTGATTTTATAGTCATAACCCGTGACGGACCAAAAAACGCCTTGGACATCACCGCTGAATGCTAGCTCCCAAGCATCTGACTCTTCCGGCTTCAGATCTTTCTCACCGTATGTCGGGTCATACTGCTGATATAGGTTTGGAGCCTTAAACGCAGTACCAAAAGAGGCTTTAACCCCAAACTCTGGTACAAACTGGTAACCAGCCGCTAAACTGTAAGTGAACTCACTACCGTATTCTTCATTATCATCAAGGCGAGCACTGCCCTCGAGCATTGCTTTATCAATACTAGTGGTTGCCATACCAAACAGAGCGCCATTGGTACGATCAAACGTTTTATTCGCACTCTTGTCTTTATAAGACTCGTTGCGCCAATCAATACCACCAGCCAACGTCGTATTGTTGTTTAGCAAGTAACTGTTGGTCCACTGGACATTTTGCTGCTCAAGTTCATCTTCAGTACCTGAGTGTTTGCCTTTTGCTTGCTCATAGTTCCAAGACTTCTGTTTCTGTGCTGTTACTTGTAGTTCTGACATCACATTATCAGACTGATACTTACCGCCCAGAGTGACAGAAAGATCGTCTTTTTCTGCTTCGTAGTAACCGCGACTACCGTAGCTGCTGTCATATTGATAAACATTTTCGTAAGCACGTAGGTTACCAAATGCAGACCACTGGTCATTGAAGTTATGCACGTAACCTAGCAGACCATTCTTTGTATCAAAGCCATGGCGATCACCGTCATTAACTCCCGGTACAGGACGAACGTTATAACCATCATCACTTTCACTACCAAGCGCGATATTTAGCTGGCCGCTCTCTGTGACTTTAATACCAGATGCCACACTCAATTCTTGATAATCTAAACTACCTAAACCCGCACTTAACTTCGTTCCTTCTTCGTCAGCACGCGCAATGGTGATGATATTGATCACGCCACCAATCGCTTCCGAGCCATAAAGTGACGCACGCGCACCACGCACGTACTCAATACGTTGAACGTAAGTAAGTGGGATTTGGTTAAAGTCCACAGCGCCCTTCGCTGCTCGTGCAAAACGTACGCCATCAACCAGTACTAAAACTTGGTCGGAACTGGTTCCACGAACAAATAAAGACGCTAACTGACCACGACCACCATTTTGTGAAACTTGAATCCCGGTAAGGCGACGCAATACATCTGGTAGGGTTTTCGCTTGAATGCGATCGATGTCTTGTCGAGTAACTACTTCGACATCTGCCAACGTACGGCTTTCGGCTTGCTCAAAACGGTTTGCCGTAACAACGATGGTTTGGTCAGTGGAGGTTTCTTGGGCCTGTAGATAAGAGACAGGTGAAAGCAGCGATGCCAAAGTGATCGCCAGTGCGGATTTTCTCATTGTATTGTCCTAAATCGCGTAATTCCTTCCGAGCCCTGTCATCATGACAGTCCAGTGCTGTGGCTCAGTTGTTGGCAGGTATTCGGACTCAAGAGCACGGGTTTACCGCCTACTTGCTCGACTTCCCACATAAACTAATGCAGTGTCTGATGAGCGTTCGTTCTCTTTTACCGCTGCGCGTCAGTTCTGGATTCACACCAGATTCCCATTTCAGCCATCTAGATTGCTAGATAGCACCAACTTGAGGCAAATATTATTCAGCTATTGATTATTTGTCCAGCCAATATTGCCCTTAGAAGTTGTAACGTCTTTATTGATTTTGCTTTCTACTCTGCCTGTACGCACTATCTTTAAATCAATTCCAGTACAAAACTGGACATCCTATTGAGATTGAATAAAATCTGCGCTCTTAAATTGAATGCACCATAAAAGGTAAGATCATGGCTACTCTTGATGTAAACCCACAACGCTACCAAGAACAACTGGCTGAAAAAGTCGAACGTCTCACTGATATGTTCGCGCCATACAACGTGCCAGAACTGGAAGTGTTTGAATCACCAGAGCAGCACTACCGTATGCGTGCTGAGTTCCGTGTTTGGCATGAAGGCGAAGATCTTTACTACATCATGTTCAACCAAGAAACTCGTGAGAAATACCGTGTTGACCAATTCCCTGCAGCAAGCCGTCTGATCAACGACCTGATGCCGCTATTGGTTGAAGCGATGAAAGACAACGACTCACTACGTCGTAAACTGTTCCAGGTGGATTTCCTGTCGACGCTAAGCGGTGAGATTCTGGTTTCACTCCTTTACCATCGCCAACTTGATGAAGAGTGGATTGAAAACGCGAAAGCCCTTAAACAGCGTTTAAATGATGAAGGCTTCAATCTAAACATCATTGGTCGTGCTCGTAAGATGAAGATTGTCCTAGACCGCGACTACGTGATCGAGAAGCTCGATGTAAATGGTCAAAGCTACATCTACCAACAAGTAGAGAACAGCTTCACTCAGCCGAACGGCAAAGTCGCAGAGAAGATGCTGGAATGGGCTGTCGACTGTACCCAAGAAAGCACTGGTGACCTACTAGAACTTTACTGTGGTAACGGTAACTTCTCGCTGGCGTTGGCACAGAATTTCGACCGCGTTCTTGCAACTGAGCTAGCGAAGCCATCGGTTGTATCTGCACAGTACAACATCGCCGCCAATAAGATTGATAACGTACAAATCTTACGTCTATCAGCCGAGGAATTTACTCAAGCGATCGAAGGTAAGCGTGAATTCCGTCGTCTACAAGATGCAGGTGTAGATCTGAAGAGCTACAACTGCAATACGATTTTTGTCGACCCACCACGTGCTGGGATGGATGTCGATACTTGTAAGATGGTGCAAGGTTACGAGCGCATCATGTACATCTCTTGTAACCCTGAGACTCTAAAAGAGAACTTGGACATTCTATGCGAAACACACAACGTGACGCGTTTTGCTCTGTTTGACCAATTCCCTTATACCCACCATATGGAGTCTGGAGTGCTTCTAGAGCGCATAAAATAAGGACCTGAACGGCTTTTATCTTTAGCAAAAAACACCCTGGGTACGGCTTGGGGTACGGGGACAATAAAGTCTAACCCTCAAGCCATCACAGGAAGCCATATTTTACACATACCAAATTCGATGACAGATTGGAGCACGTTTTAACAAGCAGGATTAGATACAAGGGTCAATAACAACAAGAAAGGTTTGTATTTAACTTTCACCAGACAGCATTCCGTCTTCAAGCAGAGTGATGAATGAGGCACAATCGCCTAGATAGTTAGGGTAGGCTTCCGAAAGTTGGCCCATATTTTTTGTGGATATGAGAAGGGTATTGAGTCTCGAGGTTGCTCGTGAGTAGCTACGAGTGACTTTCTCAGCTGCGTTATAAACTGAAATTGCTTGGCTGTAATTTTCAAACTCTTCACTAAAGATCAATTCTCGTGAAGTTTCGTTAATAACTAGCAATACGTGCTCAATGGAACTATCACAGTAAGAATTAACCTTTTCAGATAAAATTTTAAAACTACTCAAGCGATTTAGCGCATTGATTTCGCGGTCCAAGACGACCAAACGCTTTGAAAAGTCTGCTTTATCGATATCACTTAGCTCTATAGCCCCTTCAGCATCAGCAATGTATTGGCTCATTATCGAAAGCAATTCTTCCCATTGAACCTGTAAACTGCTCTTGCCTTCATTTGAACTGTGAGAGTGAGTCTTAATCTTGGTACCTTCTAGGATGTCGACAATTTCCACTGTAGTAGCCCAAAGATGTTGAAGTCGAGTACGTAGCTGAGCCTCAATGTTAAAACTTTTACCACTAGCATGGTCATAGCGATAAATCACATGCAAGCTTCGGTAACCACAATCATTAGGTTTAGGACTAGTAATATAGTCATCAATATCTTTAATTCTAACTCGGCCTACCTTCTCAACTGTAAGTTGCAGTTGAGATTTCACCTTCTCCAATGAAATTAAATCCGGAAAAATCGCCCTGCAGCCGCCAATATCATTCATATTGGTTACACAAGTAGCATTTGCCGTTTCACCATCAAGAGATTTACGCTGCAACTTATCTACGATTGTTTCTAAGCGCTTTAACCGTGTAACTGGTTTAACATCTATACCCAGCTCACGGCAACAGCGACCAACAAGATATGCGATAGTGTTTAATGGCTTTTCGTGTGCGGCTCGAAACTGTTGGATTGTAGCAGTAGCTGACTTGAGGTCGCCCTCTCTCTTGCGAAGCCGTCTTCCAGCTTTCTTTACTCCATTATTTGAGTACGAGAAGTCTTCAGCAGCACTTTCATTTACCGTTCTTTCTATAAAATCTTGAAAGTCCAGTTCGTAGTCGTCTTGGAAGGTTTTTGAAGCTTGTTCAGCTGTGGGGGTGTCGTCAATGTAAAAACTGACGACACTATTTTCTTTGTTACTCACAGGCTAGCTGTTCGTCCGGATTGTTTGATTTGAGTGTAATGGGCTTGAATCAAATGGTCCGGAATCACTTTTTGGTGTGTGCCATCCCATACCTGATGCCATGGACTTCCTTCGCGGTGAGTTAAATCTACAAGTTGAGGCCCCGTCAAATGGCCCAGCTTAGAGACTACATCTTTAACAATAGACTCACTTTCTTGGTCTAGTGCTACATCACATTGTTCAGTGATCACACTACTACCGTAGGATTTAAAGCGAAAGTAAACAGATGGCACCACTGGACCAAACTTCCAAGCAAATACATCATCTACGACGAGAGGACGCTGGAAGTGTGCCAATGATAAACCATGACAAACATAGGTAAGTTTTTGTAGCTGCAAATTGGAGAAGCATTTACCTTGCTCTTTCGCATGCTTGAGCAAGCTCCATGCAACGTCTACAGCACTGTATGTGTGATATGCTTTCATTTTTTATTCCAATTTCGTCCAAATAGTTTACATAATCCGGTTGATATAACGCAAAAAGTGTAAACCATCGCTGTATTTAAAGACAGTGATTTTATTCACTGTTAGATGCTAGTTCGCAAAAATAAGCAACATGTTCATGTGAATAGTCAGCGCTGACAGCGCGTTATATGCTCACATGCAGTAAGCAGACAATTTCCTTACATTAAGCACACCAAGTGTGTATTTTCCCCCAAGCTGATCACTCAATAACCCGATCTCCTTCATGTTAATACTCACACCAAGCGCCTAGCCACCAGCTCTACTAGTGGTATTTATAGTGTAAAGATGCTTAGTCTTGGTCACTGTCCTTTGGCTGCATGTGAATAATTGAACGACCTTTTCTTTCTAGAGTCAGTTGTAACGGTTCATCTGCATGATGGTTAGTAGAAACATTGTCGCTTTGAGAGGGCTTGTGAAGGTTCTCTTTTTTAAGAGTCGCAATTTTTGACTCCAACTCTAAAATTTTTTTTCGAGCAGAGCCTAACTCCTTTTCTAACGTGGTATTGGCTGTAGCTTCTAGTGATAGAATTCTATCAGTTTCTTGTAACTTTCGAACTTCGAGCATTGATGTTAATGAACCATTTACAAGCTCTTCAAGAACCTTCTGCTGAGTCTGCCCCCTCTTTGTGGCTAAAGCTTGAAGATTTTGACCAAATTCTATAGTGAGTTCAAAATTATACTGTTTTTTCCCCTTCCGCTTTTGCTTTTCTCTTCTCGACCTTTTCACCCAAGCTCCATGCATAAGTAACCAGATCTCTCTACCATCAGCTGAATTTTTACAATCTATAAAAAAATTTTGAAGTCGTTTTTTAGGTGATACTGATAACTGAAACAGCCCAAAGTAATGCTTTTCGACAATTGGATTAGTTTTGGCTTTTGCTAGATACGTATTTAACCATTTCACATGAGATTCATTGTTGAAGCTAAAACCTTCTAATGGACGTATTTTTTTCTCACTCATATCACTCTAGCTTCCAGCGTTTTCAATATAGTTGGCATCCTTCATACTATACCTATGTCTTTAGACGTAGTCCAAAGACATAGGAAGAAAAACCATGTAATATACATACTAAAACGCCTTATAAATAAATCTAAATGTGATTTTATGATTGTAAACTGGACTTTCCAAGAGAACGACAAACTAAACGCTGAAGCTAGAATGCTACTGCTGCTTATGTATTTGGATGCCGAATCGGACAATTTTTACAGAAAACCTGTTCTATATATGGCCCCAAAATACCAAGCCTCAGAACGCCTTATAAGGCGCTGTCTACGCTTATTGATAGAGGCAAAAGTTATTCTCTTGATACCTGAGAAAGAAGCACCTAGAAAACGAGGAAGACCAGTCACACGCTATCAACTTACAGGCATTGATTTTGATGAGTTGAATAGTCAGTTTGAACAACGCCCCATCTATATGAGGAGGTGGATGAATCATCTTTGGTATAGTAATCAGCATGCTAAAGAGTTGACGCTGTCAAATCGCTTAATGCTTACCCATCTTTTAAGTGAGGCTACGGAATCTGGGATTGTTGATAGTATAAGCCTTAGAGATTTATGCAGATTTATGGGATGTACTGAACGTAAAGCTCAAGCAATGCTCAGCAAGCTTAGAAGACTTGGTTATATCAGGGGATATATCAAAGGTCTCAGCCACTCTGTTCTAAAGAAAAGGAAGTCAATAATTTTTCTGAACTTATCCATGTACGATCACAAAAGCTACTACAGCTTTATCGCCCATTTAAAATCGTCTGGTGCGCTGAATCCCGTTTACAACCTCACAATACCTTTATTATTTCAAAAAGTTGCTGACGTAAAATGCAATAAAGAGTTTGCAGAACACATAGATTACTTTATTGAAAGTGAAATCATTAAGTTCATCAATGTCGAAGGAAAGGTTTGTACAGACATTGAGTGGTATGAGCGTGTTATACGTGAACATTTTGCCTGGGCAACACTTAAGCTTGAGAAAGAGAAAGTCAATAAGTTAATCGAATTTCTTGCTTATCGTGCATTGGACCTAGCACGTACAATCAAAGCCCTTGATGTTGTTGATGGAAAGCAATTTGCGATTGGTATCAATGAGAAAAATCAGAGACTCCTTCTCAAACGGGGGGCCTAACTTTTTATCAGAGTAACTTTTGCAAGTTTTGAAGCTACAGGACGCCTTGTCGAGCAAAGATACGTGGCTGGAGGAAGGGAGTGAAAAACTGTCGGTAATAATAGTATTTATATGAATCTTATCTAATTAATTACAACAACCTATCTACCTATTGAGAACACTAACCAATAGGAATGATAGAAATGAACAATTATCTTGAACATGCAGAAATACTCACCATCGATGATATGGACTTACCGGTATACTCCAAGAAAGGACCTCTAATACCTTCCTGCCTTTTAGCTATTAAAAGCACTTTTGATAGGGCTCTAGAGCAATACTCTCGAACGTTGCTACTTCGTATCGATTTAAGATACCCCAAAAGTTTTTCAAGCGAGAAAGTATCAAGTAAGCAAATCACAAAATTTCAAGAGTCCTTCAAAGCGATGATGTGTGCTTACCTAAAACGTAAGACGCACAACCGCCACTCTAAGCCACGATTTATTTGGTGCAAAGAGGCCGTCACTTCAGAGAACCCTCACTATCACGTTGCCGTATTGCTAAATGGTGATGTTTTTCAAGGAATGGGACCTTACGATGATGTTACGGGAGAATACGTTTCTGGAATGATTGCTAAGGCTTGGGCAAGTGCAACAGGTCTTTCGGTTGAACAGGCAAATCGTGCAGTTTATTTCGCTAAGAGCAGCACGTGTGAAATCAATAAGAGGGGCGATAAAGAGCTCTATGAGAATCAATACAATCAAGCCTTTTACCGTGTTAGTTACTTTGCTAAAAAAGAAAGCAAACTATCTGGGAACGGAAGAAGCTTCGGTTACAGTCGCTATTGAGTTTACAAAAAAAGAAAGGCCCCTGTGGCCTTTCTGTCACCTAATCCGTCGTATAGCGGAACTCCCCTTCACTGGAGAAGACCGTTATCTCTAAGACTCGACAGCGCGTTGTGGTGACGTATCCGGTTGAATCACCGTACTTCAAGTCCACTTCAGGATAACGGTGCCATATAACACCATTCGCTTTGCTATCGCTAGATGGCTTTTTGTAATCGGGATTACTCAGATTATTGAGTAAATCATCGGATTGACTGTATTTACTCTTGTTTACCGTCACCTTGGGCATCTCTGGCCAAGCGACCTCACAATTACCTCGGTTTACTTCAATACCGAAGATGGTAGAGAAGTCAAAAAGGGCCGTTACAAATATTTTCGTTTTCATACCCCATTGAGTATTGATGTCTTTATATTCCACTTTGTAGCCTTCAGCAGACGCATTAAAGGCCAATAGCACTGACAGTGCTGTTGTAAGCACAATTGGTTTCATGAGAAGTATCCTTTGAACAGTTATTCAATGAGTTGATATTAAAAGGTAGTTGCGACAACTTATGTCGAAGAGAGGTTGGCTTTGAGATATGTAACCGTAGCGGCGCTTATCTACCAGCCAAAGAGATAGCGTAAACCGCCTAAGCATGCCCCTAGCGCACCGCCTATAATTTTGCCCAGGTGCTTGCCTGTCGTGCCAAACACACTTCCTATTTCTTCGCCGTATTGCGCACCTTGAGTCGTCGTGTCGAAGATTGCCTCCCACAAACTAAGGCTGGTTTTTTTGTTGTAATCACTGGCATCGTTGTCTTTCCAATTCTCATGTCGAGGGGAAAGCGTGCGATTCGCCAGTAAGAGCCGTTTATTTTTTGGTAAACGTTCAACAATCAAATACAGCAACTTGGAAAGGTTATAGGGCCGTTGCTTGGCCAATCCATCACAGTGCCCCGCAACGTAGTAGACGGGCTTTAGATACACCCCTGTTGCGCGTAATACGCGTCGATGAACCGATCGCACCATGGTTTCAAGATAAGTTTTCGACACAGGTGTCGGTGTATTGTTTTCGTAGTCCCAGGATTGATTTCCTTTTAACGCATTATCGGCTTGATTAATGGCGATAATTAAACGGTGCTGTGCGTCTTCGCCTAATGCTGGAATAAGCACATCATTAATCAAGGTGATAGGTGTGCCTAAATCGCGTGAGCCACCATCAAGAATCACAAGTACCAGGTCAATCACGAAACGGTTCTGCTCATCTCTCGCTCTCAGCGTATTTTTCAATAAGCGAGCATGGCGCTTGTCTTCTTCGATGCCATCCCCCAGACCAGGACTATCCCAAAGAATGAGGTTGTTCAGACGATATTGCGTAACACCCTGCGTGTGCGGCTCACAACTGATGCCCACCTCTGCAACACTCATGTCAAAGAGAGCGTTAATCGTTGAGCTTTTTCCTGCTCCGGTGGCTCCTGTAATGAGAATGTTGAGCTCGGTGGCTCTCATTTGTTTGAGGTTATCGAGTAACTTGGTGCGAGTACGTTCATTGAGGGATGCCTGGCGTATCTCGCTTTCAAGCGTAGTGAAAAGATCGTGCTGTTCGGACATAGGCGCTCCTTAGTTAGCGTCCGGAAAAATTACAACTAGCTACCTCCTTATGACGAACAAATCATGAGGACAGAAAAATGAGACTAATTCGACTAAAAGAAGTGCTGGATAATACAGGTTTGAGCCGTGCGTACATGTACAAGCTCATGGCTGAGGGTAAGTTCCCTAAATCGGTATCACTGGGCTTTCGCAGCGTGGCTTGGGTAGAAAGCGAGGTCCAAGACTGGATATTAGAAAGAGTGACAGAGCGAGATGAACAGTTGGGATTACCACAACCAGGAGTTTGATTGATTCTTTGGTGGAGATATAAAGCAGCAGGTTAAAGCTTAGCTAGATTGATAAAAGTTAATGAGAAATCTGAATGTCGTCGTAACACTCCCATTCGACGTACTGAAGAAAGTTTTGCTCCCACATTTGATACAGCTCATCGATGCCTGGAGAGCGAATGCTTTGCCATCCAGTGGCGACGGTAAAAGCGACTTGATTGCCAAAATCAAAATCAATGCATCGCTCTAGCTCCGGATAATAGTTCCCCATATACGCAAAATCGGTAATGTAGAGAATATCAACCGTTTTACCATTCACAATGTTGAGGCCAATCTCAACCGGATGATATCCCCCCTCTTCCGCGCTATAGCTTTTGTCTCGAAAATGGATAGAGAGGGCATGGCTGGTGGACTGTGTTGATTTCATCGAGGCATGACAATGTTGGTTTAATAACGTCAAAAGCTTATTAGAAACAGCAAGAGCTGACGGCGTAAAATGCAGTATAGACATGGTTAGATCTCCTAAAAGTGACCGAGGTTAGAATGTGATCATGAATGGTGTTCATCGAAGGTTTGGATCATCGATAACTGAATATCATCAAAGAGGGACTGAGTAAGGTGTCGAGAGAGCACATTCAGCCAAGTATCTAACAGCGCTTTCACTTGTGGGTGTGCGAGACTTGCAGTACCGCTATCTGGTTGATAACACCAAAGATTGAAGAGATGAAAGTAGAGTTCAGGCTCCATCTCACTCGGTTTATTTTCCGAATAAGAAAAACTCGCTAAACAGACGACCTGCCAATCTTCACTGGCCGATGTCCGACGAAATTGAATTTCAATGGGATGAAGCCCCTGCCCCGTCTGGTAATAGCGTCTTTGTCGACAGTTCAGGACCATACGTTGAGCTTGTGGAGGAATCGAATAACGTTGGATTACCAAAAGCAATGCTCGACGAAAGCCATCCAACAGTTCCAGTTCACCCGATGTTTTCTGGATCATAGTAGCCCCCTTTCTGCAAAAGAGATGGCGCTATCGCCAACCACGATATGATCAAGAACTCGAATGTCCACCAGCGCTAAAGCCTCTTTGAGCCTTTGCGTAATTTGTTTATCGGCTTGGGAAGGTGTGGCATCGCCAGAAGGGTGATTGTGAGCAAAGATGAGTGCGGCGGCATTGACTTTTAAAGCTGCTTTGAGGACTTCTCGGGGATAAACACTTGCCGAATCAATTGTGCCAAAGAAGAGCTCTTCAAAAGCAATAAGGCGATGCTGATTATCTAGAAACATCACCGCAAACACCTCTCTTTCATGGTGTTTTAATTTGCAAGATAAATAGGTTTTTGTTGCTTCGGGATTGCAATATTGTTCGCCTCGGAGGGCCCGTGTAGCAAGGATTTCAGCGGCAGCGTCGAGCACCTTATCTGCTGTAACAGGACCATCAAAATAGTAGTTGTTTTCGTGCATAAAAAGCTCCTAAAAATGAAACCGTTGGGATATACACGAAGATAATATCTATCTGAAATTCCTTTCATTACTACTACACATAATGAAATGGTCCAATTGAGATAAGAAGAGCTTCCCTACTGATAACAATCGATATTCGCTTACGTTTAGTAGATACACTCAACTTTCAAAGACAAGAGACGCATGTGAGCCTAATGACATAAATCAAATAAATAGCATTCAATAATCGGATAATACTAAAAGTGTTAATTAACCACACATTAAGAGCTTGATTGCAGTGCTATTTGTGAGTATAAGGTGATTCTAGTTCAAAAAATCAATCATTTAGATAACAATAAAATCAATGAATATAAAACTAATTAGCAGTGCGATCAGTGTGGTTATGTTGTCAGGCTGTACAAGTATGATGCAGAGAAACGACTTCGATAGCTTCAATTCAAAACTTGATTCTGGTGACTTTTCAGGAGCATCTCAAGTAGCCTTAGAACATGCTGGCTACGATAACGATTCAGGTGAAACAAGCGACCTACTATGGACATTGCAAGCTGGTGCAAGCTTGAACTATGCAGGTGAATACGAATTATCCACCAAGCTGCTTGATGAAACAGAAACAATGATGAAAGAAGAAGATACGGAAAGTACTGCTTCTGAGGGAGTTGAGCTTATTGGTTCAATGGTTGGAAATGACGCCATGTTGGCTTACGAACAAGCGCATTACGACGGCATTATGACAAATACCATTAAAGCATGGAATTTTATATCACTTCATGACTATCAAAATGCTCGCGTTGAACTTAATAGAGCAGAAGAGCGACAGCGTAGAGCAGCTCAACATTTTGCAGATATCATTAAGGAGCGAAGTGAAGAACTAGAGTCTGAAGCTGGTGAGTCAAGCGCTTTGGTAAAGCAGACCATAGAATCGGATTTGACACAAAACACACTAAAAAAAGCAGGTATTGAGCAAGGTCAATGGAAACCTTATGAAGGCTACGTAAACCCTTTTACTACATACTCTTACGGTCTTCATTTACTCATCACAGGTAAATCTAAGTCAGACTTTGAAAAAGCTGCTAACTCTTTCAAGCGTGTACATTCTCTTACTGGTTCACCTGCTGCCAAAGCGGACTATCAATTGGCACGTAGTATGGTTAAAAATCCAAGCCAATCTAAGCTAAAAAATCAAGTTTGGGTGATTTTTGAAAATGGCAAATCGCCAGTGAAAGAAGAGCGTCGAATTGATCTGCCAATTTTCTTACTGTCTAACAATGTATCTTATGCTGGTATCGCAATTCCTACCTTGAAAAAACGCGGTACAACATTTGACAGCATTACAATTAATGGTTCAAAGACCAGCACTATTGCAGATATGGACAAGATAATTAGTGCCGAATTCGATCAGGAGTTTCCATATATTTTAGCTCGTGAAATCACCCGAGTAACATTAAAAACCATCGCTCAAAAACAAGTTAAAGATGAAAACGCTTTACTTGGTGATGCATTAGCCATTTTACAAATGGTGACTACTGGTGCTGATATTCGAACTTTCTCAGCCCTACCGAGTGAATATCAAGCAACCCGAATCAAAGCCAAACACAATAAAGTTGAAATAAAGGCAGGATCTTTCACTATTCCAGTTGAGCTTAGTACAGAATCCAACAAACACATCATCTACGTGAAAGCGGTCTCTCCATTAATAGAACCATCCGTAAAAGTCGTAAATATTTAAGGATAAACATGAAAAAATTGACAATTGCAGCTGTTGTAGCTGCGATGAGCTTGGTTGGTTGTAAAACAACCACATCTTATATTGATGCTGCTGATACAACGACAAATGTGGTAGCAGCCCTCTCTTACGCTGATTTCTCGAAAGCAGCAAATGAAATGGCCGATGACATTATTTCTAATAAATTGATGACTCACCCTCAAGCAGATGTTGGTGGTCGATACATTATTTATGTAAGTGGCATTGAGAATGACACTATGCAGCGCTTAGACACTGATCAGCTAACCAAATCTTTAAGAGTTAAGTTACTTCAATCAGGCAAGTTCTTAGTAACAACTGCATTCGGTGAGGACGATGCCACAAAAAAAATGCGTGATTTAAAAAATTCCAAAATGGTCAAACAGGCAAGTGTCAAAGGAGATAACCAAGTACTAGCCCCAGACTTTAGCCTATCAGGCAAAATCCTTCAGCGAGACTCAACTCTAGATAACGGAGATACACGAATTGAGTACTATTTCCAAATGTCACTAACCAATATAGAAAATGGTTTAGCGTATTGGGAAGGAGAGCGAGTAGTCGGCAAGGTAGCGGATGGCTCAAGTGTGAGCTGGTAGGTAGCGTCAAATGATGGGCAGTGAAAGCTGCCCATTACTTTTAGTTAGAGGGTTAGGTGATTAAAAATGAAATTAAACCAATTACTTACAGCAATGGTAATCGCTGGCTTGTCATTACCAACACATGCATCTCAAGAAGGTAATTTAGTAGATACAACAACGGTAGCAGAAATAACAGAAGAGGCTGCGGGCAAACAAACCGATAAAGATGTGGTCCAAGTTCAAAACGATGTTGATACCACTGATGCCATTGATGAAAAGCTTGATGCTTATGTGTCAAACGTAAAACGCACCTTATATAAACAGGGTAAGCAACATAGTGTATTTATTTATTCTGGTTCTGCTGAAATCATGGCAGATCGCAATGACCCTCGATGGGCAGAGTTTCGAGTAGCAGCATTAGATAAGGCCGTATTAGAGGCGCAAAAAGAATACTTACAAACACTAAATACCAGTGTCGAAAATAACATGCTTTACTCCATGACAAAAAATAGCGGCTTGCCGACCCCGACTGAAGAGGATTTTAAGAGTGACTCTCAGATGGCAAGCTTCTTAGATAAAGTGGTTGCGGTGCTGGAAGGTAAACTTGATGCAGAATTACAAGAAATGGGGATTGATCCAAAAGAGTTTGAAGCAGCCCCACCATCGATCAAGCGCGATCTATTTAAAGAATCAGTGATCAAGCAAACTATAAGGTCTTCATACGGTGATTTGGCTGGAATGATGATTATCAAAACCTATGAGGAAATCAGAGATTCTGGTCAAGGAACAGTTGGGGTTGTACTTGCTTTGTCTGCAAATAAACGAGATCAAGTTCGTGCAATGATCGATTCCGGCGGTCAAATTACACCACAGAAAGATAAAGCTAACCCTAAAATGACATCTATCTACGATATGTTTTATAACCAAAAAGACAGTCTATATCTGAAGGTAGGAACTCAAGTTAGCTATGACTCCGACGGCTATCCCATGTTGATTTCATACGGTCAAGCAGGCGTTACTTATACATCCTCACCAACGGAAAGAAAAATTGAACGTAAAGCAGCTAAGAGCTTTGCAACGAACAACGCTTGGGCGAGCTTGGCACAAACCTATAATCTGAATGGCGATTTCCAAGAGTCAACTTCAGAAGAAAACCGTGTCAGTAAAGCTGAGCAGTTCGATTTGATAACAGGTGCTGTTCGCAAAAAGTCCCCAGGCTTAACTAATGAATTAATCAAATCCGTTCAACAAAGTGCTTCAATGACATCAAGTGTACAAAATATGACTGGTGTAAGTACTGAGTTTGAATGGCGTCGTAAACACCCTGTGATGGGGCATGAAATGGTGGGGACGGTACTCGTTTGGCATCCCAAGAAGATTGTGAGTGCAAAAAATATGGCAAGTGGAATGAGTGCTGAAAAGCTGGCGCAAGAAGCCCTGGGAGCAGAAACTCTCTCTGATAACATTAACTCGGCTGAATCGGAAGATATGTTTGATGTGGCGGATTTTTAACATGAATAAAAGGCTTATACTACTTTGCGCAGCAAGCTTATTCTCATGTTTATCTAGTGCTGCAAGTTATGAGAAAGTTATAACAAATGGGCAAGGAGAAACATTAGATCAGGCTATTGATGTCAGTTTAAGGCGTGCGGTAGAACAGGTCTCAGGTGTATCTATTGAAAGTGCCCGCACTTCACTCCTTACATCAATTAACGACGGAAAGACAAAACAGTTAAACGACTCTATGGCAGATGGCACTGCAACATACTCGCGAGGGAACGTTAAGTACAAAGTGCTACATGAAAAGTGTTCAAGTTATGGCTGTGAGGTAAAGTTAGAGGTTAAGGTTGAGGTTGACCCTAGAGAGAAAATAAAAGATCAAAATGCCAAAAGAAGAACAATCGCTGTTGGTAGTTTTTCTGGCCCAAAAGGCACTATTATCGGCAAAAAAGTCGAAGAACTTTTGGTGCAAGACCGAAAGTTCAAAGTACTATATGACAGACTCGACCCAACGTTACAGTATTTTGTAACTGGTCAGGTTGTTACTGCTAACACTAACAAAAGTGTCGTCGATAACTCACGTACCGTAGAGCTCACAGGGGAAAGCATTAAAGATGTGAAAACCTACTATAGCTCTAAAGTTTTGGTAAAATTTCAAATTCTCGATGTTGTCAATAATCAAGTGAAATGGTCAGCAACTATTCCAACCACTTCAAGTAGAAACAATTTGAATCTTCTGGTTGATATTGCGTCGAAAAAAATATTTAACCAACTAAAAGATAATATTTATCCGTTAGTGGTTTTAGTTGGCGATAATGGCTCTTTAGTTTTGAACTCGGGCGGCAATACAGTTAAGCAAGGACAATACTTTGATGTCTTCAATTTGGGTGAAAAATTTATCGATCCAGTGACAAAAGAGAGTTTAGGCCACGATGAAATCAAAGTTGCGACCATTGAAGTGACCAAAGTATTACCTAAGTTTGCCTATGCAAAAGTAGTAAAAGGAAATATTGCAGAAATCGAAAATCATAGTATTGCACGTAAGTCCGCTTATACGAAGTCAAAACGAAAGCATACAGAACATGCGAAGCCAAAAGTCGTTAAGCCTAAAGAGGAAAAGAAAACTACTGGGATCATTCTCTAAATACAAACACACTATAAATAATATTCAGCTGAAAGTGAGATGATAAGACACGACCAATGTCAACACTAATAACTAATAGAAAGGCAAGGCTCTCAGGCCTTGCCTTTCATTTAATCATGCCGCATACCACCCGTCAGCCAGCACTTCTGCTTGATCCAGTACCAGCTTAATCGCCTCTTCAGCCGCATCAGGTGGATATTTCCAGCGACGCAATAAACGGCGTACAAGGTTACGCATCCTTGCTCGCACGCTTTCTCGTTTCTGCCAATCTACAGTAGCGGATTTACGCAGTTGGTGCGTGAGTTCAATGGCGAGTTGGCGCAGGTTGTCATCGCCCAAGGTGCGCACAGATGCCTCGTTGGTGACCAATGCACGGTAAAACGCAATTTCATCAGTGGAAAGCCCCAGCTTTTCCATCATCTCAGCGTCAGCTTGCATCTCTTTAGCCCACTGTATCCGTCATTCCGCAGCCAATTTCAGAATTAAAACAATGTGATCCAGTGAGCGTTTACAGGTGTTAGTGCGACAGACATCTTGACCGCGATCCCCAGTTTTGATCTATTACTGTTATTTAACGGTCACTTTATTATTTCTGCTGCTCAACCTGTCATTAAACGCCTAGACCACTTAGGGCTAATCGCTGCTTTCTGTCATGAAATCGGTTTACCAGGCATTATTGATTGCATCATTCCTAAGTACTCGGATCACAATGTTTCACATGGCGATGCAGTCTTAGCAATGATTCTTAATGGCCTTGGCTTTCACAGTAGAACGCTGCATATGTTCTCTGACTTCTTCGAGACAAAGCCTGTTGCCAAGTTGCTCGCTAAAGACATTGAAGCGCACCATTTAACTGACGATGTACTCGGACGTACTTTAGATGCTTTATATGAAGCTGATGTCGCCGCACTTTATCAAGCGATTGCAGAGCATGTCGTTGATAAGCTAGGACTTAAAACAGACTCTGTCCACCTTGATATCACTAGCTTCCATGTCGATGGTGAATACGCCCAAGACGAAGATCTTAATGCCATCAAGCTGGTAAAAGGCTACAGCCGAGACCACCGTCCAGAGCTAAATCAAGTGGTCCTTGAGCTGATTTGTGAAAACCAAGCAGGCCTACCTGTTTACATGCAAGCGCTTAGTGGCAACACCAACGATTCTAAGGCATTCTCAGAGGTCACTAAACGGCATATTCATTGCCTGAAGGCAGCTCAAAACAGTCGCTACTTCATCGCCGATGCCGCTCTATACACCGAAGAAAGCATTCGTTCACTGGATGAGCAACAACAGAAGTTTATTACGCGTGTTCCAATGACCATTAAGTCAGCCAAAGAAGCCTTAATGAACCTTGAGTCAGAGCAGTTGAGCCGTATCGGTAATGGCTACTCGGGTTGCTGGGTTGACGCTGATTATGGCTCGGTATCTCAGAAGTGGCTGTTGATTCATAGTGAATAAGCAACCAAGCGAGAAGAGGTAACGTTCTATAAGAACTTATGTAAGAGAGGAATAAAGTTTCATACTAAACAGTCAAGCACCCTTGATCGAACCGTTTAAGATTAAACATAACCAAAAATAAAGATTCATACTAATTGCTACCACCATGTCCGAATCAAGCTACAAATGAGTATTAAAGTATCATACTCGTTGTAACTCACTTCTGGACAAAACTTTCTTAGAGTAATCACCTAAATTAGAAAAGTGCGGATAACTTTACGTATTGAGAAGTGACGCCGCGTTGCGAATTCCTCTTGAACAACTTGTTATGCTGCTGGACTACCACTTGAGATTCAAGCCTTTAAGATCGCAACCTTCTGGAGCAGTGTTTTGAACACTTCTAACATATGTATTCCAATCTTTCGTACTCCGCCCTAATGATGTTTCATGATCAATTTCAGCCTGAATCTTATTACATGTCTCACGCAATTTTCTTTGATCTTCTTCACGCTCAACTAGCATAGATTGGCTCATTCTATCTGCTGTTATCCCCGCGAAGTATAACTTAGATTGGTCCTCTGATATTTTCAGCAACTTACCGTTGTAGGACAAACCATCATCTTCAATACTTAGAGGAAAAACTTTTGATGGATATTTCAAATTTTCAATAAAAATATAAGAATCCCCATCTTTTTTTATCTCAGCTAAGATTTCCGAACCAGTAAATGGAGATTTATATAAATAACTACCAATATAATTATCTTTGCTTTCACCACAACCAGCTAGAAACAACATTGATAATAAAATCGATTTTACATATTTCATTTCACTCATCCTAAAGTTAATTTAAAGCAGCATAACGCTTATTAGTCGGCTAAAAGCCGTTTTTCATTCCGTGATTATGCAACTTTTTTAATATCACTTCAATGTGTAATCAAATGGTTAATGAAAGTTAACCCCGCTTTCGATTGCACGATGCCTTATAATTTCTCAAAGGCTGATTTCCAAACTCCTTCGGATAAATGTTGATAAGGAAAAACACTAGGAACGAAATGTGCAATAACTTTTTCTCTGAGTTGTTTTGGGGCAAAGGCGTGTTTGCTATAGTCGGTTCGCATCACCTCTGCCAAGTGAACTGACAGAGGAAAAGTGACAAACTTTATTGTAAGTGATCAGACTTTATTGGACTCGATGAAACTATATTGTCTTCTGACAATAATTACATAATTATAAAGATATTTATTCATTGTGTAATGCGAAAACGCGCATGGAATGGCAAGATTTGAGTGAAATGGATGAGAATTTGTAAGCGAAAAAGTGGACCGCCACCGATCTCCTAGACAAATTTCGCCTATTGAAGCGATCTATTTTGAGCCGCCCATGATGAAAGACGAGATGCACCAAATAAGTGCTAACGACAACGTCACCAAACGCAAAAATTGCTAGCCATAAAATATGGCTAGCACAAACGTTAAATATGATTTTGTTAAAAATTACTTTTCAAGTGCGGACTGAATAAATAGTACCAGGGGAGGCTTTGTTTTTTACTTATAGTAGCTAATATATATATGTATTAGCTACTATTTAAAGTCGAAGGCAACGATATGTGTAGGAGAGGAATAAAGTTTCATACTAAGCAGTCAAGTAACCCTGTTTGTACCGTTTTAAATGAGACCGCAACCGTCTCCAGTACCGATTACTTCGGTGACCCTGTTTATACCTACTCCCTCAAAGAGGGGATCGAAGATGGTTTTCTTGCCCCCTACAAGGTGGTGCGGGTCGATATAGACGTTGATCTGCAGGGTTGGCGCCCAACCAAAGGGCAGCTCGACAAACAGGGTAACCTGATTGAAGACCGTATCTATAACCAGAAGGATTTCGACCGCACCTTGGTGATCCACCAAGCAAAGAGAGAAACTTCTCTCTTATTGTCATATTTGCGCTGTTATTTCAATTAATTTTACACTCTAATTGCGATATCGACGCCACAGGGCAACACCGGAATTATCTCAGCTACTGCAAAATTAATGTGGCTCTGCTTTGTTTTATACCAATCTAAAAAAGCCTCAGCAGATTGATGAGGCTTTGAGTGGAGATTATGTTAATTCAAGGTTCGATGGATCTTCCGGTGGCACATCAATATCATGCTCTTGCATATTCCACGGTAAGATGCCCGGCGAAATATGTAGGAAGTGTAAATAACGTTCGAACTGGTTCAAGATGTCGTTAATAATATCTTGTTGTTCATAGTTATAAACATCATACGCTTGACCACCGCGGCGTAAAAAGACTTCTGCACGGTAGTAGTACTTATCCTCTGGCACTTCACCTTCATTATAAGCAAATTCAGGCAAGTCATAACCACGTAAGCGAATTTCATAGATGAACTCAACTTGCCCTTCTTTGAACACTTCAAAGTGTGCGCGACACAGCTCTTCGTCAAATCTCACTTCCGCTTCCCAATCCTGCTCTTCCAGCTCTTGCTCAACACGCTTCATACTATTGAGAACAGTAACACTAATGAATTTTTCAACATCAGAGCGATCTGGGAAATCAACTAAATTAGCTAAGCGTTTTTTCCATAATCCTTTCCCTACCCCCGTAGAGCTAGACTGTTGAGACTGCATATATTGTTGCTGACTGTCTTCATGGTGGCCTTCAATACGGAGAGCTTTGATCATACCCACCATAGCAACTAACATAATGATGGCAAAAGGCAAAGCACTCACCACACTCGCCGTTTGTAAAGCACCCAGACCACCCGCTAAGAGTAGAACAGAAGCGACAATCCCTTCCGTTGCAACCCAGAAAGTGCGTTGCCATGCAGGCGTATCGTGCACACCACCTGAAGCCAGTGAATCAATCACAAGTGAACCGGAGTCAGATGAAGTCACAAAGAAGGTAATGATTAAGATAACCGTAAGAAACGAGATAATCGAAGTCATCGGCAAGCGTTCAAACAGCTTAAATAAGGCGATAGCGTTATTGTTTTGCACTTCTTGAATGATGTGGTGATAACCATCTGTCATGATCATGTGCAAGGCCGTATCACCAAACACGGAGAACCATAGAAAAGTAAAGGTAGTAGGTACTACCATCACACCCACAACAAACTGCCGAATGGTACGACCACGACTAATTTTCGCGATGAACAAACCTACAAATGGTGCCCAAGCGATGGTCCAGCCAAAGATAAACAGTGTCCAGTTCCCGATCCAATCACTGGCGACATATGCTTGTAGATTAAATGTGCGTTCAACAATATTACTTAAATAACTACCTGTATTTTGCATAAAGGTATTAAGAATAAAGAGAGTTGGACCTGCTGCAAATACAAAGACCATCAGCAATATTGCGAGAGCAATATTTAATAACGATAAGTTTTTTACCCCTTTATCCATACCTGCAAGAACGGAAACCAGTGCACACAATGTGATTAGCGTAATAGCAATGATTTGCACGGTGCTATTAATTGGAATATCAGGCCATAAGTAATGCAAGCCTGTGTTAATTTGGGTAACCGACAATCCTAATGTGGTCGCGATACCAAATAACGTACCTAAAATCGCAAACACATCAACCGCATGACCAATCGGGCCGTGAATTTTATCCCCAATTAACGGATAAAGCGTCGAGCGCATTGAAAGAGGCAGGCCATGGCGGAAAGCAAAATACGCCAGTGCTAAACCGACTAAACCATAGATAGCCCAGATATGAAAACCCCAGTGGAAAAATGCAATTTGCATCGCTTCTCGGGCGGATTCAACCGTTTCGGGTGCTGCGGTTGGTGGTGAAGCATAGTGTAGAACTGGCTCTGCTACACCAAAGAATAAAAGTGCGATGCCGTACCCTGCCGAAAACAACATAGCAAACCATTCCATGAAGCTGTATTCAGGTTCCGCATGATCGGGACCTAACTTAATCTCTCCCCATTTACTGACTGCCACTGCTACTATAAAAACCAAAAATATCGCAACAGCTAGCATATAAAACCAGCCAAAATTAGTGGTTACTTCTGATAATAATTGAGAAAAAAAGTCCCCAGCTCTCTCTGGGTTAGAAATGGTACCGACTACCAATAATACAATAACGACAACTGCAGGTATAAAAACGGGGATAAGAACGGTCGATCTCCGCCTATTATCTGAAACATCCATGCGTTTCTCCTCTATTCGTTTAACTTACCTATTATGTAATTAAAAGCATATTAAAAGCATATTAAAATTCAATCTTACAAAAACAATAAGAACAAAGTGATAACTAAAATATTAAAGTACAAATCTGAAGGATTAATATCTACAATGAGACTGAATTAATGATATCTAAATCTACTTTTGCGCAAATAAACCGTGAGCTTACGGCAGTATAGCTCAACTTTTAGCAACAAGTCGTGATTTACTGAGTGTCTGTCCATTAAGAGGATCGACACCGTGCCACAACATAAACTAGAACAAGCCATTGCCGCGTTTGATCACTGGTGCCAAAACCGAACTAAACGCACTCACACTCCTAACGAACTTCGACAATTGGCCGTTGAATTAGCAGACAGTCACTCCCATAATCACATTGCTACTGCGTTGAGGATTAACGCTCGACAACTCAAGATTTGGTGTGACCATGCTGCTGTCAGTTCCACCGCCCCCTCTGACTTTATGTCATTGCCTATCGAGCACGAATTTGAGCCTAATACAGAGCATCGTTTGAGCATTGAAATGACGCTACCAAACTCAAGTCAAATTCGTATTAGCGGAGAGCTGTCACTTCATCTGCTCCAAACCTTGCTGCAAGATGTGGGGGCATTAGCATGATCCATCTAACTGCGCAGACCCAAATCCTTCTGGCCATTAAGCCTGCCGATTTTCGTTGTGGAATTGATGGCTTTGTCGCCCTCTGTCGTCATCAGCTCAAACAAGAGCCACGTAGCGGTACCCTGTTTGTGTTCACCAATCGACGCCGAACCATGTTAAGGGCGCTATGCTACGATGGTTCCGGATACTGGTTGATGAGTAAGCGCCTGACCAAAGGGCGCTTTCAAGATTGGCCGAGGAAATCTCAAGAGACGATCACGCCTTTAGTCGCTAGGCAATTGAAAGCCCTGCTGACAGGGCTGCCAGGCTGGCAAAGAGTGTGAACAAACGCACAGTCTACGGGTTCAAACAAACGATCGTTTCGATCGAGTTGACCGATCATGCTGAGCTGAAATAATGAGATACATCATCAGAGCACATTAGCCGACAGGATAGAAAGTGGCGCAAGAGTTTACCGACATAGATAGCGAAGAGTTGGATGGACTTATCCAGCGAGTGCAGGAGGCGAAAGAGCATGACCTGGCACTGAGCGCGGAAGATTGTCATATCCTGTTGAAAGCATTAAAAACGCTGGCGGCCTTACAAGAGCGCTTATCTGATAACGATATTACCTTGCATAAACTGCGTAAACTGGTGGGAATGGTCAGATCGTCAGAGACCATGGATACCCTGCTTGGCCAGAAAGCCAAGAAGAACAAAAAACGTGGTCAAAAACGGTCCAAACCTAAAGCGACTCAACCTGATGTGCCGGTAAAAACAAAAGTTACTCAGCACAAATTAACCGACCTAAGGAAAGGCGATGCATGCCCGGAGTGCCATCAAGGCAAGCTGTATAAGTATGAGCCGGCTACCTTGCTGCGTATCACGGGGCAAAGCCCATTCGTAGCTGAGCAGCATGTTATGGAACGCTTGCGCTGCAATGCGTGCGGTCAGTACTTCAAGGCGACATTGCCTGATGATGTCGTTGAGGATGGAGGGCCGAGTCAGAAATACGGTTACAGTGCTCGCACTTTAATGGCTCTGCATAAGTTTTGTGCTGGTGCGCCTTATTATTGCCAAGAAAGCATGCAGGCTCTGATGGGAGTAAAGCTTACAGCGTCAACCATTTTTGACCAAGTTGAGTTGGTAGCCAATAGCTTACAACCCGTTTATAACCTGCTTAGAATTTTTGCAGCCAACGCCGAGCATTACTACTTAGACGACACGAGTAATCGAATCTTAGACAAAGTCCCAATCGAAAAACCGCAACGCAATGGCACCAAAATGCGAGAGCGCACCGGCGTTTACAGTACGGGTTTAGTCGCTGGGTTAAAAGGCGGGCACAATGTGGTGTTATACAAAACGAACATTGGGCATGCGGGCGAGTTCATTGACGAGTTGCTGAGCGAGCGCGGTAAAACGCTATCTACTCCCATATTGATGAGCGATGCCTTATCCAGCAATCGCCCATCTCTTGGTTATGAAGTCCAACACTGTCTGTGCAATAGTCACGGGCGGCGGCAGTTCGCGGAAGTGCTTCACTCATTCCCAACCGAAGTTGAACAGGTATTAACGTGGTATGGAATGATCTGGGATAACGATCATGAGGCCAAAGTCTTGAGACTCAGCAGTAAGCAGCGACTTGCGTGGCATAAGAAAGTATCTCTGCCGGTGATGGAGCAGATCCGTGAATGGGGAGAGACAGAACTTAATAGAGGGCGTGTTGAAGAAAATAGTGGTCTTGGCAAAGCGATTGGATACTTCAATAAACACTATGACGGGCTTAGCGCGTTCTGCCACATCGAAGGGGCTCCGATAGACAATAACAAAGCGGAGCAAGCCCTCAAACTGGTCGCCAGAAACCGTAAGAATGCGATGTTCCATAAAACTCAAGCTGGCGCCAGTATTGCTGATGTGGTGATGGGAATGATAGCGACGTCAGCCGAAGCCGGTATCAACGTCTTGGATTACTTCAATACGCTGCAGCGTAAACAAGGTGAAGTAAAGGCGACCCCACAGCAGTTCCTACCTTGGAATTACCTATCTAATATCTAACCAAGAAATGCTCCTGCTTCGTCTGGAGCCAACTCTGCGCACCGATGTAAGCTATCTTCCCGTAAGCTCACGATCAGTTGAACCGCTTATATACTTCGGTAATTGCGTTACAACGAATATACTCAGGGCTTAAATTCGACGAAAAGCTTGGACCTGCGTTAGCCCACTTATTTGATAAATATCCGATAGCCAATCGTTTTATATCTGCAATGGGCTTTCCTGCGGAGTGGAAGCAAGAACCTTTGCTTTTCGAACTTGATTAAACCAGTCTTGAAATCTGAGTTTGATGATCTTTTTGTAAGGCGCTTTTGTCCCGAAGTGACCTTGCCAACATAAAAAATCATTTTTACTGCATGATTGTTGTTGCCGTCACATGAGCAGGATTTGGGCAAATTCCGGTTATCTTCTAACATGTATGTTATAGCTGAAAACGATTTTGGGGCAGATTCGATTTAGAAATGGCAGCGTATCGACTGCGCTGCCATTTTAATATGATACTTTAATACTCAGTATGAATCTTTATTACTTGGTATGAGACTTTATTACTCTCTCACAACTTAGACAAAAATATCACCAAAGAGCAGAGAGCGCTGGGCCAACTAATGAAAAAGAGGTTTGCCTGCGCAGTGGATGCCGAGCAAGCAATGGGCGACTTCGCCAGCCAGTGTCATTTGCTTGGTTTTGCACAATCAACCATCGTTAAAGAGCCAATCTATTCAGGTCGTGGTCGGCCAAAGAAAGACGAAAAGCCAAGGGGATACCACTATTTGATAGATGCTACGCCTTATACCGATCTAGAAAAAGTGAAACTGGCCAAGCTTAAAGTGGGTATGTTTATTCTCGCCACCAACGATACTGACTACGCCGATCTCACAATGGCTGCATTGCTTGAGCATTACAAGTCTCAGCAAAAGGTTGAGCGCGGCTTTCGCTTTTTGAAAAGCCCTGAGTTCTTAACATCATCAATTTTCCTGAAGAAACCTCAGCGAATCGAGGCACTACTGATGATCATGACGCTTAGCCTACTCGTTTACGCGAGCTTAGAGCACAAAATCCGAGAGAGTCTCACTAAGACCGAGGAATTCTTTCCTAGCATGGTAAAGAACAAGACGACAACTAAACCGACGGCACGTTGGGTATTCTTAAAATTCGAAGGTATCGACACGCTCGAATTTGGCGGCCAAAGCTTCATAACGGGTGTTCAAGAGCATCAGACTCGGCTCCTTAGGCTTCTTGGTGTACTGTATGAAGCGGTTTATTCCTAAATTGGCTGCGGAATCTCGGATTGAACCTCATGAATGTAGCAGCCCCGCAAATAAATTCAATGCTTATCCGAAGGATTGGTTGTAAGAGGTGAAAATCGGTACAGTCTTCAGACTGTACCGATAAGGTTATTAGTGTTGTGTCACACTGATGGCTTTTGTACTGCTATTGAAATGAATCTGATAGGTGGCGTAGTCGCCGACTTGATAATCCGTACTTGGGTAGGATTCTGTCCACGAACCATCATCAATTTTAAACCTTGCGGGTGACTCTTCACCATTGAAGGTTTGGGTTGTTGTGTAAAGGCCGGTTTGCTCATTGTAATCCAATGCGGCTAATCCCCATCCGTTTGCTGTTCCTCGGAAGTACCAAGTTTCATTTCCACCATTTGTGTTGCTGGTGCACTGGGAGAGATCTTTCCATTCACCATTGGCATAACAAAGGTTTGGTGCTGAAACATTCATATCGAGTGTTTGGCGGCTGCCTTGATCACTGAAAATGACTTTCAAGCTAGTGAGGTTAGTACCAAAGTCATAGCAATATTGACCATTTTGTTGAGTCATTGCTTGCCCTGGCCAAGTTGCGTTAGCAATAGGCGTTGCTGCATCCACATTCCAGAAGTAGAGGTAAGGTTGAGAGAAACCTTGCTGATTGTCATAACAGATTTGGGTGGCATTATCGTTATCATTATCCTCTTCTGTGATTAGGGTAAACCCACAGTCGGCTAAAGATTTCCAGCTACCATCGCTATAACACGTTCCTGTAGTGGTGGTGAGATCGTTACTCTTATTGGCACCTTGATTTGAAAAAATCACATTCACACTTGAAAGCTCAGTTTCAACATCATGGCAATAGAAATCACCATTTGCCGTCATGGTAACGCCAGGCCAAGTGGCGTTTGTGAGTGAGCCTGCTGGTTGTGCTCCCCAGTAGTAGAGTGTTGGTGAAGTGTGATTAGCGGCATTGTCGTAGCAGAGGTTGGTTGCTGTGACAGGAGTTGCTGGTTTTTTATCGCTATCACTATCACAATCGGTGCAGGTTTGTCCTACTTTTGCTCCGACATGAATGGCCGCCGCATTATGAGAAGCCACGGTGAAATGGGCATAACCTGAACTGTCTACACTGATGGTGGTGCCACTGCATGTTCCCGTTTGTGAGTTAAAGTCACCACTGATGATGTCGCAATATTCACCCGCTGGCATTCCGGTAGCAAAACCTTGGTTGATGCCTTTGTTGTCGTCTCGGTTAATGACAACAAAACCTAGCCCACCACGGCCAAAGGCCACTTGGTTATAGCCATCATCCCACCAGTTGGTCACGCGCCATTCTGCTGCAGTGTGATTACGAAAAGCCACCATATTGGCTACGCCGCGCCAGCGATGTTCACAAACCCAGTCTCCTCCATCAAAACCACAGGCGTTACCCGTATGTATGCCAGTTGCGGGGGGGCCTGCATCAAAATCATTGAAGTAGTAGCCTGACATGACTTTGGGGTATCCATAGGGATAGGCCAACGTAAAGACATTACCGAGGAAGTAGAGGTTACCAAAATCTTGGTGGCTGAGTACTTGTTCTGGGTTGTGACGTTCTTCATCATGGTTCGTTACAAAAGTCACCGCATCACTGTTGCCTAACCAGCCACTCCATGAACCAATCCCTTGTAAATCTTTGATTCCTCCGTGTTTAAATTTAGGGCCAAGGGTTCGAGCAAAGAAGAATTCAGTCACATCACCAATATAAGTGTATTCCCCCGGTTTTACTGGCTCATTTTCCGCTCCGATCACTTCTTGGAAAATATAAGGGGTGCCGTGTAACTTACTTTTTATCGCGGCAATATCTTCAGCAGGGATATGTTTGGCTGCATCAATACGGAATCCGGCAACGCCCATGCTGATGGCCTCATTCATGTAGTCCGCAATTTTTTGCCGCACATATTCGGAGCTGGTTTTCAGATCGTTAAGCCCGACTAAATCACAGTTTTGTACGGACCAACGATTGGAATAATTAATATCACTGGTGCAGCTATTAAAGTCATTCGTTCCATAAGGAACTTCTGGGAAATTCCGATTCCATGCTGCCATATGGTTGATGACAGCATCGAGATAAATATCCACGCCCGCTGTTTTACAGCGTTGAACCATATCTGCAAATTGCGCTCGGTTACCGCTGCGCCCTTCAAAAGAATAGCTGACAGGTTGATAGCGAGCCCACCAAGCGGGGTTATCAACACTTTTTTGAGGGGGTGAGATTTGTACGGCAGCAAATCCTTTTGGGCCCAGGAATTCTTCACATTCTTGAGCAATATCTTGCCAACCCCATTCAAATAAATGGACGAAGGCGGTTTTGGGAACGTCTTGGGCATAACTTGGTGCCCCCCCGATTAAACTCCCGAATAACATGAGCCCGGCAGACAAACTCTTGTTGAATTTCATATTCTTTCCTTAAGTTTGAAATCTTAAAATGTAAGAAAAAATGTATTATGTCTAAAAAGACAGCAGAACTTTAGGACAGATAAAAAGGAATACATCTTTAAAGAAAGGTGATTGTGAGAATGGTCATTATTTGCACGGTGTTTGTTTTGATAGATTTAAATACAGTCACTAAATGTACACATCAAGCATGAAATAAAAAATAAAAATTGGAATAGAGATTAAGCTATCATTTAACTATCTGATTTTTATTGAATTTGATGGCTTTTTATTGATGCATAATGTGATGCATTTGGCAAAATCGTGAAATTAGAGGAGATTGGTTAATTTATGATTTTTCCTCCTTTCCAAGAGAGGAATAATATTGTGTTAATGTTTTTGGTGTTGGTGAGAAGATAGAGATTCATTAATCTGTGATATACCCGTGATCATTGAAGATGCTTGATTTTCGATAGAATCAGGATCATGCTACGAACCATGAAAATTACACTGACTCCTCAACAGAAACTGCAACTCGAACAAATGCACGACATTGAACGTGATAGTCGAGTTTGCGACCGTATTAAGGCTGTTTTGCTGGCTTCTGAAGGCTGGATCAGACTATGATTTCACAAGCTCTTCGTATTCATGAATCGACCGTTGCTCGTCATCTCAGCGACTACGTTCTTTCTGAAAAACTTAAGCCTGAAAATGGCGGAAGCCAAAGCAAGCTTTCTGCTACTCAAACCATGCACCTAATCGAGCATTTGACTGAGAAAACCTATTCTCACACGCATCAAATTGTCACTTACGTTAAAGAGACATTTGGACTGGATTACACGGTTTCTGGTATGAATAAATGGCTTCACCACAATAGTTTTAGCTACAAGCAACCGAAAGGCGTACCACACAAGTTTGATGAAGCACAACAGCAAGCATTTATAGAGGCTTATGAAGCGTTAAAGGCAAGCTGTGGCAAGGATGAATCGATAGTCTTTATCGACGCAGTTCACCCAACACTATCAACAAAAATATCTCATGGCTGGATACGAACTGGTCAGGATAAAGTGATTGAAACAACGGGTAATCGTAGCCGATTGAACATTATTGGCGCACTGAACTTGTCGGATATTGGAGCAACCATTGTTCACAACTATGAGAGCATTAACAGTGAATCGATTGTTCGCTTTTTCTGTGAGTTAAGAAAGAGTTATCCCTTAGCCCATAAGCTTCATATCATCTTGGATGGTGCGGGATATCACCGCAGTGACTTAGTCAAAGATGCGGCGTTTGTCCTGAATATTGAACTGCATTATCTTCCACCTTACAGTCCAAACCTCAACCCAATCGAGCGGCTATGGAAAGTAATGAATGAGAGAAGGCGAGGAACAACGTTTACTTCAAAAGAAAACGGGACTTCAAGGCGGCAATAGACCAATTTTTTGCAGTGACTCTTCCAGAGATCGCAGGCTCTTTGACATCTCGAATTAATGATAATTTTCAGGTTCTCAAGCCAGCATCTTCAAGTTGATTCGGTATAACGGCATATATACGGTTGGACTCTATGGTATTGTTAACTAGCAGCTCATGCTGAACTCTATATATGGAGTGAAAAGTATTAAGAAGAGTGACTAGTACACTGAACACACTCAGGCACAGAATTAACTTTCTCAGATTTAACTTATCCCTCATCTGTTTCATTTCCTCCATATACTCCATAAGTTAAATCATCCATTTTTTCATTAGATATAAAAGACATTGCCACTCACAGATCTATACTAACTCAAAGACTTAATCAGACCTTTGAATACTCTGTATGAAACATTACTCCTTACTTAGAGTTATCTTGAGCAAAACCCCATAGAGAGTAACTCCAAGACGTGACTAACCAACATACGTTAAAACGCCAGAATAGCCCTAACGGTCTGTGATTGATGCTCGATGTAACATTTTAAACACTTTAGTGATGTGTCACTAGATTGATATGCAATGTAATGATAATTTACTTATTTACTTATAAACTTACTCATGGGCAGTAAAAAAATAATACTGTGGTCAATATGAAAAGAGATATAAAATCCTCCACTAAGTTCGTTTTTACCTACTTTGTGTTTGCGTCGCTATGGGTTTGGTTCTCAGATAAAGCAGTAGAACTCCTATCGAGCAATACACAAGTCTATACCTTGGTTCAATCACTGAAGGGAATGTTATTTATAGTGGTCACATCTTTATTGCTGTGGGGACTG
Source organism: Vibrio sp. Vb0304 (assembly GCF_033338995.1). Lineage (NCBI taxonomy): Bacteria > Pseudomonadati > Pseudomonadota > Gammaproteobacteria > Vibrionales > Vibrionaceae > Vibrio > Vibrio sp. Vb0304. The sequence continues at coordinate 33,241 of NZ_JAWOTT010000016.1, forward strand.
GTAAAAAAGAACAATCGAGAACTTGAACAAGCGAATGACATTGACTCTGTAACAGGTTTACACAGCCCTTTGGTATTTTTTCGCTGCCTAGAACAAAAAATCCAAAATGCCAAAGAAGATGAGCACTACGTTCTTTTTCTTCTTGATATTGATAACTTTAAACCCATAGCCGATCGCCTCGGTTTTACGAAAAGTAGTCAGTTTCTAAAGGATATCGCACAATCTATTGACTCTCATACGGTCTTTCCTCTTCTCTCATCACGAATACACTCTGATGGGTTTGCTTGTTTGGTACGAATGCATGATGAAAATCAAATAGCTCTGCACTTAGCTCGCGTTCAAAAGCAGTTTAATCAACATGCAAAAAGTCATGAAATTGATGTGACATGCTCTATTGGTGTGGCCTTCTACCCGTATGATGGAGAGAGTGTCAAGCAACTCATGTCGTCGGCAAAAGATGCTCTAGCTCAGGCAAAAAAAACAAAAAATACTATCCGATACCACGACAAAAAACTCGCTGAAAAAGATTTCCAAAAACAACGTATGATTATAGAGTTGCGTCATGCGATTCAAGAAGAGCAAATACAGATAGTCTTTCAACCAAAATATCGCCTAAAAGACAAGAGAATGATGGGAGTTGAAGTGCTATCTCGCTGGACTCACTCTCAATACGGAGATATACCTCCATCAGTATTTGTCACGCTGGCAGAAGAAAATAATCTTAGTAGCGCTTTAACGAAGCTAGTAATCAAGCAAGCATCAAAGCAACTTAAAGAAGCTCAGCTCCTAGGCCGTGTCATCCAAAGCGTATCTGTAAATATTTCAGCGACTGAGCTAAATAGCACTGAGGATATTCATCAAATTGAGTATCAGCTAAATCAAGACACTGAACTTTCAAAATACCTATGCCTTGAAATCACAGAGACAGCTACACTTAAGAATATAGAAAAATGTGCAAGCCTAGTAAAAAAAATGAAAAGGTCTGGTGTAGCGTTCTCTATCGATGACTTTGGAGTCGGTTATACCTCATTTGGAATTTTCAATAGACTAGACATCGATGAAATCAAAATAGATCGTAGCTTCATCAAAGATATTGCGGTTGATTATCGTTCAAGAGCGATCACTTCAGGCATTATCAACATTGCAAAAGAGTGCGGAATTCAAGTCGTTGCAGAAGGAGTAGAAACCGATCAACAGTTACGAATTCTTGAAGAGTTAGGCTGTGAACAAGCCCAGGGTTTCTATCTAAGCCACCCAATACCTGTTGAAGAATTAAAAGAGAAATTAAATATAACTTCGCAAGACAATAAAGTTGATTTCATTGCAATGTCTAGCAGGCCCAAAAACTGAAGGAGCGTTTGTCCCAAACAGCATGCTGTGGAGGCTTGCTGAACTGCCGACGACAAGCATCATTAATTGAGCGCGTTACTCAATACTGGTGTGATGCTAGACAACTTGTTCTATCGAGGAGAAACAACTCCCCCTGAAACGGTTTTCAGTGCTTGATGTTTACTTTTGCTTTTTGTTTTTTTCTGCTTCAATTTTGCTAGTAGCTTAACTGCTTCAGCCCTAGTCAAGTGAGGTTCATTTTTAAGCAACTTCTCTAGTTTTCTCTCTATATGACTGACCACAACTCAAATCACCTACGGTATCTTAGTTCATCAGTCAAACTACTAAAACTTTCGAGTAGATACCATACTCTTTGCAAATCGCTTTGTCCCATTGTGAGTTACGACACCAGCACATTCGCAGTACGACCTAGTTGTACTAACCTGTGGGTTTGTAAGGTCAAGCATGAGTTGAGACACTGTAGTTCAGTCTAAATCTTCTTTACTCGCGTTTTCTCGTAGTACATATTCTCATCGGCTTTAGTTATCGCTGACTCTAGGGAAAAGTCTGCTCCTTCAATAATATACTTACCTATTGACGTACCTACCTGCACCTTACCTTTGCCGATATTTATTGGACCAGCGAGTGCACTCTCAATTCTCGACATCACCTCTTCCGTGTAGTGTTCCGCTTCTCTATTGCTACTCCCAACGCTCCCTAAAAATACGACAAACTCATCTCCGCCATACCTTGATACTAGGCCGGAAGCCCTCACACTACTTTTCATACGTTCACTTACTTCACGTAATATGTGATCGCCTACTGTATGGCCATGATCATCATTAATTTTTTTGAAATCGTTCAAGTCAATAAATAGAAAAGCAGAAAAAGTGTTTTCACTTATCCTCTTTTTTAGGTACCGTTGTACGCTTTCGATGAGTCCACGCCTGTTGAGAACTTTAGTTAATTCATCCATTTGAGCTTTCTGGCATGCCTTCTTTTCGAGTTCCTTTTGCTTTGTAATATCAGTCGCAATACCTAAGATAGCTACAACCTCATTAGAGGATTCGGAGCTATAAATTGGTGATTTCATCTCAAGATAAATCCGTTGCTTACCATTTGCATCATTAATGAAAACCTCTTCCCTAGTCGTTTCTCCCTTGATGACCTTAGCATCAATATGCTTTATGAACTCAACGGTATCCTCTGGTAAAAAATCCGAATCTCTTATTTGACCCAGTTTTTTCTTATCAATTCTCATTAACTGCAGGCTTAGGTTATTTGCATAGATATATCTGGATTGCGTATCTTTGATGAACACATATGTCTCGAGATGATCAAGAGATTCAATAAGATCATTAAGATTAACTCCCAACCTTCCTACTTGAAGATACATTATGGCCTCCAGCATGCAGCAAAATATTTTATGTATATGATAATTTTTTGTTATGTTTATTGGTGTACTGCATTACATTTGAAAATATTGATTTTAGCAATACTAAAGAGGTATTAAACATCCCACTCAATAGTACTAAAGCACCGTCAATGTGAGGGACTTTTTGGAGTAGTTATTTGATCTATATAACAGTCAACGTTTTGATGAAGGTTAACCCTAAGCTCGTTTAGTTGGAGAGATGATAGTGGATGCTGCCGATGGACAAGAGAAGGGAGCATACGAAAAATCTCAGCGAGTTATGTATTCTCTCTATCGTCTTCCAAAAGACTTCCCCATTCATGAAGCCCACATAGTCAAAGAGCCACGATTAAATTTCGCTCAGATAAAGAGTAACACCCCCTAACTAGTAAGAATAATCTCTAAGAATTTTACAAATGCTTAGGCAACTTCATCGACTCTAAAGGAATGACATTGCTTGTATCTAACGCTTGCAACTTTTCTCCCCATGCTTGCAGTACCACTAACTGCTCTTCAAGATAGTCGTGATGGTTATATACCCGCAACATACCTGGTAACTGGTGACCAACCGTCTTTTCAATCGCCACGATATCCAGCCCCATTTCGCTACAACGGCTGATAAAGGTGCGGCGTAGATCGTGTGGCGAAAAACGCTCAAAATCTTCCGGTAAATTGCGTTTGATTAGAGCACGTACTGCTGCGGGTTCTTGAAGTTTGTCATCCATAAGCTGCGGCCAAACAAGTTTCCATTTGCTTGGTACATTCTCACGCTGCTCTTTAAGAAGTTTCAGTAGGTAATCACTTAATGGTACTTTTCGGCTCTCCTGACTCTTGGTGTGACGTTCTTTTGAACTGGCTGGCAACAACCATACCTTCTCTTGCAAATCTACCTCATTCCAACGCATTTCAAGCACAGCACTAATACGTTGCCCACACCCGAGCAAAAACTGCATTAGACGGACGTTTGAGTGCTCTGTACGCCAAGAAGGCAAGCTTGTTAGCAATGTTTTCAATTCTGAAAAGCTCAAATTGCGTTTTGTGACCTTAGAACCACCACCGACATCCTTGGATTTCAAATGTGGTGCAGGGTGTGCACCAATCATATTCAAAGCTAGTGCATGGTTGAGCACCTGATTGATTATTCTATGGCATGCACTAATCGCACCCGCCTTTCTTTTTCCACTATCATCAACCTTTGCGTCAAATACTTTATTAAGATCATGAATTCTCAACTCTTCTAGTTTGATGTGACCTAGAAACGGTTTGATATCGCGGGTGTAGATTGCCCTCGCCTGTTCTCCCCGCAGCTGCTTAGATAAACGCTTTTCATCAAAACTGACAAAAGCATCATCAAAAGTTTTTGCTTCCTCTTGTTCGCGCTGTTCACGTGCCAGTTCCTGCTTCGGATTTTTATTGTTTTCCAGCCAGCTACGGTAACGCCCCGCTTCTGTTCGAGCCTGTTCAAGCGTCATCCCCGTTTCCGGTTTTAACTTAACATACCGCCCCATGGTTATTTTTTCGTGCTTGTTACCAGCCTGAAAGCGAAAGATCCAAGTCATCGTGCCCGTTGGTCGAACGCGAATATTCAATCCTTCTATTTTCTTATCTGGGATTAAATATTCCTTGTTTTGTGGCTTCAATGCTTTCAGTGTGGCGTTCGTACTAATTTTATCGACTGGCTTGATCATGACTGAAAAACCTCTGTATTTCTGGGTACGGCGTGGGGTACGGGAAAAGACGAGTTTTCATTGTACGGCTAAAGACACTCTTGGACAACGAGCAATTAAAAAACAAATAAAAACAATAAATTAAAATTCAAACCTGGATTTTGGAAGACATTACAAGATTCAGAGTTCGATTTACCCACCACATGGAAGCGGGTGTGCTTTTGGAACGCAAAGTGTAACCCACGGCGTCAAATACAAAAAAAGCGAGCTCAATGGCTCGCTTTTTAATTTGATTCGTTTTGCTTATTCCGCAGAAGTCTTCTTGCTGACAAAACCTAACTTCTTACCAATCCATGCGAGTAAAATCATTGAAACCATGATCGCAAAGAAGTTTGAGCCTGCTTCTGGGTATTGCGCTTTAATAAACGCAGAGTGACCAAACGCACCTACGAAGAAACACGCCAAGCCAACTAATGGGATATCTTCTGATACCGGATTATTTAGGTACTCTTGGTAAAGAGCTTGTACAGCCAGTACGAGTGCAATCAATGGGAAGATTGAAAAAGACACTTCACTCATGGTCAACCATGACAACAAAGCATCACCACACATACCTGCAACCAGTGCCAAAATCAGCGTTTTCTTTTCAGATTTATTTCCATTCGACATTATTCTATCCCGCCTTTTAATCGGTTACGTTCACGTTCTTTGCGATACCAATAGGCCCCTTTGGCTATCATTCGCAATTGCATGATCAATCGCTCGGCGAGTTCATCGCGCTCACGTCGATCTAAATCTAAAGCTTCAGCCCCCGAACTGAAAACCAAAGTCACAGACGCTTCTGCTTGAGTATACGCCTCTTCTCTGGTCACGCCGGTGCTCATTAAATACTCGGTTAATTCTGCCGCAAAATGCTGGATTTCTCGAGCAACAGCGGTACGAAATTCAGCAGAAGTGCCGGAGCGCTCACGCAACAACAAACGAAAAACGTTCGGACTACTTTCAATGAATTCCATAAAGGTTTCGACCGAGGTACGAATTACGCTACCTTCTTTCACAATACGTTGACGCGCCTGACGCATCAGTTGACGTAGTAGCAAACCGCCTTCATCGACCATGGTTAAGCCTAGCTCATCCATATCTTTGAAGTGGCGGTAAAAAGAAGTCGGTGCAATCCCTGCCTCTCGGGCGACTTCTCGCAAGCTAAGGCTGGAAAAGCTGCGATCCGCACTTAATTGACTAAATGCCGCATCGATCAATGATCGACGTGTCTTCTCTTTTTGCTGTGCGCGGATTCCCATCGATTTCATTCTTAACTTGCTCTTTTTCTGTAGGGTACAAGAGCCTCAATATAACGCAATTTGCTCCTACGGAGAAAGATATGTTGCTTCGCTCGCTCTGAGCGCCGAGAACGTTACTATTGGCATGCATCTAATTGCAATGTTCTCGATGCAATTTATAGACATACAACATACCAAATCACCCTTTTGGTCGATTCTGCGTGATCACTTCCACTCTCTAACAGGCATGACGTGTACCAATAGAGTAAATGAGTTAAAATCGCGCTAAAGCAATGTTAAGCAAATATAACAAGGAAGGCATCATGGCGCATGTTAATCACTATGACGTGATCGTAATCGGTAGTGGCCCTGGCGGAGAGGGGGCTGCAATGGGATTAACCAAAGCGGGACTGAATGTTGCCATTGTCGAGAAAGAAAGCAGTGTCGGCGGCGGTTGTACTCACTGGGGAACTATTCCATCTAAAGCACTGCGTCATGCCGTTAGCCGCATCATCGAATTTAATAGCAACCCGCTATTTTGTCGAAACAACACCAGCGTTCATGCAACATTTTCTGACATTTTAGGTCATGCTAAATCGGTCATTGATAAGCAAACTCGACTTCGTCAGGGCTTTTATGACCGTAACTCATGCACACTTTTGTTCGGAACCGCGCGATTTATCGATAACTACTCAATTGCAGTGATGCAAAGCGACGGTACAGAAGAAATCTATTCTGCAGATAAGTTTGTCATCGCGACGGGTTCTCGTCCGTATCAGCCTAACGACGTAGATTTCTTGCATGAGCGCATCTACGACAGTGATTCCATTTTGAGCCTGAAACACGACCCTCGCCATATCATCATTTACGGTGCGGGCGTTATCGGTTGTGAATACGCTTCTATCTTCCGCGGCCTTGGAGTGAAAACCGACCTTATCAATACCCGAGACCGCTTGTTGGAGTTTTTGGATAACGAAGTGTCAGATGCGCTGTCTTACCACTTCTGGAACAGCGGTGTGGTAATTCGTAATGATGAGACCTATGAAAAAATCGAAGGCACAGAAGATGGCGTGATTATTCACCTACAATCTGGCAAGAAGATGAAGGCGGACTGCTTGTTGTATGCGAATGGTCGAACAGGTAACACCGATAAGTTGAATTTGGGTGCTGTGGGTCTGGAAGCGGACTCTCGCGGACAACTAAAAGTAAACCGTAACTACCAAACCGATATTGAGCACATTTACGCTGTAGGCGATGTCATCGGTTACCCTAGCCTTGCAAGCGCCGCTTACGACCAAGGGCGATTTGTCGCACAAGCCATTACGAAAGGTCAGGCAGAAAACTATCTGATTGATGATATTCCAACGGGTATCTACACCATCCCAGAGATTAGCTCTGTGGGTAAAACCGAGCAAGAGCTAACAGCTGCGAAAGTACCGTATGAAGTAGGACGCTCTTCGTTCAAGCATCTAGCTCGTGCACAGATCGCAGGGAAAGACATCGGTAGCTTGAAGATATTGTTCCATCGTGAAACCAAAGAAATTTTAGGGATTCACTGTTTTGGCGAACGTGCCGCGGAAATTATCCACATCGGTCAAGCCATTATGGAGCAAAAAGGCTCAGCGAATACCATCGAGTATTTCGTCAATACCACCTTCAACTATCCAACAATGGCCGAAGCGTATCGTGTCGCTGCGTTGAATGGTTTGAACCGCTTGTTCTAATCTATGCTTCTTGATAGCAGACAGAAAAACAGCAGGCTTGGACCTGCTGTTTTTATATCAACATTGTGCTAGGAAGGTATCCTTGTGCCATTGGTAGAGAAAGATAACCCCTAAACCAATACCCCGCATCAACATAAAGCTCGTCATTGCAAACCACAGCGCGTGATTTTCCCACTCGGCGAATAAGTAAAAGACAACGAAGAAGCTGCTGGTCGCGACAAACATACTATTGCGCATGTCTTTGCCTTTGGTTGCACCGACAAAAATGCCATCCAATAGAAAGCACCACATCGACGCAAGTGGCATCACCACCAGCCAAGGTAGATACACCGCTGCTTGCTTTTGTACCGCCTCAATTGAAGTGATCATGGCGATCAACTGCGATCCCGCCAAACCAAAGAGCGCGGTCAGTCCTAAGCAAATAACCAAACTCCAAAAGAAAGTGCCGACAAGCGATGCACTCAATTGTTGCCTATCTTTGGCACCAATCGCCTTCCCGACCATGGCCTCCATTGCGTAAGCAAAGCCATCCATGCCATACGAGATAATCATCAGGAAGCTCATCAGAACCGCATTTGCAGCGACAACCTCATCACCAAAGCTCGCGCCTTGGAACGTCATAAAGCTAAAAGCCGCTTGCAGACACAAAGAGCGTAAGAAAATATCACGATTCAATTTCACGAAGCGCCCTAAACCGTGTTGAGTGCTGGTTAGCAACTTTTGAGGTGATGGTAATTGCCTCTCTCGCCAGGTTTTCCAAACACACATGAGACCAAAACCCATGCCTGAGTAGTCAGCAATCACCGATGCCAGCGCAGCGCCTTCTACTTTCCACCCCAAACCAATCACAAACAACAAATCGAGGGCGATATTAGTCACGTTGGTGATGATCACCATCCACATTGGTGCTTTGGAATTTTGCGTCCCGAGCAGCCACCCCAACAACACAAAGTTCATTAGCGCAGCGGGGGCACTCCACACACGGATAGAGAAATATTGCATGCCGTAGTGTTTTACCTCTGCGCTGGCGTCACTCCAGCCAAAGATCAAATCAGCAATCGGGTTATGGGCAATAAGGAAGACTAACGCAAACAGCAGCGCCATAAGTGAGCCTTGCATAAACACCAAGGCAAGTTGCTTTCGGTCTTCACCGCCATAGGACTGCGCCGCCAACCCAGTAGTCGACATACGCAAAAAACCAAGCAGCCAAAACGTCACGCTGATCATGGTGCTGCCCAACGCAACACCACCCAAATACCAAGCGTGGTCTAGATGACCAATCACCGCAGCATCGACCAAACCGAGCAATGGGACAGTAATATTCGACAGCACCATAGGTATCGCTAAAGCTAAGACTTGGCGATGAACTTTTGGGTTAGATAAAGGAGAGAAGATTGAATTTGTCACAGGCACCTCATCAGTAAGATCGACGAGTGTACCTGAGCGCTTAACGACTAGCCAATTACCACTTGATGTGAACGAGGACTGGCGTGAGGCGATGCTTCAACATTGGAATCTTATTAAGCCAACGCTGCCAAGCTTTCCAACGAGAACAGAATCTATCGAATGGCGAGAAAGCTTTCGCCCATTGTGCCCATGGTAACCATTGCAATATCTGTGCTGCAGGCGCTTCAAAGCCATGAGCATAACGATCAGATCCAAGCTTTTTCCCCCACTTGGTTTCCGTTAAATCTCCTGCCAGCACCATACACAGTTCAGCAGAAACAAAATGTCGACCTAAGGTTTGAATAAATTTCGCGACTTGACGCTCTGTGCAATCGAGCAGTGCCATTTCACATAAAATGAGTACCGGTGCTTGCTCTGGAATGGCTAACGTCTCTAGCCACGACATTTCATCCACACTGCCACAGCGATGTTCATAGCGTTCATTTTTGTGGAACAAGCGCTGACGCCATACCAAATTTTCCGTCACATCCAGCTCTATCCAATGGCAGCGTCCATTATCCAAACGATAAAAGCGGGTATCCAGCCCCGCTCCGACATTGATTATCCAGGCATCGGGATACTGCTGTAAGAAGTGGCTAACCTGCTGGTCACAAAGCTGAGTCAGCGTCACGTGCAGCAATTGCTTCTGCGCAATATCACCACTCAAACAATCCGGCGCCATCTTACAGCTCAAACACGCTTTAGCAGCTATCGGATCGTACACCAAGCCATTGTCGACCATGCTTTCACGGCTACGCAATAACAGTGGCTTCAATAGATGGTTAGGAACTTGATGTTTAGACTGAGACATGGGCATTTCCTGCGCCAGAGAGAAAACATAGACATTAATAAAGATGATAATGAATATCAATTACATTATCAAGCTTATAAATTGGTCAAAACAAACAAGGTCAAGATGATGAGCAAGCTTTTGGAGGAAGTAGAAAAAGAGAAAAGAAGAGAAAAGACAAAACAGCCCAGGTCAACTGGGCTGCTTAAATACACTTACATCCAATCGGTATTACGAATAATACCAACGGCTAAGCCTTCAATCGTAAGGTGCTGAGACGTTAAGTCCACTTGGATTGGGGCAAACTCTTCATTCTCAGCATGCAGTAATATGGTTGAGCCTTTGCGCTCCAAACGCTTCACAGTCACATCATCATCAACACGCGCAACGACAACTTGACCGTCTCTCACGTCTTGGGTTTTATGCACCGCGAGCAAATCGCCATCCATAATCCCGATGTCTTTCATACTCTCGCCATTTACACGAAGTAAGAAATCCGCTTGCGGTTTGAACATCGCAGGATCGACTTGGTAGTGCGCCTCTACGTGCTCTTGAGCCAGAATTGGCTCACCCGCTGCAACTTGACCAATCAATGGCAAACCCTGCTCATCATTGGCTGCGTCTTCAAGCAGGATACGAATCCCACGAGAAGCGCCTGGAATAATTTCAATTGCTTGCTTACGAGCAAGCGCTTTTAGGTGTTCCTCTGCGGCATTCGCAGAGCGGAAGCCAAGCTCACGCGCAATCTCTGCACGAGTTGGTGGCATTCCGGTGTCATCGATTTTACTTTTAATCAAATCGAAGACTTGTTGTTGGCGTGGCGTTAACGGCTTCATGTCTCACCTGTCTTTTTATACAGTTAACTGTGAGTATATCCAGTAAATGCTCAAATGAAAACCCAATTGGTTGTTTTTTAATTTATTTGTGGAGAGCTTTCAGCTTACCGATTAAGTTCATTCTTTATTCGTTTAAAACACCGACTTTTCAGTTAATCAAGTCAAAGCAATAACTTAGGGGTTCGACTAATTTACAGCCAATAAAATTAAAAGGTTTGACCAGTTTCTGGTATCCTTGCAGCGCTTAAATTTTATCGCCTAGGCTTATTTCTATTGCCGTACTCATCTCTTTTTATAGAGAAGACATGCAAAGCGGAAACTGAAATAAGGTTAGGCCTGTTTGAATACCTATTGAGGCTGTGAACTTTATGTCTTCTGGACAATCATTTTCACGTTCATTACTAAAACTACCTTTATCGGTACTGGTAAAGGGCACCACAATCCCGTCGAACCCGATTGAAGATCTGAACATCGACCTAACTAAACCGATTGTATATGCCCTGCCTTTCCGCTCGAACGTGGATTTGCTGACACTGCAAAAACAAGCCATGAGCCTTGGTCTACCCGACCCGCTCAGCCCGCTGGAAATCAATGGCAAAACGCTGAACCGTTTCGTCTTTATCGCTGCGCGTCCAACTGTGATGAACAACGATAATGATGTCCCAACCGATTCTGTCTCTCTGTTCACTGACTTACTGGAACTGCACAAGCTGGATAGTGAGTTGGATGTTCAAATGATCCCTGCAACCGTGCTTTGGGGTCGTAAGCCAGGTAAAGAAGAGAACCAAAAGCCTTACCTTCAACCGATGAATGGTCCGCAAAAAGCCAAAGCAGTAATGGCGGCGGGACGCGACTGCTTAGTTCGCTTTAGTCCCGTGGTATCTCTGCGTTATATGGCAGACTCTCACGGTACCGACAGCGCAATTGCGCACAAACTGGCTCGCGTGGCGCGTATCCACTTCTCACGCCAGAAACTGGCTGCTTCAGGCCCAAACTTGCCACAACGCCAAGTGTTGTTTGCTCGTTTACTAAAATCTCCAGCTATTGAACTGGCGATTGCTGACGAAGCCAAGATCAAAAACATCTCGATTGATAAGGCACGTAAAGAAGCCCACGACATCATGGATGAAATCGCCGCCGACTTCTCCTACAGTCTAGTGAAAAACGGCGACCGCATCCTGAGTTGGTTATGGACAAAACTATACCAAGGTTTGCACATCAATAACGCCTCGACTGTGCGTCGTTTAGCGCAAGACGGCCACGAAATTGTGTACGTTCCGTGTCACCGTAGTCACATGGACTACCTGCTGTTGTCTTATGTTTTATACCATGAAGGCATGGTGCCTCCGCACATTGCGGCAGGCATTAACTTGAACTTCTTCCCGGCCGGTCCGCTTTTCCGTCGTGGTGGGGCGTTCTTTATTCGTCGTAGTTTTAAAGGCAACAAACTGTACTCAACCATTTTCCGTGAGTATCTAGCTGAGCTGTTTGCCAAAGGCTATTCAGTCGAGTACTTCAGTGAGGGTGGTCGTTCACGTACAGGTCGCTTACTGCAAGCGAAAACGGGTATGCTGGCTATGACCATCCAAGCAATGCTACGTGGTCTAAACCGCCCAGTAACACTAGTGCCGGTCTACATCGGCTACGAGCACGTAATGGAAGTGGGCACTTACGCGAAAGAGCTGCGTGGCAAACGCAAAGAGAAAGAAAACGCAGGGCTTGTACTGCGTACTCTGCGTAAACTGCGTAACTTTGGTTTGGGCTATGTGAACTTCGGTGAGCCAATTCAGCTCAACCAATACTTGAACGAGCATGCTCCTGAGTGGACGAAAGACATCGACAGCATGGGTGGTAACAAACCACAATGGATGAATCCTGTGGTCAACGACCTTGCTAATAAGATGATGACGCACATCAATGATGCGGCGGCAGCAAACGCGTTGACCTTGTGTGCAACCGCACTGCTTGCTTCTCGTCAACGTGCACTTTCTCGTGACTCGCTGATCAATCAGATCGAGTGTTACTTAAAGCTACTCAAAAATAATCCGTACTCAAGCACCTCCACTATCCCTACCGAAAGTGCTGAGGAGTTGGTTGATCATGCAATTTCGCTTGATAAGTTCGTGATTGAAACCGATAGCATGGGTGACATCATTTCGCTGGACCGTAGCCAATCGATCCTGATGACCTACTATCGCAACAACATCATTCACTTGTTCGCTCTGCCGTCATTAATTGCCCAAATGCTCATTCGTCAGCGCAACCTTTCGGTAGCCAAGATTCAAGCGAATGTCGCGCAAATCTACCCATTCTTGAAGAAAGAGCTGTTCTTAAGTTACCAGGAAGACGAGTTAGATGAATTGGTCGTTAAAACGCTGCATGAATTTGCCGATCAGAAAATGATTAGTCTTGATGGTGATAAGCTAGAGATCAATCAATCGAACAACCAGCCTTTGGTTCTGCTAGGTCGTACGATAACTGAAACGCTGCAACGCTACTCTATCGCGATGAACTTGCTTGTTGCTTACCCTGAGCTGGGTAAATCGGACCTAGAGCAGAAGAGCCAAGATATTGCTCAGCGCCTAGGGCGTTTGCACGGTATTAATGCGCCAGAATTCTTCGATAAAGGTGTGTTTACCGCGATGTTCAATACGCTCAAACAGCAAAAATACCTCGATAACGATGGTAACTGTGACACGAAGAAAACGCAGCAATTTGCACGGCTACTGTTCACTCTGCTTTATCCAGAAGTGAAACTGACGATCGAAGAGAGTATTCACCAACTTCGGTCGTAACCGTTTTACCTTCGTCCAATAAGAAAAAAGGCATCCAATCGGATGCCTTTTTCTATTTCTTCGCTTACCAAAATGCGACCAGTAACCCTATCGCTATCACCATGCCAACATAATTGTTGTTAAGGAAAGCCTTAAAGCACAACTCACGCTCACGGTGACGAATTAAGTGCTGCTGATAAACAAACAACGACGCTGCAATCAAAAGGGTCCAGTAGTAACTTTGTCCCAATTGGTAGAACTGCCCTAACCAAACCAACATCGCGAGTGTAATCAGTTGCAACACACCAATAATAAGCTTGTCATGACGACCAAACAGAATTGCCGTCGATTTAATGCCAATCTTTAGATCATCATCTCGGTCTACCATCGCATATTGAGTGTCGTACGCAATGGTCCACAAAGCATTAATGAGGAACAAAAACCAAACAATTAATGGTAATTCCCCAGTTTGTGCAGCCCACGCCATTGGAATCGCCCAGCTAAAAGCCAAGCCTAAAAATAGCTGTGGAATATGAGTGTAACGCTTCATAAATGGATAGATGAACGCCAACACAATGCCAGCGAAGGATAGCTGAATCGTCAGCGGGTTCATGGTCAGCACTAACAAAAACGAGCTGATACCCAAAACCAAAAATAATCCAATCGCTTCTTTTGCTGTCACTTTCCCTGATGGCAGTGGACGTTGCTTAGTACGCTTTACATGGCCGTCGACTTTGCGATCTGCAAAATCATTGATCACGCACCCCGCACTACGCATTAGGAATACCCCCAATACAAACACGATGAATACATCCCAACTTGGCATCCCTTGGGCTGAGATAATTAGCGCCCAAATCGTTGGCCACATCAGTAACAGTGAACCAATCGGGCGATCCATGCGCATCAGTTGCCAATATGCTTTGGCTTTTTCTGCGGACATTTACACTGTCTCCTTAGCGTAAACTGGTGAATTAGATAAGAATAACTCGGCGACTAGCATCGGTTTGTGATTCATCCACAACCTTGAGCGTCGCGCTAACAAACGTCCTTCTGGTACGGCTACCCATCCCATTTGTAAAGAGTCCCGCTCAACGTTATCTGCGCTGAACACTGTTAATCCTAATGGGATATCCCCTTGTTGAGCCAAATCATACTGCTGATCAACTAAGGTTGAGCGAGGAATCAATGTCCGCCCAATAACCCAGTTATTATTGTCACCGCACAAAATTACCTCTCTCAGTAAGCAATCTTGTTCGGACAATAACTGGCTTTCATCCTGTTTTAATGTCGCTGCAGTGACGATCTGATTTTGTAGCAATTCTACCGTTAACGCTTGGCAGTGCTGTTTTAAACGACGTGACAAAGACCCTTGCTCTTCAAGCCAGTGCTTGGCAAATTCATTTGGAAATTCGAATTCTTCGGGGTTTTGCCACTCTACTTCCAATAAAGAAGCAAGATAGAGTGATGTTGGCTGATTCATACTAGTATTCAATTGGAGGCTTTATGCGTACAATAAAGCAACAACTTACCGTCCATAGTAATGTATGTAACCGTAAGTTCCGTTATTTGTTATAGACGGCCCATTGTATCAAGACTGAAGCGATTCGAATATCGCGATCCAGAGAAAGAAAAGTTAGAAATATGTACAAACGTTATATAGCCCAAATTATTTTTGCGTTAACCATACTATTCGCCGCACCAAGTTGGGCTGAAACGGAAGAAGCTGGACCTAAGTTGGCATACTTTACCCTAGAGCCTGACCTCACTACTAACTTTTACACCAAAGGCAAAAAGTTAGGTTATGTGCAAGTGCGCATCGACATCATGGTAATGAGTCAACAAGATTTATCAGTTGTTGAGCATCACCAACCTTTGATTCGCGATGCAGTGATTGAATTATTGGGTAAGCAAACAGAAGATACGATTAAGTCCCTGTCTGGCCGAGAAGATCTGCGCAAAACCTTAGTGACGACCCTCAACGAAACGCTTTTGCCTGAAACAGGTAAAACCATCATTGCCGATTTGTTGTTTACAAAATACCTTTATCAATAAACCCAAATCCGTTTTGAACATAAAAAAAGACCGCTCTTGAGCGGTCTTTTCATTTCATCTGCTTTAGGCTTGCTGTTGGTATTTCATCTTGCCTGAATCAAACAGCGCAATCGCCATCCCCGACAGTAGCCCAACTAAGTGAGCGGTGTTTGCAATCGCCATAAATGGCTGCACAAAACCAAGAACTAACCATACCAACATAAAGACGATAATTGGCTTGGGTAACGTAAGGCCTAAATGTGGCAAGCGGTAACCCAGTATCCACAAATAACCAAGCAGTGCATAGACCACGCCAGACAAGCCGCCGAAGTTAGCCCCTTCAACATAGAACTGGCCTGCCCCTGAAAACGCTGCCGACACCACAAAGAGTTGCAATAGCTTACCGGAACCGAGACGACGTTCGATGTCGCCACCCAACTGCCACCACCATAGTAAGTTAAACACGATGTGAGTTACTGAAAAGTGCAGTAACGCATGACTTAGCCATCGCCACACTTGCCATTGTTGCCCCTCAAAAGCCGGGAAGTGCAACAACTTAAACACGCCATTGCCAAAGCCAAACATTTGTAACAAGTAGATGATGATACAGACTGTCATGATCAGCAAAGTCATGGGGCCAGCTTTCGCTTTGACCATGCTCATGATACTCGGGCTGGAATAATGAAATGTGCTCTTACGAGTATCGGCAACGTCCCACGAGGCGGCGCTGTATTTTGAATCAGACGGGTTAGCAAGGAACAGCTTAAGTTCGGCTTCCGCTTCTATTTCATGCTGGCTATCAGTCAGCCACAGCGCAAATTGCCCATCCCCTTCTGGCATCATTTCGATGTCAATTTGGCGAGAGGCCATATAATCAATAAAGGCTTGCGCCATACGCGGATTATTTAACGTTACCAATCTCTTCATTAACTTCTCACTATCGGTAGTTCTGCTCGATGCCAGGCTTCAAAGCCACCATCTACACTGTACACCTGTTCAAAGCCTTGGTTAACCAAATATTGCGCCGCACCTTGGCTACTAATACCGTGGTAACACATCACTAGAATAGGTTGTTCGAACTCCACTTCATCCATAAACGCAACGATCGTATCGTTAGTTAAGTGATACGCGGACTCCGCATGCGCAACGGCAAACGATTGAGGGTCACGGATATCTACAAGCTTCGCATCACCCTGCTCGAGCAGCGCTTGCGCACCTTGTACATCGATATGCTTAAACTGATCCATTTACTTTCTCATTGTCTTATTAATATACCCAAGCAACCTCGAACCTAACGTACTAATCAGCACCCGTGGTACAGCATAAAATCCATATTTGAAGCTGCTTGGGTATACTGCCGCTATTGTAACCTATCCAACGGCAAACTTAGACACATGGATAATCAGGCTTTTCAAAAGTGTACACATTCCAACCATTTGTGGATAAAGCTGTGAATTGCGTTGATAAAGTGTATTTGGATCTTTTGATCCACAATATGTAGTGATGATCCTGATCTAACTGTGTGTATATCTATAACTATCCCCAGATGGAAAAGTGCTTGAATCCCTTATTTTGTCCGGGTTTCGAACAGTTGATAAATAATTACTTCACAGAGTTATACACAGGTAGCACATAAAATCCGGATCGCAAACGCTATCGATTTTCGATCGACAATAAAAAAGCCGAGATCACATGATCTCGGCTTTCTATGAAAATCTTACTTTCAATTAGCAGTGGAAATTAAAATTCACCCACAGCCAATTTTAGTTTCTTCATTGCATTTTTTTCTAGCTGGCGAATACGCTCGGCAGAAACACCGAACTCATCAGCTAAGTCTTGCAATGTTGCTTTCTCATCATCTAACCAACGAGAACGCACGATGCGCTGACTACGCTCATCCAAACTCGCTAATGCATGACCCAAGCGATTGTTGGTATGCATTTCCCAGTTGGCGGCTTCAATGTTGTCGGCCACATCAGACGATTTGTCTTCTAGGTATAGCATCGGCGCTGTGTAAGCGTTTGAGCTGTCGTCTTCATCAGTTGGCATATCAAAGGTTGAATCCACCGCCGCTAAGCGTGATTCCATCTCGCGAACTTCAGAAGGCTCAACACCTAACTCGCGCGCAACGGTTTCCACTTCACCGTTGTTAAACCAACCCAAGCGCTTTTTCGACTTACGCAGGTTGAAGAACAATTTACGTTGCGCTTTAGTGGTCGCAATTTTCACGATACGCCAGTTACGTAGCACGTATTCGTGGATCTCTGCTTTGATCCAGTGGACAGCAAAAGAAACCAAGCGAACCCCTACTTCTGGGTTAAAACGCTTAACGGCTTTCATTAGACCGATGTTACCCTCTTGCACAAGATCCGCCATTGGCAAACCGTAGCCAGAGTAACCACGAGCAACGTGAACAACGAATCGTAGGTGCGAAAGAATTAGACCTTTTGCAGCCTCAATCTCACCTTTATAGTGTAATCGTTCTGCCAGCTCACGCTCTTCGTCTGCAGTCAGCATTGGGTAGCTGTTTACTGAGCGAATATAGCTATCAAGGCTATCTTGCGTGACTAGAGCCATCGGATACGCTTCTTTTGTCATTCAATTCCTCATCAATCTCTGATCTGGAGCATTACATTGCAATTTAGCTTCGATATCTTGAACTCAAAATGAACAAGTTTCAAGAAGGGGAAGCAATTATCCATAAACATTTGGTCTAAGCAAGGGTTCAAAATTAGCTAGTGCTAATGAAATCCAAGTAATAAGACCGCCATCACTTAAACTGGTTCAATTTCTTTTAAATGTCGTTGCGCAGAAAAACGCGCCGCAATACATCCCAAAAGACTCCCAATGATGATTAATAACAAAGATTCATCCCAACTTAGACCAATCAGGCGGAACTGGCTATCGTACAACGCAGCAAGGTCTTCCACCGCACTATTCATGACAATGGTCACTAAAGCCGTTACCAACCACGCAATAGTGGCACCTAACACGCCAAACCACATACCTGTGTACAAGTAAGGGCGCAGAATAAAACTGTCCGTCGCACCGATCAGTTTCATGGTTTGAATCTCTTCTTTATTCGCCAGCACATTAAATCGCAATGTATTGCCAACGATTAAAAATACCGCACCGAGCATCAGCACTGTCAGGGTAATGACAATAATACTCGCGAGAGTTTTGATGGCATCAAGACGCGCCAGCCAGTCTTCGTCAAGTCTCACGTCGGTCACATCTTGTTGCTCTCGAACGTCTTTGGCTAATGACTGAATATCACTTTTTAGCTCCGAATCTGGCGTAATCACCAACACACCAGGTAGCGCATAGCCACTTAAAAGGCTGATAGCTTGGTCGAACCCTGCATATTGGCTTAAATCAGATAGACCTTGTTGCGGTGAAATATATTCTACCTCTTTTACCAAAGGCCAAGTTTCAATTTGATCTTTGAGAACCATCACTCGTGCATCCGGCATGCCTTCAACTAAGTAAGCACTAACTTGTGAAGGAGAAGCGACATCTTCCGCTGCCCCCGCAACGTTTTTCCCCAATAGATACAAACAAGCTGGCATGGCAAGTGCCATGGAGATGACCGCTAGGGTCAGAATGTTGCCTAGTGGTCGTTGCCATAAGGCGCTAAAAGAGGATTTAGCTTGTTTTGCATGGACAGAGAAAAAACCATCGGTATTCGCACGCTTGGCACTGCGGCCTTTCCCCTTCTTTTGGGAGTGCTTGTTACCTGCCATAGTCTTCTACCTCACTTAGGAAGCCTTGGTTCAATTCAAAATGACGATACTGTGGGCGAGTGTTTACTAACCCCACATCGTGCGTGGCAAGTAGGATAGTCACGCCCGCACGGTTAAATTCTTCGAATAGACGCAACACACGGTTGGATAATTCTGGGTCAAGGTTACCCGTAGGCTCATCAGCCACCAGCAACGTTGGTCGATTAACCACAGCACGGGCAATACCGACGCGCTGTTGTTCACCACCAGAAAGTTGACTAGGTAGACAACGAGCTTTATCGAGTAAGCCCGTTTTATCTAACGCCGCAGAAACACGGCGTTTGATTTCGTTTTCAGAAATCGATTCGATACGCATTGGCAGAGCGACATTGTCGTACACACTGCGATCCATCAATAGGCGATGATCTTGAAAAACAATCCCAATATTGCGGCGCAAAAAAGGGATGTCTTTGCCTGGAATACGCGTGATGTCGTGGCCATTAAAATGGATTTTGCCATCGGTTGGTCGCTCTATCGCGCAGATCAATTTCAGCAAGGTACTTTTACCAGCCCCGGAATGTCCGCCTAAAAACGCCATTTCACCGCGCCTCAGGTGAAAATCGACTTTTTGCAGTGCTTGTCGACCACCTCGGTAAGCTTTGCTTACTTGCTGAAATTTGATCACCGTTGATTTCCTCTAACTCTTTTTATTCTTCACGACTAAACAGTGCGTCAATAAACTCTTGAGTTTCAAATGGACGCAAGTCTTCGATACCTTCACCCACACCAATGTAACGAATTGGAATACCGAACTGATCAGCAATAGCGAAAATTACGCCGCCCTTGGCTGTACCATCCAACTTAGTCAAAGTAATCCCGGTTAGAGGGGCAACATCACTGAAAAGTTTCGCTTGGCTAATGGCATTTTGTCCTGTACCTGCATCAAGCGTTAGCATGATCTCATGTGGTGCAGAGTCATCAATTTTCTTCATCACACGTACAATCTTACGCAGCTCTTCCATTAGGTTCGCTTTGTTCTGTAGACGACCTGCT
The DNA here is from genome assembly GCF_033338995.1 of Vibrio sp. Vb0304. Classification (NCBI taxonomy): domain Bacteria; kingdom Pseudomonadati; phylum Pseudomonadota; class Gammaproteobacteria; order Vibrionales; family Vibrionaceae; genus Vibrio; species Vibrio sp. Vb0304. The sequence goes on from NZ_JAWOTT010000016.1 coordinate 53,307, forward strand.
GTATCAGCAATCACCACATCCACACCACGTGCTTTTGCCGCTTCAATCGCATCATAGATAACAGAGGCACTGTCTGCGCCAGTATGTTGAGCAATCACAGGAACATTATTACGTTCACCCCACACTTGTAGCTGCTCAACCGCTGCGGCACGGAAAGTATCTCCCGCTGCAAGCATCACTTTTTTGCCTTGAGTTTGGAACTGCTTCGCTAGCTTACCGATGGTCGTGGTTTTACCCACGCCATTTACACCCACCATCAAGATGACGTAAGGCGTTTTGTTGCTATCGATTTCTAGTGGCTGTTCGACTTTAGAAAGAATCTCAGCCATTTCTTCTTTCAACAAACCATAAAGGGCTTCGCCGTCTTTCAGATCGCCACGTGTGGCTTTTTCTGTCAGGTTGTTGATAATTTTTGTTGTGGTATTCATGCCCACATCAGCAATAAGCAGTTGCTCTTCTAGCTCTTCAAATAAGTCTTCATCGATTTTCTTACCGCTGAACAAACCGAAGAAGCCAGCACCAATATTTGCTTTTGTTCGGCTTAGGCTGCGTTTAAGACGAGCAAAAAAGCTTTCTGTTGGCTTTTCTTGTTCTTGAACACGAGGCGCGGCCGATACGACTTCTGGCTCTTCTGCTTCTGCTTCTGCTTCTGCTTCTGCTTCTGCTTCTGCTTCTGCTTCTGCTTCTGCTGGGGCAGCCTCTGATTGTTTCGCTTCTTCTTCAAGTTCTGGCGTTGCTTCCGCTTGCTCAGCAACCGCTTCGGTTTGCTGCTCTTCAGAAGGCGCTTCCACTGCTTCTTCTTTTACTGTTTCTTCAGTTTTTGGTTTTGGGCTTTGCTCTTCGTCACCAAAACCTAGCCACGAAAGTAATCCGCGCTTCTTTTTTTCCGTCATCTGGGGCTATCCTAGATTGTTCTTTTATCTATTAATGACTCTTTTTTGACAAGATTATTATCTGTCTAAAAAAGGCTAATGACAAAGTTCTGAAAACTTTCCGATTAGGTAATTCTAATCTTATTAGTGTTACACTCTGTCATCTTGAATATTCTGGGCTGTATCCAAGCTCCAAGCTCATTGCTTGGGCGATTAGATATAGTATCACTTTATTAGCGGTCAAAAAATCTATGGTAAGACGTCGCCAGCAAAACTCATCACAAAAAAAGCCAACAACGGGCTTTGTTCGCATTATTAGTGGCTTATGGAGAGGCAGAAAACTTCCTGTACACGATGCTGAAGGCTTACGCCCCACGACAGATCGCGTCAAAGAAACGCTGTTTAACTGGTTAGCTCAAGATGTACCACAGGCAAAATGTCTCGACTTGTTTGCTGGCTCTGGCGGCTTGGGATTTGAGTCAGCTTCGCGCCAAGCAGAGCAAGTGACCATGGTTGAGCTAAACCCACAAGCTTTCCAACAGTTACAAAAGAATGTTGCCTCTCTTAACGCGAACAACATCCAAGTGGTAAATACCGACGCACTGAGTTTTTTGAAGCAACCGGGTTCTGCTCACCATGTGGTGTTTATTGACCCACCGTTTCGCAAAGGTCTATTGGATGAGACCGTGGCTCTGCTAGAACAAAATGGCTGGCTCGCGGAAGATGCGATGATTTATATTGAAACAGAAAAAGAACTCAATATTGCCGACTTACCAGAAAACTGGCAATTACATCGAGAAAAAACAGCAGGCCAAGTGAGCTATCGTCTGTACGAACGTACCTCCGCATAACGCCTCGATTTAAAAGGATACTTAAATGAAAGCACTAATTATGCTGGCCAAAGCGGCTATCGCCTTTGTTTGGTTAGTATTAATCCTAAATATTTTTATGCCCTTTCCCGGCAATGCCGCGATTGCGCTATACATCATGACCGCTTTTTTGTTCATCATGCACGGTTTACAAATGGCCATCTTCATTGGTGCATTTGGCGACAAAATAAAAATGAGCAGTTGGGAAAAATATTCAATCCTGATTTTTGGTATTTTTGCCCTACTCGATATTCGTCGTAAACACATGATGTAATCGCTCAGATACGAAAAAGCCGCTCTTGTGAGCGGCTTTTTTTCTGCGTTTCGTTCGTCACCCAATGTAACTTTTTACACCATCCAAGAACATTTGAGTGGAGATCATCACCAGTAACAAGCCCATTAAGCGTTCTACCGCCTTCAAGCCACGTTCACCCAACAAGCGATTAAAGAAGCCATAAAACATCAGTATAAAAAATGTTGCGCCCCACGCAATTACGACTGATGCTGACATTTCCAACATTTTCTCTGGATGTTGCGAAGACAGTAAAAGCAAGGCTGCAATCACTGAAGGGCCCGCGATCATAGGAATGGCCATCGGAACAATAAAGGGCTCCTCGCCTGCTGCCAGTCCAGTGATGCTGCCAGCACTCGGGAAAATCATCTTAATCGCAATAATGAAGAGAATAATGCCACCTGAAATGCTGAGCGTTTCTGGCTGGACATGCAAAAAACTTAAGATGCTTTGTCCTGCAAACAGAAACAACATCAAAATCAGTAAGGCAAACAGTAGTTCACGAATCAATACCTTACGACGACGCTTGGGATCGATATGTTTGAGAATAGACAACACAATCGGCAAGTTACCGAGAGGGTCCATGATTAGAAACAGCATGGTCGCTGCAGAAAGAATGTCCATATTCTGGCCTCACCTAAAAAATGGCGGCCAGTGTATAGCAAACTGACAACATGAGTATATGACTGAGGGCGAAAACACCATAGTCACCCTCGATCTTAGCCGCCGTTTAGTGATTGCAAACTCGCGCCATATTGACCACAAACTTACCTTCAAGCTCACGAATTTTGTCGCGCTTGAGCAAAAATGCTAGTAATGCATCTAAGTCTAGATCATTCAGTTTACAGGTGTGAAAGCGAACGCTAGCACCAAAGTGCTGTGTGAGGGCTTCGCGATCCATTGGTGTTTCTCTAAGTAGGTTTAGCAGCTCGTGAGCATGGATTTCACTCATTATTGACTCCAGTTATTAAGAACAATGCGTTCAGTCTACTGAAATCCTCAAGAGCTGCTTTGACTTAAATTAGTAAATGATTGAGGCAACAATGAGGGCATGAGCAAAAAAGTAACTGCCACTCACCCACAAATAGGCGTGTTTCATCGGTTTTCGATAACCGTGTATCGCGTATGCCAGCGCCGAATAGATCAAAACTAAGGTTCCGCTAAAGCCGATAGCATTGGCGTAACTCGGCACTTGTAACCAAACTTCACCGGCTGCCCAAGCAAGTTGAACCAGCATCATCCCCATGATCACAACAGGGAATACCAGAGAGTCGAGTTGAGGCAGCAACAAAAAGAACGCCACGATACTCGCTGCAAGCAGCAGGGCCAACAGCCACCAGACAATCTCACCATTAAGCTGCACCCAAAATGACTTGCTGTAGCATACCTGGGCAACCAGATAAGCCGTAAAATAGATTAGCTTACGAGTTTTAAACGAGTGCAGCGTATCTGCCACCATAGACACAATCAGCCCACCCGCAATCCAGTAGGTATATGTTGCGGATGCACCTTGAGTTAACACCAACACAAGAAGAAGTAGCAGAGTAAAGATTTTAAACACGAGGGATTGTGTCGGGTTAGCTTGCTTTGCTCCCAACACGGAATACACACCTGATAGCCCTATCGCCAGCCAACTCCACATGCAGTATACACCTTTTACTTAAACTCGCCGCTAGTCTAGGTAGACCAGTTTTGATGTAAAGACACAATCTACGAAAGTTGGATCTCGCTAGCGATTCGAAACATTTTGTAACCCTCAGCCTACGTAATAATAAAGCCGATGAGCCTGAATGATGCCACTAAACATTGGGGCCAAGCTTTGCTCATCAGCCGAACCCATCAAATCACACGACACAATAACCAACGCTTTCTAAAACTATTTAACTGAAAAACAGATAAGTGCTCCAGGTAAGCCGCCATTTCACAAACTGACGATTAAACCACCAGGATGTATGTAATGCAGGCAACAAGAATAAATAACAGACACAAAATAGAAAATAGTCTTAGTAGCGCTCTAAGAGAGGAGAAACCACTGATGACTAGGGGTAAAAACTAAGAAAACCGACCTTAATTCAGTAAAAAAAACATCAGACAAGAAAAGTAAGTCAATGATAAATAAAACCATAATTTCAATAACAGATAAAAGTGCGGACTTCATAAACCATAGAATCACTAAACACTTTTGAAGCCCATATTTTCTCATAAGGTAAGAAAATCTCACTCCATGCTTTCGATTTGACGATGCAACCTCATAGCACATTTTTTAATTTTCTCAATTTTTGAGAAATACAGACAAAATAAACACCCAACATACCACTCGAAACAAAAAACAATTACAAAGCCAACATCACAAACCATTTAACATTATAAAATCATACACTTAAAACAAAAAAGGATAGAAATAAAACAATGTGAACACTTTAAATACAGCACAAAAAACATAGTTTCATTAGTCAGAATCACGTAAAACCAGACAAGTTAAGTGTGGTTTTTGAAAAGATTAACGAGCATATGTTGATCAAACCCCAAAAACAGTGCTATATTAAATTCATCGAGTTCATCAAAGATTAAGGGGTAGTGTTATGATTTCATCTTCTCAAAAACAAGGGCTGGTTATGATTGCAGTGGTTGTGGGTTTAATGACACTGCCAATGATGTACTAACCCAATGATTTAAAATAAAAAAGGACGCAAATGCGTCCTTTTTTATTTATCTGTATAGCTCTACTGAATGTGCTTAGACAAAATATCCCAGTGCATATAGTAGAAACCAAGAGCGGCCAGCGTAATCAACGTCATTAGCAAAATTGCTGTACGCCAAATAAAGCGAGAGCTTCTTGGTGTCAGCTCTTTTTCACAAGCATCACATGCCGCCATAAAGCCTTTACGATCATCCAGCTTGTAATCGTCTTCGTGCACCACTTTGTTACGCACGGTTGCGATGAATCGAAGCTTTGCTATCACGTCATGCGGTAAACGTTCTTCACAACTATTAATAAGTTGGTGCAACCCTTTCCCTTCTGCATGGTACTGAGTACGCAAAAGTTTTTCGATCGTTCGGGTACGCATGACTACTTTTTCAATATCTGACATCGTAACCCTCCTTACCAGACCCTTCCTATGTTCATTATTTTTATTCTTCTATAAATTTAGAGCTTTTTCGAGCCGTTAAGTGCAATTTTACTTTCAATTTGTGCCCTTGAGCTCATATAGCCTAACAAGTGAAAGCCGCTTCGTTCAGCTTTAGTGACTTCGCTTGCAGATGAAGCGACGATTTCATCGTGCATCATTAAGATAAATCGTGAAGTGCGCCGAATAATCTCCATATCCCTTTCATTAGATTATGAATAAGCTACCTCAACTCATCGTTTCGTCAGCGAGTTCTGTAGAATGGGACCCGATAAAACATTGGAGGTTAATATGCCAATCTCACTTATTGTCGCCCTATTCGCCCTTATTGCCTTGGGCGCGTGGGTGTTTTTCCGTTTTTATAGTAAGCACTATGTGGGCGAAGACGCTCCAGAGCAAAGCGCGCAGGTAACGGTTTTAGATAAACAAGCGATAGACATACCAAACGCACCACCAGGTCAAGACGATCAAGAGTATTGGATTTACGTTCAACGTGGTTCTATCGGTCCAAAGCGTGAATTCCAAATTGGAGTGCATTACTACCATGCACTCAACCCTGGAGATAAGGGAACACTGACCTATCGCGGCAACAAGTTCCTTCACTTCGCTATCAAACGTTAAGGCAGTAACCAACGAGTCTTGGCAGAACGAGAAAAGAGATAGCTCATCGCCAAGGCTCCAGCTCCACTTAGAACGATCCAGACTGGAATCACCCACGCAGGATGTCCTGTGTACCAACCGAACTCTTTCATCGGCCATAAGAAAATAGGGTGAAGTAAGTAAATCCCTAAGCTGTGCTGACTGATCACACTAACCACTTTTTGTACTTTTGGTGATAAGCCTTCACCAAAGTAACGCCCGATCATAAAAATCATCGAAGCCGCTAGAATCACATTCAGTGTTTTATAAGAGAGCCAGCGCCCAACCGTATACTTCTCCGCCTCTAAGCTATTTGTCACAACCATCGTAAAGGTCACTGCCAACGCCACGAGCCCTAGCCCAACAAATAAGGTCACCATAGAGCGATTCAAAGGTACCTTTTGAAATAAAACATACCCCAGTGGAAGGTAACCCATATAAAGCCACATCTGATTACTCCAAGGGCCATCAATCTTGAACAAGAACAGTGTGCTGGTGAAAAGCCAAAATGCGAGATAGGTATACAAGACATTGTCATCCACGTTGCGTACCATCCATTGAAACAGCGGAATCACAAAATACAGTGGTATAAAGTAATAGAAAAAGCCGAGATGGTAATACGTTGCGTGGAATGGGCTATTGCTTAATACCTCTTTTACGGTTTCAAAATCAAAGCCTTGAGAAGTCCAACCTGAAAGGTATGCATAAAACATCGACCAAATAAGAAATGGAACTAAAACTTTGCCCAAACGCCTTTTGATATAATACTTACCGTCAAATGGTCGAGTGTCACTGAGCATTAGCGCTCCGGTGATCAAAATAAAAACTGGCACTGCCCAGCGGGTTACGCTATTCACGCCTACCGCTGTCAGCCATTGGTCAAATGGAATCACTCCTAACTCATTTCGATACGGTGCCAAGACGTGAATGGCGATCACTGCTACCGCTGCGAAGCAGCGCAATAAATCAAAAAACAGAACCCTTTCTCTCATACCTTTCCCTACTTTGAGTCGCTTATCGTTTATAGCATAGGGTAAATCTCAACCAGTGAAATGGTTAACAATCTGTTTTTGCTTATTTTTAACTCAACAATGACCTACAACGGGGATTTCATCACCACTCTAATCACTTAACGAGAACCAAAAACCAAGCATCAGTATTCACTCTCCATGCCAAACCGACACAATCTGATTACAGCAAACGGCGCATAAGAAACAAAAATGGCTCCGATTTGGAGCCATTTATACCATCTACAGATAGCGATACTGGGGATAGTTACGCAGTAGCAACATCAGCTTTTGGCAACTTAATTGAAATCAGCGTCGTCAGTGCCAAGAAAGCAAAAGAAACCCATAAGCACGCCGCAAGACCAGCCTCTTGGTAGATCCAACCCGATAATACCGTGCCAATCAAACGTCCCATCGCATTGGCCATGTAGTAAAAACCGACATCCAACGAGACGCCATCGCCTTTAGCGTAGCTCACTATCAAGTACGAGTGCAGCGAAGAGTTAATGGCAAACACAGCGCCAAAAATCATCAAACCTACCACAATCACCAATTCAGGCTGCCAACCGATTTGCACACCATAAGCAATACCAGCCGTAATTAACGCTAGGATTCCTGCCCACACCAATGCTGCACTACCATCAGGCACACGACCTTGCGCTTTGCCAGTAATACGCGGCGCAAAGCCTTGCACAAACCCATAAGCAATAACCCACGCTGCGAGAAAGCTACCAACCCACAAGTGATCCCAGCCAAACACGCTACCAAGATAAATAGGCAGAGCGACCACAAACCACACATCACGCGCCCCAAACAAGAACATGCGAGCTGCGGATAAAATGTTTATCGATTCAGACTTGGAGAATATTTGGCGAAACTTAGGTTTACTCTTTGCTTTACCCATGTCCGCTTCTAGCCAGATCATGCTGCAAATAAACACTAATGTAAGTACACCCGCCATAATAAACATCGAGTTTTGAAAACCCACCCAAGACAGCAGCAAGCCACCAACAAAAAAGCCCGCTCCTTTGAGTGCATTCTTCGAGCCAGTCAAAATCGCTACCCATTTGTAGAGCGCCCCTTGCTGCTCGTCTGGTACTAGCGTTTTAATCGCGCTCTTAGCACTCATTTTGTTCAGATCTTTGGCAATCCCCGACAGAGCTTGCGCTGCCATCACCCAAGGAATGGTCAGCCATGCATTTGGTACTGCGAGCATCAACAACGCAAACACTTGCATCGCTAAACCAATGTTCATGGTTTTATTAAGGCCTAACCTTGCGCCCAGCCAACCACCAACTAGGTTTGTCACCACACCAAAAAATTCATAGAAAAGGAACAGTGAGGCAATAGCTAACGTGGAATAACCTAAGTCATGAAAATAGAGCACCACCAGCATACGCAGTGCGCCATCGGTCACCGTAAAGTTCCAATAGTTAAACGTCACTAACATGTACTGACGAATACTTTTGCTTAATTGAGAAATCATATTGACCTCATATGTACAGCGATAGAAGCATTTAGATCATCATGTTCTAAATACTTCCTAACCTGTACAGCAACATTGACCAATACAATGTTGCTGTGATTTTCAAAAAATGCCCCAACATCAATAAAAAGCAAAATACAACTTAAAAACAATGCATTAGTTAATATTAATGGCTTTTTTTGTAAACAGTCGTATCCTGAAGAAGCTCGAATTTAGCTTTTGGATCATAATGAACCAAAAGCTATTTAAGCTGATCAAGCGTCTTGAGCCACGCGTTCGATGTACTCAACTTGCACAGGTTTTGTAAATGCACCAGGGCGCAATGCCTGCACTTCTCGCACGATATCTTCTAACTGCCATTCCTTTTCTAGGAGTAGGTGAGCAGCGAACAAACCTGTGCGCCCCGAACCACCCATGCAATGCATCGCAACTTTGCCACCTTGAGCAAGAATCGCGTGCAGTTCCGGACTGGCTTGTTGCCACTTCGTCGCAAACTCTTCATTTGGTGCGCAGTCGTCTTCAATCTCGATCTGGAACCATTTCATTCCCAGTTGCTGAGTGGCTTCACCCAATGCAGAGACATTCTTCGCAGCTAATTCACTATCATCTAATGCAGTAACGACCGCTTGAACACCCTGCTCTTTCAACTGTTCTAACGACGCATGCAAATCGACACCTTTCGTTCCTGGGCACGGTGTTAAGATTAAAGCACCGGAGTCCAAATCTAATTGCCATGTAGGATGAGACATTGTGACCCCCTTTTAAGCCAAACCAACGTTACGAACCAGCTCTGCTGTGCGCGTTGCATAACCCATTTCGTTATCGTACCAAGCGTAAATCTTAACCATACGAGAACCCACAACCATGGTTGATTGCGCATCAACGATGGTTGAACGTTGGTCGCCTTTATAATCGATAGAAACTAAAGGACGCTCTTCGAAGCCAAGGATGCCTTTCAAATCACCTTCAGATGCTTCTTTTAACAGTGCATTCACTTCTTCTGCCGTGGTATCACGCTTCACATCAAAAATGATGTCTGTTAACGATGCGTTTGCTAGAGGTACGCGAACCGCATGACCATTAATTTTGTCTTTTAATTCTGGGAAAATTTCGACAATCGCCTTCGCGCTACCCGTAGTGGTTGGGATAAGGCTCATGCCGCATGCTCTTGCACGGCGTAGATCTTTGTGTGGCGCATCCAAAATAGTTTGCGTATTCGTCAGGTCGTGAATGGTCGTAAAAGAAGATTGTTCGATACCCAATTTCTCATGAATGACTTTAACCACAGGTGCGATACAGTTAGTCGTACACGAAGCCGCTGTCACGATACGATGTTTTTCAGGGTCGAAAATATGGTCGTTCACGCCCACCACAATGTTCGCGATACCTTCTTCTTTCACAGGTGCGCTTACCACGACACGTTTCACGCCTTGCTCTAGGTATTTATTCAGGAATGATGTTTTGCGATGTACGCCTGTCGCTTCAATCACAACATCACAATCAGACCAGTTCACCGCATCGATATCGCGTTGTTGAGTCGTGGCGACACGCTTGCCGTTGATGACGAGCTCACTGCCTTCGACCTGAACTCCATGATGCCAACGACCTTGCACTGAATCGAATTCTAATAAGTGACCAAGCGTAGCGGCGTCACCTGCGACATCGTTGATTAACACAAACTCCAATTCTGGCCAATCAAATGCCGCTCGCAGCGCTAAGCGACCAATTCGGCCAAAGCCATTAATTCCTACTTTAATTGTCATAGTTTTACCCTCTAATCTTCTACCTTGAATCTCTATTCGCTGTTAACAGCAAGCCTCACGACTTTTATCGTGTAAGCGTGTGATGTCGTCTTGGTATTCCTGCTTCAAACAGTTTGATGCCACTAAGTCTTCAATTAACTTTCGCATCCAACCTGGTAATTGCTGTGATAACTCGTAATACACCCATTGCCCTTGGCGTTTATCCACCAAGATGCCACTGGATCGTAACTGAGCAAGATGACGAGAAACTTTCGGCTGGCTCTCTTGTAGAGCAAACGCCAAATCGCCAACGCAAGTTTCACCTTCACGGGCCACGAGCATTAAACAACGTACGCGTGTTTCATCGGATAACAGCTTAAAAAACTGATGTGGAAGCATAATGAACATACCTATATATGGATATGCGTATATGTTTATTTAATTAAGATATATCGTCAAGAGGAAACCGTCCATCGTCATAAAAGTTTCACATCTAACGAACAGCTTGATTGTAAAGAGAGAGATTCAAAGAGATAAAAGATAAGACAAGAAATTATGCAGTCGCGATGCTTTGACTCCAGCGAGCCGCTTCACCTAAGGAGAGCTTCACTTCCTCTAAAGGCAACCCCAATTGCATCGTGATTTTTTCAACCCCTGACCAATCGGCACGCTCATAGCACTCTTCGAGGGAAATAAGTGCACCATAAACCCCTTTGCGATGTAATAGCGCTTGTTGTACTGAATGACTAAGCGGTAACTGCCTAACTAAAGATTCCACCGAAAGATCCAGCAGCGCATCTAGAATCGACAGCAAACCAACCATGAAACCTTGCTCGTTGAGGTGAGAGAATGGCTGATAGCGCGACATCAATTGGCAAAATTGAGCTCGTTGCAATGAAAGGTGATACAGCTCTCGAGGCTTGTTACTGGAGATATACGATGCCACAACCAAAGAGACAAACTGCTTAAGGTTATCCTGGCCAAGATAAATCAATGCCTGACGAAAAGAGCTGATTTCGACAGCCAAATTCGGCGCTTGCGTATTTACAAAACGCAATAATTTATATGACAACGCGACATCTTGCGTAATGATGGACTCGATACGAGTAAAGTCAGGCTCAGGAGCACAAACTTCACGAAACAGTTGCAATGCCAACACTTGCTCAGGACTGACGTATTTAGTCTGCGAGACGAGTGGCTTGCTAAAAAAATAACCTTGGAAAAATTTAAAGCCAGCCGCTTTCGCTTGCTCAAACTCTTCTGCGGTTTCAACACGTTCTGCTAAAAAGTGGTATTTGACGCGTTTGGCAAGGTGTGTTTTGACCAGTTCACAGGCCTTTTCGAGCCCCATCGCCATAATGTCGAGCTTCACAATATGCACATATGGCAAAAAACGACGCCATTCTGGTGTTAGGGTGAAGTCATCCAAAGCGATCAAGTAACCTTCTCGATAAAACTCACGAATCGCATCAAGAAGCTCATCCGTAGGTTGGCACGTTTCCAACACTTCGATGACAATTTTGTTTTTCGGCAAACTGCGCGGCAAACGTCGCACCAAGCTTTGATGAGGAAAGTTAATAAAGCATCTTGAAGAGGCAATCACTGGGTTAGTACCCAGCGATAGGAAGTTTTCGACGATCAGTCGGTATGTCGCTCGATTTGAATCAATATGTGAAGGGTATGCGTTACTCTCCCCGTCTCGAAACAACAATTCATAACCCAGCGTCTGTCTTTTTTGGTTAAAGATCGGCTGGCGAGCGACATACGTTGTATTCATGCTAAAGAAGGACCTATAAATGGCTTATGACTTTGCAGCTGCTAATAATGCACCACAACCCATGAACATTGAACCGAATACTTTGTTTATTTTTCCCATGATTTTATCGGAGCGAATAAAGCGTCCCATTTGTGCTGCCAAGCTCGTGTAACCCAACATTACACACGCATCAATCACGACCGTAGTGACGCCAAGCACCAACAGTTGCGTGATTTGGTCTTTTGCCGGGTCAATAAACTGCGGGAACAACGCCACCAGAAAAACAATCGATTTAGGGTTGGTGAGGTTAATTAACACTGCCTTGTACAACAGCGCCGTGCCTGACATCTCGTTGTGGTTTTCAGCTGCAACTAAGCTTGCTGTGTCGCGCCATTTCTGAATCCCCAACCAAACCAGATAAGCGGCACCACCCCATTTAATGACAGAAAATGCGGTTGCTGACTGCGCGACAAGCGCACCAATACCCGCACCCACCAGCGTGATGTGGATAACTAAACCAATTTGTAAGCCAATAATGGCACCCAGTGATTTACGGGTACCGTAACTCAAACCATTACTGATTGAGTTCACCGTGCCAGAGCCCGGAGCCAAACTAAAAACGATTGCTGTTACTACATAAGCTAACCAGACATGGGTATCCATTGCATTTCCTCACTAATTCTTCGATGATACATCGCGTAAACAACGTATCTTCAGGTAATCAACTAATGGCGACTAACCATTCACCTTTGACTTATACTCAAGAGACATTATTTGAGCAAGCAATTGGTGGTCCGATCGCAGCACTTTGGCAAACTCGCCAAGAGGGCTTTGTTAAAGGGACTGAGAAAAAGAACATTTACTGGTGCAAGCTAACCAACCCAGAGCATAAAAAAGCCGTGCTCATCGTAAATGGACGCATTGAGTCTTCCTGGAAATACCAAGAGCTGTTTTACGATCTCTACCGCCAAGGTTTCGATGTCTATTCCTTTGACCACCGCGGTCAAGGTTTATCAGATCGTTTATTATCTGACTCAGATATGGGTCACGTCTATGACTTTACTGATTATATTGATGATATGGACATCGTCGTAAAAAAACACGACCTTAGCGAATATCAACAATGCTTCATCATCGCGCACTCTATGGGCGGCGCGATCGCCACACGTTACCTGCAAACTCACCCAGAACACCCTTTTACTGGTTTGATTCTAAGTGCGCCCATGTTTGGCATTAACCTGCCATGGTACCTATCACCAATAGCGATTCCGGTCACACAAATTATGTCAGCGGTATCGACTTTGCCACGCTATGCACCAGGACATCAGGCCTACTTCCCTAAGCCCTTTGAAGATAACCCACTTAGCCAAAGTTACGGCCGCTACCAATGGTTCCGAAACCTATATACGGAAAAACCGGAACTGCAAGTCGGTGGGCCAAGCACTCGCTGGGTTTGGCAAGGGCTCATGGCCGCTAAGCAGTGCTTTTTATTAACTCGCCAAGTCAAAATACCAGTCATCCTAATCCAAGCCGGAAACGATCGGATTGTTAGCAATCTCGCGCAAAAGCGTTTTATTGATAAATTGCGGAAAACCAACCCGCACGCGGAGCTGCTTTCTATCGAAGGCGCACAGCATGAAATCTTGTTCGAGACCGACAAGTATCGTAATCAAGCTCTCGATGCGATTTTCCGCTTTATGAATGACCCTAAATCGCCATCAAACGAACAAGCACAATAAGAACTCTAGGCGACCATTTCACGACTATCATTAAAGAGGAAATGTCTGCACATCGATTTACCCTCTTTTTCATCCTCATTTTGGCGTACACTGCTTGAACTTGGCTACTTTGACACTGTGTTTAACCGCATAGTGCTACGAGCCCAAGTTCCCCCGCATTCGGAGCAGTACGATCTAGTCAGTCTGCTGTACTCCGTTTGCAATTCACCTGTTCCACACTATCCAAACCGTTTACGAGGACTTCATGAGCACATCGCTACCTTGCAAAGAGATCACCAAAATCGTTGCCTCTGATCTGGATGGCACGTTACTCGCACCTAACCATCAGCTCAGTGCTTACTCAAAAGAGACGCTAAAAGCGCTGCATGAAAAGGGTTATACCTTTGTCTTTGCAACCGGCCGTCACCACGTAGACGTTGCGAGCATCCGTCGCCAAGTTGGCATTCCAGCTTATATGATCACGTCGAATGGTGCCCGAGTGCATGACCAGGAAGATCAGCTAATGTACAGCGAGAATGTCCCTGCGGAACTGGTACAAGGCGTGATCGACACGATCAAACATGATCAAGAAATACTTATTCACATGTATCAAAATGATAGCTGGTTGATGAACAAGGATGATGAAACGTTACGTGACTTCCACGATGAATTCACTTACGTCTTATTTGATGAAGACCAAGCCCCAACTGACGGTATTGCGAAAGTTTTCTTTACTCATCCAGGAGAAGACCACGAACGTTTGGTCGTATTTGAAAACAAACTACGTGAGCAGTTTGGTGATCAGCTGAACATCGCATTTTCAACGCCTTGGTGTTTGGAAGTAATGAGCGCTGGCGTGTCTAAAGGTCATGCTCTTGAAGCGGTAGCGAAAAAGCTCGACCTCACGTTAGAAAACTGCGTAGCATTTGGTGATGGCATGAATGACGTAGAAATGCTGTCGATGGCAGGTAAAGGGCTAGTTATGGGTACATCACACGAAAAAGTGATGAAAGCTCTACCAAATAATGAAGTAATTGGCAGCAATGCAGAAGATGCGGTTGCACACTACCTACAAGAACACTTGCTGTAAGCTTCAATACTCTAATTAATGAAGGGCTGCACATTCGCAGCCCTTCTCTTTTATCGCTGACTTGGCAGCTTCTCTTTGCCAAGAATCGCGTCCCATTCTTCTTCTGTCACGGGCATAATCGACAAGCGATTTCCACGTTTCACCAACGGCATGTTCTCAAGTTCTGGCATCGCTTTCATCACCGACAACGGAATCACTCGCGCCGTTTTACGTACAAACTCTACATCCACCATAATCCAACGCGGGTTGTCTGGGTCTGACTTTGGATCGTAATAATCGCTTTCGGGATCGAGTTGGAAATGATCGGGATAGGCTTCTCTCACAACTTTAGCAATACCTGCCACGCCAACATGTTTACAAGAAGAGTGGTAAATCAGGACTAAATCGCCCACCTTCACTTGGTCACGCATCATATTGCGCGCCTGATAATTACGAACTCCCTCCCAACATGAAACCTTTTGGGTTCGAAGCGTGTCAATAGAAAAGGTATCTGGTTCAGTTTTAAATAACCAATATGCCATAATGCCATCCGATGCCGATTGAGTAACAATAATGAGGAAGATATAACATGAAGGCTTTGAAAAACCCAGTGGCGCTTGCCACCCTGCTGGTTCTGCAAGCATGTAGTTCACAGCCGCCACAATCTGGTGCTGCTGACCCAACCTCTCCACCAGCAACCTTAGATAAGCCTGAAACCATTCAACCTCAAACTTTTATGCTACGCGGAAAAGTGATCGTCGGTCACGAGAGCCAATACATCATGCCTTGTGGCAGCGACAAGCAATATTGGTTGCAACTATCACCACAGCAAATGCAACGAGCAATTCAGTTAAATAACGAGCCTTACCAGACTATGTATGGCGAGGTTATCGGCCACCTCAACCCACCGGGCATCGATGGGTTTTCTGCTGATTTCGATGCTAACTTTGTAGTGGAACAAGTGAACTTCCTCACAACGGAAAACCCATACCGTTGTCAGCAACCAAACAAACCAACTCGCGTGTTTGGTAATGAGCCTTCTTGGTCGGCAAGCTTTGAGGCTAATGGACTAACATTCCAGCAAATCGGCAAACAAACCACAAAATTAGCGATTAACAGCAGTCAGCTTCAACCTCGCCAGCGCACTTATCAACTGCAAGGTGGTGAGCTTCGCTTAACAGAAAACCTCTGCTCAGACACAATGAGCGATTCTTTATATGGCTGGAAAGCAACACTAAAACATGATGGCGAGACGTATCAAGGTTGTGGTATGGCTGCAAACGTCGATGCAACGCTTGGCTGGGCTAATACCTATGTCGCGACCTCAACCCAATCACAAGGCTTTGAAGTACAAATGACCTTAAACCCAGACCACAGCGCCACAACAAAATACCGTTACGCCAATGGACAAGCACCATTAATCGAGCGTGGTTACTGGCAACAGTTAAGTCCGTCTCAGGTTCAAGTTGTCATGACGCATCATCAACAGCAAAGGCTAATGTCAGAGCGACTGTTTACTCGAGAAGGCAATCAGCTCAAAGCGACCAAAGAAAAAGTCGGTAACTTAGTATACCCAATCGCCGATGGTGGTTTAGTCCTTTATCCTGCCACCGTTCGTGATGAAGGCATCATGCAACCAGCCGAAAAACGCACCAACAACCCCATCGGTAGTGCTGACGTCCCTTCTAGTGCAGAGTTTGATTCAAAAGTAGATGCCGCGGTGCGCAACTACTTCTTTATCCATCAAACCACCCCCAACAATAACCAATACCGTTGGCTAACTTACGACCTCAACAGCGATGGTAACGAAGAGCTATTGGTACAGTTGGATTGGTGTGGTTCCGGAGGCTGTACATTGCTGATATTTGAACATCACGAAAAGGAATGGCGATTTAATAGCCGCATTACACTAGTGCAAAGCCCGATTATGCTCGGCCAACAAACCTCTCATGGTTGGCGAGATCTGATTTTTAATGTCAGCGGTGGCGGAGCTAAAGCGGCTCAACACGTGATGCAATACACTGGGGTTAGCTACCCACTCAACCCAAGCATGGCACCAACGGCAACGCCGAACCAAGTCAGTGGTGTGCGTCTGTTCTCTGATGGGATAAGCCCGGTGCGCGAAGGAGTTCGTCTGTAATGTCACAACCGTGTCCAACCTGCGGTTTTCAATTCAATTGTATGTGCTCGCTAATGCCGAAACTTACCAGTGAGCACAACATCCTGCTGTTAATGCATCCGAATGAACTGAAGCGTGATACTAATACCGGCCAGCTACTAGAGCAGTGCCAACTCAACATTGAGCGAGTAATCTGGGATCGCAAACAGCCACCAGCAGAATTGCTCACTCTATTAGCTGATCCGTCGCGGTATCCGGTGTTGCTCTTCCCCTGTGAAGAAAGTATCACACTCGAACATGTGGTACTCCAAAGCCAGCAACAAACCAAAACTCCGCTGTTTATTATTTTAGATGCCACCTGGCAAGAGGCGCGCAAGATGATCAATAAGAGCCGTTGGTTAGAAGGTATCCCTACTATGGGATTGTCTGCGTCGGCGGACTCACAATATCAGCTGCGACGCAACCAACAACAAGGTAATTTGTGTACGTTTGAAGTCGCTGCACATTTGCTCGGGCAACTTGGAGAACAAAACAACCAACAACAAATGCAGCGCTTTTTTGCCCATTACCTCGCTCTGTTCCAAGCTGAAAAGAGTGGACACGCTCTTAAGCGTTAACCATTAAGCTCAGTAGAAGAACCAAACAAAAAACGCAGCCTACGCTGCGTTTTTTACGACAAGAAGTTTCACGTGAAACATCATTAAAACAGTCGAGTCGGCTTGCCAAGATAGTAACCCTGCAAATAGTCCACCCCCATGTCTTGTGCAATGGTACACACCTCCTGATTGTGGACGAACTCCGCCACCGTCTCCGCGTTAAACACCTGGCACAAACGCACCAACTGGGAAGCGATCTTGCGCTGTTTTAAGTCTTTATCAATATCACGAATCAAGCTGCCATCGAGCTTTATGACTTCTGGCTCCAACTTTAGGATTTCATCGATATTCGAATAACCGGACCCAAAGTCATCAACAATGATACGCGCCCCTAAGCTTCTAAAATGACTGCACACTTCTATCATTCGGCCGTAGTCTTTGATCTGCTCAGATTCCAGCACTTCTAAACCAATTCGCCTTGGGTCATTTAGCTGGCTAATTTCATGCTCTAAAAGCATTAAAGTTTTATCACTGAGCAAATCTTGCGGCGATAAGTTTATAGAAAAGTCACCTTGCTTATCTCGCATATAATGCAACGTAGAATGAATCATGTGCCGACTTAGTCGAGTGTAAAGATGCGTATCAGAGATAATTGGCAGAAAACGTCCTGGCGCAATCACCGTTCCATCGGCTTCCAGAATACGAACCAAACATTCTTGGCTTGCCAATTTGTGGCTACTCGCATGCACAATAGGTTGGCTATAAGTGATGATATTCTGTTTGAGAATGGCTCTACTGACGCAACTTAGCCATCCAAGTTGCTCTTTACGCACATCCTCACTGACTTCAATATCTTTCGCATTACAGATATGGGTATTACTGCGTACACCGGAGCGCCTCGCTTCGATGCCTTTGAGTAAGAGCTCATCTACTGAAGCGGATGGAAAGTCTCGACGACTCACTAAGCCGCCGCATAGCGAGATAGAAAGATAATCTATTTCACGTAGGCCAATTGGCTCAAAATTAGTTTGTTCTACCGCGTCAGCAAAACGCGTAAAGTGCTGTTTGATGGTCTCGCTGCTTTGATCAGCTTTAAATATGAACGCCCATTCACCAACCCCAATACTATAAAGCTGCAAAGCCGTTGGCATGCCGAAACGCTTTCGTAGTCGATTCGTAAAGTGCATTGAGAGATCTTTGAGTAATTGATCTCCCACTCGGTAGCCGTATTTTTCGTTGATATGACTAAAGTTAAGTAGCTTTAGAGTCAACAAATGCTCATCCAAATCGATGTTACTCAGCCGCTCTTGCAATGCGACCCGGTTTTGTAATCCCGTGCGACTGTCGCGTCGATAGCTTTCTTGTAACTTGCGCGTTTGGCGATCGAGTTGATATCCCATATGCGCGTTCATATGGTTGAGATCGCCGATCGCATTTCGAATCAAGCTAAACAGCGGTGAAATAGAGGAGCTAACGGGCGACTTAGGCAAGTTCAATGTTTGCACTTCGTCTCCCTCTCGCATCGCTAAATACGTCAGGCTGTGATGGAGAATTTCGGGCTGACCAATACCACCATGCAGTTCCCCCATACAGTAACTACCAAACGTCGTCGCAATATCTTTGAAGGCTTGGACTTCGTCGCTGCTGTCAATAAAGTCTAACCGTGACGCGCAGTTAAAAATCATCACGACTTCAGGTTGGTGCATGGCTAACTCAACCACACCATGCCGCACTTGCTCGAGCGTTAACGAGGGATGGTTATAGCAAAATTGCACTTCGTCACCAAGACACCAGGGCCTGTCGAAGCTCATACTGCCATCAGCGTGTAGCTCCGTTACCGTACAAACTTCCTTTCGCCCTAAGCTTTCTCGATACAATGGAAAGCTGAGCAGTTGACTCAGCGTCACGTCATGGCCATCCGCCAAGTAACGCTTGTATACGTCCAGCGCTTTCTTCTCACCTAAACAATACAAGCGCGTTCCTTTTGCATGAGTGACTTTGTGTGGCATGCCAATCGGGTTCCATTCCGAATACGCATCAGTCCATAGCTTCAAAGTATCACTGTGCAAAGCTACGGCAACCACAGCGTTATCGTAAACTCGGTTTTGATATAGCACCCAGCAGCCATCGTCAATACTCTGCGCCAACCCTCCAGAAATCACTACTTCTTCACTGGCGAAGGTTTGAAACAAGGGATAGTCACGTCGTTCAATTTGCACAGCAAAGCTGAGGATCACCTGTGAATTATGCTGCATTAGAAGAGAGCGCTTGAGTTCCCCGCCATCAATGTCAGGGGAGTAAGAGTATGTTTGTACCGCAGAAGTCAGCGTGGTTTGCTCAAATTCAATCACACTCACTAGGCAACCAGAGGTAAATATCTCCCCTTCCAGAATCACATTACGCGTACTATGCCCCATAACATGAGCATTCGGCAGCGACGACAAAACGGCGTCTGCAAGTGTGGTCGTAATTTCGCGCGATTGCGTCGACAATATTTGTACTAAATATTGTTTATCTGAGGAAGTCGGAAAAGTGACTAAAAAGTCATTCAGTTGACTGACATCGTGAACCAGTTTTGAAAAAGCTCGCATGGACCTACCACTGCCGTAACACTATCTTCACCACGACGTGTGGCGTTACTATTTTTATTTAATAGAGAATAATTTACGTGGCTTTGCGCTGCTTTTCTAGACACAAAATGAGATTAGAATGGATTAATGCGAAAGCAATTAAAAAAGTGTGAGTAACGGCTGCAAACTATTGATTTCAATATCAGGTAAAGTACGTGTTTTTGAATGGTTAATGACATTTTTATTCATATCATTAAACCAACAGGCTGCAAAACCAGCCAACTTTGCACCATGCACATCCGTGGTTAGATGATCACCGACATGCAGAATATTCTCCGCAGGAATATCCAAGAATCGCTTCGCTTTAGTAAACATATCGGTTGCGGGTTTCGCCAATCCATCTGGTCCTGCTTTAAGTACCTGTTGGAAATAAGGCGTAAGACCGATGCGGTCTAAATCCACATTACCGTTGGTGATTGCTACCAACGGGATGTGCTGCGCGAGTTCCTCCAGTACATCGAGGCTTTGCTGCGGCACTTCAAAACGGCTACGCCAGTCCAACGCAACGTCTACTGCGGCTTTCGCGGCGGCATGTGCTGCGTCTTCGTCGTAGCCTACTTGGGAGAAGGCTTGCTGAAGTTGCACTAAACGCCATAAAGTGACATCGCTCTTCAGCTCGGGTTGTTGCTGCACAACACGCTGCTTGAGAGCAAACCAATCCGCTTTGTTCATATGAGCAACCGCTGGATGATGGTGCTTGAGCCAAGATAGCAACTCACGCTCCATGCGAACGATCACAGGATAGTTGTCATAGAGGGTATCATCTAGGTCAAAGGTCATTGCCTTAATAGGCTCGATACGGCGATAAAATTTCATACTTCGGCTCACTCCCCGTTCTTTTTACGTGCGCGTGGATGGGCTTGGTCGTAGGCTTGCGCCAAATGTTGGAAATCCAAGTGCGTGTAGATTTGGGTCGTCGAAATGTTCTCGTGCCCTAAAAGCTCCTGCACCGCACGTAAGTTATTGCTTGATTCGAGCATATGTGTCGCAAATGAGTGACGCAATTTATGCGGACTAATATGGCTTGCGACAGACTGTTTCTGCCCCCATTCAGCCATGCGCTTTTGCACGCTACGATGCGAAATACGCGTTCCAAGCTTAGATACAAACAAGGCGGGCTCACCTGGAGCGGCTAAATCACCACGAACGCGTAACCACTTCCCGACCCACTCGGTTGCCATCCCAGAGAACGGCACTTTACGTTCTTTATCGCCTTTACCAATAACACGAAGCTCACCACTACGCAGTTGTACATCACGTACATCCACACCCACCAACTCAGCCAAACGTAAACCGGCGCCGTACATCAGCTCCATCATGGCGCGATCGCGCACAGCCAACGGGTCGTCCTCGTTGACTTCAAGTAATTGGCTCACTTCGTCAACATCGAGGTTTTTGGGCAACGGGCGTTTTTTGCGAGGTGCTGAAACCCCTTTGGCTGGGTTAGCCGACATCTCGCCACGCAGAATAAGGAAATCGAAAAAGCTACGTAGCGATGAGAGTCGCGTTGCCAAACTGCTGGCTTTCATGCCTTCTCGCATGCCCTTACCTGCTAATTGGCGCACCCAACCAGCATCCACTTGAGACCAATCTTTGAGCCCCATTTCAGCTAAGTGCTGCGCCATAGTTTCTAGCTGCTGTTTGTAATTGCGCTGAGTATGTAGGCTAAGCCCCTTTTCGCTTCGTAAGAATTCATAGAAGCGCTCAAGAGGCTTTTGCAGACTATTTGGCAGAGGAGTGTTGGGAGTTGTCGTCATCGTAACTTTGCCATACCAGTGTTTGAGCGAGATGTGCCACTACTAATGATAGGTGACGCAAAAACAAGGTATCCATATCTGGCTGAAAATGGCCGCCATCTTCACTAGAAAAAGCAAGCACGCCCAGTGTTTGCTGTTTCACGAGCGGCAGTACCACATAGGACCCCATTTCCGGCACTTCCATGTTGCCAAACAAAGCTTCACGATCCACTTTGCGAAGACGTCCTAAGTACGCATCTTTGCCATTTAAGTGAGTGGTCGCAAAGCGTTGATAACTTTCCTTACTCAATTGAATCGATGCGTCGCATTGACTAAACAATCGAACAAACGCACGTAAGCCCAATGTTTTGGCTTTCTCTTCGATAGAATGAATGACTTGTTTAAAGTCACCACACTTTAGAATCTGCCCCTGCAAATCCATAAATTCGTAAAAGGTGCGATCATTGTTCGCCGCAAGCGACATTAGTGTAGTGATCTCTTCCTCTAACTCTTCAATGCGCTGACGTTGGCGATTCATTTGGATGTGTACCAAAGATACCGCGCCTAAGTCTGAGTGTGGGAAAGATAAACGATCCACAAGCTCCGGACGTTGCACAAAAAAGTCTGGATGATCTTTGAGGTACTCTGCCACTACTTCAGCCGTTAAGGCATCTGCTTCTACTTGAGACAAACCGTTTCCTTTTTCTTCAACTAGCAAGATAATTGACCATCAAATACATGCGTTGTAGGTCCGGTCATAAACAACGGCTTGCCAGGGCCTTGCCATGCAATTCGCAATTCACCACCAGGTAGAGAAACCTTAACGTTTTCATCCAACAAGCCCTGCAGAATCCCAACCGCGACTGCCGCGCATGCACCACTACCACAAGCTTGTGTCTCTCCTGCGCCTCGCTCGTAAACTCGAAGACGAATATGGTCACGACTCATCACCTGCATAAAGCCAGCGTTGACGCGCTCTGGGAAACGCTCATGCGACTCGAGCAGCGGACCGAGAGTTTCCACTTCTGCCGTATCCACATCGTCGACCACGGTCACTACGTGCGGGTTACCCATGCTCACAGCACCACAAAACAAGGTATTGTCGCCTGCTCGCATGATGTAAGTTTTCTCTTTTTGCTTCGCTTTGAAAGGAATTTTGTTCGGTTCAAACTCTGGTACGCCCATGTTGACCGTCACTTCCCCATCATCTTCGATGTTGAGAATCATCTTTCCTTTCTTGGTGCTCACGCTGATGCTGTATTTATTGGTCAGTCCCTTCAAGCGAACAAAGCGGGCAAAACAGCGTGCACCGTTACCACACTGTTCAACTTCACTACCATCGGCATTAAAAATCCGATAATGGAAGTCGGTTTCAGGGTCGTAAGGGGCCTCTACCACAAGCAATTGGTCAAAACCAACGCCAGTATGACGATCCGCCAAGCGGCGGATCAGGTCTTGCGAGAAAAACACGTTCTGGGTAATACAGTCGACGACCATGAAGTCGTTGCCCAAACCGTGCATTTTGGAAAAGTGGAAATGCATTTGTTGTGTGTTACTCCGGTAGAATCTGTTCCAGCTGCCACAAACTGGTCAGCTCCTCACGCTGGCGAACTAAGTGGCTTTGTTTACCGTCCACCATCACTTCTGCTGCTCGGGTACGAGTATTGTAGTTCGAAGACATCACAAAACCATAGGCACCTGCTGAACGAACCGCGAGTAGATCACCTTCTTGCAAAACGAGTGCGCGATCTTTACCCAAGAAGTCGCCGGTTTCACAAATAGGACCAACCAAGTCGTAAGTCTGAGCTTCACCCTTTCGCGGTGAAACTGGCACAATATCTTGCCATGCTTGGTATAGCGCAGGACGCATCAAGTCGTTCATTGCAGCGTCGATAATCGCAAAGTTTTTATGCTCAGTATGTTTTAAAAACTCAACACGCGTTAGCAATATACCTGCGTTCGCAGCAATTGCACGGCCTGGCTCAAAGATCAGCTCCAAGTCTTGGTGATTTTCAAGACGGCCTAGTAACGCTTTGGCGTAATCAGAAGGCTGAGGTGGTAATTCATCACGATAGACCACACCCAAACCACCGCCGACGTCAAGGTGACGAATGTTAATGCCCTGCGCTTTTAAATCATCAATCAGGGCCAATAAACGGTCTGTCGCGTCGATAAATGGGTCTATATTGGTCAGCTGAGAACCAATGTGGCAGTCGATGCCTTGCACATTCAAGTTCGGCAGGCTTTGCGCGAATTTATAAACATCTGGCGCACGATCAAACGCAATGCCGAATTTATTGTCGCGAAGACCAGTCGAAATGTAAGGGTGTGTTTTCGCGTCGACATCTGGATTGATACGCAGAGAAATTGGCGCAATCACACCAAGCTCACCCGCAACCTTGTTCAAACGTTCTAGCTCTGGCTCAGATTCAACGTTGAAACATTTGATACCTAGCTCAAGAGCGCGCTTCATCTCTGCCGGTGTTTTACCAACACCAGAGAAAACGACTTTTTTCGGATCACCGCCTGCGGCAATCACACGCTCAAGTTCACCACCCGACACGATGTCAAAACCCGATCCCAAACGCGCTAGCGTGTTCAATACGCCTAAGTTTGAGTTGGCTTTCACCGCGTAGCAAACCAGGTGAGGATGCTGACCCACAGCACTATCAAACGCCTTCCAATGGCGCTCTAGCGTGGCTCGAGAATATACGTAAAGAGGAGTGCCATATTGCTCTGCAAGAGCTTGAAGTGGGACGTCTTCGGCCCAAAGCTGGCCATCATCCTGATAGTTGAAGTAATCCAAAATTCGCTTCCCTTATTTTATTCGACTGCTGAACCCTAATTTCACCCTAAGGTGCGGTTATTTATTGTGATTGCTCATTCTGTTGAGTGTCATCTGGAATGTATAGTGAGCCAGACTGACCACACCCCGCTAAGGTCGCGGCAACCATCACAAACAACACAGTAACTAATTTTTTCATTTCGCATATCGTGATTATTGAATCAATGCCCCCTATAATCGCACCACACTCAGGAAAAGCAATAGGATAGACGGATGAACGATACTGAATTTCATCAACTGGTGGATGCGCAGATGCAAATCATCGAAGAATCCATCGATGATTCAGGCGCAGACATTGATTACGAAGTCACTGGCAACGTAATGACATTGGAATTTGAAGACCGCAGCCAAATCATCATTAATCGCCAAGAGCCGATGCATGAGATCTGGCTAGCGTCCAAATCTGGTGGTTTCCACTTCAAGCTTATTGAAGGTAAATGGACCTGCTCAAAAACGGGTATGGAGCTATTTGAAATGGTGAAGCAAGAGTGTGAAAAGCACGCAGGCGAAACCATTGATTGGGCATAATTCTGGTCAATCGTCACCAAAACAAAAAGAGCACCGAAGTGCTCTTTTTGTTTATTGATACGGGTTTAATTACGCATTCACAGTTTTGGTCGGGCGACTCGGTGAACAACCGTCATTACGGTAAGGAATGATATACGCATTCCCCTCTTCAGGGTGAATAATTTGATAGTACTGAGGCAGGTTAAAGTTAATAAACTTCGACGCGACGCGACTATCGTCTTTTACCGACGTGTAGAAACTGTTTACAGACGAAATCATTTCATCTTTGGAGCCACTAAATTGGTGATACACTTCCACTTGATTTGACTCATCCAACACATAAATATTGAAGCCATCTTCGTTATCTTCAAAGAAGAACTGCACTAGACCTTCACTGGCAAACCCATCCACCGCCTCAGGCATTTGATATTCTTGCTCACGATCGAGCATTAACAGCGGCGAGCCTTTGAGTTTGTTAGTGGAAATGCTGCGGTAGAAATCGATGGAATTTTCTAGCTTCTGCACCGACACACCACGACGTTCAAAGAACAACCCATAAGTCTGGTTACCAAGACGCATCGCTTTAAAGCGGCGACGTTTCTCTTGCTCTACTGGTTTCAAGCGTAAGTCGATACATTCAGCTAAAAGCTGGTAAACCATATTACGCATCACACCACGCATGTTCTTCGCATAGCAGAACACATCCACTGATTCTGGTGGCAACGCATCTTGGTGCATTTTGCCCAAAATGGTTTTCAGTGCATCCAGCATCGCCGTTTCCCCTTTGAAATGCAGCGTACGCACTTCATGCCAAGAGTTACGGTAAACAAGGTCAACACTGCCGACTAAATTTTTATGTTCTGGACCAAAGCTAAAAATATCGGTGTTCTTAACATCCACTTTCAGCGAACGACCAGAAAGTTCAGACGTCGGATCATTTTCGAAGTTGATGAACATCGCAAGCTGGCTTATTTCACAAGGACTCGCTAGCGCCTGCATAGATGGACGACGCTTACGCAACGCAAAAGTATTTCGTAAGTCACTCACCATTTGGTAAAACTTATCAATATCTAGCTGCGCTTCACGTACCACGGCATGTAAACGAGTCGATTCAGTGATCAAGCCATTGAAGAATGCCCAAGCAACCAACTTACTCAAGTATTCATGATGCTCTAGATATGGTTGCCCCAAAATGCGGTGCGCAATAAGCGGTTGTTTATAGAGGTACCAACCAGACTTGTTTACCCCCCCTTTTTTCACTTCGATAAAGCTCAAGTCAGGCTCGTGCAGATCAGGTGAAATCTGTGGGTTTAGTAACGTTACTTTGCCCGGCAATACTTCAAAAGCCGCGTAGAGTTTACGGGCCAAAATACTGATGTCTTGCGGACTGATAGCAGAAGTGATGTCGTTACGACGCGCAAATTGAATCAAGTTACGGTAGCTTTGCATCAACGCATCCAGCAATGCATGATGTACCACCTTTACTTGTTCAACCTTCCAATTACGGCGGTCATCGAGCTCTGCAACGACACTGGCATCCCAATTCCATTTTGCAATCATATCGCTCAGTGCTTCACGACGCCAAGCTACTGAGCCAATATTCGGCTCACGAGATAGTTTTTCATGGGTTTTGAGATAGAAACAGCGACGCACCAAATCCAAACGTGTATCGTCTTGAATTCGCTCTAGGTAACGGGTTACTTTTTCCAACATTAAGTAGTACGCATCCATGCCATAGAGGTCAGGCTCATGGGCAAAGAAACGACGCTTAGTGTCGATACTTAACAATTGAGTATGCGGGTATTCCCACGAGTAAGCTTCTAGCAAGATGGCTTTTAATACCGATTTGTAGGGAGAGTCGATGCTTTTGTATAACTGCCACAAGTTCGAGCCGAAGTATTCTTCAGCAGGAATGCAGTTCAATTTACCAAAGTCGATCCATTCACTACAGTCGATGTAACCATCACTGCACAGTTGAGAAACGTACTCGTCGTAACACTCTTCCATTTCTGGCGGCACGATTTGCCATAACAAACGCTGTCCGGCAATACGCACCGCACTACGATAGAATTCATCTAGCAAAAGTAAGTGCTGAGATGAACCACAGTTATCACCTGTCATCTCCTCAGAATGATTGCTTCTAAAGCGCTCTTTATCCATTAAGAAAAAGTTCGCTTCCACGCCTTTGCTTTGTGCCCAATCCGTGATGAGTAAGCATTTATTGGTCAATAACTCGCGTTCGTCACAATCCATATCGGGCGAGATACACACCCAAATATCCAAATCACTGGAAGTACTTTGACCAATCGAGGAGGTACTGCCCATGGTGTATAAACCCAATATAGCGGGCTTTTCTACCGTCTTGAGCGGCTGACCAATGGCAAGTTGAATATCATCTATGAATTGTTGCTGAATGCTATTTAGTTCAAGCCCATGCACACCAAACGGGACATCGGCATCATAATAGCCAGGAATTACAGGATGGTTGTAGTTCAACAAGGCAGGAATCAAATGGAAGACTTGCTGGCTTTGCGAATCCATAAGCGCCAGCGCGCGATCAACTCGCTGCTGATTCAAATTATCTAGTCGCTGGATGATTTTTTGGGTGTAAGCCTGCAAGGGGAATTCCTTGGTTGAACAATCACGAAAATCTGCTGACGTTTTAAACCAAAATGGCTTAAAAACGTGATCAATTTAACACTTTTATTGGTGCGGGTAAAGCTTCACGCCCGCGTATCACTCTGGATACAAAACCATACTTTAGTCACAAAATTAATCGCGCGGTAGTGTCGCTCTTATTACCTATTACTAATAATAGTCCTTAGTCTAATTGAGAATCCAGTCACACTATTTTCATAACGTCATGTAATTCCATTCATAGCCTTCAGAGATAACGAACTAACAGTAAGCATTTCTTGATGAGAATGGTAGGATAAACCCAAATCCAAACAGCATTGAGAAAATCATGACACAATCCACACCGATTCGCATTGCAACTCGAAAAAGCCCTCTTGCTTTATGGCAAGCTTACTTTGTTAAAGACGCCCTTCAAGCCGCTCACCCAGGCTTGGAAGTCGAGTTAGTAACCATGGTGACCAAAGGTGACGTGATTTTAGATACACCACTAGCAAAAGTTGGCGGCAAAGGCTTGTTCGTAAAAGAGCTTGAAGTCGCGATGCTAGAAGGACGTGCAGACCTCGCCGTTCACTCAATGAAAGACGTACCCGTCGATTTCCCAGAAGGCCTTGGCCTCGTGACCATTTGTGAGCGTGAAGATCCTCGTGATGCCTTCGTCTCTAATACCTATAGCCACATTGATGAGCTCCCTCAAGGTGCCGTGGTTGGTACTTGCAGTTTGCGCCGTCAATGCCAACTGAAAGAATATCGTCCGGACATCATCATCAAAGAGCTTCGCGGTAATGTGGGCACTCGCCTTGGTAAGTTAGATGCGGGTGAGTATGATGCAATCATTCTTGCTGCGGCTGGCCTCAAACGATTGAAGCTTGAAGAGCGCATTCGTAGCTTTATCGAACCAGAGCAATCACTACCAGCGGTAGGGCAAGGTGCTGTCGGTATTGAGTGCCGCCTTGACGATGAAAGACTGCTTAAGCTGCTTGAGCCACTTAACCACCAAGACACCGTAGACCGCGTTTTGTGTGAGCGCGCAATGAACCTTACGCTAGAAGGCGGCTGTCAGGTACCTATCGGCAGCTATGCCCTGCTAGACGGCGACAACATTTGGCTACGCGCATTAGTTGGCGAACCAGATGGCAGCGAAATTGTGCGTGGTGAAATTCGTGGCCATCGTAAAGACGGCGAAGCATTAGGAGTGCAGCTAGCCAATGAGCTGCTAGATAACGGCGCTCGTGAAATCCTAACTAAGCTGTACGCAGATCACGAATAACCATGGCAGTGTTGGTCACTCGGCCGGGAGAGCAAGGCAACGCGCTTTGCTCTCTGCTCGAAAGGCACGGCATTTCCGCATATCACCATCCTCTGATCGACATTGTCGCCGATCTCACGGACACGCACCTCTCTAAACATCTACATCAAGCTCAAATTGTTATCGCTGTTAGTCGACATGCAGTGCAATGTGCACAGCAAATCTTAGCCAGCAACGGGATGTCATGGTCGAAACAAGCTATTTACCTTGCCGTTGGTCAAAAAACAGCACACTATTTAAGCAAATGTACCCAACAGAAAGTACACTATCCCCAAGTCAGTGATAGTGAACACTTATTGCGACTACCAGAGCTCAACAATGTGGCACAACAACAAGTTCTTATCCTTCGTGGTAACGGCGGAAGAGAGCTGATCAAAGATGCATTGGTGAGACGTGGCGCAAAAGTTCACTATAGTGAGACTTACAAGAGAGAATTCATCCCATTCGATCCAGTAAGCTGTGTCTCACTATGGAAAAACCTACAAATTAACCAGATTGTTGTCACCAGTGGTGAACAACTGGATTATTTGTGCAGCCAATTGACGTCGGAGCAATTGACTTGGCTTAATCAACAAGAGTTGTATATCCCCAGTCAGCGTATCGCTGACATCGCAATTCAAAGGGGGTTCACTCGCGTGAGATGCACGGGAAGCGCATCCAACCAAGAATTACTGGCGGCTCTCCAGCCCTAGCTACACAGGATATAGGCATGACAAGTAAAAATAACGACCAAAAAAATAACGATAAAAACCTTTCCGAAGAAACCTCATCGGCACCGCTAGTCGAAAAAACCACATCGCAGCAGGATGCGGACCTTAAAAAAGAGCAACCACAAGCGGCCGAGCCCCCAAAAACAGCAGAACCAACCAAAGTCGAGTTTGAAGAAAAACAAGGCAAACGCGGTGTCAAACTAGGCACGGTCGCTATCATCTTATCGATTATTTTTGGCGGTGGCCTCGCGTACAAGCTGCATCAACAGCAAGCCGATTACCAAGCGCAGATCGCCCAACTAAAAAGTCAGCTAGAAAGCACTCAAGCTTCCATGAAGCAAGAACTCAGCCGGGTACAAGAAGAAACCATCGAGAAAGCAACAACCGTGACACACAAAGCGGAAGTGGTACTTGGACAGCAACAGAAGAGCATTGAAAGCTTACAGCTCGCCGTTGCCGATGTGAAAGGTCGTCGACCAAACGACTGGCTATTAGCGGAAGCCGATTACCTTGTCAAATTAGCTGGTCGTAAATTGTTCTTAGAGCACGATGTAGAAAGCGCGACTCAACTGATGGAAAGTGCAGACCAACGCATTGCAGCACTGAATGACCCTAGCCTCGTCAAACTACGTAAAGCAATGGCGAACGATATCACCAAACTTCGCACTATCCCGCTGATTGACCGTGATGGATTGGTACTACGCTTAACTGCCCTACAACAGCAAGTAGACAAGCTCCCTCTCGCCAATGCACTGCTACCTGAAGCTGAAGCCGTAGAAAACACTGAAGTGTCTGAAGATATCGCAAACTGGCAAGATAACTTAATGACCTCTTTGAAGGACTTTTCAGAAAACTTCATTACCTTCCGCACGCGCGATGGTAACGTCATTCCACTGCTTTCTCCTGAGCAACACTTTTACCTGAAAGAAAACATCAAAGCCAAATTGGAAACGGCAATAAAAGCGGTGTACCAAGAGCAAGGTGAAATTTACACCACGTCTCTAAAAACAGCAGACAAATGGGCATTAGCTTTCTTCAACCAAGACGATAATTCTGTTAAAGAGTTCAACAAAACGGTTAACCTACTAAGTCAGCAAAATATTCAAGTGGAATACCCAACAAAACTGCAAAGTCAGTCTCAACTATCAGATGTCATCCGTGAACGCCTACGTCGTGAAGTCACAACGATGACAGGCATGGAGGATAAGTAATGTTTCGTCTTATTTTCCTATTTGTTGTACTAGGCGCAGGACTATTTGTTGGCACCCAGTTTTCTGGTCAGCAAGGCTATGTACTCATCTCCATTGCCGAGAAAACGATCGAGATGAGCGTAACGACATTAGTGGTTTTCGTTATCGCTGCACTCGCAGGTCTTTTTCTGCTTGAGTACCTGATTAAGAAGTTAGTTTATGCTAGTTCTACAACATGGAACTACTTCAGTGTTCGCAAAATGCGCCATTCCCGCCGATACACCAATGAAGGCATTATTAAACTTCTAGAAGGTGACTGGAAAGGTGCTGAGAAGAAAGTAACTCGCTGGGCAAATCATCACGATATGCCGCTGCTTTGCTACTTGGTTGCGTCTGAAGCCGCACAAGGCCAAGGTGATAAAGCAAAACGAGATCACTATCTAGAGCTAGCGAGCCAACAAGAGAACGCCCATCTCGCAGTAGAACTGACTCGAGCGAAACAATTTATCCGCGACAACGAGTTCGAGTCCGCTTTCGATACCTTGCAATCGTTAAAAAGTCAGTATGCGAGTAACTCTATTGTATTGAACTTGCTGAAAACAACGTACATGCAGCTAAAGTTGTGGCAACCTCTTATTGACCTCTTGCCACAACTAACCAAAGCAAAACTCATCACGGAAGAAGAACATGCAGAGCTGATTCAAAAGGCGCAGTGCGGCTTACTCCATGAAGTAGCGCAACAACAAGGTAGCGAAGGGCTAATCTCCCATTGGAATAGTCTCTCACGTAAAGTGAAACAAGACACACACCTCGTTGCCTGTTTTGCTCGAGAACTCATCACACGAAAAGCTGATGCAGAAGCCTTTACCGTGCTAAAAGAAGCATTAAAAAAACAACCAGCCCCAGAGCTTTATCAACTACTGCCAGATCTAAATCTGCCAGATACCCACCCTGTCGTGGTCTTCTTAGAGGGAGTAGTGAAGAAAGAACCGGATAACGCCGCTGCCCATAGCGCATTAGCGCACTTCTATTTCCGTCAAGAGAAGTGGCAAGAAGCCCAGGATCACTTTGAGATCGCCTTAAAGCTTCGCTCTGACGTCTCTGACTATGCATTCCTAGCAGACACACTAGAGAAGCAAAATCTAACCAAAGCTGCTCACGAAGTCTCTCGTAAAGCTCTCACGCTCGTACAGAATGACTAACTTAAGATGACCTAACCAAGCCGACAGCTTACCTGTCGGCTTTTTTATTGCCTGCTATTAACCCTTCAGTCCTTAGTCATCAATATGTTTATCCAATTCATTGGCTCCCAAGTAGTTCTCAACTTCCTAGCAACTCACTATCGTTTCACTTTCCTCTTCTCTTTTGACTACTCTGATCCTGTCATTCCAGCAGAATCCAAAACAATTTTAAAAGATGCAGGAATACGTAACTTTAGCCTGTTGATGTATGGTTTTAAGACGTAGCTAGATTTAGGCAATAGAGCACACGCGTCGCTAGACTGAGTAAAACAAAAAGATACATCAGTGAAACAGTGGCTATTTGAGTATGCTTATTTGTTCGGTCTATCCGGTAAAATGGGCTAGAGAAGCAATGGTAGTGCTTTAAGAGAACGATAAGGCAATAGATGGTTCAACACCTTAACAAAGCATCTCCAACAACCTTATCGGGACAGCATGCAGTGATGAGGATGAACAGCTTTAGAAGCAACTGCACTTCTTAGCAAAAATCAAAACGTCACAACCAATACCGATACCGATACCGATACCGATATTACTTAGTCCAAAAGTAGATCGCATATGGAATTGATTTTTGGCAAGCACAGATAGAGTAATAAAGATGTGCGGAAATGAAAAAAGCCTCGCTATTTCTAGCGAGGCTTCTTAATAGTGGCGGAGAGATAGGGATTTGAACCCTAGATACGCTATTAACGTATGCCGGTTTTCAAGACCGGTGCTTTCAACC
>NZ_JAWOTT010000017.1:0-29825 GCF_033338995.1 Vibrio sp. Vb0304
GCATTATGGCGGGGCGTTTATATTACCTGAAATTCTAAAATTTCATTTTTTATTCAAAAATCTGCTAAGAAGTTTTTGTTTGGTCTCATTCAAAAGCGTGCAAAAGTCGGCGGTTAATATGAATAAGGTTCAGTAAACTGATTAATGTTCACAGTTTTCTGTATCTTTATCATCGAGTTGCACCTGTGTTTGATACATTACGCAGTGCGATTTCCCCTTATCATCGAATTGGAGCACCAAATGAAAGTGGCAGTTCATCCTATTTCCCTCGCAGTATTAAGTGGCATGCTAACGCTTGCTGGCCCAGCAATGGCCGATACCATCAAGCTTCGTATTATCGAAACCACCGACATTCACACCAACGTAATGGATTACGATTACTACAAAGACCAACCATCACAGCAAATCGGTTTAAGTCGCGCAGCAACAATAGTGAAACAAGCTAAGTCCGAGGCAGAAAACTCGGTACTAGTAGATAACGGTGATTTAATTCAGGGCAGCCCAATGGGCGATTACATGGCGGCAAAGGGGATTAATCCCGGCGACGTGCACCCAGTCTACAAAGCGATGAACAAGCTAGACTACGATGTGGGCAACATTGGCAATCATGAGTTCAACTATGGCTTAGATTTCCTACAAACGACGTTGAAGGGGGCAAACTTCCCTTACATCAATGCAAACGTATTTGATAAACAAACCGGTGAGCATTACTTCAAGCCTTACCTCATCAAAACTCACACATTTAAAGACACAGACGGCGAAGCGCATCAAATAAAAGTGGGTTACATCGGCTTTGTACCACCACAAATTATGGTATGGGATAAGAAGAACTTAGAAGGCAAAGTCTTTGCTAAAGACATTAAGGAAACCGCAGAGAAACTGATTCCTCAAATGAAGAAAGAAGGCGCAGACGTGATTGTGGCGATTCCACACTCGGGCATTTCTACTGATCCATACAAACTAGGCGCTGAAAACTCTGTTTACTACCTCACAGAAGTTGAAGGTATTGATGCGATTGCTTTTGGCCACTCTCACGCCGTCTTCCCAGGGAAAGACTTCGCAAACCTACCTGGTGTTGATATAGATAAAGGGACCATCAATGGTGTAACGTCCGTGATGCCGGGCCGCTGGGGAAGTCACGTAGGTGTGATGGATTTGATGCTGAAAGAGAAAGACGGCAGATGGCAAGTCGTCGAAGGCCAAGCAGAAGCACGCCCTATCTTCGATAAAGTAAATAAGAAGTCTTTAGCTAAAGCCGATGCAGATATTGTGAAAGCGTTAGAAGAAGATCACAAAGGCACTCGTGAATTTGTAAACCAACCAATCGGCAAAGCAAATGATGTCATGTACAGCTTCTTGGCATTAGTGCAGGACGACCCCACCATTCAAATCGTTAACCTTGCTCAGAAAGACTACGTAGAACGCTTTATTCAAGGCGACCCAGACCTTTCTGACATTCCAGTACTGAGTGCGGCAGCACCATTTAAAGTCGGCGGTCGTAAGAACGATCCGAATAACTTTACAGAAGTAGAATCCGGTCAGCTCACCTTCCGTAATGCGGCCGATCTTTACTTATATCCAAACACCTTGGTTGCGATGAAAGTGAAAGGTAAAGAAGTTCGCGAATGGCTAGAGTGCAGTGCGGGTCAATTCAACCACATCGACATCAACAATCCTAAACCGCAATCTTTGATTGATTGGGATAATTTCCGTACGTACAACTTCGATGTTATTGATGGGGTTAACTACCAAATCGACGTTACCCAACCGCCGAAGTACGATGCGGATTGTAAAGTGATTAATCCAGATTCTCAGCGCATTGTGAATCTGACGTTCAATGGTAAGCCTGTCAATCCGAAGCAAGATTTCATCATCGCAACCAATAACTACCGTGCTTATAGCAATACTTTCCCTGGTACAGGCCCAGATTTCATTGCATTTGACGCACCAGATGAAAACCGTTCTGTCGTCGCCACTTATATTTCTCGCGTGAGTGAAGAAAAAGGAGAAGTGACACCAAGCGCTGACAACAACTGGTCTTTCGCACCGATTAAGTCCGATAACAAGCTAGATATTCGTTTCGAAACCTCCCCTAGCGATAAAGCGGCGCAGTTCATCAAAGAGAAAGGACAATACCCAATGAAGCGCGTGTCAACAGATGACATTGGTTTCGCGATTTATCAAATCGATTTGAATAAATAAGGTTGATTTGACAGCAACACTAAGCGGCTCTCATGAGCCGCTTTTTTGTTATCAATAAAACCCGTTAAAATAAAGAAAACCGTTTCTGAGTTATCACATGCACAGCGATCTTTTTTCAGACTTAGTCAAACATGGCTTTTTAGAGACAGAAGCAAACCAACTTATTGAAAATGGTGAGTTGCTCGAACTGCCTACACGCCACATTCTTAATCACCAAGGGGAGTTTAGCTCACACCTTTACTTCATCATTGAGGGGTTATGCCACGCAAGCTATCTTACTGAGCACGGCAAAGAATTCAGTAAAGAATTTTATTGGGAGAAGGACTGGGTTATCGGGTTTGAGAGCATAATAAAGGACCAACCTTCGCCTTACTTATTGGAAACGCTGAGCGCTTGTCAGCTATTTTGCTTGCCAATTGAAACGTTGCATCACTGGCGAGCAGAAAAGCACGCCATTTACTTAAAGCTACTCGAAAACCAACTGGTTAATAAAGAGAACAAAGAACGCTTTATGTTGCTCTACTCTCCAGAGGAACGATATCAATTATTTTGCGTTCATTACCCAGATTTAAAGCAACGTATTACCGATAGTCAAATTGCGGCCTACCTGGGCATTACGCCAATCAGTTTGAGTCGAATCAAAGCACGCTTAACCAAAGATCACACTCTCAAATAAACTCAAAAAAGAAAAAAGCTCTTCAAACGAAGAGCTTTTTCTCTGCTATTTGAGCTATTTAAGAATTCGCGCCCGGAACTGGCGCCCTTTCATCTTGCCGTTACTAATGGTTTGTAGAGCCTTTTTAGCCACAGATTTTTCGACGGCAACATAAGCGCGCACAGGGAACAGGTGAATCTTTCCGACTTGAGAGCCTGGAATACCATTTTTTCCTGTCAAACAACCTAAAATATCACCCGGTCGTACTTTCTGTTTCTTACCGCCATCAATGTTAATCGTCACCATTTTCGCTTGGTATGGCTGCTGATTTGATTTGGCAGGCAATGTTGCTGGTACCACGTCCATCTCTAGGTATTCTTCAATACGAGCTACACGTAAACCGTCTTTCTCACCAAAAAAGCTGAACGCTAAACCTTTACTACCCGCACGACCTGTACGACCAATACGGTGCACATGAACCTCAGGATCGCGCGATAGCTCAAAGTTAAAGACAGCGTCAAGATTATCAACGTCCAAACCACGCGCCGCAACGTCTGTTGCAACAAGGATAGACACACTCTTGTTAGCAAACTGCACCAATGCTTGGTCGCGTTCACGCTGCTCTAAGTCCCCATGGATATCGATAACGCTGAATCCTTTGTGATGCAACTCATCTGCGACACTTTGAACTTCTTTTTTGGTATTACAAAAAACCACCGCGGACTCTGGTTGGTGAGTCAGCAGCAAATTCGCCAACGCTTCATCACGTGCTTCCGAGCCTTCAACTTTATAGAAGTACTGCGCAATGCTTGAGGTATCATGCGTCGATTCCACCTTAATCACTTCCGGTGTCTGCATTATACGCTGCGCAATTTGCTCAATTTTTTCTGGAAAAGTAGCACTGAAAAGTAGAGTTTGACGCTGCTTTGGCGCTGCATCGATGATTGCATCTAATGCGTCTTGGAAACCCATGTCCAACATGCGATCAGCTTCATCTAGCACCAAGGTATTCAGTTCGCTAAGATCAATTCGGCCTTTTTCAAGGTGATCCAAAATACGACCAGGAGTACCAACTAGGATATGCGCACCATGCTCCAGCGAACCAATTTGTGGCCCCATAGGCATCCCACCGCAGAGAGTAAGCACTTTAATATTATGAATGCCGCGACCTAAAGTACGAATTTCCTTCGCTACTTGGTCTGCAAGCTCACGCGTTGGACACAATACTAATGACTGGACACGAAAGCGTTTGACGTTGAGGTTCGATAAAACCCCTAAACCAAATGCAGCGGTTTTACCTGAGCCCGTTTTACCCTGCCCGATGACATCACGATGTTTTAGGATTGCAGGCAAGCTCAAAGCTTGAATTGGCGTCATGTGGGTATAGTTCAGGGAATCAAGTGTGGCAAGTAACGCTGGGTTAAGCCCTACTTGATCGAATGTTTGTTTGCTCACGGGGATATCCTCAGGTGAGATGGAAAGAGGGCACATTATCACCAGATTTGGTGGGAAAACCAGTGCTAATTAACCTTTGTTAATGAGTATGAGCTCAAAACAAAGTAAAGTCAGTCACTCTATTCTCATTACGGATGACAACATGCTCACTTGGATTACTTTGCCCTTTGCTCAGCTAACAACCGCACAGCTGTATGAAATGATGAAATTGCGTGTGGATGTATTCGTTGTTGAACAAACCTGCCCTTATCCTGAACTTGAT
Organism: Vibrio sp. Vb0304; assembly: GCF_033338995.1. Taxonomy (NCBI): domain Bacteria; kingdom Pseudomonadati; phylum Pseudomonadota; class Gammaproteobacteria; order Vibrionales; family Vibrionaceae; genus Vibrio; species Vibrio sp. Vb0304. The sequence continues at coordinate 4,575 of NZ_JAWOTT010000017.1, forward strand.
GGTAAGGACACACTCGAAGGCGTTTATCATCTAATAGGCTATCACGGTGATGAACTGGTTGCTTGCGCACGATTACTGCCCGCAGGCACTACGTATGACAATGTGAGTATTGGTCGAGTGGTGACAAAGCAGACCGCGCGAGGCGGTGGCTTAGGTCATAAGTTATTGGACAAGGCATTGGCACAATGCGAAACATTATGGCCAGGGCAGACAATAGATATAGGTGCTCAAGAACACCTCATCCAGTTTTATGCAAGTCATGGATTCAAGGTTATCTCAGAGTGCTACCTTGAAGATGGTATCCCTCATGTGGATATGCGGAAAGAATCCGTAGCGCTATAAGTTTCAATTCGATTGGTTACTATGAAAACTAATCGAATTAAAAAACTAACTAAAAAGACGCGATATATTCGCGTCTTTTCATTTGAAGCGTTTACTTGTTACGCCCAAAGGTCCCATCCGACAAACGGAAAAACATAACGGACCGCCCGCTTTTTTCCAGCTGTAGCATATCTAACTCGCCTTCGTCACTAAGCTTAAAGCGAATCAACTGTCCCTGCTTTATTTGGCTTAGCGGCTTATCACTGCCTTCTATTTTGACTAGAGCGCTAAGATCCGCCATAGAGAGCTGATTACTTCTGAAAACCTGCGCTAATGTATCACCATTTTTAACCGTGTACTCTTTCCAGTCTTCAGATTTCGGTCCAGAGTTCTGAGAGGTTCTCTGCTGGCTTAAACTCTGCGCGTTCAGCTCAATCGCTACGCGTTGATGATCGACCTCAGTCTGCTCAACTGGCTGGTCTGTTTTATTCGGCAAAGGAATAACAAGGAGTACCAGAATCAATGGCACTAAGACCATCAAAGCACGCTGATGAAATTTAGGCAGACGCAACCAAAACTGCTTAACAGGCTGTATACGCTCCAACCATTGCTCTTTGTTGAACGGCTGCTTCCAGTCGATAGCAGCGAATTTTTGTTTAACCAATTCGACATAGTCGACTTGCTGCTTTTTCTTTCTGCGACGATTCATTGTAATGAGTCCCTTAATACTTCTACGGCCAGTATAAAAATACCGACGCGGAGAGTATATGTTTTTCACCAAACTAAAATGGAATTGGGATTAAATTAGCAGAAATTTCACTTGGAGTAAGAGATAAGTCACAACCTGGTCGCCTCAATTAAGCATTCAGTCGCAATCATTTAAACCTAAGCTCGAAACTGATATCCTGTTACCTTTATCACTCCTAATAAGAGCGACATTCATGTCTGAAATTAAATTTGAAACTGCAGAACAAAAAGCAAGCTACGGCATTGGTCTGCAAATGGGTCAGCAACTTGCAGGCTCTGGTCTTGAAGGTCTTAGCGTTGATGCTATCGCAGCAGGTATTGCAACAGCACTAACTGGTGACATGCCATCAATCGAAATTGATGAAATCAACAAAGCACTACAAGAACTTCACACTCGTGCAGAAACAGCTCGCCAAGAAGCAGCAAAAATTGCGGCAGCAGAAGGCGAAGCGTTCCTAAAAGACAACGCTCTACGACCTGAAGTTAACGTTCTAGACTCTGGTCTTCAGTACGAAATCATTTCTGAAGGTACTGGTGCAGTTCCTACAGCAGAAAGCTCAGTTCGCGTTCACTACCACGGTGAGCTAACTGACGGTACTGTATTCGATAGCTCTGTATCTCGCGGTCAACCTGCTGAATTCCCTGTTACAGGTGTAATCAAAGGTTGGGTAGAGGCACTACAACTAATGCCTGTTGGCTCTAAGTGGAAGCTATACGTACCACAAGATCTTGCGTACGGTGAGCGTGGCGCTGGTGCGGCTATCCCTCCATTTGCAGCTTTAGTTTTCGAAGTAGAACTATTAGATATTATCTAATTGAAACCATTTTCAATTATGATTAAATAAAACGGCGCACTAGCGCCGTTTTTTTGTCTAAACTGAATAGACTTTCTCACCTCTGAACCTTTCACTCTGATAGCCTTTAAAAATAAAATCACTTTTAAAAAACGCTCAACCTTTGGAGGTACTATGCGTAAAACACTCCTAACTCTAGCACTCCTATCAATCAACATTGGTAGTGCGCACGCATTCTTAGATTCAGTCACTCAAAAAAGTAAAGAAAGTGGCCTGATGGACATGGTCGGCAGCAGCTTGAACACCGAGTCATCTCCATTAACAGACATGCTAACTAGCCAATTACCAGTATCCACTGAGCAAGCAGCCGGAGGCAGTGGTGCGCTACTCGCTTTGGCTCAAAGCCAGCTTTCGCAAGAAAATAGTAGTGAATTACAGTCTTTGATTCCTGGACTTTCAAACTTGCAAGGAGCACAAAGCTTACTAGGAAATATTGAGAATATCAGTGCAGTCAAAAGTGCATTCGATACGTTAGGTTTAGACCCATCTATGATCAGTCAGTTTGCTCCAGTCATCTTGGATTACTTGAACAAGCAAGGCGCTAGCGAAGGGCTTCTAAGTTCGTTGGGCGGGTTGTGGAATACTAGTAAATAAGCGTAAGTGATAATCACTTTTTAAATTGCCAGTCTGCATGGGTTGAAATAAATGCAGGCTGGATATAAAGGTTTACTGAATTACAGATACAAAAAAGCCGAGCTAATGCTCGGCTTTCTCGTTCTTACGAACTGATTACTCAGCAGCTTCTTCAGCAGCTGGGCGATCTACAAGCTCAATGTAAGCCATTGGAGCTTTATCACCAGCACGGAAGCCAGCTTTTAGGATACGAGTGTAACCGCCCTGACGAGCAGCAAAACGTGGACCTAGTTCGTTAAATAGTTTTGCAACTACTTCGTTGTCACGAGTACGTGCAAATGCTAGACGACGGTTAGCAACACTGTCAGTCTTAGCTAGTGTAATCAAAGGCTCAACTACGCGACGTAGCTCTTTTGCTTTTGGCAAAGTAGTCTTGATAACTTCATGACGTACTAGAGAGCTAGCCATGTTGCTGAACATCGCTTTGCGATGTGAGCTGTTGCGGTTGAGTTGACGACCACTCTTACGATGGCGCATGACCTAATCCTTCTAACTAGTATCGATTAATCTTCAGCGATTGATGCAGGTGGCCAGTTTTCTAGGCGCATGCCCAGAGACAGACCACGTGACGCAAGTACGTCTTTAATCTCAGTAAGAGATTTTTTACCAAGGTTAGGCGTTTTAAGTAGCTCAACCTCAGTACGTTGTACTAGATCACCGATGTAGTGAATCGCTTCTGCTTTCAAACAGTTAGCAGAGCGAACTGTTAGTTCAAGATCGTCTACAGGACGCAGTAGGATCGGATCGAATTCTGGCTTCTCTTCCTTCTCCTCAGGAACTCGTACATCACGAAGATCTACGAATGCATCCAATTGTTCAGCTAGGATTGTAGCTGCACGACGGATTGCTTCCTCAGGTTCTAGAGTACCGTTTGTTTCCATATCGATAACAAGCTTGTCTAGATCAGTACGCTGTTCTACACGAGCTGCTTCTACAGCGTAGGCAATTTTGTCTACTGGGCTGTAAGTAGCATCTACTAGTAGGCGACCGATAGGACGCTCGTCTTCTTCGTTATGGATACGCGCAGAAGCTGGAACATAACCACGACCACGTTCAACTTTGATACGCATTGCGATCTCAGCGTTGTCATCCGTCAGGTGACAAATTACGTGTTCAGGGTTAGCGATCTCTACATCACCATCATGGGTGATGTCACCTGCAACCACAGGGCCCGAGCCTGATTTGTTCAAAGTAATGAACACTTCATCTTTGCCTTCGGCAACGCGCACAGCCAAACCTTTAAGGTTTAGAAGAATTTCAAGAATATCTTCTTGAACGCCTTCTTTCGTGCTGTACTCATGAAGTACGCCTTCAATTTCTACTTCTGTTACAGCACAACCTGGCATAGAAGATAGAAGGATGCGGCGAAGTGCATTACCCAGAGTATGACCAAAGCCACGCTCTAATGGCTCAAGAGTTACTTTTGCGTGAGTCGAGCTGATTTGTTCGATGTCAACTAGACGTGGCTTAAGAAATTCTGTTACAGAACCCTGCATTGTGTCCTCTCTTTAGTTTAAACCTTACTTAGAGTAAAGCTCGACGATCAATTGTTCGTTGATGTCAGCTGATAGATCAGAACGTTCAGGCATACGCTTGAATGTACCTTCCATCTTGCCACCATCTACTTCAATCCAAGTTGGTTTTTCACGTTGTTCAGCAACTTCTAGAGCTGCTTTGATACGAGCTTGCTGTTTAGCTTTCTCGCGAATAGAAACAACGTCATTAGCCGCTACTTTGAAAGAAGGAACGTTTACAACTTTACCGTTTACTAGGATAGCTTTGTGGCTAACTAGCTGACGTGCTTCTGCGCGAGTTGCGCCAAAGCCCATGCGGTAAACTACGTTATCAAGACGACCTTCAAGAAGCTGAAGTAGGTTTTCACCAGTGTTGCCTTTTAGGCGAGCAGCTTCTTTGTAGTAGTTACGGAATTGTTTTTCTAGAACGCCGTACATACGACGTACTTTTTGCTTCTCACGAAGCTGAACGCCATACTCAGATAGACGACCGCGACGAGCGCCGTGTACACCTGGTGCGTTATCAATTTTACACTTGGTATCGATCGCGCGAACACCAGACTTAAGGAATAAGTCAGTGCCTTCACGACGGCTAAGCTTCAGCTTAGGACCCAAATATCTTGCCATGATTCTTCTCCAATTGTCCTAGAAACGTTATACGCGACGTTTCTTAGGTGGACGACAACCGTTATGAGGGATTGGTGTAGCATCAACGATGTTTGTGATGCGGAAACCAGCGGCGTTTAGTGCACGAACAGTAGATTCGCGACCTGGACCAGGACCCTTAACCATAACTTCCAAGTTCTTTAGGCCGTATTCTTTAGCCATTTCAGCACAACGCTCAGCAGCAACCTGTGCAGCGAACGGAGTAGACTTACGAGAACCACGGAAACCAGAACCACCTGCAGTAGCCCATGCAAGAGCGTTACCTTGACGGTCAGTAATGGTTACGATTGTGTTATTGAAAGAAGCATGGATGTGCGCAACGCCATCTGCAACTTGCTTGCGTACGCGCTTACGAGCGCGAGTTGGTTGTTTAGCCATTGTACTCTACCTTCCCGATTATTTCTTGATCGGCTTACGCGGACCCTTACGGGTGCGAGCGTTGGTTTTAGTACGCTGTCCACGTAGTGGTAGACTGCGACGATGACGAAGACCACGGTAACAGCCAAGGTCCATAAGACGCTTGATGTTCATAGATACTTCACGACGTAGATCACCTTCTACAGTGTACTTAGCTACACCATCACGCAGTTGATCGATCTGCTCTTCAGTTAGTTCACTGATCTTAACATTTTCAGCAATACCCACTTCAGCTAGGATAGCTTGAGAGCGAGTTTTACCGATGCCGTAGATCGCTGTTAGAGCGATTACTGCATGTTTCTGATCAGGAATGTTAATGCCTGCTATACGGGCCATTATTCACTCCTAAGTGTTTCTATAAAAGAATTAGCCGCAGCAAAGCCCGTTATGGATACGCTGCGGAATACTACTTCTTTTGCACGCAAAAGGTAGGCCGAGGAATATACTCGACCCAACCTTCATTTTCAAGTAAAAATTTCTGCTAATTAGCCTTGGCGCTGTTTGTGCTTTGGCTCACTGCAAATCACGCGAACGACACCGTTACGCTTGATTACTTTACAGTTACGGCAGATTTTTTTAACGGAAGCACGAACTTTCATTGCTAAACTCCGTAAATGAAACTGAGTCTACCGCCGGATTAACGGCCGTAGCCTTTCAGATTCGCTTTCTTCAACACAGAATCATACTGTTGAGACATCAGATGAGTCTGTACCTGTGCCATAAAGTCCATAATTACAACAACTACGATTAGTAGCGATGTACCGCCGAAGTAGAAACGTACGTTCCACGCGACCATCATGAACTCGGGAATCAGACAGATAAAGGTAATGTACACTGCACCAGCAAGGGTTAAACGTGTCATTACTTTATCAATGTATTTCGCTGTCTGCTCACCTGGGCGGATACCGGGTACGAATGCACCAGACTTCTTCAAGTTATCTGCTGTTTCACGCGGGTTGAAAACCAACGCCGTGTAGAAGAAACAGAAGAAGATAATTGCTGCTGCATAAAGCATTACATACAACGGTTGACCAGGGCTAAGAGCCAAAGACACGTCAGTTAACCAACCGAACGCGCTGCTCTCACCGTTTTGACCAAACCACTGAGCCAATGTTCCTGGGAACAAGATAATACTTGATGCAAAAATCGCTGGAATCACACCTGCCATGTTAATTTTAAGAGGCAAGTGCGAGCTTTGCGCAGCAAACACTTTACGACCTTGTTGACGTTTCGCATAGTTAACGACGATTCGGCGTTGACCACGTTCCATGAAAACAACGAAGTAAATTACTGCAAAAGCTAATACCGCGATTAGCAACAGAAGAAGTACATGCAATTCACCTTGACGCGCTTGCTCGATTGTTTGACCGATTGCAGAAGGCAATCCAGCAACAATACCTGCAAAAATCAGTATCGAAATACCGTTACCAATTCCGCGCTCTGTAATTTGTTCACCTAACCACATCAAGAACATGGTACCGGTTACTAAACTTACGGTAGCAATTAGCGTAAACATGGTTTGGTTGATAACAACCAGATTGTCGACCATGTTTGGTAGGCCAGTTGCAATACCTATAGCTTGGAAGGTTGCAAGTACAAGCGTGCCGTAGCGTGTGTATTGGCTTATCTTACGACGGCCTGCTTCACCCTCTTTTTTGAGTTCAGCTAACGCTGGATGAACTACAGTTAGCAATTGGACAACAATAGATGCCGAAATATACGGCATGATGCCCAATGCTAATATAGATGCACGCTCAAGAGCACCACCGGAGAACATGTTAAACATTTCAACGATGGTACCTTTTTGCTGTTCGAACAAATCGGCAAGTACAGCAGCGTCAATACCAGGAATCGGCACAAAAGAGCCGGCTCGGAATACTAAAAGTGCACCAATTACGAATAACAAGCGCGACTTTAGTTCACTTAAGCCGCTCTGAGCACTACGAAAATCTTGTCCTGGTTTCTTAGCCATCTGTACCTCGTTCCTCGAGATTATTCCTCGATTTTACCGCCTGCAGCTTCGATTGCAGCTTTAGCGCCTTTAGTCACACGTAGACCTTTAACAGTCACTGCTTTGTTGATTTCACCAGAAAGAACAACTTTTACAAATTCGATGTTCTTAGTGATGATGTTAGCAGCTTTAAGACTGTTTAGATCAACTACGTCACCAGAAACTTTCGCTAGCTCAGCTAGACGAACTTCAGCAGACACTAGGCTCTTACGAGAAGTGAAACCGAATTTTGGTAGACGTTGTTTCAGAGGCATCTGACCGCCTTCGAAACCTGGACGAACACTGCCGCCAGAACGTGATTTTTGACCTTTGTGACCACGGCCACCAGTTTTACCTAGGCCTGAACCGATACCACGACCTACTCGCTTCGCAGAAGTTTTCGCGCCAGCAGCCGGTGCTAGAGTATTCAAACGCATTCTGATTACTCCTCAACTTTAACCATGTAGTAAACCTTGTTGATCATACCGCGAATACACGGAGTATCTTCAAGTTCTACTGTGTGGTTGATTTTACGAAGACCTAGACCGCGCAAAGTAGCTTTGTGCTTTGGCAGACGACCAATTGAGCTTTTAGTTTGAGTTACTTTAATAGTTGCCATGGTGTTCTTACTCCGAAATAGATTCAACAGTTAGACCACGTTTAGCAGCAACCATTTCTGGTGACTTCATGCTACCTAGTGCATCGATCGTTGCACGAACGATGTTGATAGGGTTCGTAGAACCGTACGCTTTAGATAGTACGTTGTGTACACCAGCAACTTCTAGTACTGCACGCATCGCACCACCTGCGATAACACCAGTACCTTCTGCAGCAGGCTGCATGTAAACTTTAGAGCCCGAATGGCGACCTTTCACTGGGTGGTGAAGAGTGCCTTCGTTTAGAGCGATCGTAGTCATGTTACGACGCGCTTTTTCCATTGCTTTTTGAATCGCTGCAGGTACTTCACGAGCTTTGCCGTAACCGAAACCTACACGACCGTTACCGTCACCAACTACTGTTAGTGCAGTGAAGCTCATGATTCGACCACCTTTAACCGTTTTAGAAACACGGTTAACTGCGATTAGCTTTTCTTGCAAATCATTCGCTTGAACTTGTTGTTCTTTAGCCATCTTCCAACCCTACCTTAGAATTTCAGACCAGCTTCGCGAGCAGATTCTGCTAGCGCCGCTACTCGACCGTGGTATTGGAAACCAGAACGATCAAATGCAACTGCAGTTACGCCCTTCTCTAGAGCGCGCTCAGCAATAGCTTTACCCACTGCTTTAGCTGCATCAACGTTACCAGTGTATTTCACTTGCTCACGGATCGCTTTTTCTACAGTAGAAGCTGCTGCGATAACCTCAGAGCCGTTAGCCGCGATAACCTGTGCGTACACGTGACGAGGAGTACGGTGTACAACTAGGCGAGTCGCACCCAGTTCTGCAATCTTACGACGTGCACGTGTAGCACGACGGATGCGAGATGCTTTCTTATCCATAGTGTTACCTTACTTCTTCTTAGCTTCTTTAGTACGCACATTTTCATCTGCGTAACGAACACCTTTGCCTTTGTATGGCTCAGGCTCACGGTAAGAACGAATGTCAGCCGCAACTTGACCAACTAGTTGCTTGTCAGCACCAGTGATCACGATTTCAGTTTGGCTTGGACATTCAGCTTTAATACCCGCTGGCAACTCGTGCTCAACTGGGTGTGAGAAGCCTAGTGTTAGACCTACAGCGTTGCCTTTGATAGCAGCACGGTAACCTACACCTTTAAGAGTTAGCTTCTTAGTAAAGCCTTCAGTAACACCAACAACCATGTTGTTAACTAGAGCGCGAGCAGTACCTGCTTGAGCCCATGCGTTAGCAACACCTTCTTTAGGACCGAAAGTCAGGTTATTTTCTTCCTGAGCGATTACAACTGCGTTGTTAAGAACGCGAGTTAGTTCGCCTTTCGCACCTTTTACAGTGATTTCTTGGCCGTTTAGTTTCACCTCTACGCCAGCTGGAATAGCGACAGGTGCTTTTGCAACACGAGACATAGTCTACTCCTTATTAAGCTACGTAAGCGATGATTTCACCACCAAGACCTGCTTTACGTGCAGCGCGGTCTGACATAAGACCCTTGGAAGTAGAAACGATAGCAATACCAAGACCACCCATTACAGAAGGAAGTTCATCTTTCTTCTTGTAAACACGTAGACCTGGACGAGAAACACGTTTAAGTTGCTCGATTACTGGTTTAGCTTGGAAGTACTTAAGTGTAACTTCTAGCTCAGGTTTTGCTTCGCCTTCAACAGCGAAGTCAACGATGTAACCTTCAGCTTTTAGTAGTGCAGCAATTGCAACTTTAAGCTTTGAAGAAGGCATTTTTACAGCAACTTTGTTTGCTGCCTGACCGTTACGAACGCGGGTCAGCATATCCGAAATCGGATCTTGCATGCTCATATGATTTACTCCAAATGATTAAGTGGCAATTACCAGCTAGCCTTACGAAGACCCGGAATCTCGCCTTTCATGCAAGCTTCACGAACCTTAATACGGCTTAGACCGAACTTACGTAGGTAACCGTGTGGACGACCAGTTTGGTTGCAACGGTTGCGCTGACGTGATGCACTTGAATCACGTGGAAGAGATTGCAGTGTAAGAACCGCGTTCCAACGATCTTCTTCAGATGCGTTTACATCGCTGATGATAGCTTTTAGCGCTGCACGCTTTTCAGCGAACTTAGCTACTAGCTTCGCACGTTTTGCTTCACGTGCTTTCATTGAATTTTTAGCCATAACAGTAACCCTTCACCTTACTTACGGAATGGGAAGTTAAAGGCAGCCAGCAGAGCACGGCCTTCCTCATCAGTACCAGCAGACGTCGTAATAGTGATGTCTAGACCGCGTACTCGATCAACTTTATCAAAGTCGATTTCCGGGAAGATGATTTGCTCGCGAACGCCCATGCTGTAGTTACCGCGACCGTCAAAAGACTTAGCGCTAACACCACGGAAGTCACGTACACGTGGAAGAGCGATGTTAATTAAACGCTCAAGAAAATCCCACATACGTTCGCCACGCAAGGTTACTTTACAACCGATAGGGTAGCCTTCACGGATTTTGAAACCTGCAACAGATTTGCGCGCTTTTGTGATAAGTGGCTTTTGACCAGAGATCGTTGCCATATCAGACGCTGCATTTTCTAGCAGTTTCTTATCGTTGATTGCTTCACCAACACCCATGTTTAGGGTGATTTTCTCGATTCTAGGGACTTGCATGACGCTTGTGTAACCGAACTGTTTGGTCAGTTCAGCGACTACAGACGACTTGTAGTAATCATGCAGTTTCGCCATAGTAGAACTCCAAATTACTTCTATTAGTTAGAAACGGTTTCGCCGTTAGACTTGAAGAAACGAACTTTTTTGCCGTCTTCAAAACGGAAACCGATACGGTCAGCTTTACCAGTAGCTGCGTTAAAGATAGCCACGTTAGAAACGTCGATAGCTGCTTCTTGCTCTACGATACCGCCTTGGATACCCATAGCTGGAACAGGTTTCTGATGTTTTTTAACTAGGTTGATACCTTCAACGATAACTTTACCAGTTGCTAGAACCTTAGTTACTTTACCTTTCTTGCCTTTGTCTTTACCAGCAAGAACGATTACTTCGTCATTACGACGGATTTTAGCTGCCATTTCTACGTGCTCCTTACAGAACTTCTGGAGCCAGTGAAACGATCTTCATGAACTTATCGCCACGAAGTTCGCGTGTCACAGGACCAAAGATACGTGTACCGATTGGTTGCTCAGTATTGTCGTTTAGCAATACGCAAGCATTTCGGTCGAAGCGAATGACAGAACCGTCAGGACGACGTACGCCTTTACGGGTGCGCACTACCACCGCCTTCAGAACATCACCTTTTTTAACTTTACCGCGAGGGATTGCTTCCTTCACAGTAACTTTGATGACGTCACCGATATGTGCATAACGGCGGTGAGAGCCACCCAGAACCTTAATACACATTACGCTGCGTGCGCCTGAGTTATCAGCTGCGTCCAGCATACTTTGCATTTGGATCATGTTAGTGCTCCGCTAAATATTAATAACTAGACCCATCACGGGTCGGGCTGCCTCTTTAAAAGGGACGCGAATTGTACCACCCTTTTTTGTGATTGGGTAGTCAAAAAATAAACGGCTCCAAAAATATTTTGGAGCCGCTTTAGTTTCATAGAATTAACGAGATTAAATCTTCGCCTTTTCTAGAACTTTTACCAAAGTCCAAGACTTAGTCTTAGACAGTGGACGACACTCTGCGATTTCAACTGTGTCGCCTAGGCCACACTCGTTGTTCTCGTCATGTGCGTGTACTTTAGTCGTACGTTTTACGTATTTACCGTAGATTGGGTGTTTTACGAAACGTTCGATAGCAACAGTGATAGACTTGTCCATCTTGTCGCTAACAACACGACCTTGTTGAGTACGTTTTACTTCGCTCATTATGCGCCTGCCTTCTCAGTCAAAACAGTTTTCACACGTGCGATATCACGGCGTACAGCTTTCAGAGTATGAGTTTGCTGTAGTTGACCAGTCGCAGCTTGCATGCGCAAGTTGAACTGTTCGCGTAGCAAATTCATTAGCTCAGCGTTAAGCTCTTCAACGCTTTTCTCGCGTAGATCTTGTGCTTTCATCACATCACCTGCTTAGTTACAAATGTAGTTTTGAAAGGCAGTTTACGTGCCGCAAGACGGAACGCTTCACGTGCCAATTCTTCAGGTACACCACCCATTTCGTACATAACCTTACCAGGTTGGATTTGGGCTACCCAGTACTCAACGTTACCTTTACCCTTACCTTGACGAACTTCAAGTGGTTTTTCTGTGATTGGTTTGTCTGGGAACACACGGATCCAGATTTTACCTTGACGCTTAACGTGACGTGTCATTGCACGACGTGCCGCTTCGATTTGACGAGCAGTTAGACGACCACGGCCAACAGCTTTAAGACCGAATTCGCCGAAGCTTACATCAGTACCTTTAGCTAGACCACGGTTACGACCAGTCTGAACCTTACGGAACTTAGTACGTTTAGGTTGTAGCATCTGTCGACTCCTTACTTACGGCCTTTACGCTGCTTCTTAGGCTTGTCGCCTTTAGGCTCTACAGCGTTAGCTGCTGGCATACCACCTAGGATTTCACCTTTGAAGATCCAAGTTTTAATGCCGATCACACCGTATTGAGTGTGAGCCGAAGAAGTTGCGTAATCAATGTCAGCACGTAGAGTGTGTAGAGGCACACGGCCTTCACGGTACCACTCTGAACGTGCGATTTCAGCGCCGCCTAGACGACCGCTTACTTCCACTTTGATACCTTTAGCGCCTAGGCGCATTGCGTTTTGTACTGCGCGCTTCATAGCACGACGGAACATAACACGACGCTCTAGCTGAGACGCGATGCTGTCACCAACAAGTTGCGCATCTAGTTCAGGCTTACGTACTTCAGCGATGTTAATTTGCGCTGGTACACCTGCAATTTTAGCTACAGCTGCGCGTAGCTTCTCAACGTCTTCACCTTTCTTACCGATAACAACGCCTGGACGAGCAGTGTGAATAGTCACACGGATGCTCTTAGCAGGACGCTCGATAACGATACGTGATAGAGACGCTTTTTTCAGTTCACTTGTAAGGAACTGACGTACCTTGAAGTCGCCGTCTAGGTTGTCAGCGAAATCTTTGGTGTTAGCAAACCATGTAGCATTCCAAGGCTTAACGATGCCTAGACGAATACCATTTGGATGTACTTTTTGACCCATTGCTTACTCTCCTAGTCTCTAGCGATCTGCTACAACAACAGTGATGTGGCTTGAACGCTTCAAGATACGATCCGCACGACCTTTAGCACGAGGCATAATACGCTTCATGGTTGGGCCTTCATCTACAAAGATTTTTGCGACATTCAGATCGTCAATATCTGCACCTTCGTTGTGCTCCGCGTTAGCGATAGCAGACTCTAGAACTTTCTTAACTAGTGCAGCAGCTTTTTTGTTGCTGAACGTTAGGATTTCTAGAGCTTGGTCAACAGATTTACCACGGATTAGATCCGCAACTAAGCGAGCTTTCTGAGGCGAAATGCGAGCAAAGTTATGTTTAGCAATTGCTTCCATTATCTACTCCTTAGCGCTTCTTAGCTTTCTTATCCGCAGCGTGACCGCGGTAAGTACGTGTTGGTGCGAATTCACCCAGTTTGTGACCGATCATTTCATCAGTTACAAATACTGGTACGTGCTGACGACCATTATGGACAGCGATGGTCAAACCGATCATCGTAGGGATGATCATTGAACGACGGGACCAAGTCTTAATAGGCTTTTTGTCTCCGCTTTCCACCGCTTTCTCTACCTTCTTCAGCAAGTGTAGGTCAATAAAAGGACCTTTCTTGAGAGAACGTGGCATGGCGATTCCTCTTTATATAGATTACTTGTTACGACGACGTACGATGTACTTGTCAGTGCGTTTGTTCTTACGAGTCTTGAAGCCTTTAGTAGGCATACCCCAAGGAGATACTGGGTGACGACCACCAGAAGTACGGCCTTCACCACCACCATGTGGGTGGTCAATCGGGTTCATTACAACACCACGAACCGTTGGACGGATACCGCGATGACGTGATGCACCTGCTTTACCAAGTTCACGTAGCATGTGCTCAGAGTTACCAACTTCACCGATTGTTGCACGGCCTTCAGAAAGAACTTTGCGCATCTCGCCAGAACGTAGACGGATAGTTACGTACGCACCGTCGCGAGCAACGATTTGAGCGTAAGCACCAGCCGAACGAGCTAGCTGACCACCTTTACCAGGCTTAAGTTCAACGTTATGTACTGTTGAACCTACTGGGATATTACGCATTGGTAGAGTGTTACCAGCTTTGATTGGTGCATCAACACCAGACTGAATAACATCACCAGCTACAACACCTTTAGGTGCTAGGATGTAGCGACGCTCACCGTCTTTGTAAAGAACTAGAGCAATGTTTGCGCTACGGTTTGGATCGTATTCAAGACGCTCAACTGTCGCTGGAATACCATCTTTAGTACGTTTGAAGTCAACTACACGGTAGTGATGCTTGTGACCACCGCCGATGTGACGTACTGTGATACGACCCTTGTTGTTACGACCACCGTTCTTAGAGTTTTTCTCTAGAAGAGGTGCGTATGGCTTGCCCTTGTGTAGGTCAGCGTTAACAACTTTAACAACGTGACGACGACCAGGGGAAGTCGGCTTACATTTAACAATAGCCATTTTTAACTACTCCTGTTATTCCGCGCCGCCAACGAAGTCAAGATCTTGACCTTCTTTCAAAGTAACGTACGCTTTCTTAACGTCGCTGCGGCGACCTTGGCGTAGACCTTGACGTTTGGTCTTACCCTTAGTGATAAGAGTATTTACAGACTTAACTTCAACTTCAAATAGCTTTTCTACAGCTGCTTTGATCTCTTTTTTAGTCGCATCTTTAGCTACTTTGAAAACGATAGTGTTCGCTTTCTCAGCTGCCATAGTTGCTTTTTCAGAGATGTGCGGTGCACGTAGAACTTTTAGGATACGCTCTTCAGTGATCATGCTAGCATTTCCTCTACTTGCTTAACTGCTTCTGCAGTCATTACAACTTTGTCAAACGCGATTAGAGATACTGGATCGATACCAGCAACATCACGTGCGTCAACTTTGTATAGGTTACGAGCAGCTAGGAATAGATTCTCATCTACTTCGCTAGTCACGATTAGAGCGTCAGTTAGCTCAAGCTCTTTAAGCTTAGCAACTAGCTCTTTAGTCTTTGGTGCTTCAACTGAGAAGTTATCAACAACGATTAGACGCTCTTGACGAACAAGCTCAGAAAGAATGCTCTTCATAGCACCACGGTACATTTTTTTGTTTACTTTTTGGCTGTGATCTTGTGGTTTCGCAGCAAAAGTAACACCACCTGTACGCCAGATTGGGCTACGGATTGTACCAGCACGCGCACGGCCAGTACCTTTTTGACGCCATGGCTTAGCGCCACCGCCAGAAACTTCTGAACGTGTTTTTTGAGCACGAGTACCTTGACGAGCACCTGCTGCGTACGCAACAACTACTTGGTGTACAAGAGCTTCGTTAAACTCACGTCCGAAAGTAGTTTCGGAAACAGTTAGTGCATCGGCACCTTTAACCATTAGTTCCATTACTTACTCCTGAGACGTTATGCTTTAACAGCTGGTTTAACGATCACGTTGCCGCCAGTTGCGCCTGGGACTGCACCTTTAATAAGAAGCAGGTTGCGCTCAGCGTCAACACGTACGATCTCTAGGTTTTGAGTCGTTACACGCTCAGCACCCATGTGACCTGCCATTTTCTTGCCTTTAAATACGCGACCTGGAGTCTGACATTGACCGATAGAACCAGGAGCACGGTGAGACAATGAGTTACCGTGAGTCATATCTTGAGTACGGAAGTTCCAACGCTTAACAGCGCCTTGGAAACCTTTACCCTTAGATGTACCAGTAACGTCTACTTTCTTAGTTTCGTTGAATAGTTCAACAGTTAGTTCTGAACCAACTTCGAACTCTTCGCCGTTTTCTAAACGGAATTCCCAAAGACCGCGACCAGCTTCAACGCCAGCTTTAGCAAAGTGACCTGCTTCAGCTTTGTTTACACGGTTAGCTTTCTTAGAACCAGCTGTAACCTGGATTGCTGCGTAGCCGTCAGTTTCAAGAGTTTTCACTTGAGAAACACGGTTAGCTTCAACCTCAACAACTGTTACTGGGATAGAAACGCCTTCTTCAGTAAATACGCGGGTCATGCCCACTTTACGACCGATTAGACCAATCATACTTCTAATCTCCCTTAACCTAGGCTAATTTGAACGTCAACGCCCGCAGCAAGGTCTAGACGCATTAGAGCATCAACAGTCTTGTCTGTTGGCTCAACGATGTCGATTAGACGCTTGTGAGTACGGATTTCGTACTGGTCACGTGCTTTCTTGTTAACGTGTGGAGAGATAAGAACTGTGAAACGCTCTTTACGAGTTGGCAGTGGGATTGGACCACGAACCTGTGCGCCAGTGCGCTTAGCTGTTTCAACGATTTCCGCTGTAGAAGCATCGATTAGTTTGTAATCGAAAGCTTTTAGGCGGATACGGATACGTTGGTTCTGCATGAGACAGAGCTCCAAATTTAATAAATTACACAAACAATATCGCCACTCAAACTCGTCAAGACGAGAGAATGCCGATTGATTTATGTGAAACCGTAGCATCCAAGATTAGGACGCATTGTCAGTTAATTTTCGATTAACTATCCCTATATGCCAAAGTCACCTTTGAGGATAGTTTTTCCGAAGAAAAGATAGCTAATTGTATTAACCGCGAACATAAGCTGAGTATACATTACCTCGCAAATCCTTAGATTTGCTCGCTCCTCACTGCTCATTGGTTCACAACTGGCTTAACCAGTGCGCTGCATTATACAGATCACACTTTAGGTTGCAAGCGCTGAGTGAAAAATAATCGGGAATATTCCAAACCCCATACATTCCTCTTCGCTTGGTAGCCATTAAAACAAAAAGGACGCCGAAGCGTCCTTTTCTAAACTGTAATCGTAATAGCGGCTGCTATTATTTCTTACCGCTTGATAGTGCACCGAAACGCTTGTTGAAGCGATCAACACGGCCGCCTGTATCAACGATACGTTGCTTACCAGTGTAGAATGGGTGACACTTGTCACATACGTCTAGGTGGATAGACTCTTTACCTAGAGTAGAGTTGAACTCAAAAGAGTTGCCGCAAGAACAAGTAGCTTTTACTGCTTTGTATTCTGGGTGGATACCAGCTTTCATGGGATAACCTCAATAGTAGGCCGTGTCGCTATACGAATCTAAGCCGCACACCACACGCAATTAATAATAAAATGGGATACCGCATCAACTAATTGCCGAAGCCATATCTCAAGGCGCAATATAGTAAAGAATCACATTGCTCGGATCAACACATTTGGCAACTTTTTCGCCACTTTTTTAGCCAGACTAATCATAGAGGCACGATTCACGCTGAATCGCATTGCTTTACTCGAATTTCCATACCGATTTTAATAGACTCTCATTTCCTTTCCCTCTTTTTTAATAGCTAAGAATTTATGCGTCCAACCATTGCTAGAGTGGCATTACCCGTTCCGCTCGACAAACAATTTGATTACGCCATTCCGGGGCACCTGTTTCCGATCATTGGTGGACGCGTTTCCGTACCTTTTGGACGCCAAACGTTAGTCGGCATCGTCACCGCAATGGTTAATCACTCGGACTTTCCCAAAGATCAACTCAAGCCAATCAAAGCAGTTCTTGATTCTCAGCCGATATGGTCTGAAAAGCTTTATTCGTTGCTGACTTGGTGCAGCCAGTTCTACCAATACCCACTTGGAGATACGCTACACAATGCGATGCCAGCAGCTCTACGTAAAGGAAAGCCTGCAGATTTTGCGACGCTACAAGAGTGGCAAATTACCGAATCCGGTAAAGACAAGCTGATGCAAGGGCTTGATCGTCGAGCGGTCAAACAACAGAAGGTCTTACAAATGTTGGTTAACGGCGCTTTGCCTCACCAGGAATTTGTCGACCAAGAGATAGCCTCAACAGTACTAAAGTCTTTAGAAGAGAAAGGCTGGATTGAACGTATCGAGAAGAAGCCTGCAATCACCCAGTGGGGACAGCACGTTGAATGCGACGTCGAGAAGCCAAAGCTCAACCACGAACAAGCGCTGGCTATTGCGAGTGTAAATAGCCAAACAGGTTTTGCTTGCTATTTATTAGAGGGAGTAACTGGCTCTGGTAAAACAGAAGTTTACTTAAACCTTATCAAACCAGTTTTAGAGCAAGGGAAACAAGCATTAGTTTTAGTACCTGAGATCGGTCTAACGCCCCAAACCATCAACCGCTTTAAACGCCGTTTTAATGTGCCAGTTGACGTCATCCACTCCGGGTTAAACGAGACGGAGCGTATGAATGCGTGGCTTTCTGCACGCGACAAAGCGGCCGGAATCATTATCGGCACACGCTCTGCCCTACTCGCGCCTTTTGCTGATCTCGGGATTATCATTGTGGACGAGGAACATGACACCTCTTACAAACAGCAAGATAGCTTGCGTTATCATGCACGCGATGTTGCTGTAATGCGCGCTCATAAAGAACAAGTTCCGATTGTTCTGGGCTCAGCCACACCTGCACTGGAGACATTGCACAATGCCTTGTCAGGCAAATATCACCATTTAACACTAACCCAACGAGCTGGCTCTGCCGTGCCAACCACTAATAAAGTGTTAGATGTAAAAGGTCAGTATTTAGAAAGTGGCTTATCTGCCCAACTGATTGCCGAGATGCGCAAGCATTTAAAAGCGGGCAATCAAGTAATGTTGTTTCTTAACCGTCGAGGCTTTTCGCCCGCTTTGATGTGCCATGAATGCGGTTGGATTGCAGAATGTAAACGCTGTGATGCGTACTATACGTTCCACCATTACAGCAACGAAATACGCTGCCATCACTGCGGCTCACAACAACCGGTGATTCATCAATGTCAGGGGTGTGGTTCAACCCAATTGGTTACCGTCGGCGTAGGAACGGAACAACTCGAACAACAATTGGCTCAGTTATTTCCAGAATACAACGCCATTCGCATCGACAGAGACAGCACACGTCGCAAAGGTAGTTTGGAAGATGCCCTTGAATCGATTCGTAAAGGTGAACATCAAATTCTGATTGGCACCCAAATGCTGGCTAAGGGGCACCATTTTCCAAATGTAACGCTCGTTGCTCTTTTGGATGTTGATGGCTCTCTCTATAGTAGTGACTTCCGCGCTTCCGAGCGACTAGCGCAGTTGTTTATTCAAGTCGCAGGTCGTGCCGGCCGCGCAAGTAAACCTGGCGAGGTTATCCTACAAACCCACCATCCTGAGCACAGCTTGCTGCAGGCCCTGCTTCAAAAAGACTATCGCCACTTTGCTATGACTGCTCTGGAAGAACGCAAATTGGCTCAGCTTCCGCCTTATAGTTTCTTGACTCTGTTTAAAGCAGAGGCGAACCAAAGTGAGGTAGTTGAAGACTTCCTGCGTCAGGTTCGCTTTACGTTAGAGTCACACCCTCTGTTCGATGATTCCTGCATGGTGTTAGGCCCTACTCCTTCACCTTTGGCCAAGCGGGCTGGTAAATACCGTTGGCAACTATTACTGCAAACTCAGCATCGTTCATTGATGCAAAAGTTATTAACCAGTGCCAAACCTGCTATTGAGTTGTTGCCAAATGCTAAGAAAGTACGCTGGAATTTAGACATAGAACCACAAGATCTCAGCTAGCAAACGTTTAACTATGTAATGAATTACCACTTAATGTGACCAGAATCACACCAAGATTACAATTTTTGTTAAACAGACCGTAACTTTCACTTTAGAAATGAATAGACTATCCAAATTAGAAAAGTCTAAAGTGACTTGTTTGCACAGGCTTAGATTAAAACAATGACTATTCCCACAAATTGATATCGCGGTGAAGAATCCATTTTCCCACTCGTTAACACGAACTGAGCGAAGAGCAAACACAGCTCTAACTCGGTTTGATTACTCTGATTTCAAACCGGAATAACGTCATCTTGGCAAAAAATAAATGAGAGGTTAAAAACTATGGCGACAATGAAGGATGTTGCCCAGCTTGCGGGAGTGTCTACGGCTACGGTATCTCGAGCCTTAATGAATCCAGAGAAAGTCTCTTCTTCTACAAGAAAGAGAGTAGAAGATGCCGTACTTGAAGCGGGTTATTCTCCAAACTCATTAGCGCGTAACTTACGTAGAAACGAATCAAAAACCATTGTTACTATCGTTCCCGACATCTGTGATCCTTATTTTTCTGAAATTATTCGCGGTATTGAAGATGCAGCCATGGAACATGGCTATCTAGTCCTGCTGGGCGATAGCGGACAACAGAAGAAACGCGAAAGCTCTTTCGTTAACCTCGTATTTACTAAGCAGGCAGATGGAATGCTACTGCTTGGTACAGATCTACCATTCGATGTCAGTAAGCCAGAGCAAAAGAACTTACCTCCGATGGTAATGGCGTGTGAATTTGCGCCTGAACTCGAGCTTCCGACAGTACATATTGATAACCTGACCTCTGCATTTGAAGCAGTGAATTACCTGACCCAATTAGGTCATAAACGCATTGCTCAAATCTCTGGACCAGATACAGCAATATTGTGTCAGTTCCGCCAGCAAGGCTACCAACAAGCCCTGCGCCGTGCCGGCATCAATAAAGATCCACAATATAGTGTCATTACTGAGTTTTCTTTTGATGGCGGAGCAAAAGCCGTTCGTAAACTGCTCGAATTGCCAGAACCACCAACGGCTATTTTCTGTCACTGTGACACAATGGCCATCGGCGCAATTCAAGAAGCGAAAAAGCTTGGCTTACGAGTACCGCAAGATCTCTCTGTTGTGGGCTTTGATGACATTAACTTCGCTCAGTACTGCGATCCACCGTTGACCACCATCTCTCAACCTCGCTATGAGATTGGTCGACAAGCGATGCTAATGATGCTCGAGATGTTAAAAGGCCACGACGTGCATTCAGGCTCGCGTCTGCTTGAAACTAATCTCGTCATTCGTGGAAGTGCAGCGCCACCACAGCGCCCTTAACCTGAAGATTAGGTATTCATCCCCAAAGCGGTGCTAAGGCGCCGCTTTTTTATTTACCCCTCCTGCTTTTTGTATATCCCCGAATAAATATAAGCGAGAACAGAAACACACTCCTACACTCGGGCGTTGTCGCGCTTTAGCTATCAAGATTCTATCAATAGGGTGTTTTCTCAACTCGTTCTGGATTAACATATTTGCAAGAATCCTTGATGACCAGAAATAACCGTGGCAAATAGAGATTATGTAAGACGGGGGCGAGGCGCCCCAAAAAAGTCGACAAAAAAACAGCCGCCGAGAAGAAAAAAACCTTGGCGCAGTGGCCTGCTCGCTATCTTGCTCGTGGGCGGTTTTGGCTATGGTCTTTACCTTTTGAGTAGCGACCCAGAACCTAAACAACCAGTCGTGAAGCAGCCAACAACCACTGTAAGCAAACCAAAGCCGAAAAAAGACTTGCCGCCACCACCAGAAGAAAAATGGGAATATGTTGAGTCACTACCGAAACGTGAAGTTGAAGTTGTGGCCAAAGAAATTGAAGTTTCTAAAATTCCTTACATCATGCAGTGTGGCGCGTACAAAACTCAGGCACAAGCCGAAGAGCGCAAGCTTGCAATCGCGTTCCAAGGGATGTCGAGCAAGATTCGTAAGAAAGAAGGCAGTTCATGGTATCGCGTGGTGCTAGGTCCGTATAAGTTCAAACGTGATGCAGAACGTGACCGTCATAAACTGCAACGCGCGAAAATCGAGCCGTGTGCGATTTGGAAAGAAAATCTTTAAACTCAGGCCCTAGGAGCTAAGATCCTAGGGCCTTTCTTTTTGCCCCCTTGAATCCCCATTTCTCCTCCCCCATATACTGAATTAAATCCAAAGAGAAATAATCAAGAGGTCGACTGTGACTACCATTGTATCTGTACGTCGAAATAATAAAGTCGTCATCGCGGGTGATGGCCAAGTATCTCTAGGCAATACCGTAATGAAAGGTAATGCGCGCAAAGTTCGCCGCCTATACAACAACCAAGTACTAGCGGGCTTTGCCGGCGGTACTGCGGATGCCTTCACCCTTTTTGAGCGCTTCGAAAGCAAACTGCAAATGCACCAAGGTCACCTAACCAAAGCGGCAGTTGAGCTAGCCAAAGACTGGCGTAGCGATCGTGCTCTGCGCAAGCTCGAAGCCTTACTTGCCGTTGCCGACGAAACCGCATCGTTAATCATTACCGGTAATGGTGATGTCGTACAGCCAGAACACGACCTGATTGCGATTGGCTCTGGTGGTGCTTACGCACAAGCTGCCGCAACCGCCCTACTAGAAAACACAGATCTAGATGCTCGTGAGATCGCGGAAAAAGCTCTCAATATCGCGGGTGATATTTGTGTCTTCACGAACCATCACCACACGGTAGAAGAGCTAGACTCAACAGTAGAGCCTGAAAAACCAACCGCGTAATCGTAACGAAGTAAGGAAAGAATATGTCTGAAATGACGCCTCGCGAAATCGTTCATGAATTGAACCGCCACATTATCGGTCAAGAAAAAGCCAAGCGTTCGGTTGCGATTGCACTTCGTAACCGCTGGCGCCGCATGCAGCTTGAAGAAAGCTTGCGTGCCGAAGTGACGCCAAAAAACATCTTGATGATTGGTCCTACTGGTGTTGGTAAGACTGAAATCGCACGACGCCTCGCAAAACTGGCAAATGCCCCTTTCATCAAAGTTGAAGCGACAAAATTCACCGAAGTGGGTTACGTTGGTAAAGAAGTTGAAACCATCATCCGTGACCTAACAGATGTCGCTGTGAAAATGACGCATCAACAAGCGATGGAGAAAGTGAAATTCCGCGCAGAAGAGCAAGCGGAAGAACGTATTCTTGATGCGCTACTGCCACCAGCACGTGATAGTTGGGGTCAAGCAGAGCAAACGGAAGAGTCTTCTCACACTCGCCAGATCTTCCGTAAGAAACTGCGTGAAGGCCAACTAGACGATAAAGAAATTGAAATCGACGTAGCCGCACCACAAATGGGCGTAGAGATCATGGCGCCTCCTGGTATGGAAGAGATGACTAACCAGCTGCAAGGCATGTTCCAAAACCTGGCAGGCGACACTAAGAAAAAACGTAAGCTGAAAATCAAAGACGCAATGAAAGCGTTAGCGGAAGAAGAAGCGGCGAAACTGGTAAACCAAGAAGAGCTAAAAGAAGCAGCGATTTTCAACGTTGAAAACAACGGCATCGTATTTATCGATGAGATCGACAAGATCTGTAAACGCGGCGAGAGCTCAGGCCCAGACGTTTCACGCGAAGGTGTTCAGCGCGACCTACTTCCATTGATTGAAGGCAGCACGGTATCAACCAAGCACGGCATGGTAAAAACAGACCATATTCTGTTTGTTGCATCTGGTGCATTCCAAGTGGCAAAACCATCTGACTTGATCCCAGAATTGCAAGGTCGTCTACCAATTCGTGTTGAGCTAGAAGCACTAAGCAGCAACGACTTCAAACGCATTCTGACAGAACCAAAAGCCTCTCTAACAGAGCAGTACGTTGCGTTGATGAAAACGGAAGATGTGGACATCGAATTCACAGAAGACGGCATCACGCAAATCGCGGAAGCGGCATGGACGGTCAACGAAAGCACAGAAAACATCGGTGCTCGTCGCTTACACACCGTAATGGAACGCTTGATGGATGAAATCTCTTACGACGCAGCGGAGCAATCTGGCGCTAAATTCGTTATTGATTCCGCTTACGTGAAAGCGCGCCTAGGCGACACAATTGAAGATGAAGATCTAAGCCGCTTTATTCTTTAATCGCAATCTATTTTACCAAAGCCCAGAACCTTGTTTCTGGGCTTTTTGTATAGAATGACGGTGACTTAGACAACACCCAAATCAAGGATCTCGTCATTCTAGCGAGCTCAAGCGAGGCTAAGAATCTGCTAACAGCAGACGCCTATTCTTTCTCTCTCACCTTAACCACTGCACAATCGGATGATGGATTCTGAATCACACTCGTTCCTCGCTGTTCAGAATGACGGTCACTTAGACGACATCTAAATCAAAAGGTCTGGTCATTCTAGCGAGATCTAGCGAGACTAAGAACCTGGTAACAACAGACGCCTATTTTTCCTCTCTCACCTTAATCACCGCACAATCGGATGATCGATTCTGAATCACATTCGTTCCTCGCTGTTCAGAATGACGGTGACTTAGACAACATCTAAATCAAAAGAGCTCGTCATTCTAGCGAGCTTAAGCGAGACTAAGAATCTGCTAACAGCAAACGCCTTTCTTTCCCCACTCGCCTTCACCACCGCACAATCGGATGATAGATTCTGAATCACCTCGTTCCTCGTTGTTCAGAATGACGGTGACTTAGACAACATCTAAATCAAAAGGCCTGGTCATTCTAGCGAGCTCAAGCGAGACTAAGAATCTGGTAACAACAGACGCCTATTCTTTCTAACTCACCTTAACCACTTCACAACCGGACGATAGATTCTGAATCACACTCGTTCCTCGTTGTTCAGAATAGCGGTGGCTTTGACAACATCTAAATCAAAAGATCTCGTCATTCTAGCGAGCTCAAGCGAGACTAAGAATCTGCTAACAGAAGACGCCTATTCTTTCCAACTCACCTTAACCACGGCACTATTGGGACGATAGATTCTGAATCACCTCGTTTCTCGCTGTTCAGAATGACGGTGGCTTAGATAACATCTAAATCAAAAGATCTCGTCATTCTAGCGAGCTCCAGCGAGACTAAGAATCTGCTAACAGCAGACGCCTATTCTTCCTCGCTCACCTTAATCACCGCACAATCGGATGATCGATTCTGAATCACATTCGTTCCTCGCTGTTCAGAATGACGGTGACTTAGACAACATCTAAATCAAAAGAGCTCGTCATTCTAGCGAGCTTAAGCGAGACTAAGAATCTGCTAACAGCAAACGCCTTTCTTTCCCCACTCGCCTTCACCACCGCACAATCGGATGATAGATTCTGAATCACCTCGTTCCTCGTTGCTCAGAATGACGGTGACTTTGACAACATCTAAATCAAAAGACCTGGTCATTCTAGCGAGCTCAAGCGAGACTAAGAATCTGGTAACAGCAGACGCCTATTCTTTCCCACTCCCCTTCACCACCGCACAATCGGATGATCGATTCTGAATCACACTCGTTGTTCAGAATGGCGGTGACTTTGACAACACCTAAATCAAAAAGATCTCGTCATTCTAGCGAGCTCAAGCGAGACTAAGAATCTGCTAACAGCAAACGCCTTTCTTTCCTCACTCGCCTTCACCACCGCACAACCGGACGATAGATTCTGAATCGCCCTTTGACTTCTAGTTGAGTTGTTTTAGGTCAATAGCGTATCTGCCTCTTTGTGCTTATACTGGGCACATTGGTTACTAGCACGAAATTTCCATGAAACAATCTTT
>NZ_JAWOTT010000017.1:29925-85392 GCF_033338995.1 Vibrio sp. Vb0304
AACGTTTTGTTTGCAACAATTGTGGTAGCTCAAACTCTAGTAAGTTAAAAAAGGATTGTCATTGCATTGACTTAATGCCTAGATATACTCAAAGACAACCAATTTCTGTTTAGAAAGGTACGCTATGGAATACAATACCTCAGCACTCTGTGATATCTACCTCGACCAGGTAGATGTGGTTGAACCAATGTTCAGTAACTTTGGCGGTCGCGCTTCATTTGCCGGGCAAATCACCACCATCAAGTGTTTTGAAGATAATTCGTTGATCCGCGAGACATTAGAGCAAGATGGACTTGGTCGCGTTTTGTTAATTGACGGTGGCGGTTCCCTACGTAAAGCCCTTATCGATGCAGAAATCGCAACCATTGCGGAAGAAAACGAGTGGGAAGGCATTGTCGTTTACGGCTGTGTTCGTGAAGTAGATGAACTTGAAGATATG
This sequence comes from Vibrio sp. Vb0304, assembly GCF_033338995.1. NCBI lineage: Bacteria > Pseudomonadati > Pseudomonadota > Gammaproteobacteria > Vibrionales > Vibrionaceae > Vibrio > Vibrio sp. Vb0304. Next base: position 30,365 of record NZ_JAWOTT010000017.1, read on the forward strand.
AACTTAGGCATTCAAGCCCTCGCCTCTATTCCTGTTGGAGCGACCAGCCAGGGTATTGGCGAATTGGATGTACCAGTCAACTTTGGCGGCGTCAGCTTCTTACCTGAAGATTATATTTATGCCGATAGCACCGGAATTATCCTGTCGCCTGAACCATTGAATATTGATTTAGAGTTGGATGAAGAAGCATAGCGAGTCTTAGGTGTCTAAGTTATAGGGTCTTCTCTTAGCTATCAGCGCCTAGCCTTGTCTTAACATTTTCTACTTCCCTAAAACACAAACACCCGCTTAACGCGGGTGTTTTTAATTTGGAATGAAGAAGCCGAATTATTCCACTTCGTCCATTTTGCCAAGTAGTGCACGAATGCGCTCTTGCCATTGTGCGTGCTCTTGCTGTGCTTGTTGTGCTTTTTGCTCTAGCTCTTCACGTTGAGAGCGAAGCTCGTTCGCTTCTTCCGCAAGTTTAGCTTTATCTTCTTTCAGCTCTTCGACTTCCATCTGAAGAAGAGTGATTGTGTCAACTGCAGTTTGAATTTTAGATTCTAGTTGTTCTAGTACTTCAAAAGACATCTTGGCCTACCTATGTTATTCCGTTGGGACGATGTGCGAGATTGATGCACACCTAACCTATATAAGGTTCATTCTACTCAGCGTCGCGATGAGAAACACTCACTATATTCGATATTTTGCATCATTCGGTCAAAAAATCAGCGCAATCTCACTAAACGCTGACTTTTCTTGTCGCCGAAGCATTTTTGAGCAAGGATTTTGCGTCCCGCTACGCTGAAAATCGCCCTAAGTATTGATCAAATTCAAGTTAGATAAAGTAAAAGCCTCGCAAAAAGGCAAACGTTTACTCGACCTTGTGATAGAATCGCCGCGCAAATTCTTCTTCCCTCTTGCTTACTTGGAGACATCATGAAACGCGATTTAGCAATGGCATTTTCCCGTGTGACTGAAGGTGCAGCTCTGGCTGGTTACAAATGGCTTGGCCGTGGCGATAAAAACGCAGCCGATGGCGCAGCTGTTGAAGTTATGCGCACGCTACTGAACAAAACAGATATCAGTGGTGAAATTGTCATTGGTGAAGGTGAAATCGATGATGCGCCAATGCTGTACATTGGTGAGCAAGTGGGTATTGGTGGTGATGAAGTGGATATCGCTGTCGACCCGATTGAAGGAACGCGTATGACGGCAATGGGACAATCGAACGCACTAGCCGTACTTGCCGCAGGTGAGAAAGGCAGCTTTCTTAAAGCGCCAGATATGTACATGGAAAAACTAGTTGTTGGCCCTGGTGCAAAAGGCGTAATTGACTTAGAAAAGCCGTTAAAAGAAAACCTAGAGAACGTAGCAAAAGCCCTGAACAAGCCACTTGATACCCTAGTCGTTATTACCCTTGCAAAACCTCGCCACGATGACGTTATTGCAGAAATGCAAACAATGGGCGTACGTGTTTTTGCGGTGCCTGATGGTGACGTCGCTGCCTCTATTCTAACTTGTATGCCAGACAGTGAAGTGGACATGATGTACTGTATTGGCGGTGCGCCAGAAGGGGTTGTATCAGCAGCGGTAATTCGAGCGCTAGACGGTGACATGCACGGTCGCCTGCTTCCTCGTCATGAGGTAAAAGGCGATACTGAAGAAAACCGCATTTACGGTGCAGATGAACTAAAACGCTGCGATGAAATGGGCGTAAAAGCGAATGTTGTCCTCAAAATGGAAGACATGGCTCGTAGCGACAATGTGGTATTTTCAGCAACAGGCATTACTAAAGGTGACTTGCTAGAAGGCATCTCTCGCCAAGGCAATATCGCAACCACAGAAACGCTGCTCGTGCGCGGTCGATGCCGTACTATTCGTCGCATTAAGTCGACTCACTACCTAGATCGTAAAGATCCAGAAGTACGCGATATTATTCTTTAAGCATTTCTCGAGGCTCTAGCTCAATCTGAGTTTGAGCCTTTCTTTCCGCACAACGGGCAATAGATTCTGAATCACACTCGTTCCTCGTTGTTCAGAATGAAGGTGACTTTAATAAGCTCTAAATCAAAAGAACTCGTCATTCTAGCGAGCTCCAGCGAGACTAAGAATCTGGTAACAACAAACTCCTATTCTGTCCTGCTCGCCTTAACCGCTGCTCAACCAAAAGATAGATTCTGAATCACCTCGTTCCTCGTTGTTCAGAATGACGGAGACTTTAATTAGCCCTAAATCAAAAAAATTCGTCATTCTAGCGAGCCCCAGCGAGACTAAGAATCTAGTAGTAACTAGCTCCTATTCTTGCCTGGTCACCTTAACCACTACTCAACCAAAAGATAGATTCTGAATCACCTCGTTCCTCGTTGTTCAGAATGACGACATATATTGGCTCATATGAACATAGCCCCTACAAATCCACACTCAAATTAAGTCAACACTTTTCTTTACTAACCCTATCGCGCATAATATGTACTGACGTATAAATGGTGGGTATATGAAGACCGTAGATAGGATATTGCAAATCGTTAAGCGTGATGGCTCCGTCACTGCAAAACAACTCTCTTCTGAGCTAGGTATGACAACCATGGGGGCGCGTCAGCACCTGCAAAGTTTAGAAGATGATGGCATTCTTTCTATCCATGACGTAAAAGTAAAAGTTGGTCGCCCTGCTCGTCATTGGTCTCTCACCCAAAAAGGTCATGAGCAATTTGCTGACCGTCACGGTGAGTTGACCATTCAGTTTATAGAAGCTGTCGAACATATCTTTGGCAAAGATGGACTGGAAAAAGTCACATCAGAAAGGGAAAAACTCACGTTACAAAGTTATCGTCAGCATCTTGAGCAATGCGACTCTCTGCAAAGCAAACTAGAAACACTTGTCACATTAAGAGAGCAAGAAGGCTATATGGCCGAGCTCGAGAAAGATGAGAACGGATTCATCTTGATCGAAAATCACTGTCCGATTTGTAAAGCCGCAACTCGCTGCCCAAGCTTGTGCCAATCAGAATTAAGTGTCTTTCAGTCTTTACTTGGACGTGACACCAAAGTAGAGCGTACCGAACACATCATTAGTGGCCAAAGACGCTGCGTTTACCGCATCCAACAACTGCAGTAACCACCACAACCAAACATCGACATGCCGCACTTATTCAATCTCAAGCTTGAAAGCTTCTCTTATAAGTGAGACGGCTGAAGAATTCATCCTCTCTCCTCTTTCTAGTGGTATAGGCTTTTAGTAACTAAAGGCAATTTCCATAAGGATTTGGAGAGCATCGATGTCTAATCTACGTCATATCCCATCCCAAACGCTTCCTCCATTCGATGAAATGGTTCGAATGGCAGAGCGAGACCCAGAAGCTTTTGAGCAATTTCGTCATGAGATGGCGAAAGAGATGATCGAGAGCGCATCAGAAGATATGAAAGAAAGATTGTGGGCTCAACAAAGCCACATTGATAGAGTCATCAGCACGTGTAAAAACCCTCATCACACCAATGTGGTATTGATGAACGAGTTGCAAAAACAGGTCGTAAAGTTCAAAGCAGCGCTAGAAGGGGAAGCGGCACCGACACAAAAAGCGGATGTGGTTAGCTTAAATGCGTTTAAAGATAGGGATGATTTTTACTGATACTCAGTAGATAGATCGAGAAAGTTAGGGTTCGTTTCTCTTACCAAGGCTAACTTCCACTCACGCTTCCACTGCTTGAGCTGCTTTTCTCGGTTTATAGCATTAGCCATATTGTCGAATAACTCAAAGTAAACGAGCTTATGAACGTTGTATTTCTTAGTAAATCCTTCCACTACTCCATTTTTATGTTGCCATATTCTTTGGGGCAGCTGACTGGTAACACCTATGTAGAGAACGGCGTTGTTATTTGACGTTAGGATATAAACGCAAGATGTCTTATCGATGATTCATTCTCCTTCATTATTCGCTGTTACTTTTCCATTGTAATTCGCGAGCTCAGTCAGTTTATTTCAAACTCGGAGCACTCTGTGCGTAGATTCTGAATCACACTCGTGCCTCGTTGTTCAGAATGATGGTGGCTTTAACAGCCTCTAAATCAAAAGAGTTCGTCATTCTAGCGAGCCTTAGCGAGACTAAGGATCTGGTAACAGCAAACTCCTACTCTTTCACACACAGCTTAACCAGGGCTCAAGCGGACGATAGATTCTGAATCACGCTCATTCCTCGCTGTTCAGAATGACAGTGGCTTTAACAGCCTCTAAATCAAAAGAGTCCGTCATTCTAGCGAGCCTTAGCGAGACTAAGAATCTAGTAACAGCAAGCTCCTATTCTTTCCCGCTCAGCTTAACCACGGCTCAACCGGACGATAGATTCTGAATCACCTCGTTCCTCGCTGTTCAGAATGATGATGACTTTAACAGCCTTCAAACCAAAAAGGAGCGTCATTCTAGCGAGCCTTAGCGAGACTAAGAATCTACTTTCAGCACGCACGATACTTGAAGCAATTACTCCGGCTCAGGGCCATATTGATTTGGTCCTGATGTTCCCTTTAAGAAACCACATTCAATTAGAATCCATAAACCACAAATCAGAGAAATGGAAGCAACGAACATCTGTGGGGTCGACGGCTCTTGCGCGGCAGGGCTGGTCATTGGCGTGGCAATTCGTCCGATAATCAACGGAATATTCAGTGCTAGCCAATAGATCGATTTGTTGCGGTCGTGCCAACGCTTGGTGGTGATCGCCAAATCAGGGATCAACAGAATCACCAAGAAAATAGGAAGAAGCACATAGGAGAGAGTAGGAAGCAGTTGGCTGATACCGGCACCAAAGCCTAGAATGGACACATAGTAAATGACGTTCCAAATCCAGTAGGTTTTACGGTCTATACGTCCTTGAAAAGAAAACAGTAATTCTTTAGTCGACATCAAATTTTACCCCAAAGTAGAAAGGTTATAGATTAGCCGAGTCGATATAGTTTGGAAAGGACACCGAAAGCTTGGGTGCCCACAACGCCCATATAACAAGCAGAGCCAGGCTGAGAATTCGTAACAATAACCCCTCGCTATTCTCGGGCAATCCAGCACCACCTAGTTCACTACCTTTTGGAAGCTATCTATATCCATGTCTCGGATATTGACCGTTAAACTGTGCACGTGACTAGCTTGCTCTTGAAGTGTCGCCATCAAGGCTCGTGACAGTTCTCGCTTCTGCTCTTGGGAACGGCCAGATAGCAAATCAAAGTTGATATGGATAAAGTCGAGGCTATCGCCCTCTCCTCCAATTAACCAATTGTGGCACCGGAGCGTTCTAGATTTCACTGACGCGAGCTCAAAAAGACCACTCTCTAACGCCGTTTTATGTAAATCCTCCAGCAACCCCTGAACATTGACACGTTCTTCAACCGAGTTTGAATACTCTAAAACGAGATTTGGCATTTTGATTCCTTTCTACAACTATTAATTCCAGCGCGTAGTAATACCAATCTCAGCAGCAATTTCCGAGGAATGAACTATCATTCTGTCTACGTGATCACCAATCGATTGCTTTTGACAAAAATAACAGGATCGCTGCTTGGTCGAATCAGTAAAGAAAGCCGGACAAGACATGACGCCAATCATGATCTGTTCACATTATTCTGTTATATTCCTACGTAGATTTTTTACATTAATTGACTATTTACATTAAAGATAAGGGAGATATTCCTATGCGTCGTCCTGTAGTGATGGGTAACTGGAAACTAAACGGCAGCAAAGCAATGGTAACTGAGCTGCTAACTGGTCTTAACGCTGAGCTTGAAGGCGTTGAAGGTGTTGACGTAGCAGTCGCTCCACCAGCACTTTACATCGACCTAGCAGAGCGCGTAATCGCTGAAGGCGGTAACAAGATCATCCTAGGTGCTCAAAACACTGACCTAAACAACAGCGGTGCGTTCACTGGCGATATGTCTCCAGAAATGCTGAAAGATTTCGGTGCTACTCACATCATCATCGGTCACTCAGAGCGTCGTGAATACCACAACGAATCTGACGAGTTTATCGCTAAGAAATTCAACTTCCTAAAAGAAAACGGCCTAACACCTGTTTTCTGTATCGGTGAATCTGAAGCGCAAAACGAAGCTGGCGAAACTGAAGCTGTATGTGCACGTCAAATCAACGCAGTTATCGACACTTACGGTGTTGAAGCTCTAAACGGCGCAATCATCGCTTACGAACCAATCTGGGCTATCGGTACTGGTAAAGCAGCAACCGCTGAAGATGCACAACGCATCCACGCTTCTATCCGCGCACTTATCGCTGCGAAAGACGAAGCAGTTGCAGCACAAGTAATCATCCAATACGGCGGCTCTGTTAAGCCAGAAAACGCTGAAGCTTACTTCTCACAACCAGACATCGACGGTGCTCTAGTTGGCGGCGCTTCTCTAGACGCGAAAAGCTTCGCGGCAATCGCTAAAGCAGCGGCAAAAGCAAAAGCTTAATCTCGTTTTTACTGAGAGTAAAAATAACAAAGGGATGCATCATGCATCCCTTTTTGTTTGTGTTGTACCGTCGGAGTACCTAATAGGAAGTTCCGATTTACGCTGGCTCAGCAATTTTCACGGTTGGCTTTTTCGCGAGCTCCGCACTGGAATCTTTCTTATAAAGGTTCTCGTAGCAGTAATTTGTAGCTTCAATGTAGCCTTCTACACTACCGCAATCAAAGCGTTGACCTTTAAATTTGTATGCCAAAACACAACCAGATTGAGCTTGTTGCATCAACGCATCGGTGATTTGAATCTCACCACCTTTACCCGGCTCTGTATTTTCAATCAGTTCAAAGATATCAGGTGTCAGAATGTAGCGACCAATAATCGCTAGATTGCTAGGTGCAGTACCTGGCTCTGGCTTTTCAACCATGTTATCAATGCGGAAGATATCATCTTTGATCATCTCGCCAGCAATCACACCGTATTTATGCGTTTCTGATTCCGGCACTTCTTGTACCGCAACGATTGAACAGCGGAACTGTTTGTACAGCTCAACCATTTGCGCTAGAACGCCTTGGTCCTCATTCACACATAGGTCATCCGCGAGCACAACAGCAAACGGTTCATCACCGACCAGTTCACGTCCCGTAAGAATAGCGTGACCTAAGCCTTTCATTTCACGCTGACGAATGTAAGTGTAACTCGCAGAATCAATCAAAGAACGAATATCATCAAGCAGCGCTTCTTTACTTGTACCGCTAATTTGATGCTCTAACTCATAGTTTTTATCAAAGTGATCCATTAACGAGTGCTTACCACGACCGGTGACGATGCACATACCGTCCATACCGGCTTCAATCGCTTCTTCAACACCGTATTCAATCAATGGCTTGTTCACCACTGGCATCATTTCTTTCGGCATCGACTTAGTTGCAGGAAGGAAACGTGTGCCGTAGCCCGCTGCAGGGAATAAACATTTTTTAATCATAACCATTACCAACTAAAAAAAGGCTCCTCTGAGGGAGCCTGTTATATTATTTTGAATATAAAGACTAATTAATCGCTACCAAACAGGTCACGGGTGTAAACTTTATCAGCCACATCAGCTAGTTCCTCAACCATGCGGTTAGAAACAATAACATCAGACATTTGTTTGAACTCTTCAATATCGCGGATAACGGCAGAATGGAAGAACTCATCTTCCTGCAGTACCGGCTCGTAAACCACTACTTCAATACCTTTCGCTTTAATACGCTTCATAATGCCTTGAATAGACGAAGCGCGGAAGTTATCTGAACCAGCTTTCATAATTAAGCGGTAAATGCCCACTACTTTTGGCTGACGTTTGATAATGGAGTCTGCAATAAAATCTTTACGAGTGCGGTTTGCATCAACAATTGCACCAATGATGTTATTAGGAACTTCTTGGTAGTTTGCTAACAATTGCTTTGTATCTTTTGGTAAGCAGTAACCACCATAACCGAATGACGGATTGTTGTAGTGATTGCCAATACGAGGGTCTAAGCCAACACCTTCTATAATTTGGCGAGCATCAAGGTTGTGTGCTTCAGCATACGAATCTAACTCATTGAAATAAGCTACGCGCATCGCTAGGTATGTGTTTGAGAACAACTTAACCGCTTCGGCTTCTGTAGAGTCAGTAAACAAAACCGAGATGTCTTCTTTTACCGCACCTTCAACTAAAAGATTAGCGAACTTCTCTGCACGTTCGCTACGCTCACCAACGATAATGCGAGACGGGTGTAGGTTATCGTAAAGAGCTTTACCTTCACGAAGAAACTCTGGAGAGAACATAACATTCTGACAACCGAACTCCTCTTTAATGCGCGCAGTATAACCCACAGGTACAGTCGACTTAATCACCATAACTGCATCTGGATTAATTGCCATCACATCTTTAATCACTGCTTCAACTGAAGAAGTATTAAAGTAGTTCGTTTGAGGGTCATAATCCGTTGGCGTAGCAATAACAACAAACTCCGCGTCTTTGTAAGCCAGCTCTTTATCTAGCGTCGCGATAAAGTTGAGTTCTTTGTTTGCAAGGAAATGTTCGATTTCCGCATCAACAATTGGAGATTTCTTGCCATTCAACAAGTCCACTTTTTCTTGGATAATATCAACCGCCACAACCTCATGGTTTTGTGACAATAACATGGCATTGGACAAACCGACGTAGCCCGTGCCTGCTACAGCAATTTTCATTTTTATTTCCTATTATTTAACTGACGCTAGCATATCAAAACACCGACACTCTCGGTAGAGTGCGGCGATTAACTAAAAGCCTAACTAGCAACACAACTTAATTCAATTGAGTACCCAAGTAACGCAAATAAGCATTGCGAATGCGAAGCTTGTTCTGCTCAAAGTACTCTTGACCATAACGGCCTCGGTTAAAGTAGCGGCGAAGCATACTATTATCCATCACGAGTTCATCACCCTGGCCTGCTGCCAAATAGTTTGTATCGTTGCCAACTCGTGTCGTAACGTTGAAATCATAAGCCTCGTTACCACGAACTTGTATCACTCCCGGCGACATATCGCGCCATGGCGTTAATGGCAGTTTTACTGACACAGTGACAAACTGCTCTTCGTCTGTATCATTAAACTTTGTCACCTGATAACTTGCTGATACTTCTATGTCTTCAAACCAATGTGAGGTCGTGAATTTTGCGCCGACATCCCCCTTCCAAAACTCTCCGGCAGTTGCGTTAAACTGCCAATCCCACTCTGGCATAGAGAATGTATAACGAGTTAAAAAGGTTTGTCGGTCTGGATTCGCATAACCATTTTTGTCTTTTTCGTCTTGATGTTGGAAGTAGCTCATCTCTAGTCCCAACTCATGGTTGCCCGATTGAGAGAACCAAGCTGATTCGCTGCGCGCACCGATATAATCCGACTTAACCAAGCCTAGAGAGACCTGATTAGCAATATCGACATATGGTAAACGGAAGAACTGATGCACCATTGCACGATCAATCTCGTTCTCGTACGCGCTGTCTTCGAAATACCCACCTTCTTCAAAATCGTCACTTTCTGCTAAAGGTAAAATATGACGAACATCAATTGCCGCGCCAGACCATAGGTAGGTGTATAAGTTGCTAGACATAGCAAAAGAGTAATCATATACACCGTACTCGGTTGCAAAACCATGCCTTACCATAGGAGAAAGCACGATCTGCGAATCTAAAGTGCCTGAATTAACTCGCTCCGTTTTCCAATCAACCATGTCTAATCTTTCCGGTAAATCGCGCGTGATAAACTGAATGTCATCACAAGCTGCGCTACCATTGACAAAACTTTGGTAACAGTTAGCGTCAGACAAAACGCTGACCACTGGTTTTTGGTTGGCAAGCATCACAAGTTCAAATTGATCCGATGCAGCGCCTATATCTTGCGCCGCATTTTGACCTAAATGACTCGACACAATACCCAGAGCGACACCTAGTCCGTCAACTTGGTTATGGTTGTAGCGGCGGTTTTCTACAGCCACTACAACTTTGCCATTTGATACGCCCACTTGAACATTAACGAAGCCTTCATTTTTTAACGCACTAACCAAAGAGGAAATTGACGCTTGTTGCGCTTTGTTTTGCTCAACGACTAAACGATCCATTAACGTCATATTATTCTTCGCGTAGTCGCGAGAGCGAGAGTATTCCGTTATCAATGGCATCGAGAGTGCAGCACTCCAAACGCTTGAACCATCCGATTCATGACCAGAATAAATCTGGTAGCTTAATGAGGCGGTTATATCATTAGGCAGTAAATCATCGGGAGTGAACACTTTTATAGAAGAGTTGAATTCTACTGAATCGTACTCTCCTACTAGTTGAACAAAGTCAAAAGGTTGGTATTCAAAGCCACCAAAAGGGCCATCTAGAACACCCATCAAACGCTCTTCTGACTGACCGAAACCAGCAGAAACCCTTAAGGGAAGTGCATTAAACGTATAATCAGCGACGGCAAAATTAGTCATGAGCTTATTTGCAGCCCCACCGACATCTTGCATACCCAAAGCAAAATCTAAGTTCTCATTCCCCCAAAAATTGGGAACCTGATACTTCAGTGATAATGATAAATCTCGAATACCGCCACAGCCTGTTTTAAAACAGTTCGAGTTATAATCATAAGTAACGATACTACCATGAGCCTCTAACCCTTCAATGAGGCCGAAAGATACTTTTATAGAATCTAAACCTTGCACCTCGTCAAGCCAAGGGCGCCCTTGGGCAAAAGATACACCAAAGTCGCCATACTCTTTAACTTGAGCATTAGGGTTAAAAACCAGTCCACTAAAGCTTTGGTTAGAATTTAGCGTCTGCAATTCGTTTGCCGCGACGCCACAACTACAAGCCAACGATAGGGTAATTATCGTTACTTCATCCACTGAAATCTTATTGATCATAACTCTTTATTTTATTTAGTTTTGCTAGCTGGCACTGAGGCCTTCTGCTTGAGTTTTTTCTTTTTGAAAGCAATCTTCCACTGCGTCCAAGTATTTTTGTATGACTAACTGCTCATCAAACTCTCGTTCAACTTTTTGACGACTGAATTGTCCCATTGTTAACCTTTCTTGATGAGTGAGGTTGATCACCAAATCCAGTTTTTCAATTAAACTCTCTGTCGAACGAGGAGTACATAAATAACCATTGACTCCATCGTCAACCGTTTCACGACAACCAACATTGTCAGTTGTTACTATGGGTTTCCCCATTGCCGCCGCTTCAAGTAACGATTTAGGTACTCCCTCTCGATAGAATGAAGGAAGCACCATGCAATCTACCTTCGCAATCTCCTCTTCTACACAATCAGAAGTGCCAAGATAACTTACAATGCCTTCATCAACCCACTTTTGCATATCACTACTAGAGACAGCTGAAGGGTTATTAACATCAAGAAAACCTAGTAATCGAAATTCAACCTTATCACCATGTTTAGACTTCAATGCGCGAGCCGCTTCAACGTAGTGACCAATGCCTTTGTCGTACAACATTCTGGCAATCAATAAAAAGCGAATTACACCGTCATCATTTGCAGGGCTAACTTGAAAACGGTTGAGATCAGCTCCCGAACCAGGTAAACGATCAACAAGATACGATGGCGCTAACCGGTTCTCCAAAAACAACGTTTTATCGTCTTCATTTTGAAAAAAGATCTTACTTGCTTTAGATTGGCTCATTTTATACAGCAATCTGGCAATCTTAGACGTAAGGCCTTCATTAATAAAGACCATACCTAAGCCGGCAATATTATTGACCGACTTAGAGCCAACAAAATGCCCAGCTAACGTACCGTAGATATTATTCTTTGGAGTAAAGTTCAGTACCACATCGGGTTTGACGCTCTTAAAGATTTTGATAAATGAGAAAAACGTACCAATATCTTTAACAGGATTTGTACCCCCTTGGTCAATGTTGATATGACAAAAGCTTGCTCCAAGTGATTCAAGCTTCGGTGAATAATCATCTTTAGGGGCTATAGCTACAACCTGATAACCAGCGTCCAACAACGCCGTAATGGTGTTTCTTCTGAAATTATATAAATACCAACTTGTATTTGCTGAAATCGCAACCGTTTTCATCTAACTACCTAAACCTTATAAAACTCGCAATACCAATCAACTAAGGCTTGAACGCCTTGTTTAAGACCAACTTGAGGTTTATAGCCAGTCGCTTCGAATAAATCAGAGGTATCAGCATAAGTCTTATACACATCACCAGGCTGCATCTCGCGGAAGTTCTTTTTCGCTTCAATACCAAGCGCAGATTCGATTTCCGTGATGAAGTCCATAAGGTTAACTGGACTACCGTGACCGATATTGTAAACAGAATATGGAGCAGAACTAGAAGCAGGCGTACCGGATTCAACGGTCCAGTCGTCATTTCTTTGAGGGATAACCTCTGAAATACGTACAATACCTTCAACAATGTCGTCAATGTAAGTGAAGTCTCGCCACATATCGCCATTATTGTTTATATCAATTGTATCGCCCTCTAATATCTTCTTAGTGAAAATAAAAGGTGCCATGTCAGGACGACCCCATGGACCGTAAACGGTGAAGAACCGCAATCCAGTGGTCGGTAAGTCATACAAGTGAGAATATGAGTGTGCCATTAACTCATTTGATTTCTTCGTCGCCGCATACAAAGAAACTGGATGATCAACCGTATCACTTGTTTCAAAAGGTGTTTTTTGATTCAAGCCATAAACAGAAGATGACGATGCGTAAACTAGATGCTTAACTTTTGAATGTCGGCAACCCTCTAGGATGTTTAGGTGACCAACTAAGTTAGAATCCGCATAGGCCATCGGGTTTTCTATAGAGTATCTCACACCAGCTTGAGCTGCTAAGTGGATAACACAATCAAACTGGTTGTTAGCGAAGAAATCAGCTACAGCTTGTCTATCCGAGAGATCCATCTTTACAAATTCGAATCGCTCACTATTGTTGATCGTCAGTAGTCGAGCTTCTTTAAGATTAACATCATAGTAGTCATTAATATTATCTACACCAACAACACTCGCACCTTTACTCAAAAGCACTTCAATGGTTTTAGCGCCAATAAACCCCGCTGCGCCAGTTACTAAATATTTCATTTATACTCATCCCATAAGTTACCTAAAGAAAAATCCTTTTCTTTAGGTTTAATAGGCTCCCACCCACTACCATGACAAAAGGTCAACTCTCCAAAGTAAATTTTTGATTCTACGCTATACATATCAACTCGAACATATTTAAAACCTTTAGATAAAGATTTTGCTTTAGATATCAGATCTACTATATTACTAGGAAACTCATATGCACTATCAACTGGTTTATACTTAGGTTGAATAGAAAATTCTAAGCGTTTTAAGTTTTCATCGAATAGTGAACGACAATGGTCTTCAAATCGATTGGTATCCACTTGGATTATAACCTTCTCACTTCCAAAAATATGAATCTTGTAATCCGAAGGATAAGAACCATTATTGTGCTTTATCAACTCCTCAAAAATAATTACAGGTTTTTCAATGTCATAAAAGTATTCATCTATTTTAGAACCAATATCTTGTTGAATATAGGAGTTAAATTTATTACAAACATCTAGGAGTTGTAACTTGGATTTATCCTCAACAATAAGTACGTGTTCTCCTCCTCCCCCATTACTTGTTTTTATAACAAAGGACTCTGGGATATCTTCAAAGTCTTTTGGTGAAATATTATCACACACCTTGATTAGTGGTATTAAATGTTCTTTCCCAATAACTTTATCCACATATTCTCTAACTTTGTACTTATCTACTAATTTAGAGTAAATATTAGGGTCATCATGCAACTTTCTGTATATTATCTTTTCAGAGAAAGTTCTAGGATTATTAAAATCAGGGAAATACTTATGAGTAACTAAGAATCTAAGCCAAATATAACTTTCACGACCTAACATAGCTCTCATAGAGTCTCGAACTAAATACTTAAATTTCTTTTTAATTTTCATAAATTAATACACAATTTATAGAATACTTTTTAATCTAAAAGTCATTAGTGGTAGAGAAAACTTTTTGGCTATATCCTCACCGCTGAAATTATATTGATTATAATTGTTCATTACTTTATTTATGGCTTCATAAAGCAAGTCTGGTTCAGACTCATCAATAACGACACCATATCTTTTACTAGTAACTATTTCTGACACACCTGGAGTATTAGTTGCAACAACTGGAGTCCCTTGAGCTAGAGCCTCGATTAACACTGTGGGCAATGCTTCACTAGATCTTATTGGCAAATCGAAATCATTAAAATTTATGACGCCATCGATTACTGATGAGAACAATAAAAGGGAGGATTTAGCATAATATTTATTAGGTTCAGACACCCATCCCAAAAAATTAACTTTTATATTTTTTGGTAGTTCAGCCAACAGTGATTCAATATAAATTTTATACTCAATTTTGTATTCACCATGATACTCGCCTAAAATGTTCAGTGTAATGGCTGAATTTTTAAACCCCTTCAAGGCGATTAAAATATTATGTAAGCCTTTATGAGGAACAATTGTTCCAACATATAGCATCTCAAAAAATTCTGTAGATTTATCTTTGTCGACTAAATCAATTTTAAATCCATTATATATTACCTTTATCTTACTATCATAAGAGCCGCTATTTATAGATTCCTTTATATAGTTCGATGGAACCAAGATGATATCCGGAGAGCTTAAAAGTATTTTATTCATGGTTTTACCGAAATTTATTGGGCCATGAAGATGCCAGACAAGCTTTGTATTTAGTAATTTCAATAATAAACCAGAAAGTATTAGGCCTCTCGGATCATAGGTATAAACTAAAGATGGCCTATATATAAGAACATTGATGAAAACATAAACATTTAATACAGCCATTAAAAAAAGCATACCAACCTTGATTGCTAAACCATTACTTCTAGAATCAGAACTCCCTCTTCCAAAAACTTTACTTAAAAAAAACTCAAAAGGTATGTGCTTATATTTTGACTTTAACTTTAATTCATCGACGTTAGGGGACTTACTGTTTCTTAAAATTAAAGTAACATCATATTTGGTTTTTAAAATATCAATTACATTATGAGTAACTTTTTGAGCTCCTGCGATAAATCCAGTATAAGGCTCAAAAACCAATGCTTTTTCTTTCATTTACTTCCTTTCCATATGTTATATAGCATAATATAAATAGAGCCATATAGAATATAGATTCAATAATCCAAACTCTATGAGAAATAATCGCTATCATTAATAATATATATACCTTATAGTATTTGTTATAGTTTTTAAAACAAAGGAATCTAACTTGTATAAAATGTAAAAATATAAACAAAAAATAAAGTAATCCATATCTGAAAAATGCAGCTCTAAAATCAGAAATTATTATTTCAAACTCCTGGGTAAAGTATCTACCGAAGCCAAACATAAATTCATATAAACTTATTTCTGGAATAGTATATGTGGATTCAGCTCTAGAGAATAATATTTCCAAGAGGTCCTTACCTTCCACCTTTGCCCAAACGTACGTATTCATTACAGGTTCTAGAGCTGGAAGCGATAATAAAATCACACTAAGAATTACGAGGAAGACTATTTTTAACACACCTTTTAAATCTAAATGTTTAATTATATAAAACATTATCATCATAATATATCCAGACAATGAGAATGTTAAAAACAAGTTAAACACCAAAACCCATAACATCCATTTTTTCTTGAAGTCATAGAACGAAATAATAAATGACAGTGCTATAGCATAATGAGAAGGCTCCTTAAACCAACCTATCATCCTATATAACTCTAAATTCATTATTTTATATTGCAATGTATTTAGGTACAAAGAACCATTAAAAAACACATATTGCTCTAAATTTGAACTTGCTCTTCTAAAGTCTTGAGAAACATTAAAAGACCACAAATTAACATTAAGCGAATGTGTTATAAGAGAAAATAATGATATTACTGATATAAGAACAAATATATTTGCGAGGTGATTGAGAGTTTTTGATTGAATATCTCTCGAACAAAACAACACAAATAAAGGAAGAATCATACCAAAAAAACCCAAATTGATATCATCCAACTCTCTTATTGGCAAATATATATATATTGAAAAGGAAGAGCAAATTAAGAAATAATATAATATATCTTTATCTTGATGACTTTTTATTTTTTTAAACACAAAACTAAAAATGACAGGGATAAGATATATTATTACTTTAACCCAACTATTGCTCCAAGTAAAAAAAGGATTTAATGTTATGAATATCGATATTGAATACAATAGAGAAATTAAACTATTAAGCATTTTTAACTTTTTTTATAAAGTAGTTTATTAACTTACCAGGGAATAAAGACGCTATGGAAAGAACGAATCTATAATATATTCCCTTCAAAGATGATGACAATGCTTCTTTATATTCATCAAAAGCAACCATATCACTTCGACATAGTGAAAGAATTGCAAATCTGAAAAACTCATAGTTTATTTTATCATTTCTTTCAAAAGACAATAATGCAAAGTTCGGGTCTACTTCATAAGGGTCAATATTTTTATTAATTCTATTTAAATGACAATACCTAGAGAATTCGGCTAATAGTTGCTGTTCTATAGATTTTCTTGGTACTCCACTTACACTCCCTTTAACTGCAAAATATCTTTTGTATAACACATCCTCCATAATATAAAACTTAGTATGATGGCTCATTCTGCACCATAGATCTAAATCTTGAGAGTATTTAAATACAGGCCTATAACCGCCAGAAGCATCATAAATATCTCTACGGAACATTACTTCTCCATGAATAAAAGGGTTATATAAAAGTAGGTCTTTTTTATAAGTCAAATCATTAATTTTGCTTTTGAATATTTTGTTGATTTTCTCATTATTTTTATCAACAACAATAGAGTGACAGCCTACGACCCCTATATCAGGATGATCTTTCAGATAAGAGACTTGCTTTTTGAATCTATTATTTATCGACAAGTCTCCAGAGCCATGAACAGCGATAAATTGTGAACTAGAATTTTGTATCGCCCAAATCATAGTATTTACAAACCCTTTGTTCTCCTGAATTATTACTCTAATATTTTTTACGTTATTATATTCCTGAATAATTTCTGTAGTCCCATCAGTAGAACCATCGTCAATTAATAATAATTCCATACTATCATCTAACTGCTCAAGTATACTTGAAACTGATGTGTGCACCATATCTTTGCGGTTATAAAACACAGTAACAATTGTCAATTCTTTCATTATTTTTTAACTCTTAAATCATTAAACTTTATTAGTATAAAATCAAAGAAATTTGTATCGAATTTATAGCAATAAATAGCAACTATAATTATAGAAGCCAATATATATGATATCGATACAGATAAGGACAAGCCCAATACCCCAAAAAAACCTATTAACTCTATGGATAAGAAATAGTTAGTCAATACTATTGCCGGCATAAAAAACAATGATACAGCAGGCATCCCTCTTCCTGCTAGATCAACGTTAACCACCTTAAATATTGATATAAACACAATACCAGGAATTAAGAACATAAATATATCACCTACAAGGATATAGTCATTGCCGATGGCATGGGGAAGAAAATATGATGCTGAATAGCCAATAATTAAACATATAATTAAAGATATAAAAACTTGTATTCTACAAGTCTTAGTAACAGTTTCACTCCAAGATTGGTCATGCTTTGTTATATTTGAGCTTTTTGAAAAGAAAACTATAGATATAGCAGCAGGAATTTGCCACACAAACTCAGCTAATTGTGTACTAAGCACATAGTTACCAACCTCTTTTAACTCCAAGTGCTCTCTAGCTATAAATATTCCAATTTTATAGTTAAGATCTATAAAAAAGAAAGATAACGCATATATTAGACCAATTTTAAACATATCCCTTAGAATAGAAAAATCAAGTTTAAAAACTATCTTTCTATCTATTACTTTTTTATACGCAATAAATCCTTGAAATGCATTTATAACGGCGACAAATGTAAATAAGATAATGGAAGATTGTAAATCAAGCATATCAAAGTAATACAAAAACAATATAATTAAAATCTGTATTATTTTGGGATATAATAAATTATTTCCAAACTCTCTTGTTTTTTCGAATCCAAGTAGAACTCCCCTAAAGAAGCTAGACATCATTAAAAATGGGAAACAAAAAGTTGATATTAAAATAAGATGGAAGCTTTGATCGTTATAAAAATATTGATATTGGAAGTAAAATGTTATTATAGAAAAAATCAGAGCCGATAAAAAAAAGAAGAATCTAACTGTTCCTACTATTTTTCCTATGTCATAATTTTTTTTTCCTAAGAAGTATACTGATGCCTGACGCATTCCTCCTTCAGCAATGGAAATCATCAGTTGAGGGAGTATTAACATAGATGCTAATACTCCTCTTGTTTCAGCTCCCAAAGCTTTGGCTTGAATAATTACAATACTAAAACCTATAATTAGTACTACTATTTTTTTTAAAAATATATCTATAATTTTTCTTAATAATTTGTTCTTATTCATTTTAGCCAGCATTGAAAACTAAATATTAACTCTTCACAAGAGTCGTTGGTTTTTATCTTTTATTCTTGCAATTTCTTCTAATTGATAAACTTCTCCACCCTTATCATAAAAAATAGCTTCTGATTTCAATTCAATAGCAAACTTTTCATAGCAAGCTTTGTTTATTTTTGAAACAATACTTATAATGTCATCTGATGTAGCGCTATCGGTATTTAGAATAAAGTTCGCATGTAATTTTGATATTTCTGCACCACCAACTCTCAGCCCCTTCAAACCGAGACTTTCAATAATAGCTCCAGGTGGTCCAAGCTTTTCAAAAAGTTCAGGTGAGCTTTTAAATACAGAACCACAGTTAGGAATTTTTCTAGGGAATTTATTCCTTCTTTCGGATAGAATATTTAACAAATTAGTTCTGTTTGAATTTGGGTTTATTTTATCCAATTTAAGCCGAACACTTGTAATTATTAATTCATTATTTTTAAATATTGAATCTCTATATCCAAACTTGCAGTCATCACAAGAAAAAATTTTAATTTTACCTTTATGATCTATTGTATTAACACTAATTATATTCTCAGATATAGATCTTCTTTGACTTCCACCATTCATTGTAACTAGCCCGCCCAAAGTTGCAGGTATACCAATACAATGATCTATACCACCCAATCCATTTTTTGATAAAAAACGTACTAAATGAGGAATGGGATAAGAAGCCCCGACTTCAATTTCATCATCATTTATTAAATTAATATATCTAAAGCCACTTCCTAGCTTTACAATACATCCATCATATCCATTAGAATCAAAAAGAATATTTGTTCCATTTCCGATGGTAATTATTTTTTCATTTTTAATGACAACGTCATAAAGTTCATTATGATCATTTACTTCATTAAAATTATTACAATTACCGCCTATTTTCCAATAAGATTTTTCTGATAAACTTGTCATATAAAGTCAACTTTAAATAGTCTCTACAAAATTTACTGTGAATATTTAACTTTTACACCCAGACCATCTAGTTTAATTATGAGATCATTATATCCACGTAGTGCCATTGAAACACCTGTAATTCTGGAGACTCCAGAAGGAGCACATAATGCAGCTAAAACCGCAGCCATAGTACCGCGCAAATCAGTTGCTGAAGCATCAGATGCATTGAATATCACAGGACCATTAGTCGTTATCTGTCCAACAGATGCTTCTAAATCTAAATTTATAAATTTCTGCAATTCAGATAGATAGCTAATTCTTTCTGGATATCTATAGTCATGAATTCTAGATTTCCCTACGGACATTAACCCTAACATCACGTAAAAGGGCTGCATATCAGAAATAATTCCAGGGTGGGTGCCACATGCGACTTCGAATGAATGTGCATGCCCATCCACCATGCAAGAAGGACCAATATAAATACTATCGCTATTTTGAAAAAAATCGACCCCAGCATTCTTAAGGTACATTAATGGAATTTCCATAGAGGAAAAAGGAATATTTTTTATCAAAATTTCCCCTCCAGATATTGCACCATATACTAACCATGTCAGTGCTTCGATCCTATCAGGTAATACATGATAAGTATGTCCTTTTAATAAATTACTACCTGTGACTTTAATATAACTTTGTCCAATTACATTTATCTCCACACCACTTCTTTTTAGAAACTCAATTAAATCTTCTATTTCTGGTGTTATATAAGCATTAGATAGTACAGAGGTGCCCTTAGCTATAGAGGCCATTAAGAGAGCATTTTCTGTACCTCCAACTGTTGAAATCGGAAATTCGAATTGACAACACTCTATCGTTTCAGGTGCAGTTATAACTATACAATTTTCCCTTTCCTCGACATTACAACCAAACTCTTCCCAAATAGATATATGTACATCATATTTTCTCGCACCTATATTACATCCTCCAGGATACGGTATGTAAGCTATTCTAGAGCGCTTAAGTTGTCCTGCAACTAACAGATAGGTTGTTCTAATCGGATAGAAGTAATCATCCAATTCATGTGGTTCATAATCTTGAGAGTCGATATAGATTGAGTCACCATCAATTTCAGTTTTTACACCATTATTATTGAGGAATCTTTCTTTATGCTTTGAGTCAACTAGGCTTGTTGGATAACCGGTTAAAGTTACAGGCTCGTCACAAATAGTGGCCGCAGCCAAAAGACGTGTAGCAGAATTTTTAGCTCCAGATACAGTCACAATACCTTTAGGTACCTGTCCACCCTCAACTTCAAGTATATCTTTATATAAAGTCATCTCAATTTTCCAAAAAATTAAATTATAAAATAATAATAACGCTAGCCTAAAATCAAACCGTTACTTTAGTTCCGTTCTTATATGGAGGTTTTTATTAAACACTTTATTAAAATATGTTAAGAACTTCCAAATATGGGAGATTAAAAAGAAATAGCAGCCAAATAGAACCAAAAAAGTAATAAACATTATTGATTCACTTACATTAGTAAAATCAGCCCATAAGCCTACCGCAGCACAAATGGATGCCATAGAACAGATGAAAATTAACGTTGCACCTGGTGAAAGCCCAATACGTTGGCAAATATGGTGTAGATGTTCTCTGTCTGGTTGGAATGGTGACTGACCTTTACGAACGCGACGAATCATAATGGTTGCCATGTCCATCAACGGTAAGGCAATTAACCACAGCGCTGTAACTGGCTTGAAAGCTACAGCTCCTGGCTCTTGTGTGCCGCGAATCAGCATCCAGACCACGGTAAAGCCGATAAACATACTGCCTGCATCGCCCATGAAGATCTTAAAGCGACGACCTAGTGGGAAACCTAAGTTCAGGAAGATATAAGGGAGCATCGCAGTCACTATCATTAAACAGATCGTGGCTAAGTATTCGTTTCCGTTGTAGGCAAACACAATACCTAATGCTGTAAAGGTGACCGAGGCTAACCCGCCCAGCAAGCCGTCTATACCATCAACCATATTGAATGCGTTAATTGCGCCTATTACCGCAATAACGGTGATCACTGCGCCAGCGACTTCATTAAGGGCAATGGTTTCGCTCCCCATTAAGTAGCCTAAATCGTGTAAGCTGTGGCCTCCGATGTAAATCATCGCAAGGGATATTCCTGCTTGGATAATAAGACGAATTTTGAAACTTACATCGTAGTAGTCATCTAATGCGCCGAGCACTATAAGCACAGCCGAACAAGATAAGTAGAGTGATAGGTTGTCATTCATTGGTAGGAACAGAAGGAACCCGACCAGTATAGTAGAGAAAATGGAGATGCCTCCTACAAGGGGTACTACTCCTTGGTGGAGCTTTCTTGCATTGGGTTTATCTACTAGACCTACGCGCTTAGCAACTTTGCGCATAACAAAAAGTAGAACGAACGACAAAATAAATACAAATAAATATGCATTATTCATGGTAGCCAACTGTGTTATTAAATAAGTTTGAGGTAAATCTATAACGCATCCGACTGATTCCCTTTACGGATTCCATTGCATCACAGGTCCGATACTGCTGATTCTTGCTTCGCTCGTATCTAGACACGCCGAACTCTAAGAATGAGCAGGTGATTTTTTGGCGTGACAAAACCACATTAGCCAACGTGGGTTGTAACGCATTGCAAACGCTAATTTCTAATATTGAATATGTAAGTAACTGAGTTCCACCGACACTAGCTCGTGACGGTCATCGGTTCTCAGCCTTTATAGGCAGGCCAAATACAAAGCTGAATACACTAACTAACGGTTTGGGCCGGTAGTTATGTACTTCTATAAACCTAGTATTGGGTTTTGATAGGTATGAGAAATGGAGATTTAAATTGTAACCTATGCCTAACCAACATTTGCTCGCCACTTTGTTAGCTTTGAGCGTCCCTCTGACAAAAGGGAATTACATAAATTTGTAATAGTTCTCGTTTTTTATAAATCAATCTTGCCAGAAATGCACTTAGGTGCTTATTATTATTAAAAATTATCTTGCTTGGTCTCTCTTCTGTTAGGAAAGAGACTAACAGATGATTTAGGCACGCTACCGCCCCTAGGTCTGGCTCCTAGAAGCAAGTTTTATACGTAGTGTTTAATGGTTGCGTTTCCAAACAGGAGACGAATTGTATAGTAAACACGTTGCAACTAAAAGTAGAACGTGCAAAAAGCTTGCAAAAAAATGTCTTTTTTCTGACACTTAACTCGCCATAAACGTGACGCTTTTTTGTTGACTTACTAATTATTAAACTCCTTCCGGCATAGCTGATGTTTGTATAGCTAACGCGTTAATCTCAGAAGCCTAAGTGAAAATAGTTGCAATAATATGAATTGCATCACAACAGGTTGCAATACTACACAGTCAAATTTATGACGAATATCTAAGTCTCTCTAAACTTTCGGTTTTGCTGTTTTCTTACTCTCATTATCCTTGCCTACAATGCGCTCACTTATTCACCACTTTCTGCTTACCTTGTTCATTGCGCGATTGACTGAGCCGTCTTTACGTCGCGAGGTGTCGCTATATAAAAGCAAATACTCGTAAGCGTGGGTTAACAAAGGAAAAGGCGTCGTTTCGTTATGAAAGTACTGCACCACGGTGGGAAAAATACGGTTACAGGCTCTTGTCACGAGCTCGTATTACAAAATGGAAGTGTGCTGATCGACTGTGGTTTGCTACAAGGTCAAGATAATGCTCAGCAGGAGAGTTTGAATATCGACTTTTCTATCTCTGATCTCAAAGCGGTTGCTCTAACCCATTCTCATATCGATCATGTTGGTCGGCTACCTTGGCTATTGGCTGCAGGTTATAAGGGACCTATCTACTGTACGGAAGCCACCGCTGAGCTCGTACCGCTTATGTTAGAAGATGGATTAAAGCTCCAGTTAGGCATGAGGCGCCATCAAAGGGAAAGCTTGCTCGATTTTATTCGAACGCTTATTCGCCCTTGCTCTTACTCCCAATGGATAGAGATAGAAGAACATACCTATCTTCGCTTTCAACCAGCAGGACACATTTTAGGGTCTGCATATGTTGAGTTTCATTTATCAAACAATGAAGTTGTTGTGTTCTCAGGGGATTTGGGACCTCGCAACACGCCTCTCCTACCTGACCCGGTATCGCCTGAAAAAGCTGACTATTTGTTTATCGAGTCAACATACGGCAATAAAGTTCACGAAGATGTTGAGTCTCGCAGTAGGCGATTGCTTTCTATTATTGAGCACGCACTTCAGGATGGTGGCGTAATTGTTATACCTGCTTTTAGCGTCGGGAGAACTCAAGAGTTACTGTTTGATATAGAAAAGCTTATTCATGAGCACGCCTTGCAAGATTCTCTGCCTATTATTCTCGATTCTCCTTTGGCTAAAAAGGTAACTACTACCTATAGGCAATTTAAAAAGCTTTGGGGAGCTGAAGCGAAAGAGCGGCTCGAGCATCACCGACACCCTCTTGCGTTTGATCAATGTATTACCGTCGAAAGCCACACTGACCATTTAAAGCTCGTCAATCGACTCGCGAGCACGGCAGAAGCTGCTATCGTAGTTGCGGCCTCTGGTATGTGTGAAGGTGGACGTGTCGTCAATTATTTAGAAGCATTGCTGCCAGATAAAAGAAATGATGTGTTATTTGCAGGCTATCAAGCAGAAGGGACGCTAGGTCGGCGAATTCAGGATGGAGAAGAGAACATATTGATTGAAGGAAGGCGCGTTAGAGTGGAGGCTCAAGTACATACCATGTCAGGTTACTCTGCACATGCGGATAGGGAAGATTTAATACAGTTTGTTTCTGGTATTCCTACTCCTCCGAAAGAAGTTCACCTTATTCATGGTGAACAAGCGTCGAAAAGATCGCTTTATCAACAACTGATAACCCTCGGATATAACTGCGTTATATAGTGAAATGAACAATCATTTAATTTCGAGGCAATATAATATATCGCAAACATAGTTTTTCGAGTTCATTGATATAATTACGTTAAGATTCAAAAACAAGTCATGAACAAGGACTCAGGTTCAAGAAAATTAACAAAGTTATGAGCATGTTCTGGATTCAGGGATATAATTTCTATACGAAATAAATTATAATCGCCGACTTGTAAGCAATTGGCTAGTCGATAACAACTTATTCCATTCCTATGACAGACAGTATGAGCGACACGCTTCAAGAACGAGAAGCTTCTGAATTAACTAAGCATAATTCTATCAGCATAACATCAGCATTGGACGAGTTATCCGCAAGTGAATCAAATGCTTGCCTTTATATCTACTGTCCAAAAGAAGACGAAGCAAAAATTGCTCAAGTACTTAAGAGGCATCCTGAGATTAACGCTCAGGTTAATAACTATTCTCTTAGAGACTTCAAGAGCAAAACGCTTTGCCACTTCAAAAGCTCGCATCTAGATCCTGAACAGCAAGCGTTTCTTGTCGCGGCGACAGAGCTAGGTGCTTGGGTTGAGCCATTAGTGAGCTATTTTGACCGTTCACTCGGATATACTGAAACTGAGCTTTTGCACAGCGGCTACTTCTTACACCAAAAAGCTTTTTCTATCCTTTCTAATCGTAAGAACAGCTGGCAAAAACGCTTCATCGATCTGTTGTTTGTTTTCATGCTGTCATGGGTTGCTATTCCAGTAGGGCTTATTACGGCACTACTCATTAAGCTTGAATCGCCAGGTCCGGTATTCTTTAAACAGCGTCGTACCGGCCAGTATAATGAAGAGTTTGAAGTGATTAAGTTTCGCTCGATGCGGAACGATGCAGAAAAGAACGGAGCCCAATGGGCAACAAAAAATGACGCGCGCGTAACGAAAGTCGGCTGTTTTATTCGTAAAACTCGCATTGATGAGCTCCCTCAGTTAATCAACGTACTAAAGGGAGAGATGTCGATGGTTGGCCCTCGCCCAGAACGTGAAGTGTTCATCTCTGAGTTGGAAAAAGCCATTCCTTACTATCGCTTTCGTCACGCCGTTAAACCTGGGGTCACTGGCCTAGCTCAAGTAAAATATCCTTACGGCGCATCGGTAGAAGACGCTATTTGGAAGCATAAATACGATGTCTACTACATCAAACACCAAAACTGGATGATGGAAGTGAAGATTCTTTTCCTTACAGTCAAAACGGTGTTATTTGGGATGGGTCGCTAAAACACGGCGAAGTTAATCGAACGGATCACAGGTATAAAAAAGAGCAGCGCCTTACGGTCGCTGCTCTTTTTGTGTGTATATTCTGTAAGCTCTATCGAGGATTAAGGAAACTAAGATTTGCGCTTAGTTCGGTGTTTCATCGTACCTTTAACGGCGTAGACAGAAAATGTAAATAGGCTTCTTGGCAAGCTCAAGCCTACCACGTCTCTGTAAAACTTCCATTGATATGACAAAACGCTAAATTTGTTAGCTGTCATACCACTATCCATCCGATACTTTGCTAATGGCTTAGGTAGACAGTACGCTTTAGGAGTATCTTTCAGTATATCTAACCACAATCCCATATCCTGACGTTTACGAATAAGAGGCATATAGCGCTTACCGAGTGCCTGTGTATCATAAACGGCGGTCAGGCACCCGATAACATTACTGTACATAAGTTTTTTATACGTTGTATATTCGGGAGCAGTTACAACACTCAGCTCTTCTTCACTAGTAAAACGGCTGTAGTGAGTGTATGTGAGTGGGTAGTTATTCTCCAGCATGAATGGAATTTGCTCTGCTAGTTTGTCTTCTGTCCAAAGGTCGTCAGAATCCAAAAAAGCAATAAAGCGGCCTTTTGCTTTTTTTATAGCAAAATTCCGGCTCGCTCCTGCACCTAGGTTTTCTTTGTTCTGATATACACGAATGTTATCGTATTTATCAGCATATGTTTGAATGACTTGCCAAGTATTATCGGTAGATCTGTCATCTACTATTATAAGCTCCCAGTTTTTATAAGTTTGGGATAGTACACTTTGAATACTTTCTAAAATGGTGCCATCAGAGTTATATGAAGGCATGATTATAGAAACAAGGGATTGGCTCTTTTGCATTATACTGACTTTTTAATCATCCATACTTATACAAGTTAATTAAACTAGAGGTTATCCCCAGAACACTTCTGAGGATAATTGCTATCATTTAATTTTCTTAAAGATTTCAGCCCACATTGCTTCTGTTTGAGCTTTGTACTCTGAAATTTTCTCAGTATATATCGTTTCTTCTATTGTGCTGATGGAGTCTGACAATGCTACTTTAAGTTCTTCTTTGGACCACTCTGGTGTTGCTAAGAATTGAGCACGATTGTATTCAGCAAAAAGATTCTCGTATTTATGGCTCCAGCTCGTACCTACACAAGGAATACCTTGAGTTAATGCACTTACACAACCATGGAAGCGAGAACAAATAATGCCTCGGCTTGAGCCAATCAAACCTTTTACTTTTAAAGGGTTGGTCTCTTGAATAATTTCAATCGGATGAGATGTTGTTGCTTGCACTTTTTCACACAGCTCACCATCGTGCTTGCCTTCATGGTTCAGCAGTACTGGCGTAAAGCCTAGATCAACAATGTTATCAACAGATTCTACTAAGAAATCTAGGTAGCGTGATTTCCAGGTAGTATTGGTGTTGCGCTCGTTTACCATATTGTAGTTAGGGATGATAAACACAGTGTTGTTGTATTTCGCGTAATCTTCTTCAAGCTCACCTTTCACAAGGTTCGTAAAGTCAGGCGCAATTTTTAACTTGGATGTATCTTCAAGGTGAGGTCGAATACCATCAAAACTGCTTTGCTCTCGAGCGAAAATAAGTGTGGCCTCACTAAAACCCTCCTTCACTGCTGTTTGTTTATCTGCATCAGTGAATGGACCTAAAGCTTGCGGCATAAAAATGAACTTTTTATCATGCTTAACCAGTCTTTTAACCTCTTTAGCTACCGCTTCAAGGTGTTTGGTGGGCCATTGATCGCCATAAGCAAAACCAGATGCATCCAACACTACGTCAACGTCTGCTTCCGTAACAATACCCCAATTAGTTTTTAGCCACTTTCTAACTTTAGACGGTAGGTAGTATGACAGCTCATTTAGGTCCAAAAAGCGCTTTTTCAAAGACAGCTTCTGATAAGCATTAACCTCGGCACGCGCTTTATATGGCGAATTGCCATTAGGTGCCAACACAATCTCTGCACTAGGATCAAACTCATTCAATTTTTGAATAACAGCGTGCAACATGAGTTCTGCACCTTTATTAACAAATTGAACACCTTTAATTTCAACGATCATTACTTAACTACCTTTATCAAATCTGAGTTGTCTTTTTTGTGAGAGAATGGGATAAAACCTTCAGGGTCTGCATAACCTACTGACATTAACATGACTGTACGTTCGTGAGGATCCAAATCCAGCAATTTTTCAAGTCTCTTTTCACGGTCTTCTACATCCGGCCAGTTGATCATACAAGAGCTTAGTTCCATTGTTTCCAATGCCAAAGCGAACTGCATTGCTACCAATGAGCCATCAATATAGATAACGTGGCGATCTCGCTCTGCTGGATATGCTGAAAGGTCTCCAACAATCGCAATAATCATTGGAAAATTATGCCCAAAGCCAACTGTACCCATTGCGGTATCAGCAACTTTATTCACCATATCTTTGTCGGTTACAACATGAAACTTAAATGGTTGGCGGTTACAGGCAGAAGGCGCTTGCTTTGCAATTGTCATTGCTCGCTCGATCTTTTCCATTTCAACTGACTGATCAAGGTACCAGCGAGTCGAGCGGCGTTGTTTAAACAATTTTTCTAGCTGCTCAGTCGTAATTTCTGAAACTTCACTTGTGTTTTTCGCATAGGGAACTGAACACATCGTTAGCTCATCTAGAGATTGAAGTTTCTCTAAGCACGCAAAGTAATCAGCTTTTGCTTTATCAATATCACTATCTTTACCCGCAATTTCAAAGAAATAGCTAAGCACGCTCACACACCAATCCAACTCTTCCTTTTTAAGTTGTTGGTTGTTGCAAGTGACAACGAAAGCATCAACGGTTTCTTGAATGTATCGAGTAGCAAATACATCTCTTCTTGGGCGCATAATCAAGCCCTTTTCAAGACGGTGTACATTTCGTCTCAACAGAACTCGGTTGTCTTTTGCCTTGGTATTATTATCGTGATACCGCAGACTTCCTTTGAGAACCGATTGGTGTTCACGATAAAACTCCGTGCTAAAAAACGTGTAGTAAAGAGAAGACGTAAAACGAGTTTTGGACATTACTCGCATCAACCCTGCTTTAGTGTTTTCAATTAACGCTTTAATTCGAGTTTTTGTATTCTTGTTCAAAAGCTTTAGTAACAGGCTTTTCATTTAAAACTCCTAATACAATATGTTATCGGCATAAATATCGATTTGGTCATAATTACTGCCATAATTTGAGTCTTGGGATGGAACCAAAGAACGAAATAGCTTGCGCTCGCATATGAAATCAGTGTGGAAATTGCTGCTCCTTCTCCGCCAAACTTGGGGATCATAACGTAATTGAGCACCACATTGATGATGGCCGCGATACCGTGGGTAAAGAGAGAGAACTTTAAAAGCCCCTCTGCTATCAACCACTTACTAAGTAGGGCTCGCATAAATATGAAGCAACCAGCCCAGATATGAATAGTAAGTATTGGAGTAGCTGGAGCATAAGGCTCCCCGAAAGCAAGAGGGACAAGCCACGTTCCTAATAAAGAGACGGCAATCGCAATTACTACCGCCATCCAAAGTAATATCCCACATAATTGTTCAAGTTGAAGGTTATACTTAACTTGGTCGTTACGTGCTTTCAAAAGTCGAGGGAAGAACGATGTGGTTAATGCAAGTGGGAAGAAATACCATACTTCAGACAGTCTTGCGGCCACAGAATAGATACCTAGCTCGGTTGCTCCGACCATTTGACCAATCATGAGCTGATCTATTTTTAGATAAACAACTGACATAAACCCAGATAAGACAAGCCATTTAGACTGTTTTAACAACGAAAGCGCATAGGGCTTATCCCAAGAAACATGCTCGACTTTGATAGCTTCAGCGAAACGTTTATTGTAATAGAGATAACTTGACGCATAAAGCACACCTCGAACAGCAAGTTCTGCAAAAAACACCCAGATGAAGAAGCTTAAATCGGCTTTAATATAAATACAGACTAGCTTTGCAATGCTTGATATCGCCAGTGTTGTAACTCGAACCAAAACCAAATACTTAGATGCAACTTCAGCTTGAAAGTAGAACTCGATGACATAAAATGCTGAGGATATATTGACAATTGCTGCAACAATCAACCATTTCGGATCCACAAGTTCAATTGAGCTCTGCCAAATTAATACAGCTACAATTGCTAATATCGCTCCAGCAATTCCTCCGATAACACGGAGTAAAAAAGAGGAAGATAGAACTTCATATTGACTGCGTCCATTGACAATCTCTCGTGTTACTAATGCATTTAGCCCTAACGATGTAAAAGGCGCTAATAAAGCTAAGAAAGAAACAATGAAGTTGTATTGTCCAAATTGTTCCGGCGCCAAGTATCTCGCCAGAAAAATGTTAATGAGAAAAGTTATTGCCAGTGTAATAATTTTCTCACTAAATAACCAAGCTGTGTTTTTTAGTGCTTTTTTTGTTGAACTCATTTTTATACCTAGAGAGCGCTATAACTTCACAGACCCCTCAATAAACTTTCTGGTTCAATGAGTGTTATGAGTTAAACAACTTTGGCGAATGAATTAATCAAACGCCGTTAAAACTTTTCTTAAATAAAGATAATGCCGAGCGATAGTTCCCACAGTTGATATTTTTCAACATATTAATGAATGACAGCGGTTTCCCTTGCACTTTAAACTCTAAAATATTCATCGATTTAAGGTGATTTTTTGACATTTTGTCTCTGTGTTTTTCCACAAAGAGTAAAAAACCTTGATGTTTTCGTGTATTCGACGAGGAAATCCGCTCTCCTCCATGATCAGTCTCTAAACAGTAATTTGCATCAGAAATTTTTAGAGCTTTTCCGAACTTCGCCACTAAACGAACCCAAGTATCGTAATCTTGAAATGCAGGGAAAGACTCATCAAAGCCACCAATACTTCTCAACTTCTCCGTTTCTGTCAGAATTTGATTGCCGACTAAGTTATGATGCAAAAGTTCTTTTAAAGTAAACTCTCCTTCCACAAAACCAAAACTACGCTTAGTCTTCGCTTCTTTCGTTACTTCCAATATATTTGCACAAACAAAAGCATAATCATCATTATAATATTCTACGAGTGTTGCAATACGCTCTGGAGTAAAATAATCATCATCATCCATACCTGTGATGAATTCACCACTTGCATTATTGATCGCTACATTTCTGGAGAAACAAGCACCTTTTACTTCACTATTTTTAAAATAAGTAATTGGATATCTTTCTTGCAATTCAGCAATCATCTCTGATGTTGTATCTTTTGATGCATCGTCAACGACAATCACTTCAATGTTTTTATATGTTTGCTCAAACACCGAGAGGATTGCTCTTTTTGCTAACTCTGCTCGATTTTGAGTAATAATATAAACGCTAACTTTCTTCATTTAGAGACGTTCACCTAACTTCAATATATTTTTTCAAGCTCTTAATATTCTCTGATATCATTTTAAAAAAACCAATATCCTTCCGATATTCTGGGTATTTTTTAATAGCAAACAGAATGAATATAAGATAAGACGGACAACCAAAACAACGATACATAAAAGGTAACTTACTTGATCGCATTGCTTTATTTGACCAATTTTTACCAGTACTTTCACTAGGGTGACAATTTATAAACTCAGGAAAGTATTTGATATTTAGTTTACTTTTAAAACAATCGAGAAGAAAAATATTCTCTTCTGACGCAGGTAAGCCACTACCTAAACCAAAGTTTGTATCAAACGATAAACGAGCCTTCTGTAAACTCTCTCTTTTAGCAACAACCTCTATGGAGGAGACTCTAAACAAGGTTTTTGATGTATGGGTAAATGCTTTTGACTGATAGTTTTTAAAGGGTTCGCCTTCCGGAGTAACTACTTTGAAAGTTGCAATATCGATCTCTTCATCTATATCAAAGACACTTCTGATTTTATCGAACGCGTCAGTTAAAAAGTAAACATCATCATCACAAAATACAACCAAATCAGATGACGCTCTTGCTAATGCAGCATTACGGCTATTAGATAAGCCGAGTGTATCTATATGATGATATTTGATATCACTCCTATTTTCGAGCAACTTATGAATCTTACTGGAAAGCTCATAAGCTACAGAAGTCTGATGAATAATGATATATTGAACCCCTTCAACTATGGGAAGTTCATTATCGTAAATTTGCTCTATACCATTATTGAGCGTGCTAATCAGCACATCAATCGATAACATTTCGCTTAAACTCTGCCAACTTATAAATACATAATGTAATTAATACTGCCCAGGTAAAATGGGTACTCAAATATTCAGAACGATAACTTGATGTTACAAGTATTTGAAACCCCATCAGTGCCCCTAAAAAGTAATATCGAGATAAAAATCCATGCTTTATGCCAGGTAGAATTAATGCAGTAAAAAACGAAAAAATCAAAAAAACACCGATCGCTCCACCTTCCCAAAACATATCTAAAACATAGTTATTTGTTATTCTGAATAGGTAGTCTTCACTACGCATACCAAAACTGTCTAGGACTGACATTGTCCCTAACCCGTGGCCAAAAATTAATTGTGTTATACTTGACTCTGCGATTAGGTTCGAAAATGAAATCATAAATTGGCTTCGTGAAGAACCACCACTAGCTTCATGCTGCAATTTATAGTAAATAAACTCAAGAAAGAGAGCGCCAAAGTAGACAATTACACCAATAAAAAATACAACTGCTAACATTATCACGAAATGACTTATTCTCGTTTTACCAGTTGTCGCAGTTTTTAAAAATATGTAGAAAAAGACAAATGCACATAATAATGCGAAGTTAACGTATGCCCCACCGGAGAATGACAACACAACGATAATAGTAGTCATTCCTAGCAAAACTACACTCCAGAACTTGCTTCTAATTAATAGAGCAATAAGAATTAAACACTCCATTAAAATAGGGGATAGAAAGTTTGGCTCTTCTGCAATAGAGGTTATTCTAGAAGGGAAAACAGAACGCAAAGCTGCTGGTACACCATGCATCCAATCTCGTGTATCAATGAAAAATGGAATTCCAAGTTGCTTACTTATAAGCTGCCAATACCCTAAGATTACAAAAGTGAATGTAGTGAATAGGCCATAATACAGTAATTTCTTTACTGATTTTTCATTCGCACTTGGTAACCACATGAGAATAACAAGTAAGTTAAGCACTAAAGCAGTGAAGGTGAAAAGTCGCCCTATTATTACAGTTCTAAGATATTCAGTGACTAAGTAATCTCGATTGAACACTATACTAAACAGCGAGACTAAAAACACTGCTAAGAAAAGGCCACATGTGGTCAGTGAGTACTTTTCAAATTTAATCTTTCTAGCTAAAAGAAAATAATATCCAACACTCAACGCAGCCGAAAGAAAAAGTACAACAAGTACAACTTTATTCCATTTAGTTACAGATAAAGGAGCTAGAAGAGTGAATAAATAAACATGCCCTTCTAGCCGTTTCATTGGTTCTAAATTTAAGCTAAGCATTCTTACGTGTTATTGCAATTCGTATTAGTGCGATAATAATTGACAGAATACCACCAATTAACGTACCAAGAACGCAAATAATAGCTCGACTTGGGCTATCTTTTTCTTCCGGAACCACTGGTGGATCGATAATATCGAAGATGTAGTTCTCTTGTGCCTCAGCAAGCATTAATTTCTTAGTTTGCTCTTCAATTAATTGATAAAAAACATTCTGCATTTCAGAGAGGTTTGTAAGATTCAGCTGCTTCTCTAAGTATTGAATATTATTCTTAGCTTGGTTGATGTCCTTGTTCTTCATCCATTCGTTCAGGTCTGAGATCAGCCAATCAAGCCATTGTTTTGCTAAAACTGGCGATTGGTTCGTCAAAGAAACAATAGTTGAACCACTCGTTTTATTTGAATCGATAACGAGTAACTCATTAAGAACTTTCGTGGCCTCTAAAATGGTTGGCTTTGGTGTTTTTCCGTCACTAACAACTCTTGTCCAAGTGCTTGTACTTTCGTCATAGATCTCCGGGTCAATATATACTTTTCCAGTAGCTGCATCCCAATGCTCGATTGCCATTAATGGGATCAAAATATCTCTACGTTCAATGAATGCTCCTAAGAATACTCTTGAGCGTAGGGACTCTAAAGCAATAGCTTGTTTGGAACTGTCTTGGCTACCAAACCCCGCTAACGCAGCTAAACCACCCAATTGCCCCACGGTTGAGCTAGGCGTATTGTCTGTTACCGGAAAAAGTACAGCTTCAGATTTGTAGAGATTTGGCTTTGAAATAGCAAAAAGCACTGACGCAACCGCAAATATAAATGTGATAGCAACGATCATTATTTTCTGTTGCCAAAGTAAGCGTATTAGCTCACCAATATCTAGTTCAAGTTGATTCTTTTCCATTAATATTAAAGGGGGATTTCTCCCCCTTTCTCTTGTTGAGTGGCTTAAGTCATTACTTCAGTGCGTTGATAGCAACACCTGTTTGGTAAAGGATCTGCGTTGCTGCAGTCCATGTGCTTAATGCATCACGGTAGTCGGTATCAATTGGTACTACAATAGTATCGCCTGCTTTTAACCCTTCTTTATTGTTTCCGAACCAATAACCTGATGAAGGCTTGTAAACAGAACCATCCGCACGCACTACAAAAATACGGTCTTCGTCCGCTTGTTTCTTAGCTCCACCCGCTTTGTTCAAGTAATCATCAACATCAAGTTTGTTGTCTAACAAGTAGGTAATTGGAACCTGAACTTCACCCATAATCGATACAGTATTGCGGAAGGTTGGGACAAAAAGGAAGTCTCCATCTTCTAGCATAAAATCTGCTGAACGCTCACCCTTTAAGATGCGATTTAACTGTACCACCATACGGCCAAGTGCTTTGCTGCGACTTGCTTCCTCAACAAATGCTAGTGTTTTTTCTGGGTCTGAAATTACAGAGCCCATATTACTATCGGCTCGGAACGTCTTCTTCGCTGTTTCTTTACGCATATCTGCTGCATATTGGTTTAAAAGCTTCTGCTCTTGTAAACGCAATGCTTCACGCGTAAATATTGCTCCTTGAGGATGAGCAAACTCTGTGAGACCACCTGCTCGGTCCAATAACTCACTTAAGGTTTCACCTTGACGCACGGTATAGGTTCCTGGGAAACGAACTTCACCCTGTAAAGTGACTGTGCTTTGTAGCTTCACATTTGGCTTTTCTAAGATGTTCAAACGATCTCGCCCCACGATAACTGCATCGTCCGAAGCACTGCCTTGAATTGCTTTACGCAGATCAATACGTTCAACATCAATATAAGCACGTTCATCCGCACTATTAATCGCAGTTCGTGCTAGTTCTGCATTAATTGTAAATGCGTTGTAAGTCAAACCACCAGCTGCTTCAATAAGCGTTGATACCGTCATTCTTGGAGTAATCGGATAACGCCCTGGGTGCTTGACTTCACCAAAGACTTCAGCAATTTGAGGGGCTAGTCCCAAACGAGACTGTTGCTGAAGTTGTAACAAGACAGGGGCAAGTAAAGTGCGACGAGTATTTTGCTTCAGCTTTTCAAAGTCTTCCTCTGTAATCTCTTTACCACGGAAAATGATTTTAGCTGGTTTCGCCTGCTCTGTGGTGCTCGGGTTGTTCAGCGTACCGTTTGCTGAATGCGAAACGGCAACAGAAGAGCTCATCACTTCTTGCTCTTTCTGTTGTTCCAGCTCAGCTTGCTCTTGCGCTTGCTCCAATGTTTTTGCTTTTGAAACAGCCTCTTGTGTTGCCAATGTATCCAAGTCTTCGTTATTAAAGCGGTTGAAAACCAATATACGATCTCGTGATTGTAACTGGAGGTTGTCTTGGCTACCTGGTGATAGAATTGCGTTGGCTAAGCTTAGTTGGAACACTTCAATATCACGTTGCGGATTAATCTCTCTAACCACAACCGCATAGTTAACATCAGCTGTAGAATTAAAAGCTGAGTCAACAGATTTGAAAAGATCAGCAACACGAAGACCATTGCGCCATTCCACATAGCTAGGATGACGAACATCTCCCTCTATCTGTACGTAACGAGTAAGCTCTTCGCTTTTTTTCAAGATCTTGATGGCATCGCCATTTTTAACTTTACTCTGTCGATCTTGCGTTTTATTGAAATCAAGCGTCAGAGCCTCACGAGCGCCATGTGAAGCGTAGCGTTTTATCTCCAATTGCTCGACATGGGCATTCGCAGTAAAACCACCAGCCATCTGAATAAGTTGCTGGTATGTTTCACCTTGCTTGACTTCATAAATTGCAGGGCGGTTGATTTCACCTTCTATAGACACTGTATCGTTAACAGAACCAATTAAAACAACATCATCCGGTAGCAAGCGCACATCATTACTTGCATCACCTTTTAGTAAAAGGTCATACATATCCAACTTACGAATGATTTTACCATCACGCTTTAGCTGGATATCTCTCAGCGCCCCACTTTCACCAAAACCGCCGCTGTAATAAATAGCTTGTGAAATTGTCGTTAATGCGCTAACCGTGTAGGCACCAGGCTTATATGCATCCCCCATTACAAACACTTGCATGGTGCGTAATTCACCCAATGAGATATCACTGCGCACACCAATCATTTGCTCTTTTACACGTTGCGTCAGAGAGTCACGAACATCAGAAAAGTGCATGCCAGCAACATTTACCGGCCCAAGTGAGGGGAAGTTGATTGTGCCCGCACGATTTACGCGTAAACGATGCGTTTCATTCTCCTTACCAAACAACTGCACAATGATTTCATCACCTGCACCCACGGTGTAATTTGCTGGCACAGGAACATCACTGATCGGAGCAAAGGTGCTTGGAGAACCAGCAAAAAGATCTAAACCAAAGCGTTTAAGCTCTCCCTGCTCACCTTTTTTGAGCCATTGTTCTTCGATATTGGAAGATACAGCGCTACTAGCTTCAGTTCTAGGTTGGATTACTTGCGGATTTTCGTAGGGAGACTTGTTTGAAGATGAACTAGAAGGAATGGAGAAACCATACTTACTCGCCAAGGCCTTTTGTTGGTCGGCGGGTAGGTTTTGAAACATTTTCATTTGTTCTGGAGTGGGTGTTTGTGCCATTGAATAAGACGCAAACGTACTTGCCAATATAAAAGCGGCAATAGAGAAATATCCTTTAAACATGGTATGTCACTATAATAATTGAATAAAAGACCCTAGCCCCAAGTTTGAGCTCTAGGTATTTAAATTAGAAACGGTGCTGAAAACCCAATGTAATCGAGTTAAGGCGAACTTGGTCTTCAGAGACGTTATCAACGAACTCAAATATCACCGCGCTTTGGTTATTTAAAGCGTAGTGCATACCTAACCCAAAACTAAATCCTTGTTCTTTGTGAGAACCTACATTTTGTAGATCAAGCTGAACGCTTGAATACCCAGCTAAACCATAAAGTGCAACTCGCTCTGAAACCGGCATATTCAACTTAACAAAGCCGCTCAAAGCGCTATCAACGGCAAGACCACTGTCACGTTGAACTGATGTCCCATAACGTCCTTCGAGACCAATGTAGTCATTAAAGAAGTACCCTGCTTGCGCACTAAGAAGGAAAGGATTCCCCTCTTTTACGGACTCAGAAGACGAGCTTTTCAATTCTGCATTTGAGTAGCTCACTAACGCACCAGCATAAAAATCGGCTGACGCTGAAAAAGAACTCAGGCTCAAGCCCAGTGCACCAAGTATTCCCAAACAATGCTGCTTTCTTATCACGTAAAAGTCCCTAGTACTGGTAATAATATGGGCTGCCAAAGCAAAGTTAAGCGTGCTATGCAGGCCATTAAATACTGAAGAGTTGGCACGCTACCGCCCTGAGGCGTTGAGCGTAAGCCACTGTATCGCTTTCTATATGGTGTAAGTAAAAACGACCTATTTCCTCCAAACCTCTAGTTCTGGAGGAAATAGGCCGACAAATTATGCACTCTTGATAGTTTATCAGCAAGCAAGGGAGCAAGATAACCGCGCAATGTCACGCTGGTGTTAGAAATGAGATCGAAAGCCATGGCAAAATAAGAAACTATTTACATGCTAAGGCTTTTTTATCTAGAATATAATTTGGAGCATTTTTATGCTACCAAACATCGATGTTTTTATACCGGATACACAAGGATTAATAATGAAGAATACAGCTCTAGCTATTCTTATGGCTCTAAGCGCAACAACTGCATTTGCAGCAGAAGAAGCAGGCTCAACAGGCACAGCTTCTGCGTCAGCAACTGGCACTACAGCTGTAGGTGTAGGCGCAGCAGCAGCAGTAACTGTAGTAGCAGTTGCAGCGTCAGATAGCGACTCAACATCTACTTCAACATCTACTTCTACTTCTACTTCGAACTAATTTCGTTTTGTAGAACAGAAGCTAATCGCCCTGAATGACTCAGGGCGATTTTATTTGTAAGAGGGAATAATGAATATCTTCCGAATACCTAAATGGATACGCCAACTCCTCATTCTTCCACTACTCCTTGTACTCTTTGGCTGCACACAGAAATTCAATGATGTTTCAGCAACCGTCCAAGAAGCCTACGGTAACTACATTGATGTCGAGATGACACCAGAAGAAATCAATGCTATTCCATATGCCAGTGCCTATTTGAAACTTGGAAATCAAAAACAGGTGTTTGTTGTTTTAGCTTTTGCGGAACAAAACCAACTCAGCGGCAAAAAACAACTGAAATGGGTAAGCGCAGATAAAGCTATGATCGTTACAGAGAATGGGCATATCGTCAAAACGATTGGTCTACAGAGTGGGGACTTAGCAGGTGTTTACGGTGACGTTCCAGATTTTTCTTTAGACTCAACCTCTGTCAACTACACACTTTCATACGATTGGGCAACACAATACCGTTATGGCTTTCCTGCAAATATAACGCGTTCTTACTCAGGCCAAGAAACGTTAACAACACCTATTTCTAGCACTATGACCAACGTATATAAAGAAGTTGTTGAGTTTAGCAGTCTTTCTCAATCGGTCGAAAACTACTATTGGGTCAATGAACAGGGTCAGGTCGTTAAAACCTTACAACACCTAGGGCCAAATATGATTCCGGTTGAGTTAACCATTTTGAAGGGATATAGCAAATCATGAGCAAGCAACTACTCACATTATTCGGTTTGGTCATGTCGCTTTTGAGCATGCCTAGCTTCGCTCAAACAGAAACCTCTGCTATGCAACCATTAAATGTTGAATTGCTAGAAGCAGGCAAACGGCTACAATTTCAAGGGCCGGCTCGTTTAGAAAGTGTGTTAGCACTTGCTAGGGAGCAAAGCGTCTCTCTGCAATACTCTCTTGGTACCACTTTGTTTGATAAATCGGAACGCGCCGAGAAAACCTCTACCGCTTTAAAGAACTCGGTGCTCAATCAAATGATTCAACACAATTTGGTCGCACATCCATTCTACAAGTTCATTCAGCAGCAAAGCTTTGCACCGCGTTTACTGTCTGCGATCGATGTTGATAAAATTCGACTAGATAAATTCGACAACCCACTGTTGCGCGGCGATTACCTGCTCGCTAGCCCTCTACGCGAAGAAAAAGTGTATTACTTAGGAAACCTAAGTAGCGTGTATTCCGTTAAGGCGCAAGCAGGCATCCCTTTGCAAAGACAAATAGAGAATTTGAAAAATAACATTGGTGCATTATCAACACCGCCAGTGTTGATCTACCCAGATGGTCACGTAGTTAAGCCGCATCACGGAGCTTGGTTAACGACACAATATTACTTACCACCTCTGACATTGGTATATATTCCGTTTGGTGATCTTGAATACTCCGAAATGGACCAAGATATTGTCCGCCTACTCACTCAATTGATACCAAACTCCACAAAGAGACCACAATGATGCCAATTAGAAAAAGCTTAACCCTTTCTTTAATGGGTCCTGCATTGGTTTGGGCTCAAGATATACCCTTTGAGGCTCCCTCGTTACAGCCTTCTCAATCTGATTTTGGTGGTGTTGGTTTAATGCAGATGCCAACCGGACGTATGGCTCCTGAAGGGGAATTTAACTTTTCTGTAACAGGTAGTGATGAGTACCTTTTTTACAACGTCACCTTGCAGGTACTGCCTTGGCTAGAGACAACTATTCGATATACTCGAGTTCAAGACTTGCCATACTCAACATCACTTCCTGATGTAGACAATGAGTACACAGACAAGGGGATAGATTTTAAATTTAGATTATGGGAAGAATCTGAATACATACCAGAAATCGCCCTAGGGGTACGAGACTTTGCTGGTACTGGCTTATTTGATGCAGAATATATTGCCGCGACCAAACGATACTCAGCTCCTCATTTTGGAACATTCGATTTTACTCTTGGTATGGGCTGGGGCTACTTGGGAACCAGAGACAATATAACCAATCCATTTTGCAAAGCATCAGACAAATTCTGTGAACGTTCTGAAGAGTTTCTTGATTCTGGAGGAACAACTAATTTTGACAGAGCTTTCAAAGGGCCTGCGGCTTTATTTGGTGGTATAGAGTTCCAGACGTTGCACGCTCCTTTACGATTTAAAGTTGAGTACGACAGCAATGACTACTCTACAGACTATGCAGTTGTGGGCGCAGATGTTGATATGAAGCCCCACACACCATGGAACTTTGGTGTCCTCTACCGTCTAGGCATGGCCGATTTTCGTTTAAGTTATGAACGCGGCGATACTTTAGTAGCAGGCTTAACGCTAAACACTAATTTCAATGACATGCCATCATTCTGGCGAGACACACCAACCCCGGAAGTGGAAGATAACCAACCCAAAGAACTGTCTGATGTTGATTGGGCACGTGTAACAGAAGATTTAGACAAAATTGCTGGTTATCGAAACACGCGTGTTTATGTTGATAACAATACAGTAACTGTCGTTGGTGAGCAGAAGAAATATCGTGACCGTACAGAGGCACACGAAAAAGCGGCGGCTGTACTTCACAATGAAATGCCTG
This sequence comes from Vibrio sp. Vb0304, assembly GCF_033338995.1. NCBI lineage: Bacteria > Pseudomonadati > Pseudomonadota > Gammaproteobacteria > Vibrionales > Vibrionaceae > Vibrio > Vibrio sp. Vb0304. The sequence goes on from NZ_JAWOTT010000017.1 coordinate 70,935, forward strand.
ACGATATTGATACCTATGCGATCAATGAACGCAGCCGAGGCTTAGTCGGCGAACAAACGATTATTTCCAAGGAGAAATATCGCGACTTTGCCCAAGTTAATTACATCAACCCCAAAATAGAAGATGCAACCGCAAAAGCTAGCAATAAGCCAAGTGGAGAATCTGTCTATGATGGTTTTAAACGTTTTGATTGGGGCTTTGCACCTAAGCTTGTTCAAACTCTCGGAAACGCTGAAGATTTCTATCTCTTTAGTGTAGGGCTAAGCGGTAATGCCTCATACTGGCTAACGGACAACCTTGAAATTGGCGGTTCGTTATACTGGGATTGGTATAACAACTACGATAAGTTTATCTATGTCACTCCACCTGATGGCACTACCGTTCCTCGTGTTCGCACCATGTTCCGCGCTTACCAAAATGAACATGCTATAACCATGTCAAACCTACAATTGACTTGGTTCCAAGAGTATTCCAATACCATGGATCAGCAATTCTACGCGGGCTATCTGGAGAGCATGTTTGCTGGAGTCGGTACTGAGTTTCTTTACCGTCCACAAGGAGCTAACTGGGCGATTGGCGCTGACGTCAACGTAATTTCTCAACGTGATCCACAAAGTTACTTCGGTGTTTACGATGAGAAATGGCAAAACGTGCCAGAATATGGACGTCCGTTCCAAGTTATTGATAAAGGCTTCACTGGTTTTGTATCTGGGTACTACTACCCTCAATGGGATTTCCTACAAGATTTGATGATCCAAGTCGATGTTGGTCAGTTCCTGGCTGGTGATGTTGGTACACAAATCAATGTTTCTAAGCAGTTCAAGAGTGGCGTAATTGCTGGTGCCTTTGCGTCATTTACAGACTTGTCTGCGGATGAATTTGGTGAAGGTAGCTTTACCAAAGGTTTCTACTTGTCGATTCCGTTTGACATCATGACCGTTAAGCCAAGTAACAATCGTGCGAACTTTAGTTGGCAGCCTCTTACTCGTGACGGAGGGCAGAAGCTCGGCCGCAAATACAGCTTAATTGAGTTAACCGACGAACGAAATCCTTGGTACCAAAGACCTAACCGTTCGGATGTGGAATAATAAAGTAATCAAGGGAGCTGCGGCTCCCTTTTTCATATCTAGATACTTAGTCATAGAAGACTAAAACCTATCTTCCTGCTTCCAATAGCGCTACTTTTCGTTTCTTGCTAGAATTCCAGAGAAAATTTTAATCTATGGTGGAAGTTCTATGATCATCGTAACTGGTGGCGCTGGCATGATCGGCAGCAACATTGTTAAAGCACTAAACGAAGCTGGTATTAACGATATCTTGGTTGTCGACAACCTAAAAAATGGAAAAAAATTTAAGAACTTAGTTGATCTGGACATCACAGATTACATGGATCGTGACGACTTTCTGACCCAAATTATGGCGGGCGATGATTTTGGTCCGATTGAGGCAATTTTCCACGAAGGTGCTTGCTCTGCAACGACTGAGTGGGATGGTAAGTACATGATGCTAAACAACTACGAGTACTCTAAAGAGCTGCTTCATTACTGTTTAGATCGCGAGATTCCATTCCTATACGCTTCTTCAGCAGCCACTTACGGCGATACAGATACTTTCGTTGAAGAACGCGAATACGAAGGCGCACTGAATGTATACGGTTACTCGAAACAGCAGTTTGATAACTACGTTCGTCGCCTATGGCAAGACGCTGAAGAACATGGTGAGACCCTTTCTCAAATCACCGGCTTCCGCTACTTCAACGTATATGGCCCACGTGAAGACCACAAAGGTAGCATGGCATCAGTTGCGTTCCACCTAAACAACCAACTTAACGCAGGTGAAAATCCTAAATTGTTCGCGGGCAGCGAATCATTCAAACGCGACTTCGTTTACGTTGGTGATGTCTGTAAAGTAAACCTGTGGTTCTTAGAAAACGGCGTATCAGGCATTTTTAACTGTGGTACTGGCCGTGCTGAATCTTTTGAAGAGGTAGCAAAAGCAGTTATCAAGCATCATGGCAAAGGCCAAATTGAAACCATCCCATTCCCTGAGCACCTAAAAGGCGCTTACCAAGAGTTCACACAAGCGGATCTGACCAAACTGCGCACCGCAGGCTGTGATGTTGAATTCAAGACAGTTGCAGAAGGCGTTGCCGAATACTTGACTATCCAAAACAGTTAAGCACCACAAGGTGGTAGAACCATAACCTGCCACCTTTACTCAAATGCAATAGCCTGTATCATTCCTAACTATCTTTTTTCTCATTTAAACCACTTCGCCCGTACACGAATAGGTAACTAGACACGCCATGACCATAAAACGTGATGACTTCGACCCTAAAGCATATAACCCTGAGTTTAAGCGCCACTTTCTGTCGTCTAAGTACTGGGGCACGTGGTTAGGTGTTATCTTATTTTTACCTTTATCATTAATGCCACTGGGTTTACAAAAGTGGTTGGCGAAAACCATAGCCAAAAAACTGTCGAAATCCCACAAGGGGCCAGCTCACCGAGCGAGGGTTAACTTTGAGCTGTGTTTTCCGGAAAAGTCGTTCCAAGAACGTGAAGCTTTGATAGAAAAAACACTCTACACAGCAGCCATGTTCTTTTTTCGCTTCGGGTTACTAAGTTTACGCTCACCAAAATGGCTTCAGAACCGTTGCCAAACTCGCGGCCTAGACATTTTACGACAGCACATTGATAACAACGAAAATGTGATTTTAATGGTTCCCCACTCTTGGGCAATTGATGTGCCTGCTATCTTGCTCGCGTCAATGGGAATGCCAGTTTCTGCAATGGCGAAGAAACAAAAGAATGATGTTGCTGACTGGCTAATGCACAAGCAAAGAGTCCAATACGGTGGTCGTGTTTATGAACGCTCTGGTGGTGTTAAGCCGTTTTTGAAATCAGTTCGAGATGGCTATGTAGGGTATTACCTACCCGATCAAGATCACGGCCCAGAGCATAGTGTGTTTGTGGATTTTTTTGCAACACGTAAAGCAACGCTACCTGGTTTAGGCAAAATTGCGAAACTATCACGCTCAAAAGTACTACCTCTATTTGCGTCGATGAACACTGAAGATGGTACGTTTGATATTGAGATTTTACCAGCGTTTGAGCTGGATAAAGGCGAAGAGCAAGACGCTCGTACCTGTAATGAAGCCATTGAATATTTTGTCGGTGATAAACCCGAACAATATATGTGGGTACTACAGTTGCTGCACTCTCAAGAAGACGGCAATAACTATTACAATTTGTTTAAACCAAGATATAACAGCGACTGGAAAGTGCAGTGAAAGTATTTGTCGTAAGCTTGGCTCGATCGCTAGATCGCCGAGAACGTATTGAAGAAAAGTTAAAACAACAAGGCATTACGTTTGAATTTTTTGATGCAATAGATGGCTCTGTTGACCGTTTTCTTCATTCAGAAAAAAGTCGTCCTACCATTACTCTACGCCGCAAAGGGTATCAATTAAAAACCAGTGAAGTCGCCTGTTTTGCAAGCCATTACGAGTTGTGGGTTCGCTGTGTTGAGCTTGATGAACCGATCGTCATCTTAGAAGACAACGTCGACCCCGTCGAAGGGCTGAAGCAAGTACTCGAACATACCCTTCCATTGACTTCTAATTATGACTACATCAAGTTGTCTGCTACTCAGAAGCGTGTATTCACCCCAATCGTACCTATTGATGATAATCATATGCTAGGGGGATACTCAGCAGGCACTTGTGGTACCACCGCTTATATCGTCACACCTAAAGCAGCCTCAAAGTTTGTTATGCATGCTCAAGAGTTTATTGAACCAGTCGATGACTACATGGAAAAACCATGGAGACATGGTGTTCAAGTCTACAGCGTGTCTCCAGATCTCTTTACTAGAGCAGAGATTGCTTCGACGATTGGTGGTAAAAGAAAAGATAAATCCAAAATGACTCTTGCGAATAAAATATACGCTGAACTTTTTAGAACTTATGAGTCAATTTTGAAATTCCTATACTGGAAAAACAAAGCATGAAGATTTTAGTCATTGGCCCTGCATGGGTCGGCGATATGGTAATGTCGCAATCGTTATATATCGTATTAAAGCAACGCCATCCAGATAGCCAAATTGACGTTATCGCTCCAGGATGGTGTAAACCGATTCTTGAGCGTATGCCAGAAATCCATCAAGCGATTGAAATGCCTATCGGTCATGGTGAGTTTAACTTATTAGGCCGCAGGGAAATTGGCAAATCATTACGTGAAAAGCAATATGACCACGCCTATATCTTGCCTAAATCAGCGAAATCGGCACTGATCCCATGGTTTGCCAACATTCCTCTTCGTACTGGCTGGAAAGGAGAAATGCGCTATGGTTTATTGAATGATTTACGCCCTAACATGAAGTCTTTTCAGTACATGGTAGAGCGCTATGTAGCGTTAGCTTATCCAAAAGCAGAAATGGTGGACTCTAACTCTCTTGGCGGGCTTGAAACCTTACCTCGCCCTCGCCTTGCAATCAACGCGGCAGAGCAACAAGCCACGATCAAAAAGTTCAACTTAGCCCAAGACCAACCAATTATCGGACTGTGCCCAGGAGCAGAGTTTGGTCCTGCCAAAAAATGGCCCGAAACACACTACGCTGAAGTTGCGACGCAAATGGCTCGTTCTGGACATCAAATCTGGTTGTTTGGTTCTCAAAAAGACTTAGAGACTTGTAACAATATTCGCGCACTTGTTCCGACGCAATTCCATGAGCACATTCATGTTCTGGCAGGCCAAACCAGCTTAATTGAAGCGGTCGACCTACTTGCTGCATGTAAGACTGTTGTCGCGAATGACTCAGGCTTAATGCATGTGGCAGCTGCGGTTGGTTGTAATGTTGTTGCAGTGTATGGCTCAACTTCACCGAAGTACACCCCCCCACTCGCAGAAAAAGTGGAGATTGTTCATACCGATATTGATTGTCGCCCTTGTTTCCAGCGTGAATGTCAGTACAAACACCTTAAGTGCTTGACAGAACTTTCGCCTAAGCAAGTGCTAGATAGTATCCAAAAACTTGACGCCATTACGATAAGCTCATGTTAGTTCGCATTATTTATACCTTACTACTCGCCCTAGCGTCACCGCTGCTTTTATTTGGTTTGTACAAGAGCAAACCAAATAAGCCTAAGTTCGGCTCTCGCTGGAAAGAGCACTTTGGCATAACCCCCAAGTTAAAAAGCAACGACAAACCTATTTGGATACATGCCGTATCTGTTGGTGAAAGCATAGCAGCAACACCTTTAATCAAAGCCCTTAAGGAACAAAACCCCGAACAATCTATTCTAGTTACAACAACAACAAGTACGGGAGCTGAACAGATTGCTAAGTTGGGTAATTTAATTGAACACCGCTATATGCCAATTGACTTTGGGTTCGCTATCAAAGGTTTTCTTAAAGCAGTGCAGCCAAAACAGATGTTGATCATTGAGACTGAGCTGTGGCCAAACACGCTTCACAATGTTCACAAAGCGGGTATCCCTATAACTGTCGTGAATGCGCGCCTATCTGAAAAATCGTGTCAGAACTACGCCAAAATACAGCGGCTTTTTAACCAGCTTCATCCATGCCTAACTCAAGTACTCTGCCAAACGGATTCAGATGCAGAGCGCTTCGAACGCTTAGGCGTTGAGAAAAAGAAACTATCCGTTACTGGCTCGATTAAGTTCGATATTCAAATATCAGAGCAAGTGAAACAGCAAGGACAGCAGCTTCGAGCCCAACTTGGAAACGATCGTCCGATTTGGATAGCAGCTAGCACCCACAAAGGCGAGGACGAACAGGTATTAGATGCACATAGACAAGTTTTAAAATCTCTTCCAAATGCTTTACTCGTTTTGGTTCCTCGCCATCCAGAACGATTTGATGATGTATTCACGCTTTGCCAACAGCAAGGATTTAAAACTGTGCGTCGTACTTCAACGCATGCAGTAGAGACGAATACTCAAATATATCTCGGCGATACAATGGGTGAGATGCTAACGTTGATGGGCGCAGCGGACATCTGCTTTATGGGTGGAAGCCTAATTGGAGATAAGGTTGGTGGGCACAATGTGCTAGAGCCTGCCATGTTAGAAAAAGTCATAATCACTGGCCCTAGCTATTTCAACTTTAAGGAGATTGTATCTGACTTATTGGATATAGATGGGATATTACTAGCCAGTGATACAACCGACTTGGCTAAGCATCTAACATCCCTTCTTTCACAACCATCCTTAAGTGAACTCTATGAGATAAAGGCCTGTCACTATGCAAAACGAAACCAAGGTGCTTTAAAAAGAACTACCGATAAACTATGAATCCGAACTTTAAAAGCCAAAATTGAATTTTTGGCTTTTAAAAATTAGAAATAACTACTACTTTCGTTCACTACGAAGCGAAGTTAGGGTCTCATTGATTAGGGTGCTAGAGGTTCCTTCAGTGTAAGGGAAATAAATAACCTTACAACCTACAGCAGCTAAATCTTTCTCGTGTTCCTGCCATTTAGAAGTTTCATACCAATCATCTCCTACGAATAGATAACTCGCATGATTCTTTCTCGCTGCAGAGGCTTTATCCATATCTTTTTGAGGTATAGCTACATCAACATACTTGCAAGAACGTACAACCTCTATCCGCTCATGGTATGGTATTACTGGTTGCTTACCTTTATATGCGACCAACTCATCAATCGTAACTCCTACCACTAACTTGTCGCACATGGCTTTTGCGTTACGTAATAAATTCACGTGGCCAACATGAAATAGATCATATACGCCACTTGTATAACCGATAATCATTTCATCAATACCTTTAAATTTTCTTCAAACCACAATTCATAAGAAGATAATAAGTTCGGGTTGTCAAAAACCTTTGTAAGATCAACAGGAAAGCCAACTTTTCTCTCATACGCAAAGCTTTTTCCTTTAAGTGGAGCAATTAACTCACGTAGAGGTAGCTTCCCTAGTGAACCATTCATTAGTCTACCAGCACTGAATTTGATTGCGGCTTCGAATACATGATAATTGGCAATAGGATCTCGCCCTTCAATTCCAGCAGCCATTAAAGCAAAGTCTAACCGCCTAAACAAAACTGGCATATGATACTTAATAAAAAAGTATCGTACTTTTTCAAAAGGAGTTAAATGCTCCAATCTGGCAAATAATTCAGAGAACTCTCGATAAGTCGTAGTGTCTTGTCTTGGGACCTTATAGCAGTAAAACTCTAAAAATGTATCGAGTGAAAAACTCTCACATTCCGCAGCCCAATTAAATATACGGTCATACCCACCAAAGAATTCATCCGCACCTTCGCCCGAAAGAAGCACCTTAACTCCATCCTGAGCAGCAATTTGGGAGATACGATACAGAAGAACCTCATTAGGCACAGACATTGGTTCACCTCTTAGAGCAATTAACTCGTCAAAACAGCGTTTGTACTCATTTGCTCCACATTCATGAACGGTTAGGTTAGGAATATTTTGCTCTTGAAGAAAAGTGATATCATCATCACCTTTAAAACCAATAGTGTATAGTTTCTCAATATCAGTTAGTTGATGAATCAAATTACTGTCAATGCCTCTACTCATTAGAAGGCCAACCTTAGCATCTGAAACTAATCGACTATTGATGCCATCTCTAACTGCTTTTTCTAATTGCTCTTGCGATACATCTTCATATTGTTGAAAGAAGTTTAAGCTTTCAAAATAGCACCCATTGACAAAGCATGAACCAGGTTCAACAGTTGATACTTCTTTGAAATATGAGCCACTAAAAATGGGCGCACGAGCTGCATGATACTCTTCAATAGCTAGAGGGTTCACAGGTAAGTCAAAAAGTGCCTTCAATACATTAGGCTCAGAAGAAAATGAAATACCGTGTGGAGATTGATGATAAAATAGAGGCTTAACACCAAACTTATCCCGACACGCATGCTGCAGCTTTCCGTCTGCACTTACGTAAACGAATGCGAAAAATCCGTCCAACTCGTTCTCAATAAGATGCCCAGAGATAATAAGGTCGCTTAAGAGTGTAGTATCGCTCGTGTACTCTTTTTCAAAGTACTTTTGACCGAGCTCCTTGTAGTTAAGGATCTCGCCATTAAATACTAGTATACCTCCTCGAGCATCAATAACAGGTTGATTACTACCCGAACCTAGTTCGATAATAGAAAGCCGAGAGTGATAGGCTTTCCACCCTCCATGCTCGACTAACCCAGAAGAACAATCTGGCCCTCTAAATCGCAAGCATTCTTCAATGATTTTGCTGTGCTCTTGGATCACTCGTGGATCATTAGAAATAAAAATACCGCACATACTCTGCCTTACTTCAAATTGAGGTAGCTTTGACTGTACCAAGATGTCATCATATCGCCTAAGAGCTGTCATCTTAGTTTAAGCCCAATAATCAACCTAGCAGTTTACACTAGAACAATGTTTGGTTATAGGGGAGTCAAAACTGAAGTCGTATGTAAAAGGTTTATGGCCATGCCATTAAAGAAGTCGATCAAGACATTGAGACAAACTGTAAAGTATCAACTAAACATACTCGCCGATGAGCGACGTTTAAAAAAACTAAAAAAGAAAAATAAAATAAGAGTAGCCTTCTTTGTTCTTCATCATAGTGTATGGAAATGTGACGCAGTCTTCAGAGCAATGATGGAAGATGACTTTTTCGAACCCTTTATTTTTGTCTGTCCTTACACAGGAAAGGATGATGTATCTTGTATACAAGATGTACAAAAAAATGTTAATTTCTTCCAAAATAAAGGCTACCCAACTGTCAGCTCTTATAATAAAAATAAATCTACGTGGATTGACATTGACACTCTTGACATTGATATCATTTTTTTCACAAACCCACATAAAATAACAAAGAAAGATTATTACTCTAAAGCTTATAGTAAGTATTTATCTATTTATATCCCATATTCTCATCAAATATCAAAATACAACAATTATAAAGAACAATATAACCAACAATTTCATAATATGATGTGGAAAATATTCGCCCCACATTTTGATGAGGTGGATATTTTTAAAAAAAATTCCGACTTAAAAGGTAGAAACATCTTAGTGACCGGCTATCCTGCAACAGAGCCACTAATCAATAATGAGCTTGTTGCGAATTCACCATGGAAGAAACAGGACTCTAATAAGCTACGAGTTATTTTTGCTCCTCATCATACAATAGACACACCAGAGCTTCCTTACAGCACCTTCTTAAGCTTTTCTCAACAAATACAATCACTTTCAGAAAAGTACAAAAAAAACATTCAGTGGGCATTTAAACCTCATCCGATGCTAAAAGAAAAGCTATACAAACACAAAGATTGGGGAAAAGAAAAAACGGACACATATTATAGGTTTTGGGAGCAATCTAGCTTTAGTCAACTAGAAGAAGGAGATTACTATGATCTATTTAAAACTTCAGATGCTATGATTCATGATAGTGGCTCCTTTCTTGCGGAATATTTGTATTTAAACAAACCTGTAATGTATCTAGCATTAAGTGATGATATACGAAATTACCAAAATCCATTTGGTAATAAAGCATACGATAGTTGCACTAAAGGAAAATCTTATTCGGACATTGAGAACTTTCTTATAGATTTAATCCATCACAAAGCACCAGTAGATCGAACATTCTTTGATAATGAATTAGCAATACACTTTAGAGAATTAACGCCAACAATGCGTATAATGAATCACTTAAAAGAAGAGTTAAAAAATAGCTAACCAATATAGGGCTACCATGTTAGCCCTATATTTTATAAAGATTCTCTAGCTATCTAAATCATTTCAGCCTTCTTATTACTTTTAAGGCATTTTCAAAATCACCACTATTAAAAAAATAACGTAATACATAACTATAAAATGCTAACTTACTTGAGGGGATAGATGCCATAAACTCAGCGGTACACATACGCTTTTTAATCGCACTCGCAACTTTAGTGGCGTTTTTACTCTCTGCATCTCGCAAGTTCATTTTAAGATCTTGCAGTTCACGCTGAGCATTAATTACTGTGTTGTTATACCTTTCTTCACGTGTTTCTTTTGCGAACGTTGATATGCCACCTAATCGATATTGGATCCATTTTTTGTTTTCATGATGAATACCATTTAACAAAAAGGCTCGAAGGACATTGATGCGATCTTCATTGATGATATCTTTGTTGTAAGGAGCAAACTCGTTCAGTACATCAGACGTAAAAGCGGCGCAACAGCCATCTACTGCACATTTTCTATTAATAATATTTTCGAGTGTATAAGGCTTTTTATTCTGCTTGATCGATTCAAATGGCTCAATGATATCGCCTTGCTCGGAAATTTTGTCGTAACTACCAATAATTAAGCTTGGTTTACCATTTTTCAACCAGGCTTCATAAGTTTCCTCAACTCGGTTCGGCATCGCTATATCATCGCCAGCTTGTACAATAATAAGCTTATTTTGGTATTGCCCCCGCAAGGAGTTGATTTGGCTAACTAAACCAACATTTTGCGTATTGTGGCGATATTCAATATTTAATCCTTTAGGCGCAAACTCTAAAAGCGATAGAATCTTTTCATGGCTATCATCTGGAGAGCAATCGTCCAATACTAACAGCTGGCTCGGCCATGCTGTTTGATGTAATGCCGCCGGAAGCGTTTTATCGAGATAACTTGATTGTTTGTAGCAAAAGAAGACATAAACCACATCTTCTAATACTTGCACATGCTCTTGTGTCATTGCTCAACCTTAAAAGAGTTGATTGCATCGACTACTTTTTGACTCTCGTCTTCACTCAAGTAGGGCGACATCGGCAATGACAGCACTTCATTTTGCAACTGCTCCGTCAGCGGCAATGACAGATGACTGAACTCTTTATAAGCCTGCTGTTTATGCGGCGCTATCGGGTAATGTACTTGTGTCTGAATACCATGCTCTGATAAATGCTTAACCAATGCATCTCGGTGTGAAGTTCGCACCACAAACAAATGCCATACATGTGCCTCAGGCTCAGCTACTTCCGGTAAGATAATATTCGGGTTGTTGATTTCGCGTAAGTAAAATTCCGCCAACTCCTGACGCGCTTTCGTCTGCGCTGGAAGGTAGTTCAGTTTCACTGACAACATCGCCGACTGAATTTCATCCAAACGACTGTTCAATCCTTGATAAAGATTCTGGTATTTAACATGAGAGCCGTAGTTACGAAGGGCACGCAAAGTTTCTGCCAGCTCATCATCGCTGGTCGTAATAGCACCACCATCACCTAACGCACCTAGGTTTTTACCCGGATAGAAGCTAAAACCTGAGGCATCCCCCCATGCGCCAGATTTCTTACCAGCAAGTGTCGCACCATGAGACTGAGCGCTGTCTTCCAGCACGAGAAGATTGTGTTTTGTCGCCAACGCCATAATCGCTGGCATATCGGCTAACTGACCATACAAATGCACCGGCAAAATCACTTTAGTCTTTTCTGTAATCGCCGCTTCAATCGCTTCAGGACTGATATTGTGAGTCTGCTCATCCGGCTCCACAAACACCGGTACCAAGTCCGCTTCGGTGACCGCCAATACCGATGCGATATAGGTATTACCCGGTACGATAACTTCATCACCTTTGTTGATTTTTCCTAGCTCTCGCCAAGCCTTTAACGTCAGTGTTAAAGCATCTAGACCGTTCGCAACGCCTATACAGTGTTTAACACCACAGTAGTCAGCAAATGCTTGTTCAAACTTTTCAGTTTCCTTGCCAAGAATATACCAGCCAGATTCAATCACGCGTGCACAGGCTTGTTTCAATTCGTCTTCGTACTCGGAATTTAAGCGCTTTAGCTCTAAAAAATTAACCATTATTTTTCTCTACATAACGTACTATCTTGGCTGGGCTTCCAACCACAACCGCATAGTCTGGCACTGAACGGGTGACCACACTGCCTGCACCAACCATCGCATTTTTTCCGATGGTTATGCCGGGCAAAATTGTGGCATTGGCGCCAATGGAGGCGCCTGACAGGATTTTTGTTTTTGGAAATGCCTCTGGCCATACTTTTGAACGTGGGAACTTGTCGTTCGTGAAAGCCGCTGCTGGACCAATGAACACATCATCTTCAATTTCAATGCCATCCCAGAGGTAAACGCCACACTTTACGGTGACTCTATCTCCTAGGACCACATCATTCTCGATGAAGGTATGCGCACAGATATTACAGTCACGACCAATTTTAGCCCCAGCAAGGACCACGGCAAATTGCCAAATAGATGTCCCCTCGCCAATCGCCGATGAAGCAACATCACTGAGTGCATGAATTCGCATGGGCTACCTCTTTAAGAAATGTGTCATAGTCACGGATATAGTCGGCTTCATCGTATAACTCACTGGCTACGACCATCAGTACACAATCTTCAGAAAAGTCGTGCATCTCACGCCATTTTAAGCCTTTGATATGCAGTCCTACATCGGGAGAGGAAAGCGTCACTGTCTCTTTCGTGGTACCATCATCAATGACGAAAGTCACGCTACCTTTCATGCAGATAGCGACTTGCTCTAAGTCGTAGTGTGCATGAAAGCCCCTCGCTAAACCGCTTTGTGTATCAAAGATGTAGTAAATACGTTTGATATCAAACGGAATGTTTTTGTGTTGCTCTAACGAGATTAATGAGCCTCGCTCATCACCCATTTTCTGAAAAGATATTAGCGGTATATTCGACATTTATTCTTCCAATAACTCTAGAAGATAGCGGCCATAATCGTTTTTAGATAAGGCTTTTCCTGCAGCTTGAATGTGCTCTCGCGTTAACCAGCCTCGGCGATACGCAATCTCTTCTAAGCAAGCCACTTTGTAACCTTGGCGTTTCTCGATCGTTTCGACAAAGTGAGCAGCTTCAAGCAAGCTGCCATGTGTTCCCGTGTCTAACCACGCAAAGCCACGCCCTAGCACGTCAACCGTCAACTTCCCTTGCTCTAAGTAAGCTTGGTTAATACTCGTAATTTCTAGCTCGCCACGATGGGACGGTTGAATAGTTTTGGCAATGTCCACAACGCGGTTATCGTAGAAATACAGTCCGGTCACGGCGTAATTGGATTTTGGCTTGAATGGCTTCTCTTCAATCGATAGCGCTCGCATCTCTTCATCAAATTCCACCACACCAAAGCGCTCAGGATCTTTCACTTTATAGCCAAAGACCGTCGCACCTTCCGTTAAAGCAGCGGCTTGCTGCAACTTCGGAGTGAACCCTTGCCCATAAAAGATGTTGTCACCCAGCACCAAACATACTGAGTCATCGCCAATGAATTCTTCACCAATGATGAAGGCTTGAGCTAAGCCGTCTGGACTTGGTTGAATCGCGTATTGCAACTCAATGCCAAACTCTGAGCCATCACCCAATAGGCGCTGAAATCCTTCCTGGTCTTCTGGCGTGGTGATGATCAAGATTTCACGAATGCCCGCAAGCATCAGTACTGACAACGGGTAGTAAATCATTGGTTTGTCATAAACCGGCAGTAACTGCTTAGAGACACCGCGTGTAATAGGGTAAAGGCGAGTGCCCGAGCCACCTGCTAAAATAATGCCTTTCATTATTCGCCCGCTCCTAATCGCTCTAAACTGTATGAACCATCAAGCACGCGTTGCCACCATTGCGGGTTGTTTAGGTACCATTCCACGGTTTTACGAATGCCGCTTTCAAAGGTTTCTTCCGGCGTCCAGTTAAGCTCTTGAGCAATCTTGGTCGCATCAATTGCGTAGCGCACATCATGACCGGGGCGATCTTTGACATAAGTGATCAAAGATTCATAAGACTCAACACCTGCCGGCTTGTCTGGTCGCAGCTCTTCAAGCAAAGCACAAATGGTTTTCACTACTTCGATGTTTGCTTTTTCGTTATGGCCACCGATGTTGTAGGTTTCACCGACTTCACCTTCGTTGACTACTTTGTAAAGCGCGCGGGCATGGTCTTCCACAAACAGCCAATCTCGGATTTGCATACCATCACCGTACACAGGCAACGGCTTGCCATCGAGGGCATTTAAAATCATCAGAGGGATCAACTTCTCTGGGAAGTGGTACGGGCCATAGTTGTTGGAGCAATTGGTGACAAGTGTCGGTAAACCATAAGTACGCTGCCAAGCGCGAACTAGGTGATCGCTCGAAGCTTTAGATGCAGAATATGGGCTGCTCGGCGCGTATGAGGTGGTTTCGGTGAACAAATCATCCGTTCCCTCTAGATCGCCATACACTTCATCCGTAGAAATATGATGAAAACGGAATGCCGATTGGCGCGCTTCATCTAAGCCCGACCAATATTGACGGGCCGCTTCGAGCAGATGGTAAGTGCCCATCACGTTGGTCTCAATAAAAGCAGCAGGACCATCAATAGAGCGATCGACATGAGACTCAGCCGCTAAATGCATAACCATATCGGGTTGATGCTCTGAAAACACGCGATCTAGTTCAGCTCGGTCACAGATATCTACTTGCTC
>NZ_JAWOTT010000018.1:0-81813 GCF_033338995.1 Vibrio sp. Vb0304
TGCAACGGGTTCTGGATATCTACGTTGACTTGGTGTTGAATGTTACAATTACAGCTGGTTAGCTCACAGCTCAACCCGCCCAGTTTGAGCATATGGTAGCCGAAGAGTTTCGGACACCATTCATCAAGTCGGGTCTGGATTGACTCAAGCACCCACGGACCGTTGTTCATTGCTGACCAAGTCGACGGGTGTGGTATAGTTTTGTTGCTGAGTGCTGGTTTCATTAACCACCTGACTAAAATGGGTGACGGAGAACGAATCGTGTTAGAGATCAAAAGCATACCCGCATTTAATGATAATTACATCTGGCTGATACAAAATAGCGATAAGCGCTGCGCAGTCGTTGATCCGGGCGATGCGAAGCCAGTATTAGAATTTCTGCAGGCTAACGAATTAACTTTAGAAGCGATTTTAATTACGCACCACCACAACGATCACATTGGTGGCGTTCCAGACTTAGTGCGTGCATTTCCTGACGTCGCCGTTGTGGGCCCAAAATCAGAGCCAATTCCAACCCTAACGACACCAATGGAAGAAGGCGACAAGCTGGAGTTGTTTGGTGAGATTTTCTTAGTACTTGGGTTACCCGGCCATACTTTGGGCCATATCGGTTACGTTGGGGACGGAAAACTGTTTTGCGGTGATGTGCTCTTTTCTGCTGGCTGCGGTCGTATTTTTGAAGGTACGCCTGAGCAAATGTTTGAATCACTGAGCAAACTAACGTCTCTACCAGAAGAAACTCAAGTCTTCTGCGCACATGAATACACGGCGAGTAACGTGGCGTTTGCTCTAGCGGTTGAACCTGACAATGAGCAACTTCGCCAATATCGCGACGATGTAAACCGACTGCGAGCACTCAACATTCCGACACTTCCAACAACAATACGCAAAGAAAAGTGGATTAATCCGTTCTTGCGAACCTCTAACCCTGACGTGGTTCAATCTGTTGCTAGTCGCATTAAAAATAGCGATCCATGCTCGGTTTTTACTGCTTTACGCGAGTGGAAGAACGAATTTTAACCATTTTCTGCTTGTAAGTTTGCAAGACCCCAGTATTATCAGGGACTGATTTTTCGAGAAGCGCCACTGGCGCTTCTCTTACGTTTGGGGTTGATATAAATCTATTTGAATTTCTCCCCATTGCATAATTAGAAGCTCTTTGCCTCTATAAATTAGTTAGTGTTTAAAAGATGTCTATTATCTTGCGACTGCCACGCACATTACGTTGCGCGACAGGCAGGTGAAGATAAACAGGCCCTAAATAGGCTGAATCCATGCGTTTGAAGTATACTTGGGCGTTGGCGTTGTTATTATCTGGCTGTCAATTGACTCAGTCAGATTCAACGTCTTCTACACCAGAAACCAATAAATCTGAGCAGACTGCAAAGCAAAATGCAGTAAAAGCTCAACCGGGCAATAAATCGTCACTAGCAAAAAAATCCGCTAACGACGCGCCTAAAGTTCTCTCCCCCCAAGAACAAGAAGATGTGTGGCAACGTATCGCCATGCAGCTGGACATGGATATCCCAAACCACAAGAAAGTGGACTACTACCGTACGTGGTATTTAAAGCACCCAAATCACCTTTACACGGTATCTAAGCGTGCGACTCCTTTTCTATACATGATCACAAAACGTATCGAAGAGCGCGGACTTCCAATGGAGCTTGCTTTACTTCCTGTAGTGGAAAGTTCATTCGATGCCTTTGCCTACTCACATGGTAGCGCGGCTGGGTTGTGGCAATTTGTCCCTGGCACCGGAAAAATGATGGGACTAGAGCAAAACTACTGGTATGACGGTCGCAGAGATGTGGCAGCAGCAACGGATGCAGCGCTGGACTACCTAGTACAACTAAACGAGCGTTTTGATGGTAACTGGGAACATGCAATCGCCGCTTATAACAGCGGTGGTGGCCGTGTTTCTAGCGCAATTCGTAAGAATAAAAAGCTCGGTAAACCTATCGATTTCTTCTCATTAGACTTACCAAAAGAGACCAGTAGTTACGTTCCTAAGCTATTGGCCTTGGCTGACGTTATCGCAAACCAAGACAAGTACGGACTTAATATTCCTGCAATTCCAAACAAGCCTGTTCTAACGCTTGTTGATCCAGAAGAGCAGTTAGATCTGGCTATTGCCGCAGATTATGCCGGCATTAGCGTAAAAGAGTTGCAGAGTTACAACCCAGCATACAACCAGTGGTCGACAGCGCCTGAGGGGCCGCACCAACTTTTGATTCCCGTAGAGAAAAAAGAGACTTTTCTCACCAAGGTGGAGAAAAATCGCGGTAAAGGGATGAAGGTCGCTCGCTACAAGGTGAAATCTGGCGACTCTTTAAGCGTGCTAGCTAATAAATACGGCACAACCACGAAAGTCATTCGACGTGCCAACGGCCTATCGAATAACAATATTCGTATTGGTCAATACCTGTTGATTCCGACATCAACAAAAGACGATGCAAAATACGCATTAACGGCACAAAACCGATTAAACAAGACTCAATCTCGTGCTCGTGGTCAACTCAAGCTCACCCATGTCGTTCAGTCTGGAGAAAGTTTGTGGTCAATCGCACGTAACAATAAAGTGTCGTATAAATCGTTAGCTAAATGGAATGGTATGAGCCCTAAAGATCCATTGCGTGTGGGTCAAAAGCTAGTGATATGGAAGGACTCAGACAAAGGTTCTGTGATCCGTACCGTTTTCTACAACGTTCGCTCTGGCGACACCATTAGCGGCATTGCAAGCAAGTTCAAAGTAAAAACGAACGACATCGTGAAATGGAACTCGCTACACAAGAAAAAATACTTACAACCAGGTCAAAAGCTTAAGTTGTACGTTGACGTAACGAAGGTAAGTGTATGAACCCATCAAGCAATCCACTTGTGATGCTGTTGGACATTTTTCGTTCTCCAACATCTTGTTTTCTCGCGCTTTATCAACGCGGTGGATGGGGATGGCAACCGTTCATCTTCCTGATGCTTAGTCCGTTTTTATTCTGGGGTGCTTACTTTTCGAATGTCGATTTCACGTGGCTCAGTGACCAACTTGCTGCGCAATTTCAGCAAATCGACCCGAAGCAGATTGAGCTATTAGAACCAAACACGCTAATGGCAAGCGCGATCATCAATGATGTATTCAACCGCTTTGCCACCTTACTATTGCTCGCGCTTTGGTTCTTTCTTGCAACAAAGGCAAGCAAACAACAATACGGTTACTGGAAATGGTTTGCCGCATCGTGTGCTATCTTATTCCCAGCAGTATTGGGCGATGTAGCAAGTTACGCGAGCTTGCTACTCAAGCATGGTCAGGTAATGACTTACGCTGCCGATTTAAATAGCCTCAATGGTCTATTAAAGCTGCCTCTTACTAACGAATGGTCTCATTTCGCTAGCTCGTTACCTTTGCTTCTGCCTTGGTACATTGTGCTCGGCTACGGCGTTGTACTGACGTGGACGGAGTTTGAACGTGGCCAAGCTTTGGTGATTGCAAGCCTGCCATGGGTATTCTTCTACGTTATTTGGGCACTTTATATTGTGGTAACCTAAGCTAGTCATTTAACGTAAATGACAATAACAATGGGTTATGATCGGAAGCGTCGCTCTGCGGCGCTTTTGCGTACTTAAGCGTCAGACCTCGGTAAAACACATGGTCCAGTGGTAACCCTGTTATAAATTGGACTCGATGATCCGGCAAGAACATCACCTCTTGTAAGTCCGCAGCCTTTAAGGCCTGCCTCATCGCATTAACGCGAGATTTACTCCAGCTATTGAAGTCTCCAGCAAATAGAATTGGCCCCACATGATGCTTTAAAAGCATTTCAAGCGCCGTTAACTGAGATATATACTCTTTTGTACCTACGGTGAAGTTAATCGCATGTACATTCACCACTGCGAGTTTCTCGCCATTACTCAAGTGATACTGGCTATATAATGCAGACTTAGGTAAGCGAAGCCACGGCTCTTTAGAGGTGTAAGCGCAGGCTTTTTCTGGTTGCCCTTGAGCAATACTAATTACACCGGCACCGCTACCCAGCGCCTTAAAAGCACTCACTTGATTACTAACCCAGCGACCATCCACCAACCACTGTTTAAATGATGGTGTCATGCTGGCTTCTTGCAATAACAGCAGCTGCTTATCAGCAGAGAATTCATTGAGTGCACTTTGCCAATTCGTTCGGTTCTGTTTGTAGATATTCCAGACAAGTACATTGATTTCACCGCCCTGATCCAGAGCTTTTGAGCCGCTAAATTCGATACACCTAATATCCTGCGTCAACTCTGAGCCTGTTTGAGTAATGATTTGCGGCTGATCTGGTACGGTGAAAATAACCTGGAAGCCGACCAATACCGCCATAATAAGAAAAGCTAACGCCAGAAAAAAACGCTTAAACATACGACAAACCTGAATGTAGGCACCCCAAATCTAGAACAACCAATCTCGGGTTAAATGATTTCACTAATAAGCAAACAACAAAAAAGGAGCCACTTGGCTCCCTTTTAGCATAATAAATACGAAACAGGTGACAAGAAACCTTAGATCGCGTCTTCGTCTTCTTCACCAGTACGAATACGAACCACACGCTCAATATCAGTGACAAATATTTTACCATCACCAATCTTACCAGTTTGCGCGGTTTCAATGATTGTCTCTACGCATTTATCAGCCACATCTTCCGTTACAACGATTTCGAGCTTCACTTTAGGTAGAAAGTCCACCATGTACTCTGCACCACGGTAAAGCTCGGTGTGACCTTTTTGGCGACCAAAGCCTTTCACTTCAGAGACGGTCATCCCTGTAATGCCAACTTCAGCTAGCGCTTCTCGAACATCATCCAGTTTAAATGGCTTGATAATCGCTTCAATTTTTTTCATGTTCATCCCTTAAGCTTCAATCGATTGCGCTTATTATCGTTTAGCGTTTCGCAACATTCAATGTTTGTCTCTGATCCACTAGCGAAAATCCAGATTGAGCAAATTAACATAGCGAATATCGTGAGTTGATAAAACCCCAGTGAGGACTGCTCAATGCCCAATCGTCCAAGCTTTTTCAGACTCGCGTTTACTTCAAACTTGCGTAGTAAGCCGCTAGGTTAGCGATATCTTCATCAGACAACAATGAAGCTTGAGCTTGCATCACAGCAGCAAGCCCACCTGTTCGCTCTTTATTTTTATAAGCTTTAATTGAACTGATAATATATTGCTCATTTTGCCCTTTCAGATTTGGGTAACCCGGAATGACAGCAATACCATCAGCGCCATGACACGCCGCGCATACTCCCGACTTTGCTTGACCTGCTGTAGCATCTCCCGCAGCTAGAGCTTGCCCACTAAACATGGTTAACGCCACCATTGCACCCATGATTGTTTTCTTCATTGCTTCACCTAATCAATTATTATTTAAGGATTTTTATATTTTATAATCGACATTGTGGCATGAATTTTCATTACCTGCGCCAAATAAGTTCACAATCTTGACCATTAAACGCCTGATCAACGAACAGATCTGCCACAGCAACGACTCGGTCTTGGTACATTAAAATCGGAATTTGACGACGCAGCCAGCTTGGCACATTGTATTCTTGGAATAACTTCTTCAGTTTTCGACTGTGATTACGCGTGGTTGGATGCGCTGATAAGCCTTCCGGATTGAAGGTCACGCGAAGCAATTCTGGCTGACTCGGTAGCGCAATCGTTGCGTTACTAGAACTCGTCGTTAAGGTCAGCTCCCCGAGTCCCTCAGGCAGCGACAAAGTCGCATCAACTTGAATCGTACTTTGCCACTTAGTGACATCAGCCGTTTCCGTTACCCAATAGAGACGATTTCGAAAACGGCGCACTTCACCTTGTTTAAGTTGTAGTTTGGGGTTGGCATCTTGCTGAGCTAATGCCACTTCATTCCAGATAAGATTGAGTTGTACCTGAGTCGGCATACTAGTATTAAGCTTAGCCAGCCACATACGAATCAAGCGCGCACGCGCTAATCCACTGTGCTTAGCCAGTTCTTCAATACTCAAACTTAGATCCGTTTGTAAAGCGCGTTCAAACACCGCGCTCAATAGTTCATCCAATAGCGCTTCTTGTTGAGCACATAAACTTGCACTGCGCTGAACCGCTTGATGGATACTCGGCCAGCGACCAGACAATTCAGGAATAACACAATGACGAAGAAAGTTACGATCATAACGGGTATCTTGATTGCTTTCGTCTTCCACCCACTCCAAGCCTAATTTAGTAGCGGCTTCTTCGATGGTCTTCCGCTTGATAGTAAGCAATGGTCGAACTAGAGATCCGCAAGAAAACGGCATACTCTCCGCCATCGAAGATAACCCTTTAGGCCCGCTGCCGCGCTTAAGCGCAAGGAGAAAAGTCTCTATTTGATCGTCGGCATGTTGACCAGTCAACAGTATATCACCTTCTTGAATGTACTTAGTTAAGGCTTGGTAGCGAGCTTTACGAGCAAGAAGTTCAATACTTTCACCATTGCTGATGTCTAAGCTCACTCGCTCGATCGAGCACGATATCCCCACTTGTTGTGCCCAAAGTAAGCATTTATCGGCCCAATTATCGGCATTCGAGCTTAAACCATGGTGCACATACACAGCGTGACACTCTATCGAATGCGCTTGTTGGTAGCGACTGAGTAATTCGAGTAAAAGACGTGAATCCACTCCTCCGCTAAACGCCAAGACAACCTTAGTGCCTAATTGATAGTAGCGGCCGAGAACTTGAGCAAAATGCGGGTAAAGCGATTCCATAAGCGATCCGATAGGTACAAAAAAAGGGCTGGACTCTCATCCAACCCTTTCTATTTTAACTGTTATCACTTGAGATATCAGCTAACGCTTAATAGCAATCACCGAAATTAACAGTAACCGTAGCTCATTAGACGCTGGTAACGACGCTCACGTAGCGTCTCTTCATCCAATTGTTCTAGATCTTCTAGCTGACGAAGTAGTGTCGCTTTCATATTCGCTGCCATTTGAACATGATCGCGATGAGCGCCGCCTAGTGGCTCTTCAATGATTTCGTCGATCAGTTCAAGCTCTTTAAGACGCGGAGCAGTTAGACCCATTGCCTCTGCCGCTTGTGGCGCTTTGTCTGAATCACGCCATAAGATTGAAGCACAACCCTCAGGAGAAATTACTGAGTACGTAGAGTACTGAAGCATGTTCACGTAGTCGCCTACACCGATTGCTAGTGCACCACCAGAACCGCCTTCACCAACAACGTTACAGATTACTGGCACTTTAAGACCAGACATCACTTTTAGGTTTTTCGCGATAGCTTCAGATTGACCACGCTCTTCTGCGCCCACACCTGGATACGCGCCAGCCGTGTCAATAAATGTGATGATCGGCATGTTGAAACGCTCTGCCATTTCCATCAAGCGTAGAGCCTTACGGTAGCCTTCTGGTTTCGGCATACCAAAGTTACGTTTCACCTTTTCTTTGGTCTCACGACCTTTTTGGTGACCAATGATCATCACAGGGCGGCCTTCAAGGCGAGCCATGCCACCCACAATCGCTTTGTCGTCTGCAAACGCGCGGTCACCCGCTAATTCATCAAACTCCTCAAAAGCGTGTTGGATGTAATCCAGCGTGTAAGGACGTAGTGGGTGACGAGCCAGTTGAGCTGTTTCCCATGCACCTAGGTCACTGAAGGTTTTTTTCTTCAGCTCTAAGCTTTTCTTCTCAAGCTGTTCGATTTCTTTATCCAGGTCAATCGCAGAATCACCACCGTGACGAGAGACATCACGTAGTGCTTCAATTTTCGCTTCTAGTTCTGCAATTGGCTTTTCAAATTCAAGAAAGTTTAGGCTCATCTATGAATCCTTGTTTACTCAGCGTCTAACATATTGCGCTGAATTTTTAGTTAAATTCGAGTTCTACCTGGCTTTTGCCAAGTAACTGTTTTAAATCGTCGAGTAATGTATCACTTGGCGTTACTCGCCACTCGGTGCCCAATGTTAACCGCGCTCTGGCGTCGGCACGCTGGTAGTATACATTGACGGGTACGGTTCCGGCTTTGTGCGGTTCTAAAATACGGCTGAACTGCTCAAAAAACTGATCGTTGATCTGAGTTGCATCTATCGATACCGACAAACCACGAGCGTATTTCTCGCGCGCACTGCCGAGATCCATAACTTCACGCGCCGACATTTTAAGGCCACCGTTGAAGTCATCAAAGCTGACCTGTCCAGAAACGACCAAAATTCTGTCTTTTTCGAGAAGTTCAGCGTATCGATCCAGTGCATCTGAGAACAACATCACTTCCATGCGACCACTTCGGTCATCCAGTGTCATAATGCCAATTCGTGTACCACGCTTAGTCGTCATTACACGAGCTGCAATAACCAGACCTGCCACCGTGACAGATTGGTCGCGGCGAGTGGGCGTTGCGTCTTTTAGTCGACAACTGGTGTATTTGTTTAGTTCCTTTACGTAGGCGTTAATTGGGTGCCCTGTCAAATATAGACCTAGGGTATCACGCTCGCCCTCTAACCACACTTTTTCTGGCCAAGGCGGAACCTGCGTATACTTATGCTCTACTTCTTCAGGTGCATCCGTTAGCACACCAAACATATCCGTTTGACCAAACGCCTCAGCTTGGTGATGTTGACTTGCTGCTTTTACCGCATCATTGAGTGACGCCATCATCGCCGCACGGTGTGGGCCTAGTCGATCCAACGCGCCCGCGTAAATCAGCTTCTCTATCACTCGTTTATTGACGCGTTTTAGATCAACTCGAGCACAGAAATCAAATAGGTCTTTAAAGTGACCACCTTTATTTCTCGCCTCAAGAATCGCATCGATAGGGCCCTCACCAACCCCTTTTATCGCACCAATACCGTAAACAATTGCGCCATTTTCATCAACATTAAAGCGATATAGGCCAGAGTTGATGTCTGGTGGCAGCACGGTAAGCTTCATACGGAAACACTCATCGACCAAGCCAACGACTTTTTCCGTGTTATCCATATCGGCTGTCATTACCGCAGCCATAAATTCGGCAGGATAATGTGTTTTCAGCCAAAGAGTTTGATAAGAAACCAATGCATAAGCAGCAGAGTGCGATTTGTTAAAACCATAACCGGCGAACTTCTCTACCAAGTCGAAGATTTTCATCGCCAACTCGCCATCGATACCGTTCTTTATCGCACCTTCTTCAAAGATAGCACGTTGTTTTGCCATCTCTTCTGGCTTTTTCTTACCCATTGCACGACGAAGCATGTCCGCACCACCTAGCGTGTAACCTGCTAAGATCTGCGCAATCTGCATTACCTGCTCTTGATACAGGATGATGCCGTAGGTTGGATCAAGCGTCTCTTTTAGCGACTCGTGTTGCCACTTTTCATCTGGATAAGAGATCGCTTCTCGACCATGTTTACGGTCGATAAAGTTATCTACCATGCCCGATTGCAAAGGACCCGGACGGAAGAGTGCTACCAATGCGATGATGTCTTCGAAACAGTCTGGCTGAAGTCGTTTAATCAGCTCTTTCATGCCTCGAGATTCAAGCTGGAATACTGCTGTCGTTTCAGAGTTTTGCAACAAACGGAAAGAGGCAGGGTCTTCTAACGGTATGGATTCAATTTGAACCGGTTCTTTCCCTTCTCGCTCTAGGCGTGGGTTAATCAGTCCTAACGCCCAGTCAATAATGGTTAAGGTACGTAAACCCAAGAAGTCAAACTTAACTAGGCCAGCGGTCTCAACATCGTTTTTATCAAATTGAGTAACCGGAAAGTGACCTTCAGCGTCTGCATAAATTGGCGCAAAATCGGTAATTGTTGTAGGTGATATTACAACACCACCAGCGTGTTTACCGGCGTTTCGCGTACAGCCTTCCAAAATATGACACATGTCGATGAGTTCTTTAACTTCCTCATCGGCCTCATACAATTCAGGTAGTGCAGGTTCAGCTTTAAACGCTTTATCTAGCGTCATACCTGGATCGGGCGGGATCAGCTTTGAAATACGATCAACAAAACCAAATGGGTGGCCCAATACGCGGCCAACGTCACGGATTACCGCTTTTGCCGCCATGGTACCAAACGTGATGATCTGAGACACCGCGTCACGACCGTACATTTCCGCAACGTGGTCAATAACCTGGTCACGTTTATCCATACAGAAATCGACGTCGAAATCGGGCATCGAAACACGTTCTGGGTTCAAGAAACGTTCGAACAGCAAGTCGTATTCTAGTGGATCCAGATCGGTGATTTTTAGTGCGTAAGCCACCAAAGAACCAGCACCGGAACCACGTCCAGGACCGACAGGAATTCCATTATCTTTTGACCACTGGATGAACTCCATTACGATCAAGAAGTAACCAGGAAATCCCATTTGGTTGATAACATCTAGCTCTATCTGAAGACGTTCATCATATTCAGGGCGGCGACGTTTTCTCTCTTCCTCATCTGGAAATAGGAACTCTAAACGCTCTTCCAACCCCTCTCGGGATTTCATGACTAGGAACTCAGTCTCTTTCATCCCTTCGGTTGGGAAAGCTGGTAGGAAGTACTCCCCTAAGCGCACAGTCACGTTACAACGCTTCGCTATCTCGACACTGTTTTCTAACGCTTCAGGAATATCAGCAAACAGCTCGCACATTTCTTCTTCTGTACGAAGATATTGCTGCGGACTGTAGTTTTTTGGCCTACGCGGATCTTCTAATGTGTAACCATCGTGAATCGCTACGCGTATTTCATGAGCATCAAATAGGTCTGGACTCAGGAATACAACTTCATTGGTCGCCACTACTGGCAAGTCTTGCTGCTCTGCCAATTCAACCGCAAAGTGAAGATAAGTTTCTTCATCTGGACGACCGGTACGAAGTAGCTCAAGATAAAAGCGATCTGGAAAATGCTGTTTATAGAAATCAACACACCCTTGCACTATTTGACGGTTGCCTTTCAAAAGGCCGCGACCAATTTCCCCGCTTTTACCGCCGGATAATACAATCAAGCCTTCAGACATTTCAGCCAACCAGGCTTTATCAATCACAGGGTGGTGTTGAACATGTCCACGTAAGTACGCTTTTGATATCAATAACGTCAGGTTCTTATAACCCACATTATCCGCCGCAAGCAAAGTCACTTGAGTCAGCTCTTCACCAAACTCGTCCGACTGCATTTTAAAGTCAGCACCAATGATCGGTTTAACACCACTGCCATGCGCCGTACCGTAAAACTTCACCAAACCACATAGGTTGGTAAAGTCGGTCAACGCCATTGCGGGCATACCGAGCTCAGCAACTTTCTTTACGATTGGCGGAACTTTGTTGAGGCCATCCACCATCGAGAAGTCACTATGAACACGCAGGTGGATGAATTTGGGATCTGACATTAGCAGGTACCGTGTAACTCTATTTTGTTGGGGATTCTAACCTAAAGAGGTTGGGTTTATAACACCAATTAGATCGTTTGATTATTCTATGCCTAACGCTTTTTTTACTGGCTTGAAACTCTTGCGGTGTTCACTGATCACTCCGTGTTGCTCAATCGCTTCAAAGTGCGCTTTAGTTGGGTAACCTTTGTGCTTCGCGAAGCCAAATTGTGGATGAAGTTTATCCAACTCTTCCATCTCTTGGTCACGCACGACTTTGGCAATAATTGAAGCCGCACTGATTTCGGCAACACGTAGATCGCCTTTTACTACAGCTTGAGCATCCATTGGCAGCTCCGGACAACGGTTACCATCAATCAACACCAAATCAGGTTGAACCTGTAACCCCGCCACTGCACGCTGCATCGCAACCATAGTCGCCTGCAAAATATTCAGTTGATCGATTTCTTCAGGAGAGCAACGCCCGACCGCCCACGCCAATGCTTTTTCTTTGATTTCAGGAAGCAACGCCATGCGTTTCTTTTCGGTCAATTTTTTCGAATCGTTCAACCCTTCAATAGGATTGTTAGGATCAAGGATAACCGCAGCGGTGACGACGTCTCCCACCAAAGGACCACGTCCTACCTCGTCGACTCCGGCCACAAGCTGGTAACCTTGCGGATATTCAAACGGAGGGAGTTCAACTTTGGTTTTGGTCGCTTTTGGTTTAACAGCCATGATAAATCTCTATTTCTCAATCAGTTTTAGAACCGCGTTTGCGGCTTGTTGGTCCGCATCTTTACGAATCCAATGATGCATTTCCGTAAACTTATCTAACATCGGTTTATTGTCGCTTTCCAATAAGCGAGAAACCTCAGTAAACAAATTGTCTGGTGTGCACTCATCTTGTAGATATTCTTTGACGAGCTCATCATCCGCCAAGATATTCGGCAATGACACATACTTCGTTTTCAATAGACGTTTAGCTAAAAAAGCAGTAAATGCGTTCACACGATAACCCACCACCATTGGACGCTTGAGAAGCATACACTCCAACGCTACGGTACCGGAGGCCAACATCACGGCATCGGATGCGGTGATGACGTTGCGTGCGGTGTCATCAACTAACTTGAAGTCCAACTCTGGCGCTAGCTCTTTCCATGCTTGTTCAAACTGCTCACGGCGTTTTTGATTAACAAGCGCGACAACAAACCCCAGTTCTGGAAACTTGTTATGGAGTAACTTGCAGGTTTCAATAAATGGCTCTGAGAGCATTTTTAACTCGCTACCACGACTGCCTGGCAGGACAGCAAGCCACTTTTTATCTTGTTCTAAACCAAGCAACTCACGTGCAGGCGCTTGTTCTGATTCTAGTGGGATGGCATCAGCCAAGGTATGACCAATGAACTCGCAAGGTACATTAAATTTGTCGTAAAACGCTTTCTCAAACGGAAGAAATGCTAGCACCAAGTTCGTTGCCGCTTCTATTTTAAAGATGCGCTTCTGACGCCAAGCCCAAACAGACGGACTCACGTAATGAACGGTTTTAATGCCCGCTTGCTTGAGGTCAAGCTCCAAGCGTAAGTTGAAGTCAGGAGCATCGATCCCTATGAAAACATCAGGCGGATTCTGAGTAAAATACTGAACGAGCTCAGCTTTCACTTTAAGAAGTCTCGGTAAGCGGCCTAAAACCTCGACTAATCCCATCACCGCAAGCTCTTCCATATCAAACAGAGACTCGCAACCTTGGGCTATCATTTTCGGACCACCAATGCCTACGAACTCTGCGTCTGGAAATTGTTGCTTTACTGCTTTGATAAAGCCTTCACCTAGCGTATCGCCAGACAATTCTCCGGCAATGATGCCAATACGTAATGGTCTTTCCATATCTACTTCGCTATTTTTCCTGTGCGCTATGGATAACGGTTTGCCTTATCCATAAAACACAAAAAGATCGTAACCTCAAATTTGGTCACGATCTTTTTATTTATTGGTTCATTCGCCAATTAACGAATAATGCCACGTTCCGTCGTTTCCAGAATATCTGAGAAACGCTTCACAGCCGGCCACTCTTGAGCCATTTCAGCCAGAATAGGCTTCACTTCTTCTAGCGTCTTACCTGAACGGTAGATTTCTTTATACGCTTTTTGTAGCGCACGAATCTCTGGTTTCTCAAAGCCATTACGCTTCAAGCCAACAAGGTTCAAGCCGAATGGAGTAGCGTGGTTACCTTGCGCGAGTACATAAGCTGGGACATCTTGCACCACAGCTGAACAGCCGCCAATGTATGCGTAAGCGCCCACTGTACAAAACGGATGAATCGCAGACAGTGCCATCACACCGGCATAATCATCAACAGTAACGTGACCACCAAGAATCGAGTTATTACCGATATGAGTGTGGTTACCAATAACAACATCATGCGCAACGTGTGCATTCACACACAATAAGTTGTCATCACCAATGATCGTGGTTGCTTTGTCTTGCACTGTGCCGCGGTGAACTTGGACCGCTTCACGAATGACGTTACGGTCACCGATAACCACAGTTGTGTCTTCACCACCGTATTTTTTGTCTTGGTTTTCTTCACCAATGACAGCATGTGGGAAAATACGGTTATCTTTGCCAATAGTTGTGTGACCTTTGATCACAACGTGAGACATCACTTCTGTGCCTTCACCAATTTCAACCGTAGAGGTGATGTACGTAAAAGGACCTACTGTTACGTTAGCACCAATTTTGGCGCCCTCTTCTACCACCGCTGCCGGGTGGATTTTAGCGGTTTCATGAATCATATTAAAACTCTCGACGAGCACACTTCAGTTCTGCAGAACATACCACTTCACCGTCAACTTTTGCTACACCGCTAAATGCAGCAATGCCGCGACGTTCTTTCAGAAATTCTACCTCAATAACCAATTGGTCGCCCGGAACCACTGGTTTACGGAATTTCGCGCCGTCTACGCTTGCAAAGTAGTACAGTTCATTTTCTGTTGGTGCACCAAATGATTTAAATGCAAGTAAGCCTGTTGCCTGAGCCATTGCTTCTAAAATCAAAACACCTGGGAATACTGGTAGTTGAGGAAAGTGACCTGTGAACTGAGGTTCGTTAACCGACACGTTTTTAATCGCGTGAAGGTACTTCTCTTCTTGGAAGTCTATCACTCGGTCGATCAATAAGAATGGGTAGCGATGAGGTAGTAGCTCTTGAATTTCAGAGATGTTCATCGTTTTCTTTTCAGTAGTCAAAGTCGTCTTCCTATATCAATTTTTTGCCGCCAAGATGGCAAACGTGGCAACAGGTCGTAAAGCCGAATCGCTTTGCAATATACTAGCAAAATACGCACCATCTTGGAGTTAAATCTACTTAGAGCGCGTCATTATAGAAGAAAAAGACCCGCATTTCGCGAGTCTTCTTACAGAATATGGAACTAGAGCTTGTTAGCCTTCGTATTAAATACAGAGCGAAAGATAACTTGTTCTAAATTTCTTCTTTCTGTTCCAGCTGTTTTTCAACCGCTTTTAGGCGCTTATTCATCTCATCAATACGGTGAACTCGAGTCGCGGTCTTACGCCACTCTCTGTTCGTTTGTAGTGGGATACCTGATGAGTAAAGGCCTTTTTCTTCGATACTGCGCATTACCATGCCCATACCTGTAATAGCCACACCATCTGCGATAGTGATATGGCCATTCAGAACAGACGCGCCGCCAATCTGGCAGTACTTACCAATTTTTGTACTGCCCGCGACAATAGTACCACCAGGCATCACGGTACCATATCCGATCTGCACGTTGTGCGCGATTTGAAGTTGGTTATCCAGAATGACATTGTCTTCAATGATAGTATCTTCGAGTGCACCGCGGTCAATCGTAGTACAAGCACCAATCTCAACGCGGTTACCGATACGCACTGAACCAAGCTGAGGAATTTTGATCCACTCGCCTTTGTCATTCGCATAACCGAAGCCATCAGAGCCAATGACGGTACCCGATTGAACGAGACAGTCATCACCCAATGACACTTCATGATAGATAGTGACATTAGCCCAAAGCTTGGTGTTATTCCCTAGCTTGGCGTTCTTACCGATAAAACAACCAGCTCCAACGCTTACGTTATCGCCGAGTTCTACGCCCGTTTCAATCACAGCGTTAGCGCCGATTGTAACGTTCTCACCCATCTTAACGTCAGCGGCAATCACAGCACTTGGTGCAATATCGTTTGCCGGCTTTGGTGTGGTATCCATCGCTTGAACCACACGAGCAAATGCGACATAAGGGTCTGAAACCACTAACGCATTTCCAACGCATTGATCTTTATGCTCAGCCTTTACCATAACAACGGTAGCTTGGCACTCAGAAAGGTGTTTTGCGTATTTTGGGTTAGACAAGAAGGTTACATCACCTTCTTGTGCTTTATCCATTGGGGCAACACGGCTTACAACGAGAGACTCGTCACCAAACAGTTCACCCCCGGTAATTGTCGCCAATTCGGCTAATGTTAATGTCTTCATAACTTCTTATTTTAGAGCTTTAATTACGTCTTCAGAGATATTGTATTCTGGCTTGCCGTACTGCAAAGCAGAGATATCAATCACAAGATCGTAACCATTTTTGTCTGCGACTTTCTTAACTGCATCTTGAATCGTTTTGAAAAGCTTCGCTTTTTCTTCAGCTTCACGACGCGCACTTGCTTTTTCAAGTGCTTGTGCTTTCACTTTGTACTCGCTGTCTAGCTTCGCGATATCGATACGTAGCTTTTCAACTTCGTCTTGACCCAAAAGCTCGCCGTCACGTTGTAGCTTCTCAATCTTTGTTTTAGCTTGTGCTTGGATTGACTTCAGTTCATCAGCTTTGCTTTTGAAGTCTTTCTGCATTTTTTGTAGTACAACTTCACGTTGAGGAAGAGCTTGGAAAACTTGAGCTGTATTTACATAAGCAATTTTTTGTGCAGCTTCTGCCGCATTTGCAAACATTGAAGAGCTCAGTACAAGAAGGCCAATCCCAGCCGCTTTGATCATTTTATTCAAAATATTTTCCTCTTTAGAAAGTTCTACCGATAGTGAATGTGAAGAACTCTTCATCATCGCCATCAAATTTCTTAATTGGTTTCGCTAGTGAGAATACTAGTGGCCCCATTGGAGACATCCACTGCAACGCCGCACCGTAAGAAGAGCGGTAGTTGGTTGGATCTGAGTAATCGTAGTAGTAACGGTCACCATATTCCGCACCTGAATCGCGGTAGTCAAACTCCGTATCCCAAACACTTGCCATATCAAAGAAGATACTGGTACGAATTTGGTTTTGTACTTCTTCTGATGCAAATGGTGTTGGGACAATCAACTCAACACTTGCTAGCGCTACGGCGTTACCACCAACAGAGTCATCTGTTGCTGTATCTGCGCCATTGTTTGAACCAGATGTATCACGGTAAACTGCTTTAGGACCAACAGAGTTTGAGCCAAAGCCACGAAGCGATGTAAAGCCACCTGCGTAGTAGTTTTCGTAGAATGGGAACAAGTTATCGTTACCATCCGTTTGACCGTAACCATTACCGTAACCTAAGCGGCCACGGAACAAGAGGGTAAACTCGTGCTTTTTAGTCAATGGCACATACTGACGAACATCGTACTGCATTTTGAAGTATTGAACGTCAGAGCCAGGTACGGTCATTTTATAGAATGCACGCTGATGGTTACCTGCCGTAGGGAAGTAGCCACGGTTTAAGTTATTACGTGTCCAAGAGATATTGAAGTCGAAGTCGTTTGTGTTCAACGCTCCACTAGAATCAATGTTGTCTGCTTGTGCTCGTAAGAACTGCTCTACCTGCAAGTAAGGCGATAAGTTACCGATCTTGTTGTGCGTATAACCGACGCCGAATTCAAAACGGTTCAACTCATCGAATGGGAAGCCCCACGTTAAGCTCGCGCCATAGCTTTCGTTGGTATAGTCAACGATATTGGCTTCTTTAGCTTCAAATTCGTTATAGAAAACCTTACCACCCAAGCTTACACCGTCTAAGTTCCAGTACGGATCACGGTAATCTAGACTGATGTTTTTCTGGTAGTCATTCATCATCGCGTTGATACCAACACGGTTACCACTACCAATAAAGTTATCTTGTTGCAGGCCAACCTGGAAGCTCACACCCGATTCTGTACCGTAGCCAACACCGAAGTTAACACTACCAGAGTTTGCTTCTTTGACAGAGTAAACTAGGTCAACTTGATCATCACTACCAGGAACTCGAACCGTCTGTACTTCAACATTTTCAAAGTAGCCCAAACGATTTAGACGAGTTTTACCCGTTTCAATCGATTTCGAGTTCAACCAACTGCCTTCCATCTGACGCATTTCACGACGAAGGACTTCATCTTTGGTTGAGTTATTACCCGTGAAGCGAATATCACGAACATAAATTCGGTTACCCGGGTCTACGTTAACGACCAAAGAAACTTCTTGATTCTCGTCGTCAAACTCTGGAATGGTATTCACTTGAGGATAAGCATAACCAGACTCACCAAGCACACGCTTAATCCCTTCTTCCATTGAAGTAACCAACGAGCCGTTGTATGTCTCATTGTCTTCAAATGGCACAAGTCTTTCGAACGTCGCTTCCTCGCCAATCAAATCACCACGGAACTTCACGTTCTTAACGGTGTAAACCTCGCCCTCTTCTAGACCAAGAGTAATGTATACCCCTTTCTTGTCAGGAGAGATTGCAACTTGTGTCGAATCAACGTTAAATTTTAAGTAACCACGATCCAGGTAGAATGATTTGAGTGCTTCAATATCACCTGCAAGGACTTGCTTTTGATACTTTTCATCAGAAAGGAAATTCCACCACGGCACATCAACATTTAAGTTAAAGCGCGAAAGCAGTTCTTCATCACTGAACACTTCATTACCGATAAAGTTTATTTGCTGAATTTTTGCCGACACACCTTCAGTAAAGACAAACTTAAGGTCAGAACGATTACGTGGTAGTGGAGTAACCACCGCTTTTACTGTTGCGTTGTATTTACCTACGCTGTAGTAAAAGTCTTCTAAGCCTTTTTCAATGTTGCTTAGCGTGGTGCGGTCAAGCGCTTCACCTTCACGAACGCCAGACGCGTTCAGGTTTTCTTGTAGCTGCTCGTCCTTGATTGCTTTGTTACCTGAAAAAGAGATGCTTGCAATGGTAGGACGTTCTTTGACTTGAACCATCAGAACACCACCGTCACGCAACACTTTCACATCTTCAAAGTTACCAGATGCATACAGGGCGCGGATAATTTCTGCAACATCGCCTTGGCCAATGGTATCACCGACACGTACAGGCATTTTCAACAATGCAGCACCCAGTGCTACACGCTGCAATCCATCGATTTCAATATCTTGAACTACGAAGTTCTCTGCTCCATTTGCAGATACACTGGTCGCCAGTAAACTTGCAAATAGAATTCGCTTAATCGCCATACTTGTTCTAATTATTCCTTGCTACTGCTTTTGTCTCTGAACTATCACAGACGAGTAAAATCATTAAATAGCGCTAACGCCATGAGCGAGAAGATGATCGCACCACCAATTCTAAAGCCCATTTCCTGCACTTTCTCAGGAACAGGACGTCGAATGACTGCTTCAATTGCAAAAAACAACAAATGACCGCCATCCAACATTGGTAAAGGAACGAGATTAATAATACCTAGGTTAACACTAATTAGAGCGAGAAAACCTAAAAAGTAGACCAAACCATAATCTGCTGTCGCGCCTGCGCCTTTGGCTATTGATATTGGTCCACTCAGATTATTCAGACCAACGTCTCCAACAATCAGCTTCTTAAGCATGCTGATTGTCAAACCAATGACTTGGCCAGTTTTGTCTACTGCTTTACCTATTGACTCGAATACACCAAACTGAAGATCGAAGCGATAACTTTCTGGCCATTCTGCGACTTTAGGTGCAATACCTGCAAAACCAACGACTTCTTTGTTAGCTAGCTCACGGCTACCGGGCGTCAGCGTCAATGTTTGCTCATAACCCTGACGTAACACCGTCAATTCAAGCGGTGTATCAGGATTAGAACGAACCGCTTCAACCACTTGCTTCCATTCGGTTACGCGTTGTTGACCAATTGCGACAACCTCATCACCTGGAAGCACACCGGCTTTTTCCGCCGCTCCACCTTGCGAGACCTGCTCGATAACTCGATACACCTCCGGTGTATACGGAGCAAAACCTAACGACTGCATCGCTGACTGAGTTTCTGGGTCGAACTTCCACTCACGTAAATCGAGCGTTTTCGTTACTTCTGAACCAACTTCATTCGCTGACGTTAGTGTTACCGTCATCAAATCATCGCCAATATGAGAAATCAATCCCATATTTACTGATTCCCAATCCGGAGTTTTGATACCAGATATCGATTTAAGTTCCATTCCAGATTCAATTCCAGCTTCCGCAACAATCGAATTGGGCGTAACTTCACCAATTACAGGCTTAACAGCCGGGATACCAATTAGAAATACCAGCCAATAGGCAAAAATTGCGAAAAGAAAATTAAAGATGGGGCCAGCCGCAACAATAGAGGTTCGCTTCCATAACGGCTTCTTATCAAACGCTAGGTGCTTCTCATGTTCTGGCACCTCATCGACACGGCTATCAACCATTTTCACATAGCCGCCGAGAGGGATCATTGAGATGCTGTACTCCGTTCCGTCTTTGCCTACCTTACTCCAAATAGACTTGCCGAAACCGATTGAAAACTTTTCAACTTTAACGCCGCAACGGCGAGCAACCCAAAAATGCCCAAATTCGTGCACGGCAACAAGAATGCCCAGTGCGACGATAAAAGAAATGAGATTCCACAATATACCAGTCATCAGCTACGCTCGCGTATGGTTTCTAGGGCAATAGTTCGTGCCATTCTATCTAGCTCGAGCAAGCTTTCCAAGCTATTCGCATTCTCAGCCTTGCAGCTTGCGTTGATTTTATTCAACACAGACTCATTGATGCGAGCAATATCGGTAAAACCTAGTCTGTTGTTTAAAAATGCATCAACAGCGACTTCATTAGCTGCATTCAATGCCGTTGTTGCGTGTTGACCTTCATAACAAGCATCAATTGCGAGTTTTAAACATGGGTAACGAGCAAAGTCAGGCTGCAAAAACGTCAGCTCACCAACTTTCGTGAAGTCTAGCGGCTTAACCCCAGCTTCTACTCTTGACGGGTATGACATGGTGAGCGCAATTGGCGTCGCCATATCCGCTTCTCCCATTTGTGCCAAGACCGAACCATCACGATACTGAACCATAGAATGAATCACAGATTGAGGATGAATAACCACCTTCAGTTGTTCGCGAGCAGCATTAAATAGCCACTTAGCTTCGATAT
Organism: Vibrio sp. Vb0304; assembly: GCF_033338995.1. Classification (NCBI taxonomy): domain Bacteria; kingdom Pseudomonadati; phylum Pseudomonadota; class Gammaproteobacteria; order Vibrionales; family Vibrionaceae; genus Vibrio; species Vibrio sp. Vb0304. Next base: position 20,694 of record NZ_JAWOTT010000018.1, read on the forward strand.
ACTCAAGGCCTTTATTCATCATCGTGGCAGAATCAACAGAAATTTTTGGCCCCATCGACCAGTTTGGATGAGCGATCGCCTGAGCGGGTGTCACCTGCTCCAGTTCTGCGATGTCAGTGTAACGGAAAGGACCACCAGATCCAGTCAACAAAATATGAGAAATGCCATGTTCTTGTAAATTGCAACGACCTAGATTGGTTTGTACTTGCTGTGGTAAACATTGGAAAATGGCGTTGTGTTCACTGTCGACGGGAAGTAGCTCTGCGCCAAATTCTTCTACAGCATCAATAAATAGCTGGCCTGACATTACAAGTGCTTCTTTATTTGCCAACAAGACTCGCTTACCTGCTTTCACGGCAGCCATGGTAGGCAATAAGCCAGCGGCTCCTACAATAGCAGCCATTACACTGTCGACCTCGTCCAGCGAAGCAATATGGCATAGCGCATCAACACCACCTAGCACTTCGGTACCTGGCGAAACCGAGTGTAGCTCAGCTTGAAGTTGAGACGCCGCAGCTTTATCTGCCATGACCGCATACTTAGGTTGCCACTGACGACATAGACCGATCATCTTTTCAACGTTAGTGCTTGCCGCTAAGGCAACGACAGAAAACAGATCTGGGTTTTGTTCGACCACTTTAAGCGTGCTTGCACCAATTGATCCAGTAGCACCAAGAATCGTTAACTTTTGCATGTTGTAAGACCGTTAGAAAGCTCAGGAGCGACGACGCCGCTCCTGATAAATTAGAATACGTAGTAAAGAAGAGCAAAAACTGGGAATGCTGCGGTTAGGCTGTCGATACGATCTAGCACACCACCGTGCCCTGGGATAATGTTACTGCTGTCTTTAATGCCTGAGACACGTTTGAACATACTTTCAACCAGATCACCAAGCACTGAAATAACGACAGTAACCAGCGTAATCAGCACCATATGGACAGGGCTAGTGAACTGGATGTCGAACCAATCAGCAAATGCCCACGCTACGATTAATGCCGTGATAATGCCACCAATTAGCCCTTCAATGGTTTTATTGGGGCTTACATGAGGAGCCATCTTACGTTTGCCTAAGCTTTTGCCTGCAAAGTAGGCGCCGCTATCTGCAGCCCATACCAAGAAACAAACGTACAACACAAGCTTTGCGCCGTGGTATGGATCTACAGTGATGTCATACGCTCTGAGAATAATCACACTCCAAAGGAATGGGATTAATGTCAGAAAACCAAATACATGACGTAAAACAAAATTACTTTGCCAAGATTTCGTCGTTTTGGGGTAAGTAATCGCCATTAAGCTAGCAATAATCCACCAAACAAAACCAATACCCAAGACGACATAATGAGGTGTCGTTAAGTGATTGAGGCTATATGCATCAGGCGAGATGTATAGAAAACTAAGTCCGGTAATAATGATTGCCGGCACAAGGGCAGCAATGCGAGAGTTGCTTCCTGTAAACTGAGTCCACTCCCAAAAACCTAATAGCGTTATTGCAGTTAAAGCGGCAATAAAGCCCATTAGCGGTAATTTAAAAATGCCTAAAATAACCAGGGGAGCTAAAATTAGTGCTGTTATTATTCTCTGTTTCAAACTAACTAGTCCTTATTGAGCTGCCATCAATGCCTTTATTTGTTCACCTGTACAGCCAAAACGACGTTCTCGGTTGATAAACCAAGTTACAGCTTCTACCAAACTGTCTTCATCGAATTCTGGCCAGTACTCTGGTGTAAAGTACATTTCTGCATAAGCCATTTGCCACAACATAAAGTTGCTGATTCGGCACTCTCCACTGGTGCGAATTAAAAGATCCACTTCCGGTAGGTCTGCCATGGTCAAATGTTCAGTGATTAGCTGCTCATTGATATCCTCTACACGAATTTCACCGTTACGTGCTTTTAGCGCTAACGTTTTAGCAGCTTCTGTGATGTCCCATTTACCGCCATAGTTGGCTGCAATGTTGATCACCATACCCGTGTTATCTGCCGTTAGGTTTTCTGCTTCTACAATTTTCTTTTGTAGACGCTCACTAAATCGACTGGTATCACCGATCACGCGCAACCGTAAGTTATTTTTGTGTAGTTTTTTTACTTCACTAGACAGGACCGTGATAAACAGTTCCATCAAAAGACCCACTTCTTCCTCCGGACGACGCCAGTTTTCACTACTAAAAGCAAACAGCGTCATGGCTCTAATGCCTAGTTTTGAAGCAGCAGCCACGGTCTTACGAACGGCACTAACGCCTTTTTTATGACCAAATACGCGAGGTTTTCCTTTGGACTTAGCCCAACGGCCATTACCGTCCATAATGATGGCAATATGCTTAGGAAGGGAATCAGAGAAGGCTTGAGAATTTTGCATAGGGAGTTAATTGAGTTCCATCAGTTGGATAGACTAACATAAAAAAACGCTGAGCTGTGAGCACAGCGTTTTCCAACAGTGATGTGTGTGGGAGTATTAAACTTCCATCAACTCTTTTTCTTTTGCAGCAAGAACTTCATCGATCTTCTTAACTGCAACGTCAGTTAGCTTTTGAATTTCGTCTTGTGCTTTACGGTCTTCATCTTCAGAGATTTCTTTATCTTTTAGAAGCGCTTTAAGATCGTTGTTTGCGTCACGACGGATGTTACGAACAGCAACACGACCACCTTCAGCTTCACCACGGACGATCTTAACTAGGTCTTTACGACGCTCTTCCGTTAGCGGTGGAAGTGGAACGCGGATGATAGTGCCAGCTGACATAGGGTTTAGACCAAGGTCAGACGTCATGATCGCTTTTTCTACTTTCGGCGTCAGCTCTTTATCAAAAACCGTGATTGCAAGTGTACGTGCATCTTCAGCAATAACGTTTGCTACTTGGTTTAGAGGTGTTGCTGCACCGTAGTATTCTACAGAAATACCAGATAGTAGGCTTGGGTGTGCACGACCTGTACGAATTTTAGAAAGGTTGTTCTTAAGCGCTTCAACGCTTTTATCCATGCGCTCTTGCGCGTCTTTTTTGATTTCGTTAATCACAGTTTCACCTTAAAAATGTCATCTTTCCTGAAGAAAGCCTAAAACGGTTGAGCAAAGCAAGCACCACCCTAACACTTTGGAGTGGCACCTTAAGCCAAGCTTATTCGTTGATGAGCGTGCCTTCTGCTTCGCCCATTACCACGCGACGTAGTGCGCCTGGCTTGTTCATATTAAATACGCGGATTGGCATTTTGTGGTCACGAGCTAGCGTAAACGCCGCCAAGTCCATAACTTTCAGCTCTTTATCCAGAACTTCTGCATAAGATAGCTTATCATACAGCTCTGCGTCTGGGTTTGCTACAGGGTCAGCAGTAAATACACCATCAACTTTCGTCGCTTTTAGTACGACATCCGCTTCAATTTCGATACCACGTAAACAAGCAGCAGAATCCGTTGTAAAGAACGGGTTACCAGTACCAGCAGAGAAGATGACAACTCGGCCTTGGCGAAGCTCACGGATCGCATCAGCCCAATTATAGTCGTCACATACGCCTTTTAGAGGGATTGCAGACATAACGCGCGCATTTACGTATGCACGGTGAAGAGCATCACGCATCGCTAGGCCATTCATTACTGTAGCAAGCATACCCATGTGGTCACCAACTACGCGGTTCATACCAGCTTCAGCTAGGCCTGCACCACGGAACAAGTTACCGCCACCGATAACTACACCAACCTGAACACCCAGTTCAACCAGTTCTTTAACTTCTTGTGCCATACGATCAAGGACCGCAGGATCAATACCAAAACCGTCTTCACCTTGAAGAGCTTCACCACTCAGTTTTAATAGAATACGTTGATACGCTGGTTTAGGGTTCGTAGTCATGGAGTTTACCTTCCAAAGAGAGTTGTTGATTAACAGTCATGAATAGACACAACTTCAGTTATGGCTATTCATCACGGCTAATCGTTCACTGCTCATAAAAAGACCGCAGCCTTGGCTACGGTCTAATCTTTATACAGTCTCTAAGGATTAACCTTTTTGAGCTGCTGCAACTTCTTCAGCGAAGCTCATTTCTTCTTTCTTCTCGATACCTTCACCTACTTCTAGGCGAACGAACGTAGAAACTGAAGCGCCTTTTTCTTTCAGCATTTCGCCTACAGTTTTCTTAGGCTCCATGATGAAAGCTTGACCTGTTAGAGAGATCTCGCCAGTGAATTTCTTCATGCGGCCAACAACCATCTTCTCAGCGATTTCAGCAGGCTTGCCTTCGTTCATTGCGATTTCAACTTGAACCGCTTTCTCTTTTTCTACTACGTCAGCTGGTACGTCTTCTGGGTTAACGAACTCTGGCTTAGAAGCAGCAACGTGCATTGCAACGTGCTTAAGAGTTTCTGCGTCGCCTTCACCAGCAACAACAACACCGATTTTCTCACCGTGACGGTAAGAAGCGATTGCAGTGCCTTGAACGTATTCTACGCGACGGATAGTGATGTTTTCACCGATTTTAGCTACTAGAGCTACACGTGCGTCTTCGAATTGTGCTTGTAGTTCTTCAACAGAAGCTTTTGAAGCTAGAGCTGCAGCTGCGACTTCTTCTGCGAATGCAGTGAAGTTACCGTCTTTAGCAACGAAGTCAGTTTGGCAGTTAACTTCAAGAAGAACAGCAACGCCGTTTTCTTCTTTGATGATGATTGCGCCTTCAGCTGCAACGTTACCAGCTTTCTTAGCTGCTTTCGCTGCGCCAGATTTACGCATGTTTTCAATTGCTAGTTCGATGTCAGCGTTTGCTTCTACAAGCGCTTTCTTACATTCCATCATGCCAGCGCCAGTACGCTCGCGAAGTTCTTTAACTAGAGCAGCAGTTACAGTTGCCATTCTGTCTTCCTCGTTTGATTCGAAATAAGGTAAAAAACAGGGGCCTAACATTGTCGGCCCCCATTGCTAACTATAACTTAGTTTATGCTACACAAAGGTTTCACATAGACCAAGTGTGACACAGAGCCGCTATTATTCAGCTTCTACGAAACCGTCTTTTTCAGCAACTGCAGCTACGTCTTTGTTACGACCTTCAGATACTGCTGAAGCAGCAGCGTTCAGGTATAGCTGTACAGCGCGGATCGCGTCGTCGTTACCTGGGATTACGTAGTCAACGCCGTCTGGGTTAGAGTTAGTATCTACCACAGCGTATACTGGAATACCTAGGTTGTTAGCTTCTTTAATTGCAATGTGTTCGTGATCAGCGTCGATTACGAATAGAGCGTCTGGTAGGCCGCCCATGTCTTTGATACCACCAAGAGATTTCTCTAGCTTCTCCATTTCGCGAGTACGCATTAGAGCTTCTTTCTTAGTTAGTTTGTCAAAAGTACCGTCTTGAGATTGAGTCTCTAGTTCTTTTAGACGCTTGATAGACTGACGAACTGTTTTGTAGTTTGTAAGCATACCGCCTAACCAGCGGTTGTTTACGTAAAACTGGTTGCTTGCGATTGCAGCTTCTTTAACAGCTTCAGATGCAGCGCGCTTAGTACCTACGAATAGAACCTTACCTTTCTTCTCGCCAACTTTAGCTAGTTCAGCTAGAGCGTCGTTGAACATTGGTACAGTTTTTTCTAGGTTGATGATATGAACTTTGTTACGAGCGCCAAAGATGAATGGCTTCATTTTTGGGTTCCAGTAACGAGTCTGGTGACCGAAGTGAACACCAGCTTTTAGCATATCGCGCATTGATACAGTTGCCATTTTAAAATCCTCTATGGGGTTAGGCCTCCACATTCCCCATAACTCCGACCAAGCTTCTGCTCAGCACCCCGGAATATGTGACGGAATGTGTGTGATTTAAAGATAAAAGGTTATTCGGATGAAGCTTGCTTCGCCGCTTAACTTTGCTAAACGAAGAGAACAGTCCTCTATTCCGGCGCGCTTTATACCATATTTTAGCTCACTGTGGCTAGTAAAAATTATTTCTTCACCGAGCCACTTTCTCCTATTTATAAGCAAAACTTTAAACATATGATCGAATTAAGAATGATGCATATTCCTATCTAACTTGGGTTAACGCCCCGATGTCTGATAGAATGCGGCCATTCGCACGTTTACGTGCTTAGGAATAAGTAGAGAAAGCCAATGTCAATCAAGATTAAAACTGCTGAAGAAATAGAACGCATGCGCATTGCGGGCAAGCTAGCCGCAGAGATTCTAGAAATGATCGAACCACACATCAAAGTTGGTGTGACGACAGAAGAGTTAAACAAAATCTGTCATGAGTACGCTCTAGAAAAAGGCGCATACTCTGCTCCGCTTGATTACCATGGTTTCCCTAAGTCGATCTGTACTTCAATCAACCATATCGTATGCCACGGTATTCCAGCGGAAAAAGACGAAATCGGTAGCAACGGCCAAATGAAGCCGGCGGTACTAAAAGATGGTGACATCTTAAACGTTGATATTACCGTAATCGTTCCAAATGATGAGAATGCCGATCTGAGCGTGCGTCCTCAGGGTTACCATGGTGACACTTCTAAGATGTTCCTAGTCGGTGATGTTTCGCCTGCAAACAAACGTCTGTGCATGGTAGCTCAAGAAGCACTGTACGTTGGTATGCGTACCGTTAAGCCAGGTTCAACGGTTGGTGACATCGGTACAGCTATCGAGAAGTACATCAAAGAGAATAACAAGAACAATCCTCGCAACAAGTTTTCTATTGTGAAAGACTTCTGTGGCCACGGTATCGGCGATGAGTTCCATGAAGAACCACAAGTGGTTCATTACAAGAACAAAGACCGCCGCGTATTAAAAGAAGGCATGTGCTTTACTATTGAGCCGATGATTAACGCAGGTAAATTTGGTTGCTCTGTTGATGCACAAGATGACTGGACTGTTTACACGGGCGACGGCAAGAACTCTGCGCAATGGGAACATACCATTGTTGTAACAAAAGAAGGTTGTGAAGTACTGACGCTTCGTAGCGACGATACGATTCCTCGCCTAATGAAAAACGCGTAAAGCTGACGACCACTCGTTGTTTACTATATCCCTGCTTCGGCGGGGATATTTTTTATCTGCCGCAAATTTGTTAGATTGTTATTAGATTAGCTTGCACGGATGGCAAATATGACACTTCAGTCCCCTCTTACCTTTTCCGATGAACAAATCAATATCGGTGAACTCAAACAAGAATTAGAGAAGTTTAGCTCTAATCAAAACCAAGAGTTTCTCAATCATCATCCGGTAACAAGCTTGGTTTTAGCCAGAGCTGAATATATGGATCTGCTTCTCAATCGTTTGTGGCAACATTTTGGTTTCAAGGATATTTACAACATTTCCCTAGTTGCCGTTGGTGGCTACGGACGAGGCGAGCTGCATCCGCTCTCCGATATCGATATTTTGATTCTGTCGAACAATAAACTGCCAACCGCGTTAGAAGCAAAAATCAGCGAATTCATTACGCTGTTGTGGGATTTAAAACTCGAGGTCGGACACGCTGTTCGCACCGTTACTGAATGTGCTGAAATTGGTAAAGCCGATCTAACGGTCGCGACAAACCTGCAAGAAGCGCGACTGCTGTGTGGAAGCGAGGACACCTTTCAGGCACTGAAGAAAGTCGTGTTATCAGACTCCTTCTGGCCAAGTGAGACGTTTTACCGCGCTAAAATTCAAGAGCAGCGCGAACGCCATGCACGTTACCACGACACGACCTACAACTTAGAACCGGACATTAAATCAACCCCTGGCGGGCTGCGCGATATTCATACATTAAGCTGGGTCGCTCGACGTCACTTTGGTGCTACTTCATTGTTGGAAATGAGCCGATACGGATTTTTAACTGACGCAGAATACCGAGAATTGGTTGAATGTCAGGACTTCCTTTGGCGAGTACGTTTCGCTCTGCACATGGAGCTTCGCCGCTATGACAACCGCTTGACCTTTGCTCATCAAGCACAAGTTGCGGAAAACCTAGGCTACGTCGGAGAAGGCAACCGAGGCGTAGAAATGATGATGAAAGAGTTCTACCGCACGCTTCGTCGTGTGGCAGAGCTCAATAAAATGCTACTCAAACTCTTTGACCAAGCGATCATTAATGGTGGGGCGACAGAAAGTGCCGAGATTCTCGATACGGACTTTCAACGTCGCGGTTCTTTAATTGAAGCGCGGAAACCCGCATTGTTCCAAGCTCGCCCAGAAACTATTCTGGATATGTTCTTACATATTGCTAACGACTCAACTATTGAAGGGGTGAGCCCACCAACGCTGCGTCAACTGCGCACCGCTCGCCGTCGGCTCAACAAGTTTTTGCACACTATTCCTGCTGCACGTGAAAAGTTCATGGCGTTATGTCGTCACCCTAATGCTCTGCACAAAGCATTCAGCCTCATGCACCGATTAGGGGTTATGGCGGCCTATTTACCGCAATGGAGTCAGATTGTTGGTCAAATGCAGTTTGACTTATTCCACGCCTACACGGTTGATGAGCACAGTATTCGCTTACTTAAACACATCAACACTTTTAGTGACCCAGAAAATCATGCGAAGCACCCTATTTGCTGTGACGTCTACCCACGGATGCAAAAGAAAGAGCTGCTGATTATTGCCGCTATTTTCCATGATATCGGGAAAGGTCGTGGCGGCGATCACTCGATTATCGGTGAAGGAGAAGCGTACGACTTCTGTATTGAGCATGGCTTATCGAAGCCCGAAGCAAAACTTGTCGCTTGGTTGGTAAGACATCATCTATTAATGTCTGTCACCGCACAGCGCCGAGACATTTATGATCCCGATGTCATTACCGAGTTTGCCAAAAAAGTCAGAGACGAAGAATCTCTCGATTATCTTGTATGCCTGACAGTTGCAGATATTTGTGCAACCAACCCAGAACTTTGGAATGCTTGGAAACGAACTTTACTTGCAGAGCTGTATTACTCCACACAACGTGCTTTACGCAGAGGGCTAGAGAACCCTGTCGATGTGCGTGAGCGAATTCGCCACAATCAACAAATGGCCTCCGCAATGCTGCGCAAAGAGGGGTTTGCCGCGCGCGAAATTGAAGTATTGTGGCAACGCTTTAAAGCTGACTACTTCCTTCGTCATACTCATACGCAAATCGCGTGGCACTGTGAACACTTACTTCGCATGGAAGATCCGACTAAGCCTTTGGTCTTGATCAGTAAAAAAGCCACTCGTGGCGGCACTGAGGTGTTTGTATATACGAAAGACCAGCCTGCTTTATTTGCGACGGTCGTGGCGGAGTTAGATAGGCGTAATTTTAATGTACACGACGCGCAAATCATGACCAGCAAAGATGGGCACGTGATTGATACCTTTATGGTACTCGATCAACATGGCGAAGCGATCGATGAGTCTCGTCACGCGGCGGTGATTAAACACCTCACCCATGTACTGGAGGCGGGCCGACCAACCAAGATTAAAACGCGCCGTACTCCGAACAAACTTCAGCACTTTAACGTGAAAACCAAAGTCGACTTCTTACCAACCAAAGGTAAAAAACACACTTTAATGGAGTTTGTCGCGCTAGACACACCAGGGCTGTTGGCCAAAGTAGGCCGTACGTTTGCTGATTTAAATATCAACCTTCACGGTGCAAAAATCACCACCATTGGTGAGCGAGCAGAAGACTTGTTTATTTTAACCAGTGATGCAGGGGGAAGATTAAGTGAAGAACAACAGGATGAGCTAAGAGAGAGATTGATCGAAAAGTTATCTGATGAGGTCGCAGCTTAGATCAAACCTGCCAATCTTTTCGGTTCAGGGCGAGAGCGATCTTGCCCACAAGTTAAGCATTTTGGCTAAATATCAGCTATCTAGCTCATACATAGGCTGCTACAGTTATATCAATATCAATTCGATGTAATAGAGGTAGCCTATGTATCCCCACCTCGCTGGTTTGGGTATTCACGACCCTAAGCAGATTGAACGTTATTCCCTACGCCAAGAAGCACACAAAGACGTACTCAAGATCTATTTCCACAAGCAAAAAGGCGAACTATTCGCTAAAAGCGTTAAATTCAAATACCCACGCCAAATCAAAAATGTTCTTGTTGATAGTGGCAGTCACAAATATAAAGAAGTAACGGAAATCAACCGTAACCTCACATTAGTCATTGATGAACTGAATAAAATTACTAAGCCAACGAAACAACCTGAGGTTGATGTAAAAGAGAAAATTCTTTCAGACCTTCGTCATTTAGAAAAAGTCGTTTCGAGCAAGATCGCAGAGATCGAAGCGGATCTCGAAAAACTAAAGTAAAACGTTAAGTCTTAAATATTAAAAAAGGGTTAGCATTGATGCTAACCCTTTTTATTTGTACCCAATCATTATCTAGATCTAACTGCACCGATTATCGGTTAACCATCGATTCATCCCACTCAAATCGAGTGAACAATTGCTGCCAAGTTTCATCAAGATTAGCAGTCATGACAATCTCTTGATCGGTAAATGGATGGACGAACCGTAACTCTGAAGCATGCAGTAGCAAACGATGAGAATCAAACTCTGTGCGATACAGCTTGTTGTGCTTTCCATCCCCGTGCGTTGTATCACCCACGATCGGATGGCGTAGATGTGCCATATGACGACGAAGTTGGTGCTTACGCCCCGTTTTAGGTTTCATTTCAACTAAGCAATAACGCGTTGTAGGAAATTTACCCGTCGAATAGGGAACTTCCACCTTAGCCAACGGTTTATATTCCGTCACCGCTTCTTGCGCTTCTTTTTCTTGTGAAGCGAACTTATCCGCAATCTTGTCTAACTCGACTTTGAGCGCGTAATCTAAGACGCCCTCTTCCTCAATCCAACCGCGTACTATCGCGTGGTACGTCTTTTCCATTTTATGTTCAGCAAACATCGGCATGACTTGTGACGCGACTTCACTCGACAACGCAAACACGAGCACACCAGATGTTGGACGATCCAGACGATGTAATGGGAACACATGCTGACCAATTTGGTCGCGCAAAGTTTGCATGACAAACTGAGTTTCGTGTTTATCTAACCAACTGCGATGCACTAACATGCCTGCAGGCTTGTTGACCGCTACAAAATATTCATCCTGATAAACGATCTCCAGCTCAACTGGTTCTGAAGATCGCGTTAGTTCTTGTTCTAGCATTCGTTTACTTACACAGTTCGTCAATGGTTCGGATTGTAACGAGCAGCTCTGCGAACTGCGGTTCCTGCTTCCACGCTTCTGAAAAATAGGGCTCGAGAGAAAACCCTCTTGGCAGTGGTTGGTTATTTTTCACTAGTGCGTGCATTCTGGCTATAAAAATCCACTGCAACCATTCATGAGGATGCAACGTATCAATCGCAAATGGCTCCGCACTCTGTAAGGCTTGCTCTGAAGGCATAGTGTATTGCCACAATTTATGCTCTCTAAGCTGCGTTTCAAGTTGGTGAAGTAAGTCGACCAATTGAGTATTTGTTACCATTAATTCTATCTCGAACCTTGAATTAGCCGAGAATGATACCATTTCTTGTGAAAAGAACGTTAGGACGTCGTATTTAATGGAAAACATTCAAACCCTCACTCAACTGTTGAACAACAGCCACTGTGATTATCAAATCTTCGATCTTGGTCGCCGTATCAAAACCATCGCTAAAAAAGAGTTTACCGATGTAGAAAAAGGTCAAGCACCTTACCCATTTCCAATGCAGCGTAAAGCACACCTTGCCATCGCTTATTGGAATGAACAAAAGCAACCTTGGATTTGGTTTCTAAAGTTTGAATTGGACGAGCGTGGTTTGTTAAAGCAAGCGGATATCGGCAATTTCATTAAATACGTTGTAGAGGCTATGGGAACACGCCTCAATGATGATATCACTGAAGAGCAACAACAAAAGCTGTCTAACAACCCATATACGTTCAAACCTTCCGAAGATAAAATGGCCGTGTTTCATAGCCAGGTCCGCGCAAACCTCAATCTTCCTACCAGCCAATATTACGAGCATACCCAGCATTACTTCTCTGGAGGTTTAGGCTGGGATAATTGGCAAACTGTAGGTCTGCAAGGTATCACAGACATAGCCGCTCGCCTGGAAAAAGAGCAAAACGGGGTAATGATACGCAAAGCGTTGAACCACCTACCAAATGAGCCACTTTATGCACTATTAGGTGCGCTTGAGCATGTAGAGCTTCAAGAGCGTTTAGCAGAACGTATCGCGGAAAAGGCACAGCAAGAAATCGCAAGTAGCGAACCTGATCTCTTCCTACTTTCAGCACTTATCCGAGCCCTTGCTGGTGCACCAACAGAAGTCGCCTCTCCAGTATTAGATGCGATATTGCATAGCCCTCGTTTAAGCCATCAGGAGGTATTGATTGGTGTGGCGGGTCGCGCTTGGCACTTACTCGCCAATGAAGAGGTAGCAGAACAGTTTTTGCTGCGTTTAGCTCAAACCGGTAATCAAGCCCTATTTAATCAGTTATTTGCCGATTTAGTGATGCTGCCAGAGTTAAGAATGGTGTTATTGCCTTTGCTGCATTCAAACCCATCAGAGGAACTAGCAAATGCGCTAGTAAGCTTACAACAAACAACAAAAAGCTAAGAAAGGTTCAGGAATGATTGGTGATCTTTTAGCAATTTTAGGGCTCTGCTTTTTCTGTTACCTGTTTTGGCAACAGCGTCGCCAAGCCGAACTCGCAAAAGCGGCCATCACGCGTAAATGTGAGCAATTGGATCTCCAATTAATCAGCATCGCCTTTGGTGCCCATAAACTAAAAACGCCAGACGGAGTCTGGCGTTGGCATACGGTGTATCAATTTGAGTTTTCATCTCTTGGTGACGATTGCTACCAAGGAGAGTTAACCATGGTCGGTTTCAGGCCGCAGAACTTTCACCTACCACCGCATCGCTTGTAAATTCCATTTCAAAGTAAGGACCATATATATCCTTACTTTCTTTTGTTTTAACAAATCCCAGCTTTTTCAGTACCGCCATAGAAGCTTGATGATTGCTATTCACGTTAGCTTTCACCTTATTCAAGCCCAACTCACGGCACGCTTTGGGGAAAAATGCTTTTAGTGCTTCTGTTGCTAACCCTTTACCCCAATATGATTTATCAAAAATAAACCCTAATTCAGGTTCGGAATCGAGATTAGCAATAAACACGTGCCCCATATAGTCACGACTGGTGCTCTCTAGCACTGCCATACTATAAATGTTCTCATCATCCAGTATTTTCTCAAACATCTGTTTGGCAGACGCAACTGTATACGGACCATTCAATTCAGCACGGTTTTTCGCACAGCAATTCAGCATGACGAATTCTAGTTGCAACGACTCATTGTAGGGTAGAAGAAGCATTCTTCTGGTTACTATGGCCACATCTGTTCCTTGATTACAACAAACTTAATCTATCCGCAGATCACAAACTCGATGAGCTGAACATGCTCAATGATTGCGGGCATAACACCTTGTAGAGAAGCCGAAAGTTAAACCAACTGGTTGGAAAGGATATTGATCTGAGTTGTTTTTTATTAAGTGTTATTAGGAATTTATATATTTTGTGATATTGATATCCCCAAGCAACATCGAGATGCTTAATTCAATGAGAACACTGGATATCGTTTTTATATAAGAAAGACCCCGACACATAAGTATCGGGGTCATGGTCTTACTCGCAGCAGTCCGGCTACTAAAAGTGCTCCATGCATCATCCATAATAGTGGCTGATTCCGTCAGCTTATTCCTTACGTCGCCGTCCTAGCGGTGTCCTTATCATCCTGACTGCTAACATTCCTCGTTAGCACACGTCACTTGTTCCTTGAGCGGTGTCCCTTGCATCTTCCTGATGCTGTCCATAACCTCAATCCTAGAGGGTCCATTGTCTATCCTTAGTCATCAACATCCTATTGATGATCGTATCCTTACAATGTCCTACGCTCCATGCTTGATTAATCATCCTGACCAACCAAATCGTCTTCCTGACGATAACCAAATCCTTGGTGCTTTCCTGTTCCATGTCTGCTTCCTGCTGACAACTCTCAATTTACGCCTTTTCCAAAAATAGACAATCTATCCAAGATAAATATTTGGCTCTCACATTGGTTAACAAGTTGTTAAATCATTATTTATCATAAACTTAAGCTCTTTATCTTCTCTTTTCCCGCTTACGAAATCGTTTTCTCTCACAACCTATGTAAGAGATCTCTCACACTACACTCTCCAAAATGCCATTCGCCAAATTAGCGCACTCAACGTATGATGATAGATATATCGTTGTTAAGGATTAAAAATGTTAACTCAAGACGTTACTAAAGAATTAGAAGCGGTAATGGAACAACTGCAACAACAAGGAAAAGAACCAACCGTAGCGTTAGTGAAAGCACGCTTGAAAACGCCCGTCCCAATGCCTGCATTAATCACCGCAATAAAAAGTTGGAAAAGTGCTCAGCGTGTTCCCAAGGTTGAAGTCGCAGCACAAGCGCACACCGATAATGATCGTCTTGCAGCGCTAGAAAGCACGGTGAAAAAATTAGTGGCTCGTATTGAAGAGCTAGAAGCCAAGCTAAATGAGAAATCATCATGAAGTTATGGGTAGATGCAGACGCGTGTCCAAAAGTTATTCGCGAAACCATTGTGCGTGCCGCCGAGCGTACGGGGATTGAATGTACGTTTGTCGCTAACCACGTTGTCCCTGTGCCGAAAAGAGACAACATCCATTCGCTACAAGTCCCTGCGGGATTTGACATCGCAGACAACGAAATCGTCAAGCGTGTAGAAGCCAACGATTTGGTGATCACGTCAGATATTCCGCTTGCAGATGAGGTTATCTCTAAAGGCGCTCAAGCCCTCAGTTCTCGTGGCGAGCTCTATACAAAAGACACCATCAAAGCTCGCCTAAATATCCGCGACTTTATGGAAACCATGCGTTCAAGCGGAATTCAGACAGGTGGGCCCGCCGCGCTTTCTCAAACCGATCGACGCGAATTTGCAAACCATTTGGATCGTATTTTGGCGAAATTTAAGAAGTAACCCTCACTCTATTCAAATTGAGCCAGCAAATAAAAGCCTGGCTCATTCCTGAAAATTCATTCTCAGCATTGCACCCAAAGCGTGCTCTTACTCCCATTTGTTTTGTTCTGTTTATTTTTCATCTCGCTCACCATAGCTTCAATATGCAACGTGGTTTATTTTGAACGACGTTTTTAATAAGTGTATAGAGAATAATGGGCTTTAACATCGTTTCCAGTGGAAGCTACCTGCCAACGAATCAATGGTCTGATCGAGAGATGGATCACTTCCTAAAATTAGCGCCAGGGACCTGCCGAAATAAATTCGACGTTGAATATCGTCATGTAGCCAATACAAAAGAGACCGCTATTTACATGGCGGTGCAGGCAATAGAGCAGTGTTTAGGAAACACACATACCTTAAGCTCCGTTGATCTCCTTATCTACGCTAGCGGTACACACCACCAGTCTCTACCCTACGACGCTTCAGCGGTTCTCGCCGCGTTAGACGCTCCAACATGGCTAGAAAGCTTTGATTTGAACAGCACCTGTTTATCCTTTCTCTCTGCGCTTGATCTTGCTCAGAGTCTATTCTTAGCAAAACGGTACCGTCGGATTCTTATTGTCACCAGCGAACTCGCCACTGGCATCACACTGAATCGAAATTTTACGCTCAAACCAGAAGTTGCAACCTTATTCGCGGACGGTGCCGCCGCATTTTTGCTCGAAGAACACAACGATGATGGATTGCTCACCAGTCACTTTGAAACGCATCATACCGGGTATTCATTTTGTCAAATTAAGGGCGGAGGTAGTCATATCAATCCGCATACCTCCGAGCATCAAGCCTATTTAAAAAGTTGCCAGTTTGAGATGGAGGGCAAAGCACTCTTTAAACATGTGCGTAAAGCCTTACCAGCGTTTCTAAAAAAAGGGTTTGACGCCTCTCCGGTAACACTCGGCGATATTGATTATTTTCTTCCTCATCAAGCCAGCGCGCATGGATTAAAAAAACTGTCTTCACTCACCGGGCTACCAACAGAGAAAACCGTTAATCACTTTTCGACTTTGGGAAACCAAGTCGCCGCCTCACTCCCAATTAACTTACACTGGCTGCGTAATCAGCCAGAAACCGCAGGAAAACATGTGTTATTAGCTGGCACCGCCGCAGGGTTGTCGCTAGGGATGGGAGTGCTAAAACTATGAAGATATTGGTCACTGGTGGCAGCGGGATGTTGGGTAGCGCAATTCTGAGAATGTTTCACCAGCAGCATGAACTGCATTTTATAGCACGAAATACAGTCATCGCTAAACAACTCGCCGAGCAATTCGATGTTATCCCCCATATAGTCGATTTAAGAGACCACTCAGCAGTTCATGCGGTATGCCAAGGTATGGATGCAGTCATCCATTGTGCCGCTCTCTCAAGCCCATGGGGAAAGTGGCAGGCGTTTTATCAAGCCAATGTAGATGCCACCAAAAACCTCGTCAATGCGGCTAATACGCATCAAATCTCGCGTTTTATCCATATTTCGTCCACCAGCGTCTACTTTGACCATCAAGACCGTTGGAATATTCGAGAAACCGACGCCATAGCTTCATACTGGTGTAATGATTACGCACACACAAAATACCTATCGGAAATTGAAGCCGTAAAAGGCCAAAGCAAAGCGATCATTTTAAGACCGCGTGGCATTTTTGGACCCAATGATCGCGCGATTATCCCAAGAGTGCTTAAGGCGATAAAAAACAACACTCTGCTTCTGCCATCGGGTAGAAATCCTGTGGTTGATCTGACCTATGTAGACAACGTTGCCCATGCAGCGATGCTCGCTTGCACTCAGGCAGGCCAACTTCAGCATGGTGATGTGTTCAACATTTCCAACAACGAACCAATGCCAATTGAGACTGTTCTGCAAGCTTTATGTGAGGGGTTAAACCTAAAAGTAACGTTACAATCATTACCATACGGTGTGGTATCACCATTATTAAAGCTCAGTGAGCAAATACGAAGGCACTTACCACATCAGCCAGAACCAAGGCTCACCTCATACAGCGCAGGATTGTTTAACTATCATCAAACTCTGGATATCAGCAAGGCGAAACAAACACTGAATTACCAACCGCTTTTTTCAATTCAAGAAGGAATACAGCAGTATGCAAACTGGTCTAAAAATAAAAATCTTTGAGGCTGGACACTGCGTACACCCAGGCTTTGTTGTCAAACCAGGTTCTGGTATCAAGCCTAGAGCATTTCCGGCAGCCGTTGCGTTAATTCAGCACCCAACGCAAGGCAACATCCTGTTCGACACGGGATATCACGAGCATTTTTTTAGCGCGACTCGTCCCTTCCCTGAACGTTTTTATGCTTGGACAACACCTTGTCGCTATAAAAAAGAACACGGAATTGTTGCGCAGTTAGCAAAAGAAAGTCTCAAACCTCATGATATTGAACACTTAGTGCTCTCCCACTTCCATGCTGATCACATTGCTGCCGTGTCTGAGTTTTCCCACTCTCAATTGCATTGCCAACAAAAAGGGGTAGATGCAATTACTAAAAGTGGTCGAATTGGAGGCGTAAGAAAAGGATACCTAAAAGCTCTACTTCCTCCACAGCTTGAACCTAACTTATTCATTCATAGTGATTTTTCTGTACCAATCAGCCAAATTCTTCCTCAGTGCCAAGGTGTTAATTTGCTCTGTAAAGACATGTTCGACGACGGATTCATTTATATGGTTAGCTTGCCAGGCCATGCAGCTGGCCAAGTGGGCTTGCTGGTTAAAAGAGACCAAGGTTGGCTATTCTTACTCGCCGATGCATGCTGGTTAATCGAGAGCTTGAGTGAAAATATTGATCAGCATTGGCTGGCGAACATGCTTTGCGATGACACAAATGCCTATAAAAACACCCTCGCCGAATTGAGAAGTTGCTACCAACAAACCCACCACTTTGTTCGCTTCGTGCCTTCACATTGTCAGGAAACTATCCGGCAGCTAATCAAAGAAGGGTGGATGAAGTGATAACGCTTATCTCAGAATTCTGGCGAACCCGCTACCGCCCTTTCGGCTCAAGAGAACAAGTCGAAACATGGCAGCAACGACATTTAACGCAACACCTAGATTGGGTATGCTGTCATTCACCGTATTACCGCTCACTTCAAGGTGCAGCACTTAGTGATTTCCCTATCATGAATAAGCAAACCATGATGGAGAGCCTCTCGGAGTTGAATACGAAAGGCCTAGATGCTGAACAGCTAATGCAACAAGCACTCGAAGCAGAACAGTCACGCAACTTCGCCGCTTCGAAAGTTGGCGATGTTACTGTTGGGCTTTCTTCGGGCACATCAGGCATGCGCGGGTTGTTTCTTGCTGACAAACAGGAAACGCAACTGTGGGCTGGCAATATATTGGCTCGCCTGTTGCCCAACCTATGGCAAAAGCACCGAATTGCGCTAGCCTTGCGCGCCAACAGCCCACTGTATAAATCCGTCGCGAAAGGGCCTGTAACATTTTTTTATGCCGATTTAACCAAACCTTACCAAGAATGGATAAAAGAGCTAGATAAGTTCCAACCCACGCTTTTGGTTGGTAGTGCGCAAGCTCTTCAGCTCTGCGCCCAGTTCAGCGGTCAATTTGGTCAACCCGCAATTCAACCACAGCGGATCATTTCTGGTGCAGAAGTCCTAACCGAGAGTGACCGTCACTTTATTTCTCAACGGTTCGACAGCGAACTCCATGAAGTCTATCAATGTACTGAAGGTTTTCTTGCATGTACGGATCAGCATGGACAAATGCGCTGGAATCAAGATGTTATTTACATCGAAAAACATTGGCTGAATACCGAACGTACTCATTACAGCCCAATCATTACGGATTTTCGTCGTAAAACTCAGCCAATTATTCGTTATCAGCTCGACGATATTATTGAGAATAAACAGGATAATGGCGTATTTGAACCTCTTGGCGCAATTGCCGGACGATGTGGTGATCGCCTCACGCTAAACGCAAACCACGTCCCAGTGACGGTGTTACCAGATCTCATCTACCGCGCTATAACACTATCCGCCCAAAGTCGCGTGGATTACCGAATCACCCAAACAGGGTCACAAGCCATTCAAATTGAAGCGGATGTTCACCACCATCGGGTTATACATCAAGCCTTGATAAAGTTGTTTGACCAATTGCGGCTTGATCCTGTCAGATTTAGTTACCGCCCTGCGCCTATTTGGACGCCAATGAATAAACAACGACGTGTGGTGAACATATGCGGGTCTTAATCACCGGAGCCCGATCACCAGTTGCACTAGAGTGGGCAACCATGTGTATGCATCATGGACATGAAGTAATTCTCACCGATTCGCTAAAAAAACCTCTAGGATCGTTTTTGCGAGGCATCGAGTCTTATATCCCCACCGCTTCACCTCGATTTGCGTTTCCCACCTATCAACAGCAGATCCTAAAAATCATTACTCAGATGCGTATTGATATAGTGATACCCACTTGTGAAGAAGTGTATTACTTGGCTCATGTTGCCAAACAATGCCCAGAAGTAGATTTTTTTCTGCCCAATGTGGGACTACTCAATGCCCTGCACAACAAGTTGACCGTCTTTGAACAGCTTCAAAGTTTGCCAGAAATCACACTTCCAAAAACTCGTTTGGTCGCTGATAAAAGTGAGATTGAAATTAATAAGAGAACCGTTCTAAAGCCCGTTTACTCTCGGTTTGGCGGGCAAGTCATAAGAGATGTGACAAATCAGTCTATTTCTGCCGCCACGATATCGCCCCTTTACCCTTGGGTTCAGCAACAAAAAATCCATGGGACTCCGGTGTGTAACTATGCCATTTTTGAACATGGTGACCTTAAAGCACACCAAGCTTATGTGCCGAAATACTGTGTAAACGGCTCGGCCGCCAGTGCTTTTCAGCCGATCTCGTGCGAACGACTAGATACATTTATCGCAGCTTTTGGTAAACGTCATACTTATCATGGGCAAGTGTCGTTTGACTTCATCAAATCACAAGATGAACTCTACGTGATTGAATGTAACCCAAGAGCCACCAGTGGTTTGCACCTACTCTCGTCTCGATGCAACCAACTGCTTCCTAATATGGAGTTTACCAGTCCTTCCGAGCAGCGATTGCATCATTTAGGTCCAATAACACTCATCGCTGAAGGCGGGTTATCCCTGTTCAAGGCTCGAACTTGGCTAGATTGGTGGTCTGGAGTGAATGTGATGCAACAGCATAACTTACCGGTCGGGAGCCAAATCCGGAGTATGTTTGAATTACTCCGGTTAGCTAGGCAGAACAAGACGAAGTGGAGCGACGCTTCTACCGTTGATATTGAGTGGAATGGAGAGGCATTGAACTCATGACACTTTCCTCTCAAGAATGGCATCAAACCTTTATCACTCTCATGCAGTCAAATCCTATTGATGAATGCACAGCAAGCTTTGGTTGCTACTATATCGATGACGTTGCCATTCCTTACTCCGTAACACCAAAAATACCAAACAACTGTTATGCAGTCTCCCCTATGACACTGCTTAGTGGCTACGCCGAAGAAGAGCTTCACAAAGTCAAAAATGTGGCTGTTCGATGGGTATGTAAGTTACTTATTAATATGACTAAACCAATCTTATCACTGGCTGGATTGGATCAAGTCCAAACGCTCAACAATCAGTGCTTGTCCACCAATATGTATAGCGAACAATGGGCAGCCTTAAATCTCGATGAACTGCGTCGCGTCGCACGCGATCAATACCCCACCTTTCCCTTGGTGCTTCGCTCCCTCAACCAGCGTCAGCATTTACACTTAATTCAGCGATTGAAGCAGCCAAAATGGCAAAGCTTGGTAACACGACAAGTGTATTTACTTGATGATTGGCAAGCGTTCAGCTTCAACCGAGATTTAACGAAAGACTTCAAACTGCTTAATGATAAAGATTGGCAGTTTAGGCCACTGACCACTGATGAAGAGTTTCAGCGTGCCAAAGAGTTATATGACATGCTTTACCTTGATAAATACAGCCTCAATAACATACAGTTTTCAACCCAATATTTAAAACAGGCGAGCCAGAACAAATTAGTACAGTTAGTGGGACTGTTTTATCAAGAAGAGATGCTGGCTACGTTAGGCATTGTAGAAATTGATAATGATATGACTTGCCCAATTTTTGGCTACGATACCAATAAGCCACAACGCCTCGCATTGTATCGTCGAATATCGGCCTATACCATCCGCCACGCAATGATATTCCAGCGTCGCTTTAATATGAGCTCAGGTGCTCCGGCTTTTAAACGCAACAGAAAAGCCCGGCCAGAAATTGAATTTAGCTATGTTTATATTGCGCACTTACCTTGGTACAAACGCATAATTTGGAAAAGCTTATGCTGGCTCACTCAGCACTTTTATCGCCCTTTGTTGATGCGTTTTCAGCTATAAACCGACATCTATAATCAGGTAAGCCTGCGTACACAGTCTCAATCGATAAAAAAGCCTGCGACGTTCGCAGGCTTTTTATAATGGAGCTGTGTGAGGTAACCGTTTTCTACGGTGTGTAGTATGTTGCTGCGCCAGGGCCTACTGGTAAACCAAATACGAATACCCATAGGTAGAACAGCACACTCCAACCTACAATGAAGCAGATTGAGTAAGGTAGCATGGTCGCGATCAGCGTACCGATACCTAAGTTCTTCATGTAACGAGTCGCTACGGCAAGAATCAAACCAAAGTAGCTCATCATTGGAGTAATGATGTTTGTCGTCGAGTCACCAATTCGGTAAGCAGCCTGAATCGTTTCCGGTGCATAACCAACAAGCATCAACATAGGAACAAAAATCGGAGCCGTTACTGCCCACTGTGCCGATGCCGAACCAATCATTAGGTTGATAAATCCACACATCAGGATGAAGGCAAAGAACAACATTGGGCCAGTTAAGCCAATTTCTTGCAGGAAGCTAGCGCCAGCAACCGCGAATACCTGACCGAAGTTAGTCCATTTAAAGAAAGCAACGAACTGAGCCGCAAAGAAAACTAATACAATGTACATGCCCATAGAAGACATAGATTTCGCCATTGCATCAATTACATCGCGATCCGTCTTCATCGTGCCAACAACTTTACCAAACACAAAGCCTGGAATAGCAAAGAACACAAAGATGAATGCCACGATACTTTTCAGGAATGGTGAACCTGCAATTGTACCTGCATCAGAACGTAGAATGCCGTCTTCTGGAACAACCGTCCAAGCAAGCAGCGCTGAAACAACCAGTACAGCAACACCTGCTAGTTTTAGGCCTTTCTTCTCAATGTCTGTTAAGCCACCCATTTTGTCGTTCGACAAATCTTCTGAGGCTTCTTCTTCACTGTATTTGCCAAGCTTTGGCTCAACAATTTTTTCAGTAACAAACGCACCTGTGATTGCAATGAAGAATGTCGACACAAACATGAAGTACCAGTTAACTTCTGGACCAACAGTGTAAGTTGGGTCGATCATTTGCGCCGCCGTTTCAGTAATGCCTGACAACAGCGGGTCAACCGTACCAATAAGTAGGTTTGCTGAGTAACCACCAGATACACCAGCGAACGCCGCAGCAAGACCGGCAAGTGGGTGACGACCTAAAGAATGGAACAGCATTGCAGCCAGTGGAATAAGTACCACATAGCCAAGCTCTGATGCCGTATTTGAAATGATACCCGCGAAAACGACCGTCACTGTTACCATGCGTTGAGATGCACCCATGACTAAGCCACGCATTGCTGCAGATAGCAAGCCTGAGTATTCAGCAATAGCAACACCCAACATAGCAACCAATACCGTACCCAAAGGTGCAAAGCCGACAAAGTTTTTCACTAGATTGGTAACGATTAGCTCAAGGCCATCAGCGTTAAGCAAGCTAACGACATGAATCATGCCATCCGCGGCACGACCTTTTGCACCCTCAGGACGAGGGTCAACTACGGAAACTTCGAAGTATCCTGCAATACCCGACATCACCAGAATGGCTAAACAGAAAATGGCAAATAGTGTGATCGGGTGGGGTAATAAGTTCCCCAAATATTCGACAGTATCCAAAAAGCGCGTAAACAGCGGCTTCTTAGGCGAGTTTTGTTTAATTGAATCAGATGAACTCATCTGTTCCCTCCTTGTTTTTATTCCTATGCAAATGTGACAAAAATGTCAAAAAGCGTGCGAAGGGTACTTGAGTAGAAGGTCAAATAAAAGCCCTAAATGTTACAAACTGTGACGAACAGAGGCATTTATAACCAACATTGAATAAAAATGTAGATATTTCATCCATGTAAGATAATTAACTCAATATTATCAATTAAACAAAACCATAAGTTAGATATATGCAGGTTGATTACTTTTGCACAGCTTTGAATCTCGGGTTCGTTTTACAAATGACATAAAGACGCCCTCTCCGTTTTACAATCTGGCAATCCGGATGACGACTTTTTGCACTTTTTAATGATTTTACTACCTTCATGATTTATTCCTTTTCGCTCTTAAATTGACCAAAACGACGGTTGAAGTTCGCAATGCGACCTTCGGTTTGTACAACGCGCTGTTTACCGGTGTAGTACGGGTGAGAAGCTGACGACACATCTAACGTAAAGTAAGGGTAAGTTTTGCCATCTTTCCATTCGATGGTTCTCTCCGTTTTCAACGTAGAACCAACGACAAAGTACTTATCTACACTCGTGTCGTGGAACACCACAGGACGATATTCAGGGTGGATTCCTGGTTTCATAATACTTTTCCTTTCAATTAAATTGTTATGTTATAACATTTTAATTAATAATCATTATCAACAAGAAAAGCAAGAGAAATTTGTGATACTTTTCATCTCAATGAATTCTTAAAGATGTCCACCATGTATTCCATCGAACCCATCGGCGTCATTGAGACACCGTACAAAGAAAAGTTTGCAGTTCCGCGCCAACCACGCTTAGTACCAGAGGCTAAAGCACGCGTAAAACTGTTAGGTGCAGCAAATAGCCCTGAAGCAGTGCGTGGGCTAGAACAGTTCTCTCACGTTTGGTTGTTGTTTCTATTTGATCAGAATCTGGAAGCTGGTTGGAAACCAACTGTACGTCCGCCACGATTAGGCGGCAATGAACGAATTGGTGTCTTTGCCTCGCGCTCGACTTTCCGTCCAAACGGAATCGGAATGTCAGCCGTTGAAGTGAAAGGAGTCACTAAGCAAGGCGATCAAATCTATCTTGATTTAGGCAGTGTAGATCTCGTGGATGGGACACCGATTGTGGATATTAAGCCTTATATCCCCTATTCGGATTCTATTTCGGAAGCACAAGGCGGATACGCAGACCAAGAGCCAGAAAAGTCACAAGTCACCTTTTCTGCTCAAGCATTAGCAACGATAGAAAATCGATCCGATACTGACTATGTAAGATCAGTCATTGAACAAGTTCTGGCACAAGATCCTCGCCCTGCATATAAGAAAAACAAACCGGACGACAAAGAATATGCGGTAAATTTGTTCGACTTGAACGTAAAGTTCACAGCAACAAGCAACTTAATAACGGTTACCGCTATTGAAAGCTTTTGACAAACGCAATTGGCTGATATTATAGACGGCTAACAAATTTCCCTTTCGGGCACTCCCATACTCCTGCTTATTCAAGCTTGAGTATCTAACTTAAATAAACGGATAAATTTAATGCGTACCAGTAATTATCTTCTTTCTACTCTGAAGGAGACTCCAAACGACGCAGAAGTAGTGAGCCACCAGCTCATGCTACGTGCAGGTATGATCCGTAAGCTGGCTTCAGGTTTATACACCTGGCTACCTACTGGTCTACGTGTACTGCGTAAAGTCGAAAACATCGTTCGTCAAGAAATCGACAATGCAGGCGCAGTCGAAACTTTGATGCCCGTTGTTCAGCCGTTTGAACTATGGGAAGAGACAGGCCGCAGCGAAAAGATGGGCCCTGAGCTACTTCGCTTTACTGACCGTCATGTTCGTCCGTTTGTACTTAGCCCAACCGCTGAAGAAGTGATCACTAGCCTTGTTCGCAATGAAGTGAGCTCTTACAAACAGCTTCCGCTAAACCTGTACCAAATCCAAACTAAATTCCGTGACGAACGACGCCCACGTTTTGGCGTAATGCGTTCACGTGAATTCTCAATGATGGATGCGTACAGCTTTGACATTGATAAAGACGGACTACAAAAGTCATACGACGCAATGCATGATGCTTACTGTAAAGCATTCGATCGCATGGGTCTGGATTACCGTCCTGTACTTGCAGATAGCGGTGCTATCGGTGGTAGCGGCTCTCAAGAGTTCCACGTACTGGCTGAAAGCGGCGAAGATATCATCGCATTTTCTAGCGAGTCAGATTACGCGGCAAACATTGAAAAAGCAGAAGCACTAGCTCCAGCCTCTGAGGCTGCGGCACCAACACAAGAAATGACGTTGGTTGATACGCCAAACGCGAAAACAATCGCTGAATTGGTTGAGCAGTTCGAACTACCAATTGAAAAAACAGTGAAAACACTGTTTGTGAAAGCATCTGACGAAGTTGATGCGCCAATCATCGCGCTTATTATTCGTGGTGATCATGAACTGAACGAAGTGAAAGCAGAAAACCTTCCTCAGGTTGCAGCTCCACTGGAAATGGCACCTGAAGAAGAAATTCGTGCGCTTATCGGTGCAGGCCCAGGGTCACTTGGCCCTGTTGGCCTTAAACTGCCGTTCATTGTTGACCGCAGCGTTGCGGTAATGAGCGACTTCGGTGCGGGCGCGAACATCGATGGCAAACACTACTTCGGTATTAACTGGGGTCGTGATGTAGAGCTTGGCCAAGTTGAAGACCTACGTAACGTTGTGGAAGGTGACCCAAGCCCATGTGGCAAGGGCATTATCCAGCTTAAGCGTGGTATCGAAGTTGGCCATATCTTCCAACTAGGTAACGCTTACTCCGCAGCGATGAACTGTGGTGTACTGGGTCCTGATGGTAAGAACGTCATCCTAGAAATGGGTTGTTACGGTATCGGTATCACTCGCGTAGTAGCGGCTGCTATTGAACAAAACCACGACAAATACGGCATCATCTGGCCAGATGCAATCGCACCATTCCAGGTAGCGATCGTTCCAATGAACATGCACAAGTCAGAAGAAGTGAAAGAAGCCGCTGAGAAATTGTACGCTGAGCTAACAGCAATGGGCATCGAAGTGCTATTTGACGACCGTAAAGAACGCCCAGGCGTAATGTTCTCTGACATGGAGCTTATTGGTGTACCGCATACCATTATTATCGGTGACCGCTCAATGAAAGAAGGCAACTTCGAATACAAGAACCGTGCTACTGGTGAGAAAACAGCAGTCGCAATGACTGACATTGTTGAGCACGTAAAAGCTCAACTAAAGTAAGCACTAGACGAGTTCGCATTTGAAGTAGTTTCAAATAGTTAAAAAGGGTTGGCTTCGGTCAGCCCTTTTTATTACAGCTCAACATCCTCCCTCCACCTTTTTCGAACTATTCACTTTGTTAATCTTTGGTTCAGCTTCTTGCTATTAAACTGATTTCATCATCTAAAGGAGGTCAGTTATGGATTTAAAAAGTCTTCTAAACCAAGCACTCAAATCAGACTTACTTAAGCAAGGTGCAGATGCATTGGGCAAACAAACCAACAACATCAAATCCTCATCAAATTCAAGTAGTCTAAAAACGCTAGGAGCAGGTGCTGTAGGCGGAGGCCTCATCGGTATGCTGATGGGCTCAAAGAAAAGTAAAAAAATGACTAAAAAAATAGGGTCAAACGCATTAAAAGTCGGTGGCGCAGCTGCGCTTGGAGCCTTGGCCTACAAAGTGTATAACGACTGGCAAGCCAAGCAATCCGGTCAAGGTGTTCAAGAAACCTTTGACCCCGATGACAGTAAACACAGTGTCTTAATTTTAAAAGCAATGATTGGATCTGCAAAAGCTGATGGTCACGTTGATGAAGAGGAAATGGCGCGCATTGAACAAGCTCTCGCGGATATGGGCGCAGATGAGCACGTTCGTCACCTCGTTCAGCAAGAGTTAAACAAACCGCTTGATCCTGCTGAAATTGCTAATCAGGCGACCTCTCCTCAACAAGCGTCAGAAATTTACCTAGCGTCTTTGATCGTCGCTGATGAACAAAACTTTATGGAAAAAGCGTATCTGCAAGAACTAGCAAAACAACTTCAACTTTCACCAGAAGTCACTCAGCAGTTAGAAGCACAAATGCAGTGATTAAATCTCGCTCAAGCAAACCTTCAACTTGAGCCAAAACAACTCTGTACTTTGAGTTTCAAATCCGCTGTGTGTATATTGAGATAAGTTATCATTTAGTGGAAAGAAAACATGCAAGTATACGGCTGTTGTGAACTGGTTCGTGAGCTTTATGCTCAGATTGGTAGTGGCGATCAAGCTTATATTCCCCAAGCAATTTCATGTGCAGTTAAAGCACTGAACGATGTTGCAGCGGATGAATCGCTACCAAAAGAAGTGCGTGAAAAAGCGGCATTTGCTGCGGCAAACCTACTGATTTCAGATTTTGAGGATAAGTCATGAATCTAACGAACTTTGAATCCATGGACCCTGTCATGCTGATGAGCATTGTGAATATGAAGCTACGCGATGACTTCGGAGGTGATCTGGACAAACTGGTGGCTTTCTTCGATATCGAGCGCACAGCACTGGAGACAAAACTGGCTTCTGCTGGTTTTGACTTTCTTCCAGAAGCAGGACAATTCCGTTAATCCACACCATGCTTGGCGGATAACCGAAACGAGAATAACC
Source organism: Vibrio sp. Vb0304 (assembly GCF_033338995.1). Lineage (NCBI taxonomy): Bacteria > Pseudomonadati > Pseudomonadota > Gammaproteobacteria > Vibrionales > Vibrionaceae > Vibrio > Vibrio sp. Vb0304. The sequence continues at coordinate 48,408 of NZ_JAWOTT010000018.1, forward strand.
AATATGAAAAAGGGCTTGATGAGTTACCATCAAGCCCTTTTCTTTTATTCGATAGGCGTCTCGGTTAGCCAAATGAAGCCCAGATGACTGTCGCCACAAGAATTGGACATACAAACTTCACATACGCAGGCCATAACTTACCAAACCAACCTTGCGTAAACTCCGGGCAACCTTGCTCAAGCTCTTTGATTTTTGAGTTGCGATTCCATACCCAACCACCAAATAAGCAGAATAAGAGCGCAGCGGTTGGTTGTAGATACTGAGTAGCAACCGTCGCGACCATACCAAACAGAGCGCCAAAGTTATAAACAATCACCACACTGAACAAGGCAATGAGACCACCTAAAACCCAGCTCGTTGCGCTGCGCTTAGTATTGAAGCGCTCACTCACTAAAGCCACTGGACACTCTAACATTGAAATGGAGGACGTTAGCGCCGCAATCGTCAGCAATAAGAAGAACACAATAGAGAACAATTGACCAAGCAAACCTAAGCTATCAAACATCAATGGCAATACGGTAAATACCAACGTATCAGAGCTTAATAGAGAGCCATCTTCTGCATAGATCTGAACGCCTTTTTGCATTGCCACAAACATCGCTGGCATCACCACTAATCCTGCAATGAAAGCAACGGCAGTATCTACCATGGTCACGTTCATCGCCATCTTTGGTAGGTTCTCTTTCTTACTCAAGTAAGAGCCATAAATCAGCATTGAACAGCCACCGATCGTAAGCGAGAAGAAGCCCTGCCCCATTGCAGCAAGAATCAACTTGCGGTCCCATACCTTTTCAAAATCCGGCACTAGGTAATGTTTCAGACCTTCCATCGCACCGTTTTGCGTCATGATGTAAGCAAATAGCAGAGCAAACAGAACAAACAATGCTGGCATCAAACGTGTGGACCACTTCTCAATACCTTGTTTTACGCCACCTTGTACGATGAGAATCGTCAGTACATAAAAAGTAATGGTTCCGAACAAGTTACGTTCAACACTAAAGTCCTTTAGCCATTGAGTTGCAGCTTCTAACCCCATTAGATCTGTGATTGCACCCAGTAAAAAGCAGATCAACCAACCACCAACAATTGAATAAAACGCTAAGACAGCGCTTGGTACGCTTAAACCAATCCAACCCACAATGCCGCCGAGTTTTTTACCGGTAGGGTTATCTGTGATTGCACGCATACTGTCTACAGGGTTGGCTTGACCATGGCGACCAATCGCCATTTCAACCACCAGCATCGGAAATGCGACGATAAGAATCATCACCAAATAAACTAATAGGAAAGCACCGCCACCATTACTGGCTGCTTGAGTTGGGAAGCCCCAAATATTGCCAAGGCCAACTGCGGCACCTGCGGCAGCTAAGATGAACCCGAGACGAGAGCCAAAATGCTCGCGAGGCTGAGAAGAGGTTTGCTGTGTCATACTACTCACACAAAAATATCATTGAACTAGCTAACTAGTACACTATAGCAATATTCACTATTCAACAAGAGTACCTCGGTTAAATCCTCGACAGTTGAAATAATTTATAGTCATTCAGCTTGTAAATTTTAACGTACATCTCATATTCATCGCTCAAAAGCCTCGTGACTGTTGCTCGTTTTACGTGGCTGAATTTTACCAATCCTTCTGCCGTGAAGTGAGCCGAAAAATAATGAGCTCTGGTGTAAGGGACGAACTGTTCCTCGTGATACTGTGTCGAAAAGCAGAATATTGTGCTTCGCTTTTTCCCCCTAATGTCTATTTATCAGCTAGTTATTACTCTGTTCTCATTTATACCCATGATTCAAGGAGAGGAAAATGAAGGTCACCCTACTTCACGGAGCGATGGTTGTAGCACTCAGCGCCAGCTACCAAGCTCAAGCCTATAACTGTCAAAGTCTACCCGACTGGGACAGCACTGCGACTTATACATCGGGCGCTTTAGTAAAAACGCAAGGAGCCGCTTATGAGGCTGCATATTGGACGCAAGGCAATGATCCCGTGACCAACTCAGGATCTTGGGAAGCATGGAAAGCGTTAGGGCAATGTGATGGTGGAAGCAACAATTTATCACCAACGGTGTCGTTCTCCTCTCCAATAAACAACGCACAAATTCCCGAAGGCAGTGCGATCACTTTGTTAGCCAACGCGGCAGACGAAGATGGCCAAATCACACAAGTTGAGTTTGTCGCAGGCAACCAAACGGTTGCTGTGGTAACTCAAGCACCATTCGAAGCTTCTTGGACAGCTATTGAAGGGATCTCGCAATTGACCGCAATTGCGACCGATAATGAGGGAGCTGTTAGCACCACGACGATTTCTATCCAAGTTCAACCACAAGTCGAATTACCACCACCAAGCATTTCATTGACCAGCCCAGTAGGCACAGAAGTGCTTAATGCAGGTGATAGCCTAACCGTAGCCGCTCAAGCTGACGATATTGATGGTGTGGTCACACAAGTTGAGTTCTTCGTAAACAATCAATCTGTCGCCATTGATACTAGTGCACCTTACGAATATCAATGGACCGCGAGTTCAGGTACATACTCGTTCAAAGCACAAGCGACTGATGATACAAACCTCGCAACGATGAGCCAAGAAGTAGCGCTGGTTATTAGTAATTCAGAAACCGGAACGGGCGGATGTGCAGATGCAGTACCTTATGTGGCAGGCACAAGTTATCAAGCTGGCGACCTGGTTTCTCACTTCAACCAAAAATATCGTTGTGATGTTGCTGGTTGGTGCTCCTCGGATGCGACATGGGCTTACGAGCCTGGTGAAGGGCTATACTGGCAAGATGCTTGGAGTGGCCTAGGTGCTTGTTCGACACCACCGCAAGTTACCATTACGGCACCAACGGATGGACAAGTCGTGCTCGCTGGCAGCAATAACGAAATCACGGCAAACGCAAGCGATGCTGATGGCACAGTCACGCAAGTTGAGTTTTTTGCGAACAACACCAGCTTAGGGGTCACCACTCAAGCGCCATATTCCGTTACTTGGAACGCCACACTTATTGGCGCTAACCAGCTTAAAGCCGTCGCAACCGATAATGATAACAACACGTCAGAGTCCCTGGTTGGTGTGGAAGTCAGCGATAAAGATTTGGTCGTCTCTCTGACTTCACCAAGCAGCGGTCAGACCACCGGATTAGGCAAAAGCCTCGCATTAAGCGCCGATGCAACGTCTTTAACTTCAGGCATTAAACACGTTGATTTCATGATCAACGGCTCTATTGTTGCAACCGATACCACGGCACCTTACACAGCCAACTGGACACCAACTGCACTTGGTAACTTTACAGTTAGCGCCCAAGCTGTGGATTTGTCAGGAAGCAATGCATTGTCTGACGCCGCAGCAATAACGGTGGTTGAGCAAGTAGATAAACGCCATAAACTCATCGGTTACTGGCACAATTTTGTAAATGGAGCGGGCTGTCCAATTCGTCTAGCAGATATGGCAGATGCTTGGGATGTGATTGATATTGCCTTTGCTGAAAATGATCGCAACAGTGATGGCACCGTGCACTTTAATCTATATTCAGGCGATATTTACAGCGATTGTCCAGCACTCGATCCAACACAATTCAAGCAGGACATGGCAGCGCTTCAAGCTAAAGGTAAGAAGTTTGTTCTCTCTCTTGGCGGCGCAGAAGGCACGATTACGCTGAATACCGACCAAGATGAAGCCAACTTTGTCTCTAGCCTAACAGGTCTTATCGCTGAGTGGGGCTTTGATGGTCTAGATGTGGATTTAGAGAGTGGTTCTAACTTAGTTCATGGCTCGCAAATTCAAGCTCGCCTTGGTCGTGCTTTGCTTCAAATAGAGCAAAACATGGGTGGCGATATGTACCTAACCATGGCGCCTGAGCACCCTTATGTTCAAGGTGGTTATGTGGCTTACAGCGGTATTTGGGGGGCGTACATCCCTGTGATTAACGAGACACGCAGCACGCTCGACTTGCTTCACGTCCAGTTATATAACAACGGCGGTTTGCCAAACCCATACCTGCCAGGCAGTGCACCAGAAGGCTCTGTGGATATGATGGTAGCGCAATCTAAAATGCTTATCGAAGGTTTTGAGTTGGCCGACGGCACTCAATTTGCACCATTGCGCGATGATCAAGTCGCAATCGGTTTACCTTCAGGTCCTAGCTCGGCAAATTCAGGGCAGGCTCCAACACAGAATATTATCAACGCACTAGATTGTTTAACCAAAGGCACTTCATGTGGCACCGTTAAACCAGCGTACCATTACCCGAATTATGCAGGGGTAATGACATGGTCTATCAACTGGGATCAGCATGATGGCTTTAACTTCTCAAAACCTGTCGGCGATAAACTCACCGAGATGAATACGCAATAAGCTATCAAAGAACAAGCGAGTAAAACGCAAATATCGTCTTGTTTCCATTACTTATTCAAGTATGTAAAAACGAAAAGAGAGCACAATCGTGCTCTCTTTCTTTATCTCATTGAGTTTTTTACTTTTTAATGAGTAATTAAATCGTAAATACTCGGTAATCTTTTAGCTCAGGGATTTTCTTCAACAGATCGTCTTCTTGTCCTGCCATGTCATCCAGCGAATCGCACAAGTCTTCTGCTTGTTGTTCTACCTCTTTCGAATGCTCAGCTAAACGCTCTTCTACTTTCGCGCTGAGTTCAGCCATACTCTCCGATAATGCAGTGAGGTTTATTCCCCCCTCTTCCTTCATTTTTTTCGATAAAGCATCCAACGAACTCGCTAAAAACTCTTTATTGAAGATCTCTTGTGCTTTTGCAAAGTCTTCAGTCCACCCTTGTGTCATGGACTCAAAACTTTCCGCTGGTAGAATGAAATCGCCATCTTTGTAGTAACGTGATTCAACATCAGCGAAAAAGTCCTGTACTGCGACTTTGACGTTATCAAACGCGCCAGGTGCGTCTAGGCTTTCCGCGACATCATCGATGATGTCATTTGCAAGCGCTAAACCATCACTCGCCAATTGCTTTGCTTGTGGAATATACGCGTTCATTTTTTCGCGATAGTCTTCAATTGCCGCTTTTTGGTCGGCATTGAGTTCAATTAGCTCACCTTTGATGAAGAGGTTGTTATCCTCATCCACGACAGCTTTATCACCTGTCGTTTGGCGAATTTCCAAGCTTTGCCCATCCATACGGACTTCATTATTGATGTCCACACGACACTGCGCTGCATAACCAGTAGCACTGACCATCAGCAATGAGAGTGTAAAAAGCTTTTTCATGTCATTCTCTTTTATTTAACATTACTCGTGTTAAACATAACACTGAGTGATACATGAGATGTCAGCAAATCGTCACGACTTCGTAACAAGTTGTTTTATCTCCTATTTTCACGTCAACCTCATCACCCTCTTCTTTCCCGAACAACGCTCGACCCAGAGGAGATTTGGCTGTTAAGACAAAGACTTCCAGAGTCTGATATTGAACAGTCAAACCACCAGAGCAAGGGCCTACAAAGAAGTGCTTTTCGATCAAATTCTCATCTGCGAGAACAACGTAAGCACCAACACCAACAGGCGCATTCTTAAAGTTACGAGTCACTAAAGAACGATATTGACGCAACTCCTCTTCACTATCTTGAATTCGCATGGCTTGTCCATGAGCAAGATACGCGGCTTCAAGTGCCAATGTATCGTACTTGTGCTCGGGAACAGTTTCTTCATCTGTGGCGGCATCGATAGCTCGCTGAGCCGATGAATGGGCAACTTGAAGTTTTTCTTCCAGATGTTGGATGATAATTTGGACTAAGTCAGCTTTGTTCATACTTTTAGGACGCGCGTTTAGTATTCGGGGTGTGTTAATGTAGCCAAGTTTACCATCAAAGAAAGGTTTCCCTATTATGCAAAGTGACTCGCTGCATCAAACACTTCAATCTGTATTTGGTTTTGACTCATTACGCCAAGGTCAGCAACCCGTTATTGAAGCCGTTATGAATGGTTACTCTGCTGCGGCAATCTTTCCTACAGGCTCGGGGAAGTCACTCTGTTATCAACTACCTGCAACCATATTACCCAACCTTACGTTGGTGATCTCTCCGTTGTTGGCGTTAATGAAGGATCAACTGAGCTTTTTACAAAGTAAAGGAATCGCGGCCGCTTCTATCGATAGCAGTCAAAGTAGAGAAGAAGCACAACAGGTCATGGCTGGCGTGAAGAATGGACAAATCAAAATCTTGATGATTTCTGTTGAGCGACTAAAAAATGAGCGTTTTCGTGAATTCATTCGCCAAGTACCGATTTCTTTGATGGTCATTGATGAAGCGCACTGTATTTCCGAATGGGGGCATAACTTTCGTCCAGATTATCTCAAACTACCGCAATATCAACGTGAACTGAACATCCCACAGTCTTTACTTCTCACCGCAACGGCAACGCCTGCAGTTATTGAAGACATGCAAAAAAAGTTCGATATTTCCAGTGAACATATTACCGTTACAGGCTTCTACCGCTCTAATCTGGATATCTCGGTGATCCCGTGTGAGGAAACAAAGAAACAAGAACAGCTCAGTGAGATCATCGCCTCTTCACCTAAGCTTCCGACCATCGTATACGTGACGCAGCAGCAAACAGCAGAACGAGTAGCAAAGTCATTAATCCATATTGGCATTAACGCTCACGCATACCACGCTGGCATGAAAAGCGACGTTCGTGAACAAATCCAACAGCGGTTCATGGATGGCCAAATTGACTGTATTGTTGCAACGATTGCATTTGGTATGGGGGTCGATAAATCTGATATTCGACGCGTCATTCACTTCGACTTACCCAAATCAATCGAGAACTACGCACAAGAGATTGGACGTGCAGGCAGGGACGGGCAACGCTCGGAGTGCATTCTGCTAGGCAATACGTCCGGCCTAACGGTGTTGGAGAATTTTGTCTATGGTGACACACCAGAATTTACGTCAATTAACTATGTAGTCGAGCAAGCGAAAGAACATGCTCCACAATGGGAGGTAGTGCCACTGCGTTTGTCGCGTGAAAGTAATATCCGCCAATTGCCACTCAAAACCTTGTTGGTTTATTTGGAGCTACATAACGTCATTGAAGCAAAGTACAGTTACTTTGCGGAATATCGGTTTAAGTTTTTGCACGATCAGCAATTTATTGTGAATCAATTTCAAGGCGAGCGACGTCAATTTGTGGAGGCTATTTTTTCCTGCTCACAAAAAGCCAAAGTGTGGTGCCAAGTTGATCTAGAAGCGCTATGGATGAACTATCAATCGGAACGCAGCCGAGTTGTCGCAGCGCTCGACTATTTTCACCAGAACGGCTGGATAGAACTAGAGAGCAAACAACTGACGGACGTGTACTCAGTTATGCCAACCAAACAGAGCTCGGATGTTTTAATCCAACAACTGTATGAACTGTTCCAATCCAAAGAAAGCAAAGATATCGAAAGAATCCACACCATGCTGCACTTGTTCCAGTCCGAGCACTGTTTGAGCTCACAATTGGCGAACTACTTTGCGGATCACGATGCACCAAAGCAATGTGGTCACTGCTCCGTGTGTCGTGGTCACGTCGCCACATTCACAGCACCAGAACCTGAAGATATTGAACAATCTCAAGTATCGATATGGGCGCGGGAGTTTATTCAGCTTTCCCCATCGGCCATCAGTAATGATGCCGTTGCTCGCTTCTTGTGCGGAATCAGCACTCCTTTGATTAGCCAGCTAAAAGCCTCAAAGCTAGCAGGTTATGGTGCAATGGCAAATGTAAGTTTTGAGCAGGTATTAACGCAGGTAGAAACGGTAAGGGCCTAAAAAAAGCTCAATTGACGCGCTTGGTCTTCGGGCTTGAGCATCACGTTCAAGCCTAAAAGGCGAATTTCCCGTCCATTTTGGCGTTTAAGAATATCTCTTAGCAAGATCTTGAAGTCCTCAAGCTCTAATTGCGGATGGATGTGCTCAATTGTTGTCAGTTGAAAGTCGGCAAATTTGACTTTAATACCTTGTTTAATAATCGACTTATCTGGGCTTGCACGCTCTAAACGTTTCTCGAGTTCAGGATAAAGTTTCTCCTCAATCACTTGCCAACATTCATCATAGGTTGCGATGTTCTGGCTGAATGTCCTTTCCACACCGACGGACTTTCTCTCGCGCTCAACAACGACTTCTCGATTATCAATTCCATGGCTTCGCTGCCATAAGGAGGCACCCTGACGACCAAACTGCCTCAACAACTCTCGATAGTCACTGTTTTTAATGTCCTCACATCGATAAAAACCGGCTTGGTGGAGCTTCTCAAGACTCACCTTCCCCACACCAGGAATGTTCTCTAGCGGAAGACTATCGATAACCTCTTGGACTTTCTCTGGCGGAATCACAAACTGACCGTTGGGCTTGTTCATGTCTGACGCGACCTTGGCAAGAAACTTTATCGGAGCAATGCCCGCCGATGCCGTCAATCCAAGTTCACTCCAGATATCGCGGCGAATTGACTCTGCGATCAACGTAGCGGAGCCACGGCAAGCTGTCGAGTCCGTGACATCGAGGTATGCTTCATCCAATGAGAGAGGTTCAATGATAGGCGTATAACGCTCAAAAATAGCACGAATCTGCTGAGAGACTTGCTTATATACATGCATTCTACCGGGCACAACCAACAAATGAGGACAGAGTTGCAGCGCGCGCGCCGTTGACATTGCACTGCGAACACCATATTTACGCGCATCATAATTACAGGTGCTAATCACTCCACGCTGCTTTTCATGTCCGCCAACAGCGAGTGCAATGCCACGGTAACTGGGGTTATCTCTCATCTCTACGGCAGCATAAAAACAATCCATATCGACATGAATAATTTTTCTAATTCGATCTGACATAGCCATCAAAGCACTGTTCAAAAAAACAGTATAAATCAAATCTACCTGAAGAGAAATGGGCGTGTTTAAGCGAACGTCAATCTCGAAGCATTACGTCCAATTGATCGACTAATTCGGCCCAATCTGCATCTTCTTCGATGGCTTGTTTTAGAAAGTTCGCCTGTGACATCGTCCAAAAGCTAGCTTCATGTAAAGGCGCAGAATCTCTTTTGTGTCGATGTTGATTAATAAAATCTTTCATTTCTTGAGGAGAGCTACCGAGGCCCAGTTGTTGAAATAGCTCAGCCATACCATGTTGATGCATTTCCATACTACTTTCTCCCTACGTTAGCTAAACATAATTATATAACTAAGACAGGAATAATGATGTGATGTTAACGGATGCGTGTCAAACATTTGAGTAGTTGTTCTACTTTTGGTTGACATGTGTTTTTTGATAGCGATAAGTTTAATTTTAGTTATCATTGATTTTAAACAATTAATTTTGGGGACTGCGCTTGAGTAATAAGATTCTGGTTGTTGAAGATAGTCGTGCATTTAAAAACTTTCTTTGCCAAACAATAAGCCAAGCTGGTTATGAGGTCATCGCAGCGGAAAGCTACGCGGAGGCAAAGAACTTGTTATCTTCAGCACAGGACCTCTTCTGTGCGGTTTTAGACTATTGTTTACCGGATGCTCAAGATGGCGAGATTATTGACCTCGTTTTGGAACATGGTCATCGTGTCATTGTTTTAACGGCTCGATTTCAAGAAGACACTCGCGAAAAGATGCTTGCAAAAGGTGTCCTCGACTATATTTTGAAAGACAGCATGGCGTCCGTTTCCTATCTATTACCACTCCTCAAGCGACTAACCAACAATCAACAACACAAATGTTTAGTCGTTGATGATTCACACACCGTAAGAAGACACATTGCCCAACTTTTGGAGCATCAATATATTCAGACGTTGGAAGCTGACAATGGGCAAAAAGCCCTAGAGCTTGTCGAGCAAAATCCAGATATCACTCTCGTTTTAACCGACCATGATATGCCCGTTAAAGATGGCATTACTATGGTGCGTGAATTACGTCGGAAGTGGGATAAAAATCAATTAGCCATTCTCGGCTTGTCGGGTAGTAACTCTAAGACCATGACGGCTAGGTTTCTAAAAGCAGGGGCCAATGACTTTTTATACAAGCCATTTAATCAAGAAGAATTTTTTTGCCGTATTCACCAACTGTTAGATATCAAAGACGCAACATCTGAACTGTTTAAAATGGCAAATCAAGATGCGCTAACGGGCTTATGGAACCGCCGCTTTCTGTTTGAGCAGCCCCATGTAGAAAACGCTCAAAGAAACATCGCGATGCTTGATATCGATTTCTTTAAGCAAGTAAATGATACATACGGACATGAGGGCGGCGATGCAGTGCTAGTCATGATAGCGAATATTCTAAAAATCTATTTTCCAAATGATATTGTCGCTAGGCTTGGTGGCGAGGAGTTTTGTATTCAAGCCAGTGGCGACTATGACGGCTTTCTAACACGCTTAGAACAAATGAGACAGCGCATAGAAAAAACGCCAATAACTTATTTGGACAAAAACATTCTTGTGACCGCGAGTATTGGTGTAAGCAACATCGAGGGGGAGCTGGAACAACAAATAAAAGTGGCGGATGAGCGACTTTACATGGCCAAAGAGAACGGACGTAACCAAATCATTTCTTCGTCCTAATGACTATCGGTGTGGTCTTGCTCTGTAACATGAGAGAAAGAAACAACAAAACATGGTATTAGGCTCTTTCTCGGACATCTGAGTTTTGGTTAGCTACCTAAAAATAAAGCTCAGCAGAACGCTGAGCTTTATCACTTTCTTAGTACGATTAACCAATACTAAGCAATTCTATCTTTTTCCCACGCCGCCAATTTCTCAGCACGCGCAGCCTCGCGCGCTTCACGTTTTTTACGCGCATCGCAGGGTTCTGGACAATTACACACTTTTTCGATGCCAACTGCCCCTAGGCCACCGCAGCTACCTTTCACGACTTTCTTTTGGAAAATGTATCCGACAGCCATTGCAGTGATTACCGCGACAAACACAGCAAAGGTAATTAGAAATGTATTCATAAAAACATGCTCACTTCTGTTGTTATTTCTTCATGAATGGCTTGTATGCTTCCGAAGCCAACTCTTTAAAACCATCTTCCGTTTTCACAATCATGAAAACAGGAATATTATTTTCGTTCGCAATTGCCATGCCTTTGTCTTCACCTAGCACCATAAGACCAGTTGCAAGACCATCAGCAGTCATCGACGATTTATCTAATACCGTTACAGACACCACTTTATGATGAATTGGTTTGCCTGTTCGTGGATTAATAATATGAGAGTATCTCACACCATTACTCTCAAAGTAATTACGATAGTCACCACTTGTTGCAATTGCCATGTCGCCTGGTTCAATAATTTCTTGAATTGAACGTTCATCAACGGTCGGTTTTTCAATTGCGATACGCCAAGGCACACCTTCACGATTGACACCTTTGAGACGCATTTCACCACCGACTTCGACCATAAAGTTCTGTACCCCTTCAGATTGAAGGTAGTCAGCAACCACGTCAACCCCCCAACCTTTCGCAATCGTCGATAGGTCGACGTACAAGTTAGGAAGATCTTTGGACAGTGTATTACCATCAACAGATAGGTGGTGAATACCGGTATTTGCTTTGCGAGAAGCGAGTTCTTCATCGGTTGGAACTACATCTGGACGAGCTTCTGGACCAAACCCCCACAGGTTAACTAGAGGGCCGACCGTCACATCCAATGCACCTAAAGTAAGACCGTTAAGGCGAATTGCTTCTTTCACTACCGTTGCTGTTTGTGTCGAAACTGTAAATGGCTCGCTCGTTTGATGCTGATTAAAACGACTTAACTCTGAGTCGTCACGATAGGTCGACATTTGGTCATTAACCTCTTCCAATAAGCGATCAATTTCTGTCTGCATCGCTTTTGGCGTTGGAATACCATCTTGCTCGATATACTTGATGTTGTAAGAAGTCCCCATGGTAGGGCCACTTAAATGAATTTGATCTGCAGGCTGCTCACAGCCAGCCAAAATCAGTAGAGAAGCGAATGCAACAAGCCACTTTTTCACTTGTTAACTCCCAATGTTGTTGAATTGATATGGGAAATAGGACCAATCCTTTCAATCCGATTACCTATATCAACTGTTGAATATCAGTTTTATGTCTATAAAAAATAATGGCTAGCTCTTGGAGAGCTAGCCATAGATTCAATCACTTGGAGGAATTAACCACCGAAGTCATCTAGTAGGATGTTTTCATCCTCTACACCTAGATCTTTCAGCATGCCGATTACAGCAGCGTTCATCATAGGTGGACCACACATGTAGTATTCACAGTCTTCTGGCGCTTCGTGATCACGTAGGTAGTTCTCGTAAAGAACGTTGTGAATAAAGCCAGTGTAACCATCCCAGTTATCTTCTGGAAGTGGATCAGACAGTGCACAGTGCCATACGAAGTTGTCATTCTCAGCTTGTAGCATATCGAAGTCTTCTACGTAGAACATTTCACGCTTAGAACGTGCGCCGTACCAGAAAGACATCTTACGCTTAGAGTGCAGACGCTTAAGTTGGTCGAAGATGTGTGAGCGCATTGGAGCCATACCAGCACCACCACCAACGAATACCATTTCTGCATCTGTATCTTTCGCAAAGAACTCACCAAATGGACCAGAAATAGTACACTTGTCGCCTTCTTTTAGAGACCAGATGTACGAAGACATGATGCCTGGTGGTACGTCTGGGTTGTTCGGCGGCGGAGTTGCGATACGAACGTTAAGCATGATGATACCGTGCTCTTCTGGGTAGTTAGCCATAGAGTATGCACGAATGGTCTCTTCATTAACTTTAGACTCGTAACGGAAAAGGTTGAACTTCTCCCAGTCTTCACGGTATTCCTCAGGAATATCGTAGTCTGCGTATTTCACGTGGTGAGCAGGAGCTTCAATCTGGATGTAACCACCAGCACGGAAAGGTACTGATTCGCCATCTGGAATTTGTAGCTTAAGCTCTTTGATGAATGTCGCTTTGTTATCGTTAGAGATAACAGTACATTCCCACTTCTTAACGCCGAAGATTTCTTCAGGAAGCTCGATATCCATGTCAGTTTTCATTGCAACCTGACACGCTAGACGCTCACCTTCACGCGCTTCACCTTTAGTAATATGGTCAAGCTCGGTTGGTAGGATGTCGCCACCACCTGATTTAACTTTTACGCGACACTGACCACATGAGCCACCGCCACCACAAGCAGAAGATACGAATACGCCAGCACCTGCTAGAGCACTCAGTAGCTTACCACCTGGTTGTGTAACGATCGCCAGAGAAGGGTCATCGTTCACAGAAATTGTAATGTCACCTGTTGGTACAAGCTTAGACTTAGCGAAAAGAATCACTAGTACTAGTGCAAGTACGATCAGAGTAAACATCACTACACCAAGAATAATGTCCATTGACTATTCCTTAATTGTTGCGGTTTACCCGACTTACAGTTGAACACCAGAGAAAGACATAAAGCCTAACGCCATAAGACCTACAGTGATAAATGTGATACCAAGACCACGTAGACCTGGAGGTACGTCAGAGTACTTCATCTTCTCACGGATACCTGCAAGAGCAACGATTGCTAGCATCCAGCCCACACCAGAGCCGAAACCGTAAACGATCGATTCAGCAAAGTTGTAGTCACGTTGTACCATGAAAGATACACCACCGAAGATTGCACAGTTTACTGTGATCAGCGGTAGGAAGATGCCTAGCGCGTTGTACAAAGGTGGGAAGAAACGGTCTAGGACCATCTCTAGAATCTGTACAAGTGCTGCAATTACACCGATAAAGGTGATGAAGTTTAGGAAGCTAAGGTCCACGCCCTCAACTAACGCGTTCTCTCTCAGAACTAGGTTGTATACCAGGTTGTTCACAGGAACAGCGATAGTCAGAACTACCACAACTGCAACACCTAGGCCGAAAGAGGTCTTAACCTTCTTAGATACGGCAAGGAAAGTACACATACCTAGGAAGAAAGACAGAGCCATGTTTTCGATGAAAATCGATTTAACTAACAGACTAATGTAATGTTCCATGACGTCCTTACTCCTTCGCTTCTACTTGTTCTGGTTTCAGAATACGGATTACCCAGATAAGGAAGCCGATTAGGAAGAATGCTGATGGTGCTAGTAGCATTAGGCCGTTAGGCTGGTACCAACCACCGTTGCTCACTAGAGGTAGAACTTCTAGACCAAATAGTTTGCCTGAGCCAAATAGCTCACGGAAGAAACCTACAGTGATAAGAACGAAGCCGTAACCTAGACCGTTACCAATACCGTCAATAAGAGATGGTACTGGCGCAGACTTCATTGCGAATGCTTCAGCACGACCCATTACGATACAGTTAGTGATAATCAGACCAACGAATACAGATAGCTGTTTAGAGATATCGTATAGGTAAGCTTTTAGCACTTGGTCTACCACGATTACTAACGATGCGATGATTGCCATCTGAACGATGATACGCACACTGTTAGGAATGTGGTTACGGATCAATGAAACAGAGAAGTTAGACAACGCAGTTACAAATGTTACCGCTAGTGTCATTACAAAAGCTGTTTCTAGTTTAGTTGTTACTGCAAGAGCAGAACATACACCAAGAACTTGTAGCGCGATTGGGTTGTTATCCAATACTGGCGCTAGAATGCTCTTTTTAACGTTTTGTGCACTAGACATTAGTTAAGTTCTCCGTCACGAACTTTTGCTAGGAAAGGACCAAAGCCCATATCACCTAACCAGAAGTCAAATGTGTGTTGAACACCATTACTAGTGAGCGTCGCTCCTGATAGGCCATCAACACCGTGCTCAGAACCTTGCGGTGCGCCGCCTTTCACGACCTTAATCGCTGGCTGGTGATCTTCATTGTACAATTTCTTGCCAATGAATTGATCGCGCCATGAAGGGTTCTCTACTTCACCACCAAGTCCAGGAGTTTCACCTTGCTCGTAGTAAGTAATAGCAGACACAGTGTTACCATCAGTTTCAACGGCTACAAAGGCATACATCATCGACCATAGTCCTTTACCGTGCATAGGCAGGATAACTTTTTGGACTTCATCTTGATCTTTTACAAGGTACACCACTGCTGTATTCGCGCGACGACGGATATCAGCTACGTCTTCTTCTGGTGTCAATGCGATTGAACGTTCTGCATCTTTTGATGCTTCACGTTGATCGTACGTAGATGCATTACCCTCAGTAAAGTTACCTGTTTCAAGGTCTACTAGACGAGGTTCGATGTACTCAGCAAATAGCTCTGGTACTTTCTTACCGTTTGCGTCAATGCCTGCAACTTCAACGATCTTTGATTGCTTATCTAGGACAGCGTTAGCTTTTTGCTTATCACGCAGACCTACTGCTGCTGTTGATACGATGATTGAACAAACAAGGCTCAACCCGATAACAACACCCAGCGTCTTTTTAATGCTGTCGTTATTACTTGCCATAGCGTGCTAGTCTCCGCTTGATGTTCTTCTCAATCACTACATGGTCGAACAGAGGTGCGAATAGGTTCGCGAATAGAATCGCCAGCATCATACCTTCTGGATACGCTGGGTTAACTACACGGATCATCACACACATTGCACCAATTAGGATGCCGTACCACCATTTACCTTTGCTAGTAAATGACGCTGATACTGGGTCCGTTGCCATGAAGAACATACCGAATGCAAAACCACCTAGAACTAGGTGCCAATGCCATGGCATATTAAACATTGGATTAGTGTCAGAACCGATCACGTTAAACAGAGTCGAGACTGCGATCATACCGATCATTACACCCGCAATGATGCGCCATGAAGCTATTCGCATGTAAACGATCATCGCTGCACCGATCATTAGAGCTAGAGTCGATACTTCACCAATAGAGCCAGGGATGTTACCGATGAACGCGTCCATCCAAGTGATAGGAGCGCCAGTTACTGTGTTAACTAGAGCACCGTTACCACCTTGAGCCCATTGGCTAAGAGCAGTAGCACCAGAGAAGCCGTCAGCTGCAGTCCATACTACGTCACCCGAAATTTGCGCTGGGTAAGCGAAGAATAGAAATGCACGACCTGCAAGTGCAGGGTTAAGGAAGTTACGACCTGTACCACCGAAGA
The DNA here is from genome assembly GCF_033338995.1 of Vibrio sp. Vb0304. Classification (NCBI taxonomy): domain Bacteria; kingdom Pseudomonadati; phylum Pseudomonadota; class Gammaproteobacteria; order Vibrionales; family Vibrionaceae; genus Vibrio; species Vibrio sp. Vb0304. The sequence goes on from NZ_JAWOTT010000018.1 coordinate 64,456, forward strand.
TCTCTTTTGCTACAACAACACCAAATGTGATACCTAGCGCCGCTTGCCATAGAGGTAGCGTTGGTGGAACGATAAGTGCGAATAAGATAGAAGTTACAAAGAAACCTTCGTTAACTTCGTGCTTACGCACCATACAGAACAACACTTCCCAGAAACCACCAACAATAAATACTGTTGCGTAGATTGGCAGGAAGTAAGTCGCACCTAGTAGCATCTTACTGCCAACACCCGCTTCCGCACCGATAGTGCCGCCAAGCATTTCTGTTAGCCAGTAGTGCCAGTTACCTGCGATAACTGTCGCTAGTTGGTCACCAGCGTACATGTGGTTAAGTGCTGCAATAGCTTGGCCACCTGCGTTGTACATACCCCAGAACATTGCTGGGAATACCGCAAACCAAACCATGATCATGATACGTTTTAGGTCAACGCTATCACGAACGTGCGAGCTTTTATTTGTTACGATACCTGGTGTGTAAAAAACTGTTGCTACAGCTTCGTACAGGGCAAACCATTTTTCGTGTTTGCCACCAGGCTCAAAATGATGCTCGATGTCTTCAAGAAACTTTTTAAGAGCCATGAAAATTACCCTTCCTTCTCGATAGTATCTAGGCATTCACGAAGTAACGTACCGTACTCGTACTTACCTGGACATACAAAGGTACACAATGCTAGATCTTCTTCATCCAGTTCAAGCGCACCCAGTGCTTGAGCACTGTCTGTGTCGCCGGCACATAGATCACGAAGCAGCAAAGTAGGCTCCATATCTAGAGGCATTACGCGTTCGTAGTTGCCAATTGGAACCATTGAACGATCACTACCATTGGTCGTCGTTGTCATATTGAACAACTGACCTTTGAATACGTGACCAAGGAAAGAGCGAGTTACCGAGAACTTATTCTTACCAGGCATTGCCCAGCCAAATAGTTCTTTTTCACGGCCTTCACGTAATACAGAAACCTGTTGATGGTAACGGCCAAGGTATGCGTGTGGACCAGTTGCATGTGTACCTGTTAGTACTGAACCAGAGATCACACGAACTTCGCCAGGCATCAGCTCGTTATCTGTTAGGTCATCTAAGCTTGCACCCATTACGGTACGAACTAGACGAGGGTTATTCACAACTGGGCCAGCTAGAGACACAACACGATCTGTGCATAGCTCACCAGTTAGGAACAGCTTACCGAACGCGATAACGTCTTGGTAGTTGATGCTCCATGCCACATTCTCTGCATTTACTGGGTATAGGAAATGCATGTGGGTGCCAGCAAGACCTGCTGGGTGAGGGCCATCGAAGACGTGTTCTTCTACGTTAGACTGTGAAGAACGTGGCAAGCTAGTGCCAGATTTACATACGTAAACCTTGCCTTCTGTCAGGGCTGAAAGAATGTCTAGACCAGCAATGAATGCTTCTTGTTGCTCATTAATGATCAACTCAGGCTTAGCTGCTAGTGGATTAGTATCCATTGCAGTTACGAAAATAGCCTTAGTAGAAGACTCGATTGCAGGAACCTTGCTAAACGGACGAGTACGTAAAGCGGTCCATAAGCCAGAGTCAACCAACTGAGTCTTGATCACTTCACGATCTAGACCTGAAAGTTGAGCGGCTTCGAACTTATCAAATGTCACCTGCTCTTCACCTGCCACTTCAATCACTACAGATTGAAGGACACGTTTAGCGCCACGGTTAACTTCGATCACTTTACCGGCTGCTGGTGCAGTAAATTTCACGCCTGGGTTCTTTTTATCTTCAAAAAGAACTTGCGCTTTTTTCACTTCATCACCAACGCGGACATGCATGGTAGGTCGCATGCCAACGTACTCTTCGCCAAGCAAGGCGACTTTTTTGATGGTCTTACCATCATTAATCACCTGGGATGGAGTTCCTGCGATAGGAAGATCCAAGCCCTTCTTTATTGTAATCATACGCACTTGCACTACTTTTATCGGGAAAAAGATTCTTTTGATTGCGTAACTTTTAGACACGACATCAGTGTCCGGTTTTGATGTTGTTTTAAACATCAAAATCGCAACATCCTATTAAAAATCTCGTCACAAGGAATACGCGAGATTTATCAGGTGCCGTAGTCTAGCATTTTTTAGGAACTTGATGCCATGATCAATCATTAGAATAGAGGGGTTATTTCGGTAGAATCAGGTCTAAAAGGTCAAAGAATAGTCATAACTTTGACCCATCGCACAAATGCCATATTCCATACATATCTTATGGAAAAGTGATATTCATCGCCTGAAATATTCTGCAATTTCCATTCATTTGTTGAAACACTGTTAACACATTTTTTAACCAGAATTTGTGCCACGTTAACGTCCCTAAAGAATGTAAAACGAAAAAAGATGGCCTTAAGCCACCTTTCTCTGCACCTTTATATCTTGCGTTTTTAGTGACCGCCACCCATACACATCGGGCTATCAGGGGCGCCATCTTGTTCACGCTTCCACTCTTCATCAGTGTATGTATGAATAGCTAATGCATGAATGTGGTTATCCAGTTCATCTGCCAAAATTTGATGAACTTGACGATGGCGCCCAATCAAACGCTGTCCCGCGAACGAATCACTCACAACAATCACTTTGAAATGGCTCTCTGAGCCTGGTGGCACATTATGCATGTAGCTCTCATTAATGACTTTGAGATAGCTGGGTTGCAGCTCACTGTGTAGTTTCTTCTCTATGATTTCTTGGATCATATTCGTTCCTCATTGATGCGAATTCCATAAGTATATACCTAAGTAAAGCAGACATGCATCACTCAAACGTCACTCTCATTATTGACGCACTTTGTAGACATATTGTCTCAAGGCGCTCGACTCCATGAACATGCCTAGAGAGCGGCCATCACTGAACTCGTAAAATTTGACAGCTTTTTGTATCTCGACACGTCATCATTTGCGACAATAACACTTAATTTCTAAATCAACTTACATTTAGCTATGAAAACCGAACTGAACCTTCACGAGCGAAGCTTAACACTTCATCGTTTCCCAAAACGAAGTAACGAAACGCTACAAGCGTGGGATGCCGGTGATGAGTATCTTATTAATCATGTTGAAGAGCTTGCTTTGCCAGACAATCAAAACATCCTCGTGATTAATGACAGCTTTGGTGCCCTCTCCTGCTGGTTTTCGGAAAAGCACCATGTAACGCTAATGAGTGATTCATTCATCTCACATAAAGGTGCACAGCAAAATCTCGAGCAAAACCAGTGCAATAAAGTAGCGTTTGCCACCACGATGGACCTCGTTCCTGCCAATATTGATCTCGTCTTGCTGCAACTGCCCAAAAGTAACCGCCATCTAGTGTGGATACTAAGCCAATTAAGAAAGGCGCTACCGGCTTCCTGCCCCGTCATTGCAGTCAATAAAGCGAAAGACATTCACACTTCGACGCTAAAACTGTTTGAAAAATACTTAGGCGAAACAAAAACATCTTTGGCCTGGAAAAAGCACAGATTGGTGTTTTCTCAAGCAACAGTTGAGCCTCCGATTGAAGTAATGCCTTTCACGACTTGGCGCGTTGATGGCGAAGATATCGAACTCAAGAACATGCCAAATGTCTATTCAGGAGAAAGTTTAGATTTAGGTGCACGCTTTATGCTGCAGCACCTGCCTCAAGACCCTTCGATAGACAATGTCATCGACCTCGGCTGCGGCAATGGTGTTCTGTCTGTTAAATTTGGTCAGTTGAATCCAAATGCTCGGCTAACATGTGTTGATGAAAGTTTTATGGCGCTTGAGTCGGCAAAACAGAACCTACGCGACAACCTTGGTGAAAATAGAGACATACAGTGCATAGCGAACAATTGCTTGGACGGTTTTAAACACAGCAGCAGCTCTATGGTTATGTGTAATCCACCGTTTCATCAACAACAGGCAATCACCGATCATATTGCTTGGCAAATGTTCTGCGATGCTAAACAAGTATTAAGTGAAAATGGCCGTTTACTGGTTATCGGAAATCGTCACCTCGGGTACGACGCAAAACTCAAACGTCTGTTTGGCGATAAAAATGTGAAACTTATCGCTTCCAACAATAAGTTTGTGATTTTACAGGCTACAAAAAATCCTGCTAAATTAAGCGCAAAATAAGCTTTAGCAAAATAGTTAAAAGGAATAATAAAATGAGAAAATTGGTACTTGCGGCTTCGGTTGCGTTGCTTGCTGCGTGTTCAGCCCCTCAACAACCTCAGCTGAACCTGATGCCAGAAAGCACATTGAGCACCAATCCAATTGTTCAAGGCAAGACTTACAGTTTGACCAGCAAAGATGTACGTGCAGCGCAGTACGTGGCGTTGGTGGATAACGGCCGTTCGAACATTCTTCCTCTTCATGCTAAACAGAATTTACGTATTGCGTTAGAAGAAGCATTAGAGAAGCAATTCTCATCTCAAGGTTTCCATGCGGATCTAAACAGCAACAACGCGATTGAATTGAGCGTTCAAGAAGCGTTGGTCAACGTGAAGCATTCGGTGATGGAAAATGAGATGGATGCTAAAGTTGTGCTGGAAATCACAGCAGAGACACCTGAGGGCAAGCTAGTCAAAACTTATACAGGTACAGCAAAGCGATCTGGCAGATTGAGTGCTTCTGATGCCGATATTGAAGAGACATTGAATGATGTGGTGACATTGACGCTTAAAGAGATTGCCAATGACCCTGAGCTTCGTCAATACATGCAGGAGCGTTTCTAATGTTACGCAAAGCGATTCTGTCTTTAGCATTACTCAGCTGCAGCGTTTGGGCTGGGCCAAAAGTAGCGTTTGAAACGACCCTTGGTTCATTTACGGTTGAGTTAAACGAAGAGAAAGCACCTATCACTGTCGCTAATTTTCTGAAATATGTAGAAGATGGGAGCTACGAAGGTACTATTTTTCATCGTATTATCCCAGGCTTTATGGCGCAAGGTGGCGGCTTTAACCAAGATATGCAGATGGTGAAAACATACGCGCCAATCAAAAACGAAGGAAATAATGGTCTAAACAATGACCGTGCTACCATCGCCATGGCACGAACTAATGCACCAAACTCTGCAACTCGTCAGTTTTTCGTCAACTTAGTCGACAATGACTTTCTCAACTATGGCGCTCGACCACCAGGTTATGCTGTATTTGGTGAGGTTACTGAGGGGTTCGACGTTATCCAGAAAATGGCTCAGCAGCCGACCACGACAGTAGGCCGAATGCGTGATGTACCAGAGACGCAAATCGTCATCACCAAAGCTACACTACTTAAATAGCCAAAACGATAAGCCCTTTGAATAATCGAAGGGCTTTCTCTTTCAACGGCTTCATTTTATTGGATTGATTTATGTCTTCATTACCTTCCATCACTTGGTTGGAAACGGTAAAAAGTTACCTCGATAAACGACTCATGTGGGTTTTCATGCTGGGCTGCTCTAGCGGCTTTCCGTGGGTTCTTATCGGTTCAAACATGTCAGGTTGGCTAAAAGATGCCGGCTTGACCCTCTCCGCAATTGGCTATTTTGGTAGCGTTTTTGCGGTCTATGCGATCAACTTTCTGTGGGCACCTCTGGTTGACCGCGTGAAGCTGCCAGTCCTCTTTAGACTGCTGGGGCAAAGACGTAGCTGGATTTTCTTTTGCCAAAGTATCGTACTCGTCGCTACCCTATTTATTGCCGGCGTTAATCCAGCGGAAAACTTGGTGTTTGCGTCACTACTCGCCTTGTGCATTGCAACGGCTTCAGCGACACAAGACATCGCAATTGATGCTTTTCGTATTGATACTTTCCCAAAGTCAGAAGAGTCTAAACTGCCTCAAGCTTCTGCAATGGCGGTCATTGGCTGGTGGACAGGTTATTCACTACCGGGTTATTTAGCGTTTGTTAATGCTGACAGTGTCGGTTGGAATGGTGTGTACTACGGGATGGCGGTGATAGTCGGCATTCTAATGGTCTTTACGATTTTAGTCGGTGAACCGAAGACTCAACGCGAACAACTTCAGTCTGCCGCTGAACAACGCCACAAAGAAGTGGTTGGTTCAAAAGTCGTAGCTTGGTTTACCGTGACTGTTGTAGAACCTTTCCTTGATTTCTTTAATCGCAATGGCGTCCGTGTCGCGATTACTCTGTTGCTGTTCGTTTTCCTATTTAAAATTGGCGAAGCGTTTTTGGGCAGGATGTCGATCGCGTTCTATAAAGATATTGGTTTTAGCAATGAACAAATTGGCTATTACTCCAAACTGATCGGTTGGGGAGCCACCATCTTCTTTACTTTTGTCGGAAGCATGTTCAACGTTAGGTTTGGTATTGTACGTGGATTAATGATCGGCGGTATTGCTATGTCTGCCAGTAACTTGATGTTTGCTTGGATTGCTTCGGTAGGCCCAAACGAGCACTTGTACTTAGCCACGATTATTGTCGATAACTTTACGACTGCTTTCTCAACTGTCGCTTTTGTTTCATTTTTGACGATTCTAACCGGGCAAGCATTTTCGGCAACTCAGTATGCGTTGCTTGCCTCTCTAGGAAACTTCGGACGGACGACTCTTGCTTCTTTCAGTGGCGAGCTAGTGGATTATCTTAATGATTGGAGCACATTCTTCGTGCTTACCGCTGTCATGGTCGTGCCAAGCTTGATTATGTTGTACTCGCTACGACATTACTTTGATGCTCTATTGGAAAAAGCACGTCACAAACATTAACGAAACATATAAAAAACCACCGAATTCGGTGGTTTTTGTTTTGCGAGATATAAGATAAGAGGTCTATGGGTATAACCCTTTACCAAACATATTAAATATACGTGCCACGCCTTGAGTAAAGATCATCGGCTCAGTCAATACGGTTAAACACAAGCAGTCTTCTCCGGCCTTAGTGTAAGGGCTGTGCTTCACTGATGCGTCTCTAATCATCAAATCGCCTTCTTCATATTGGCCATCCTCGTCACTAAATCCACCATGTAGGATCAATGTAGACTCCAGGCCTTTGTGCGTATGTTGAGGAATTTGCACATCTTCCCCGATGTACATTAAGCTGACACGAGCGTCTTCCCCTAGGTCAATCTGAGCACTAAAAACCTTGCCTCCGTAACTTCTCCATGACCCTACGAGGTCAGAGAAACGCGCTAGAGTTTTAGGAAGAGCGAAACTTTTTCCTGCCACATTAACAGCAGCAGAGTCGCGGATCACGATATTATCAGTCGCTGGCTCCGCATTGATGATGTCATTAAACATGTCGTCAAATTCAGAAACATACTCAGAAGGTATGTCACTTACGATGTTCGCTTGACTTGCTTCGACTTGGTTCACATAAGCTCGGCACTTGGTGCATGTTTCTAAATGGGTTGCGACCACAAGACCAGAAACTGCATCAATGCTTCCCGAAGCGTATGCTTCTAACAAGCTGTTATCTGGGTGTTTGTTCATAGTTGCTCCGTATGCATTGAATGCCTTAGCTTTTCTACTGCAAGCCTCAGCCTGGATTTTACGGTACCGAGGGGTATATCAAATAATTCCGCGACCTGTTGATGAGGTAACTCTTCAAGATATACCGCTTGTAAAACATCTCTCTGGTTTTTCGGTAATATATCTAAAAACTTAACCACCTGTTCTTTCAACATATCTTGTTCTGGTGAATAGTGATCAACAAGATCAGGTGGATAATACTCTGACGGCCAAATGTCATCAGAATGAATGTGTAATTCCTTACCTTTCTGTTTTCTCAGCAGATCAAAACAAAGGTTTCGGATTATGGTATATATCCAAGTCGATAACGCGCTCTTTTCACCATCATAGAGGTGCGCTTTCTGCCAAACTGTCGCCATGGTCTCTTGCACCATCTCCATAGCAACTTGCTCATTACCAACATGTTTGTAAGCGAATTGCTTCAGCTTGGGTGCGTAAAAACGGAATACAAAAGCGAACGCATCTTTGTCTCGATCCTTCACTTTATCCATGTAATCGTTCCAATCACTGCGCCCCAGTTTTTTCGGGCTATCACTCATCATAATCGGCCTTAATTTGTGGGAGGAGTTTCCTCCTCCCATTCGTCCTAATCGGTCACGTCATCGACCAACAAGTTGAAACCACCGTTGTTCCCATCATCAATGGCAACGACTTGGTACACAACACCGTTCATTACATTGACTGGTGCTGAGTCAACCGCAACAATACTTGGGTTACCAGCCACTGTTACCGTTACATAATATGTACCTTCAGCGACATATAATCCTTGTACGCTATTTTTATACGCAAAATTAGCGATGGTTGGATCACTTCCATCTATTCCTGCACTCGTAGTGAGGTAAATATCCACCATTTCCGCTATAGGATTAGCCGCCGCGTGTGTCACATTCAGCGTCGCGCTAGTTGCCACTGCACGTCTCATGTCTTCAACAACCAGAGGTTCGATATCAATCGCTGGGCTAACAACACCGACTGCGTAAACACTGTAATCCTTTCCGCCCGCAACCATTAATCCGTCAACATCGATAATAGGATTGGTTGTTGTGCCATCCACGTAAACGTCAATATCGTAAGCGCCAGCAGCAAGATCCAAATAACCACGAATCTCTTTGAACGCTAAGTCGGCAAGAGGAGCGAAGGCCGCCCCGTTAACGTTAACATCGACGACTGGCGCTCCATCGACAAGGTGTCCGACTCTTACTTCAGCTTGGCTGCCCATATCTTCAATTATAGAAGAGCCCGAACCGTCCAACACCAAGAGTTTGACAGGTGACGTGCTATTCGAGTCTCCTGTGCCGATAGCGGCAATCGTCAAGTTGGAATTAGCCGCAAGAGGTACTGTACCGGAGTCAAAAGCAACGCTGTCTCCTACGGCAAGTCGAACTTGATACTCACCAGCTGGGATGTTCAATACGTCGGTAGAAGCTTTGTAAGCAAGGTTAGTTATTGGAGTCGCGCTAGCAAGAGCAACACCTGGCTCAGTGACATAAAGATCAACAGCAGGAACGCCTGAAGCTGCATGAACAACTTGAACATCTAGACTATTGGCATCAGCCATTGAATCGGCGCTGCGAGTCACAACTAAAGGCTCAACTGGGTTTGGCGAACCATCGGCATCGCCAACAACGAACACGTTATAATTGAGGTCGGAATCAAGATCTAGTTCTGTTTTAGGTATTACGGTCGCGGTTTCATTACCTGGGAGCTGAACATCGACCTGAATCGAATTCATCCCCTCTCGCAATTTAACGTAGCCAGATCCCACACCATAATCAACATTCGTTAATGATGGTTTATCGTTGATCCACACATTTGCAAGCGGCGCATCAGAAGACGCGTGCACTGCTTGTAAATTGGAATACTCGATAGTGTCACTGTCGGAGCCACACGCCGCCAGTCCTAATGCCGCCACCATAGTTAGCGCAGCTCTGCCAAATCCTTTCATATCCTTGCCTCTTTGTTAGTCGGGGCTTCTATGGCTTCTGTCAGAAATTGCAACGCAGGAATGCAGTTCTCTGCGCCAACGAGCTGTTCGAACAGATTGCAGTCTAAAGGAAGTAATTCAAGCCAGCGCTGGGTCACCCAAGCTGAGTCATCGTAAAAACGATGCTGGTAGAGGTTTCCAAGTTGAGGAAACTCTTCATAAACATGGGATAACTGCTGGCTTAAATAGAAGAAATCTGGTGAGTTGTCTGGATGTTGCCAATTGTCTAACCATTCGACCTCTGCATGGCGTAAGCCGTCCGCATCTGCACGAACTCGTTTGACAACAAAGCGTTTCTCACCAGCGACTGTAATACCAAGAAGACCATCACTGAGTGTTTCAAAATCAACGATCCTGACCAAAGTTCCGATAGATGAAACGTTACCCACGTCTTTAGGGTCACCTTCACTTCCTACTAGGCAAACTCCAAAACCCACATTTTGTAGGCTGCATTCCTTTACCATTCGCTTATATCGTGGCTCAAAAATGCGCAGATTCATTTTACCTTCAGGGAGTACAACTGAAGTGAGTGGGAATAACATGACTTCTTTCATTCAAACGTCCTCTTTGATTCACGGATACATACGAATCCCTTATCACTCCGATCACTAACGATTTATGTTGGTTAATCGACTGGCTTAAAAAGTCATAAAATCGCTCACGCAAACGATCCAAATCACACATTTATTGCAATAAAATGCAACAAACAAAAAGTTCCGTAAATAAAGATAATTTCGTGATGCAACTCACCAAAAACGTTTCATTTTGCACCCTTTATCACTTTCATTTGGGATTTTTATCGCTATTATTCCCGCCAATTGGAAAGCGCAGCACAGATTGCGTGTTCTGAATCATTACAAACATAGAGAGTCCCCTTATGCGTAAATCACTTTTAGCTCTTAGCCTTCTAGCGGCTACTTCAGCTCCAGTTATGGCGGCAGATTACTCTGACGGCGATATTCACAAAAACGATTACAAGTGGATGCAATTTAACCTAATGGGTGCATTTGACGAGCTTCCAGGTGAGTCTTCACACGACTACCTAGAAATGGAATTCGGCGGCCGCTCTGGTATCTTCGACCTTTACGGCTACGTTGATGTATTCAACCTAACTTCTGATCCAGGTAGCGACAAAGCTGGCGCAGAGAAGATCTTTATGAAATTCGCTCCACGTATGTCTCTAGATGCGGTAACTGGTAAAGACCTATCTTTCGGTCCAGTTCAAGAGCTATACGTTGCAACTCTAATCGAGTGGGGTGGTAACTCTGGTGTTAACTCTCAAAAAATCGGTCTAGGTTCTGACGTAATGGTTCCTTGGTTTGGTAAAGTTGGTGTTAACCTATACGGCACTTACGACGGCAACAAAAAGGATTGGAACGGTTTCCAAATCTCGACTAACTGGTTCAAACCATTCTACTTCTTCGAGAACGGTTCATTCATTTCTTACCAAGGCTACATCGATTACCAATTCGGTATGGATGATGATGCTGGTAACAAGTTTGGTTCAACCGCGTCAAACGGTGGTGCAATGTTCAACGGTATCTACTGGCACTCAGACCGCTTCGCAGTGGGTTACGGTCTAAAAGGTTACAAAGACGTGTACGGTATCAAAGATACTGATGGGTTCAAGTCAACTGGCTTTGGCCACTACCTTGCTGTAACTTACAAGTTCTAATTGAACCACTAAGTTTGCTCAAAAATGGCGCCTTTCGGCGCCATTTTTATTTGCTTTCCTTTTTTCCCTCATTATCCTTGCAGCAAACCTTTTTAATGAGAGCGTTTGGTGAATATCCTTATCCTCGGTCCAGGTGCGGTGGGCTCACTCTGGGCAACAAAATTTAAGCTTGCCGGGCACAATGTTTCATTGTGGGGAAGAAGTTCTGAAAGCCAACAATCACTTCAGTTGGATGACACACCCGCAATCGTATTCAGTAATCAAGATATTTCCTCCGTAAATAAAGCAGATCTCATTTTGATCACGGTAAAAGCTTGGCAAATGGAAGACGCCATTCAGCCTTTACTGCCTCATATCAACGCAGACACGATTATCATGCTGATGCACAATGGTATGGGTACCGCCTCTGGCGTGGAGAAGGCTCTGCCAAACAATCCTATCGTGCTCGCCACAACGACGCACGGCGCATACAAACCAGATAACCAACACGTACTGCATACCGGTCACGGAACAACGCAAGTGGGTGGTTATAATGACAAAGGAATGCAGTGCGCTTTTCTGCAAGATGTTATGCATCATGCCCTTCCAGAGGCCATTTGGAATCCACACATCCAATCTGCGTTATGGACTAAGTTAGCGATCAACTGCGCGATTAACCCACTGACTGCGATTCACCAGTGTAAGAATGGTGAGCTTGCGCAGCCCGAGTTTAAGATACAACTCGAAAGCATCACTCAAGAACTGGTTGAAGTAATGAGTAAAGAAGGTATTGCTATCGAGTTTCGCTCTCTTTTCGATACGGTGATGCAAGTGGTGAACGCCACAGCTGAGAACTATTCTTCAATGAGACAAGACGTATTCCATCAGCGTCGAACGGAAATTGATTTTATAACCGGACACTTGTTAAAGGCTGCCGAGAAACATCGCATCAATACGCCTGAGAATTTAAAACTTTACCAACGCATCAAACAAATAGAACAAAGCTGGACAGAACAATGAGTAAGAAAATCTTAGTGCCAATCGCTCCGGGCACCGAAGAAATGGAAGCCGTCACCGTTATCGACATGATGGTTCGCGCGGGTTATGACGTTACAGTAGCGAGTGCTGCTTTTGATGGCTCATTGACGATGAAAGCTTCTCGCGGAGTCACACTAACTGCCGATTGTAAGCTAGTCGATATCGCTGATGATGAGTTTGACGCCATAGCGCTTTCTGGTGGTGTTGGTGGTGCAGAAATTTTTCGTGATAGCACGGTGATGATAGAAATCCTTAAGCAGCACATCTACGAGGGAAAATTGGTCGCTGCTATCTGCGCAGCACCGGCGTTGGTATTGCAACACCATGATCTTTTCCCACAATCACTGATGACCTGTCACCCGAGCTTTCAGTCACATATCCCGGAAGAGAAGTGGCGCAGCAAACGCGTGACCTTTGATATCAACCACAACCTAATCACCAGTCAAGGTCCGGGTACAGCTTTAGAGTTTGCGATGGAAGTAATCATTCAACTCTCAGGTAAAAAACACGCATGGTCAGTTGCTGAACCAATGATCCCTCTGCCTACTCTGCACTACCACAAGCTTGGTGAAGAATAATGTTTGACGTAAATGCTGTACGCGAGCAATTTCCTGCTCTAAACCAATCCGTCAACGATACGCCCTTAGTGTATCTAGATAGCGCAGCGACAACGCAAAAACCGCAATGTGTGATTAATGTCATCAGTCATTACTACAGTGCGCAAAATGCCAATGTTCACCGTGGCAGCCATAGTTTAACGGCTAATGCCACCAGCCAATTTGAAGCGGCACGAGAACGAGTGGCAAGCTTTATTGGTGCAAACAGCTCTAAAGAGATCATTTGGACACGGGGCGCAACCGAAGCACTGAACTTAATTGCTCAAACCTACGCCCGTAGCACGTTACAACCAGGTGATGAGATCTTGATTAGCGAGATGGAGCACCACGCCAACATCGTGCCCTGGCAAATCGTGGCAGAGCAAACGGGTGCTAAAGTCATTAAAGTTCCGATGACATCAGATTGCCAGTTCGACATCAGTGCATTTGAGGCGCTTCTGTCTGACCGCTGTAAAATTGTTGCTTGCGCGCAAATAACCAACGTAACAGGCACACGCCAACCTATAGAAAAAATCACTGAACTGGCGCACAACGTTGGCGCGGTTATTGTAGTTGATGGCGCGCAAGGCATCGTACATGAGCAACTTGATTTATCGGCATCAGATATCGATTTCTACGTTTTCTCAGGTCACAAACTTTATGCACCAGCAGGCATTGGGGTTTTATACGGCAAGCTTGAACTTTTGGAAGCCATGCCACCATGGCACGGCGGCGGTAAAATGGTTGAACGCGTTTCTTTCGAAAAAACGACGTTTTCTGCACTTCCTGGAAAATTTGAAGCGGGCACACCAAACGTTGCGGGCGCGATTGCTCTAGCGAAAGCCATTGAGTGGTACCAAGGTTTTGACCATCACGAAGTAGAGACTCATCTCCATGCGCTTCAGGATAAGGCCTACCAAGCACTAAGCGCTTTGGATGACATCCATATTCTAGGCTATCAACCGAATGCCTCTGTACTGACCTTCGTAATGGACGGCGTTCATCACCAAGATATTGCGACGCTGCTCGATCAACAAGGCATTGCGGTACGAGCAGGACACCACTGCGCTCACCCATTGATGGATGCGCTAAATGTGAAAGGCACGGTACGCGTCTCTTTTGGTATTTATAACACGACGAGCGATGTGGAAAGACTCATCGCCGCCGTAGAAAAAGCCGTCGACATGCTATAACGCCAACGGTTTGATTTGGAGTAACCAACAAGGTTACTCCATCTGCCTATCCAGAGTCGCCACGCAATTTCTGCCATTTCTTTTCGCAGCATAAAGCGCTTTATCTGCATGCGCATACAAACGTTTGGTGGTTTCATTTCTGCCTATTTCCACCACGCCTACACTCACCGTGACCGGAATTTCAATCTTTTCAAATTCGAACTGACAATTTTGAATGTGGGAACGTACTTCCTCTCCTACCTCTTTCGCCGCCGACAGAGAAGTTTCTGGCAAAATAATCGCAAACTCCTCCCCTCCGACTCTTGCAAAAATTTCGTCTTTGACGAGTAAGTGAGAAACCAAATCAGCTAAGGTCTCTAAGACATAATCCCCCGCATCATGACCACGTTTATCATTGATGACTTTAAAAAAGTCCAAATCAAACAATAACAACGCGGAGTGATAATCTGGAGCTTGGGATTTAATAACTTCTTCTGTGAGCTTTTCGAAAAAAACACGTCGATTGTAGATGTTGGTAAGAGCATCAATTTGGCTTTGATGGCGAAGAAGGGTTTCAACTCGGTGGCGATTGGAGATGTTGCGTGTAAGAATAAGGACAACGCGACGACCCCGGTATTTTATAGCGAGTGGGCAGATCTTGCCTTCGTAGTATAGGTCGCCTCTTGGTCCACTGTTGGCATCTATTCCCTGAATGCTGTCGGCGCACATCTTGTACTCGATCGTCACAATACTGTCTTGTTTCAGTGATCGACTGATCTGCTCGATAAACCAGTCGGCTTTATCTTTTTCAAGTACACCGTGAAGTGTCTTACCTATCAAATTGCTTCCATCGTGATAGGCTTTTTTATCTGTTCCTCCAAAAACATCAATATAGATACCATCTTCACTCAGAATAAAAGTGGGGTCTGGCATTCCGGATAACACGTCTTGCGCATGTTCCAAGGTGAATTGCATATAGGGAGGTTCCTAGCATTTGTATCTAAGTAACCCAATCGCTTCCAAGTGTGTTTCCACATTGGGGAATAGGAGCGGATGGGGCATATGTCTATTATCTAATATAGACAAATTTTAAATACAATTGAGTTTATAAAAACCAAGTGGGCAATATAATGAACCAGGATCAATAGAATGGTTAATTAACGCTAAAATAGTCGACCATTTGCATGCTTTTTATCCATATGCAAAAAATATCTCAACTCAGATACAAAAAACGCCAAACAGCTAGGCTATTCGGCGTTTTTTAAGAGTTGGAAAAATAACTCGTTACACGGCGACTTGCTTAATCTGCTCTACAATAGCTTTCAAGCCATTACCACGTGACGGGCTTAAATGGGAGACAAGCCCCAGCTGATCAAAATAAGCATCAATATCAAATGCTTGAATTTGATCGGCCGTTTTACCGTCATAAGCTGCCATTACCAAGGCAATCAATCCACGGACGATACGCGCATCGGAGTCCGCACAAAAATGCCAAACGCCATCTTGCTCTTGGCTCACTAACCACACCAAGCTTTCACAACCCGAAACGGTAACTTGTTCTGATTTCAGCTCTTCTGGCATTTTTGGCAGCTTTTTACCCCACTGAATAACCTGACGGTAACGATTTTCCCAGCCTTTAAATTGCTGCATAGTCGCTACAATGTCTTCGCTGGTGATATCTGTACCAAATGGAGAAACGGGAAAATCTGTCATGATGCGCTCTTCTTCTAGTTTACTTCTTATATTTTGAAATCAACTTCTCAACGATTCGCGATACCGCGACAAAGCCAAACGTTGCAGTTACAACAGTCGCCGCACCAAAACCGCTAGCACAATCCATACGTTTTGGGCCTTCCGCTGTCGACTTCACACCACACACTGAACCGTCTGCTTGAGGGTACTTCAGCTGCTCGGTTGAAAACACGCAATCAATACCAAACTTACGAGCCGGATTCTTAGGGAAGTTATGATGACGACGCAAGGTGTCTTTGATTTTCTTCGCTAGAGGATCTTGGATCGTTTTCGTTAAATCAGCGACCATGATCTGCGTTGGGTCAACCTGACCACCAGCGCCCCCCGTAGTGATCACTTTGATCTTGTTGCTGCGGCAATGCGCCAACAAAGACGCCTTCGCTTTTACGCTGTCAATCGCATCTAGCACGTAATCAAACTCTTTGCTTAAGTACTCATGTTGATTGTCTGGCGTGATGAAATCATCAATCAGGTTGACTTTACACTCAGGGTTGATCAATTTGACACGCTCGGCCATCACTTCAATTTTGCTTTGGCCAACGGTGCCCGTCATCGCATGAATTTGGCGGTTAATATTCGTGACACAAACATCATCCATATCAATCAGAGTCAACTCACCGATCCCAGTACGGGCCAGCGCTTCGACCGCCCATGAACCCACGCCACCAATACCAATAACACAAACGTGTGCAGCGCGAAGAATGTCCACTTCACTGTTGCCATAAAGACGACGAGTGCCGCCAAAGCGTTGATTGTAGCTGTCAGATGCTGGGGTATCGAGTTCACGCATATTGAAGTCCAGATGATCGATAGAAAAACAAAGAGTGCGATTTATACGCACTCTTTGATGAAATGTCTAGATAAGAGGCGGGTCCTCTTTCTTGGATGGCTATTGTAGCTTTTCTGGCGGCAAAGCCCAAGGCGCTTGAGTTGGTGAGTTTTCCAGCCCAAGTTTCCAAACTCGACCAAAATGCTTGTAGTGCCCTGCTTCCGTTCCTGCTCTCGCACCAATGCCATGATACAGATCCAAATGGTTCTGTTTTACCGCACCACCAGTGTCTAAAACGATCAGCATTCGCAGTTGATGCGCACCACTCCACGTACCATCGGCATTCAGCAGTGGCACTTCCGCCAAGATTGGAGTCCCCATTGGTAAGATAGAACGGTCACCCGCGACCGCGGCCATTGGCAACAAAGGAATACCAGCCGATCCCGTTACTGGCGCTTCCGCTTTTGGCGCAAAGAAGACGTAAGAAGGGTTTTGCTCCAACAACTCGCGTACTGTTGCGTCGTCGTTGTCCATTACCCATTCTTTAATCGCTTTGAGAGACATTTTTTCACGCGGCACTTCACCACGTTCAATCAAAATGCGGCCAATACTAACGTAAGCTTTATTATTTTTCCCTGCGTACGCGAAGTACTCCAACGTATCATCATCTTCAAAATGCACATAGCCACTGCCCTGCACTTCCATCATAAACGGGTCAATACGGTTAGGTGCATAACCTAGCACTAAACCTTGGCCATCTAATGCCCCGTTGTAGATCTCCGCGCGAGTCGGACAATCTGATGAGCAGTTTGGCTTGCCATAAACTGGGTACTTAAAAATGTCGTTTGGTGTATGACGCAGTTCCATCACGGGAGAAAAGTATCCGGTAAACAGCACATTACCTTTTTTATCACCACCACCCAATTGCGCGGCTTGAATGCCAAACGCACTCAACGC
>NZ_JAWOTT010000019.1:0-75451 GCF_033338995.1 Vibrio sp. Vb0304
GCTTAGCGGAAAGTTCTTTTACCCTCAGCCGAAATGCCTGCCGTTGCTAGACATTGCCAGCCAGTGCCCGTCACTCCCACTCGAATATCAACGGGCACAAAATACATCGAAATAACAGCTAGTTAGAAATGTCACCTTTCTCGATACCATTATCTATACCATGCGCAGAATTTTTTTGATTTTTTGCTACTCGTCTACGTTTTAGTTCTGCTTTGGCCCAGGCAGAGGATTCTTGCATATCACGACGAAGCTCTTGTATCTCTTCAACACTAAGCCGTCGCGGACCTGAGGTAATTCTATCCATATTGTTCCTCCAACTTGTCGCAGTACATTTTTAAAACGCATCAAAACATGAGTTACCAGCAAGAGACCTTAGGGATATTTTTAGATTGTTTTTCATACACATCTTGAAAGCCATCAATACCGCCCAAAGGTTATACAACGAGGAATAACCTCGTTAAATAAAAGGATCAAATCATGGGTTTGAAACCAGGGCCAAAACCAATAGCCAAGTCGACTGGTAAACCAGATCAACGTCGACGTGACAACAAAAAAACTCCAGGAAACACTCCGGGCTTAAAGCCGAGTAAATCCTCGACCAAGTAACTCATCCCTAATGCCGAGTCAGTGTAAGTGGTACTGACTCTTGTTCTAAATATTTTTATACCAAAACAGCTTCTAACATTACAACTTTGACGCGATACAGTTGTCATCAGTTAACCAACTTCGTGCAATAATCAATCATGCCCCTAGCCCAAATAAAATACTTTTAATACAATTACTTAAAAAGGGAAACCAAAAATAGCTCAATAAATAATGTCAAACTCTAGCGTCTATACGCGCTCTAACACCTATTGATTGAGAGTATGATATGCTATGTATGGAGTAGTGTATTGATTTCAAATAAGTAATATTTTGCTAAGGGGTGGCATAGTGAGCATTCTTGTTGACAGAGTTCGCATCAGCGGATTTAGAGGTATATCGAATTTAGAACTTTCATTACCGAAAACGGCTGTTCTTATTGGTATGAACAATGCCGGTAAAACTTCAGTAATCAAAGCATTACAGCTATCCCTTGGCGACTACTCTCGCTACCTTACCGATGAAGACTTCCATATAGATTCGAATGATAAACGCTCCGATGCAATTGTAATAGATATCAGGATTATTCCTGTAGATACTTCGGGGAAAAGAGAGACAATATTCGACGATATATGGTTAGAGGAATTTGGAGAAAAGATTCAACAAGAAGCAGCTGGGAATCAGTTTTTTGCAATGAGAACAATCGCCACTCAGGATACAGTACGGGGTGGTTTCCAGCTCGAAAGGTACTCTCTAGAGCAATGGGTTGCAGAAAACTGGATAAATGAAGCTGTTGCAAATAAAAATAAAATAAGAAACCGTATACGCTCTATGCCATATGTACCCATAGATGCTCAGCGAGATTTACATAATGAGTTGAAAGAGCGCTCTTCATTTGTTGGAAAGGTATTATCAAGCGTTGAGTACAACCCTGAGGATGTCGAAGCACTCGAGGAACTTATATCAGAAGTAAACCAACAAGCCATAGATAAAAGTCAACCGCTAACAACTTTAAAAGGACATCTAGACTCTCTGAGTCAGTCTTTTGATGGCAAAGGAAAAGCAGAACTGTCACCATTTCCTAAAAAAATTAGAGATCTATCTAAAAGGTTCAGCATCCATTTCGGAGAAGAAGGCGGCAACTCATATTCAATGGAGTATCACGGCATGGGTACTCGAAGTTGGGCATCAATGCTTACAGTAAAAGCAATGGTTGAGCTGATGGCAAAAAGTCATGAAAACGAAGCCGAACCATTTTTTCCAATAATAGCAGCTGAAGAACCCGAAGCTCACCTTCATGTTAATGCTCAGAGAACACTATTTCAGCAATTATCTGAGATTGATGGTCAAGTTATCGTAAGTACACACTCACCATACCTCGCATCTATGTCTGAACTTTCTGATCTAAGAGGATTATATCGGTCAAGGGGAGCTATATATTCAACCCAATTAATTAGCGGCTTAGATAGAGAAGATATAAATATCTTACGTAGAGAGGTTATGAGAGTCCGTGGCGATATACTATTTTCCAAGGCTATAATCCTTTTCGAAGGTGTTTCCGAAGAACAACTAATACCTGCAATGTTTGAGAAACACTTTGGCTACTCACCTTTCTCTGTTGGAATAAGTTGTATAAGTGTTGCTGGGAAAAATTATAAGCCATTTTTGAAAATGGCGTGCAGTTTTGCTATACCGGTGTTTATCGTTAGTGATAATGACGGAACTACAAAAGATGAAGTTGAATCTCAATTAAATAAAGTTCGAGACGAAACACCTATAAAGCTGACCGCAGATCAATTTGGCATTAGTTACTTAAATGAAGGGAATGATATTGAGGCTGAACTTGTTAGCCTCGATATGCGCGAAGAAATTAACCGTGCAATGGTACTTGCCGAAACTAGAGGCCGTGATATACCAGGCTGGGTAGCCGCAAAAACTCAAGAAATTTCATCATTAGATTCAAATCAAATTATTGAAAAAATGAGGGGTTCAAAAGCTTCTTACGCTGGTTTTTTATCCGAAGTTATCTCTTCCAATCCAAATGGTAAGCAGTCTGAACAACTAATTCCTCAAGCAGTTATCGATGCATTTAATAAAGTTAAGGAGTGGGCACTAAATGATTAATCTTTCATCCGCACAATCAGAAGTTGTACAAGCTCCTATTAATTCTGCACTTCAAGTTTTAGCGTCCGCAGGTTCTGGAAAAACTAGGGTTTTAACAGAAAGAGTTCGTTTTCTACTAAATAGCTCACCCAAAGGAAGTGTAATAGCCTTAACTTTTACTAATAAAGCAGCTGAAGAAATGCAGCAACGTCTGTCAAACTGCGATTTGGCAGAGAATAGGACTTGGATATCTACAGTTCATTCAGTAGCACAGCGTATTTTAGAACAATATGGGCATACTATTGGCTTACCAAGTGAACTACATATTTATGAGAGAGATAAAGATCGTATGGAGGTCTTTCTCCAGTCATTACGTGAAGATGGCATCGATATCGATAATTACCTTAATGTTTCCGACCAAAAAGAATTGAAGAGCAGAGAACAAGTTCTATCTAATTACATGGAAGCTTTTTCGATTATAAAAAGAGAGTTGATGACGGAGGATGAAGCCAATAATCGATTTTCAAATAACGTAAGTATATGGAAGTACTTTGAAGATTATCAACGAGCTTTGTTAAACAGTAATGGCATTGATTTTGATGATATTCTTGTTTACGCACATAGAATATTATTAACTCAAGATTGGGTTGGTAAGATATATAGAGCAAAGTATAAATACGTTTGTGTTGATGAAGCTCAAGATCTTAACAGAGCTCAGTATGAGTTTATTAAGGCCTTCTGTGGCGATCAGATAAAAAGCGTGATGATGGTTGGTGACCCTCACCAAATGATTTATGGATTTAATGGTTCATCATCAGATTATTTAACAAAATACTTTGTTAACGATTTTTCTCCTCTCAGATTAGAACTAAAAGAGAACTACAGAAGTACAAAAGCTGTCATTGAAGTTGCAAATAGGCTTAAGCCAGGAACACAAACTGTAAATAATTTAGCTCTGAACGGTATATTTCAAATTCAACGATTAAGTGATGAGAATGAAGAAGCTCAATGGATAGTTGATAATATCAATAACCTCTTAAACCTAAAGAATCATCCTGAGATTGAAGGCGAAATATCGCTGAATAGAATTGTAGTTATAGCTAGAAATAGATTTGTATTCAAAAAGCTTGAAGAAGTTCTTGTTGGCGAGAATATTGACTATCATCTAAGAAAGAGCGAAAGAGGGAATGAGCCAACATCATTATTTGGTAAAGTTCTAGATTACTCTATAAGACTAAAATTAAACTTCAAAGATTGGGTTGACGGAAATAAGCTTTGTAAAATTTTAAACGTAGAAGCTCCTAATAACTGGGATAATAAAGAAATTCTAACATCCCTATCAGAAAAGGTAATATCTGGAAAATTACATAACAAAGATCTATTATATCTAGTTTTGAAAGAAGTTTCTTCTCTTGATGTATCCGCTCCTAATATACGAAAACTTGTCAGAGATTTGGGAGAAAAAATCCAAGATATTGCGAAAAAAGAAAGCAATAATAGTGCTAAAATTGAGGATCTAAAACTAAGCATGGAGGAATTAGAAGAGTTTCGACATTCTTGGACAAAATTCAAGAAAAAGGGGTTGGGAGAAACATTATTAGCATATAGAAATGCAGTATCTCTTGGACAAATAACAGAAGAACATGAAAAAACAGGACTAACATTAAGTACAGTTCATACAATGAAAGGTCTAGAGAAAGACATTGTATTTCTCATGGGAATGTGTGAAGGCGTTTTTCCCGATTACAGAGCAAATTCCGAAAAGAAAGTAAATGAAGAACGAAATAGTGCATTTGTTGCTGTAACAAGGGCTAAAAGATGGCTTTATGTAAGCTATCCTCAATATAGATTAATGCCTTGGGGAGATACAAAATACCAAGCGCCATCTAGGTTTATTAAAGAAATGCAAGGATCGTGAACATATTGGCGACTGGACTTCACGGCGGGCGAAACCTACAGGGCGACTTCCTGGTCGATGAGCTCTAGGACGGCCAGCCTGATAGCTGCCTGACGCATTGCTTGCTGAACTTCGATATTATATGTGGTTGTCATGTGTCAACTCTCTGACAGGTGGTATGTGAAAATGCGGGCTGGTGCACCATCACCGGCCCGTGTGCTTTCTAACTACTTGTGTCGGCCAAACCGCCAGCGTCTCATTTTGTCGATTTGATCGATCGATCTCGTCATGTCCTTGTAAGCACGCCCGGCCAACCTGTTTTGGAATACCTCCATTTTGTCGGCAATGGCTTTCATCTTCGGGCCGTGTCCGGTGCTGTGCAGCCACTGCCCAAAAAAATAGAAGGCCAGCATCACAATGAACATCACTGCGAAGAACCCAATTACCTCCGCAAGGTTTTGAGGTGGAAAGTTAAACTCCATAATCAGTAATCCTTATTTAGTTAGGCCATGCGACCTTTTTAACAAAGCTGGCAACCTCTTCGTTACGCTCCTGCTGGCGTTCCTGGGCATATGAAACGTAGTCCTCAACATCGAAGGTGTGCTTTTCCGGATCGCGCTCTTGCCATTCTACGTGTGCTTGACGGGCTTCTTCCTGGTCCTCACTGGATAGGTCATCAAAGCCGCCGGTTTGATTCATCCAGCCAGTACCGCCACCGCCTAAGCTATCGTTGTCAAATGCAGGTGAAGCGTCGTCAGTCGCCCTCCTGGTCATCACTATCCCCGTCATCTTTCGTATTGTTTCTGATCGAGCTGGCTAAACGGCCTCCGGTAGTGCCACTGATTCTATCCCCGGCTATATCACCCATTCCCTTCATCAAATTCGCACCGGTATCCGCTGCAATACGCCCCGCTTTTACAGCGCTGCCTTTAAAGCCGCCAGAGGATTCGCCACCACTAGAAGATTGACCGGAAGCTTGGGAAAAGGAGCCAGCTTCATCAGAATCGCTGCCACCGCTAAATGCTCCGCCCAGGCTCGACATAACGTCAGTATTGTTCGCTACGTTCTCACCCGCTTTTGCAAATGCAGCTTGAATAGCAGACGCACCGCCGGCGGTAGCCATTGCTGCACCGGCAGCCATACCGCCAGTGGCAACAGCCGCTCCGGCCATCGCTCCGGCACTGATACTGCCAGCACCTGCCGCCGCGCCGCCTCCAGGAACTAGGCTGGCGACCACATTGGGAACCGAGTGAATGAGCATCACAAGAACCAGTGAAACGACAAAGATCACCAGCAGTTCACGCATAGGGGCATCATTGGATAGATCGGCATAGAAACCGTCCATGATCGACATGGCAATGCCAATGAGCAACGTCATTGTCATCAACTTCAAAGCAACGCCCAATACGCTTTTGAAGTAGTTGATTGCTATATCTGAAGTCCAGCGCGAACCACCAAAACCCAGTACGAAGACACCGGCATAGATCAATATCCAAGCCGTCACCAAGGCCAACAACACATTGGCCGCCACTACCGCCATACATGCCAAAATTGCCAACGTGATTAAGAAGATAGACAAGTTATCTATCGGGCTTGTGATGCTGTAGGACTCACCAGCTTTCACAATAATGTCGAACGCAATACTAATAGGCTCTGACGGGGTTAGATCTCTCGGAAGGCCACCGGCTTGAGCACCGATCATTCTCAACGAGTCGATGATTGATGTCGCAAAATCTGGGCCGTTTCTGAGCAACCAGAGAAAGAAGCCAAACGTCAGGATGAAGCGCACGAACTCGGCAAAGAACTCTCTTATATCCGCTTGTTTAAGGATTAAGGTCCCGCCAGTCCAAACAAGGGATATAGTACCCAGCGTCCAGAACAGCCAGGCGGCATAGTTTGTAATTACCGTGCCCCAAGTAGCACTGGCCGTCATGAAACGCACGGCCACTTCATCCAAGACACCATTAGGCTCAATGGCCGCTGATGCTGTTTTCGAAGTCAGTAAAACGATCAGAGTCATCACAAGTCGAATGAATACCTTGCTCATGATTAGAACCCCTTGTTCTTGGAGCGGTCAGTGGGTTCGCCCATATCCCAAAAGCAATGTCCTTCTTCCCTCCGCTCTTTCGTTAGGTTTGGGTTGTCACAGTTGATCGTTGCAGGCTTTGGCCCGTCATCTTCACCGCACCCCACCAGAACGAAAGAGGCCAGCGCACTAACGATAAAAACTCGGGTGATATTCTTCATGATTAAAACCCCCTGTTTTCTGAGCGGTCGGTTGGCTCGCCCATATCGAACAACCTTTCACGGGACGCTTGATATTGAGCTTCGCGGTCAGCATCCGCCTGCATTCGAGTGCCAACGGCATTCTGCTGAGCAATCAGCAGGCTACGGATTTGAAGGAGCTGGTTAGCCTGGTTGCTGGCGAGCTGATTGGCGTAGCCAATAGCGGCCAGTTGGCCGTCTGCGCCCTGGGCAGCAGATTGCAGGCGGTTAAGTTGTCGGGCGTCAGCTTCAAGATTGTCTTGCTGCTGCTCCAGTCCCTTAAACAGCGCGTCGTTGGCCTTCTTCTGCGATTCAGACGCCAGGCGACGGTTCTCAGCCATCGCGGCTCGTTCGGCATCACTGCATCCCACCGCCGAGAAACAAGGAGAGCTGCGGTAATAGGCCACGTCCTGGAACTTGCCCAGGTAAGCATCGAGGCTGCCAAGCTGGTTCTGGTAATAGGCGAGCGTGTTGGTCGCCTGGTTCAGATCGTTGATGGTGCGCTGCGCCTGGTCCCAAATATAAGAAGCCGGGGCCATTGAGTTTTGCAGCATATTTTCGTACTGCTGCAACTGGGTTTGATATTGCTGAATTTGTTTAGCAGTCTGTGTAACAGCTTCCATTGCCGACATTATGTTTTGTACTAAATTCGTACCGTCAGCAACCGGAATCCCCGCATATACAGGATTGGAAAAGTTTAACGCCAAGGAGATAGCAAGCACGGGAATTTTAGCCGCTAAAATTTTTCGTTTTAGCATAATCAATTACTCTTAGTTGTTATGACTAAAAGTTGCATTCACCAACCTGTAGGGCTCGATCCCTACTCCTGCCGTTTCCAGCGGTGAATGTGGGCCTTTTCAGAGATAGCTCGCCACTTACTATCCCGGCGCCCGACCTGCGCGACACCGTAAAACGCGCGGCCAAATAGGGTTAAACATCGGTGTTATTACCAACCGAAGCGGTTAGGGCTTCCGTCGATTCCTTTGCCATCACATCAACGTGATCGGCTCTTATGTTGTCGTTTCGCCTTTTTAGCAGCCTGCTCAGCTTGGAGCTTAGCTTTACGCTGCTCTAGTGCTGGCATGACCACAGCTTTTTCAGGTACAGGACCTGACTGTATCGCTAAGACCTCTAACTGAGATAGGTTTTGCAACCAGCCACGGCGTGAAGGTGGCACTTTGCCAATCGGTAACACGCCAAGCTTATCAGACCGCTTGGCCCTGTTATTCTGGGCCATTAATGCCTGACGACGGCGTTCAAGTCCTTGATCGGCAAATTTGATAGACAGATTGCCATCTACCGCCGCCTTGATTACTCGCGCCTTGAACTCAGGCGAACCATTCACGGTAATACGATTACCGTAACGCTCTATTGCTACCTTTAGTGCAGCTAAGACACAGGTTTGGTTGGAAGCCGTCAACACTTGTAGACGCTCACCATCATCACGCACGGCGCTGTTACCTGCTCGATAAATAATGGTGCCTTTTTTCGTAATCGTATCGACCGTTGCTTTGAGATCTGCCTGAACTGCATCCCCGTTCAGTGTGTTGCCTTTAAGCTTTTGTGCAGCCTCTCGGCTACGTAGCGCTTTGAGGGCTTCTCTATCTCCCTGTAATGCCTGGCTCTTTAACCAATCCGCCCAGGCTTGGCGTTTATTGCTTTGATATATCGTTTGCCGTTGCTCTTGGTAACGCTTGTGAATGCGCTCAAGCTCGCTTTTCAATGCATTGCTGGCCTGTTTGTACAAAAGCTTCTTTGTAAGCTTATTGCTACCGGTTAACTTAATCGCTGCGCGACGGCCACGCCCTTTCCTCTTGGCGTTATCAACCTGTCGATCTTTATCACGACGAGCCTGTTCAAGGGCTTGCGTTTTACTCTCTTCGGCACGTTTCTGCTCTGCTTGATAACGGGCATATAGCTCGGTGGTATTCACCTTCAAGCGAACAGGTCGGTGTGTATATTGGCGGCTCGGCTTAACAGAATCCGATGCAGTCGCTTCAAAGGGACCAAGGCGCGCTTCGAGTTTGGGTTTAGAAAACTCACGTCCCAAGGTGCTTGCTTTGATGATCGCTTCACCGTCGGCAACGATCACTAGACCATTTCCTCTGGTTCTTAACTGCAAACCATTGTCCTGCATGACCTGGTGCAACGCCTGCCAGCTATTGGCTAATTTAATCTCGTCCATGCATTCGCGCTTCACCCACCCCACTAAGCTTTCAATACCCGAATGCCGCTCCATATCCATCGCACGTGATTCGGCCCCGCGCTTGCGCGGTATGTGATTATCCGGCTGCAAACCAAAATCCTGCTCGATGGCCTCGCACATTTCCGCTAGCTTTTTATGTGGGTAATAAGGCTCATGGATTGTATTTCGCGTGGGATGGATTTTATTGATCGCGATATGGATATGTTGATTGTCCGTATCGTTGTGCACAGCACTGACACGCTGATGTTCTCCATAACCTAAGCCTTGGCAAATGAGCTCTTCTATCGCGGCTAAAGTATGCGCTTCTAACTGTTCACCATTAGGGAGGCTCACTATGAGGTGGTAGGTTTTATCACTCTTCGCTCGGGTGTTCGCGAATTGAGTTGCTAACACTTCGCTGATCGCATCGCGCACGGTTGTCGCTTCACAGTTATTTAAACGAACGTTACCAAGTCGATGCTCTTTGCTCTGGTGATCGGTGATGTAATTCACCAAGCCCGCAAAGTCAGACTTACCTTGCGAACGCATCGGTACATGCTTGGCGATCATTGGTCCGCCCCCGGGCGAAGAATAGACTCCATAAGTGAACTCATTTGATCTTGCGTCGCCTCGATACGATTAAGCACTGCCAAGACCGTATTGGCCCCAACATGTGCCACCTTGGCATCATTACTAAGCCATAACTTCAGCAATCCACCCAGACGTCCTAAGTCACCATTAACCCGCACTAACTCGCGTACATGCTCTGCATCGGTAATTCCCTGGATACGATAGCCTTGGCCGACTTCGCGCAAATAGGTCGAAGCACTGAGCCCTGCCTGTGCTGACATGGATTCGATCAACGCACGCTCTTCCGGTAAGCAATAGACCTTAATCGGTGGGCTATTCTTTCGAGTGATCTTGTTCGTGTTGTTCGCCATGCTTGTCTCCTCTTTCAGGCCCCGCAGGGCAGGATCAACGTTGAGTGCCGAAGGTGCGAATAAGTCATAAGTGAAGAGGCTTCGCCATGCTTGCATGGAGGGCCTACTTCACACATCCTGCCCGCATTTCAACTTTGGTTTTATCACGGAAAGTTATGCATGCCCTTGTGCATTTCTCTGCATTTAACTGTTTATTCCCGTGTAAACCATGTTTACCCGATAAGTCCGATACTTATAGCGATATGACAGCGCACTTATAATGATTCAATAGCGCTAAAATAGCGGTCTACAGCGATTTATGCGTGTTGGCTTTACTCCAATATCACGACACAGAAAAACACAGCTTTCCTAACACTTTCCGCTCTAGGCTAAATTCAAAGCCTTCGTGTTTAACTGCCCCTCAAGTGTCAATGAATGTTTAGACGCCAAGAAAAAAAGAATAAAAAACATTTTATTTTCATGTAATTGAAAATACATAACTTCCCAAAAAATGATTTCATTGACAGTTTTAAGCAGTTTATTTTTATAAATCTTATCCACAATATTTGTTTGCTTAACTACAGGTTAATTTTTATATAGGTATACCTACAGGAAAGTACTATAGGGAGTTCTACAACCACCTGTTATTAAAAAACTTTTTGGCACTTTGCGGGACAGAACATGCGCACTCCGGGACAAAACATGCGTAAGCCGGGACAGAACATGCGCAAAATACCCCCTTTAAAGCGGGACAGAACATGCGTGGATAACTTTCTAAATACCCAGGCTTAATAACATCTAGAATGGTGCGTACATACTGTTTCATACCGTTCACTCTATCGCTTTGTCCGTCGAGGTACTTGTGGAGCACTTGGTTTCAAAAGCAATCCTTTTTCGGTTGAAGTAGCATCTAGCTCTGGCCATGCATACTGAACCTTTTTAAGCCCATCGAGAAACCGTTTTCTGAAATCTCGATGTCCCTGAGGAGTATTAGGGTAATTGGCTCCTATTTGGTCCATTAGTCCTTCCCAGGGAATGACTGTTGAACGTTTTAAATAGCTGACTCGGTATGTTGCCCAGCAATATATATCGAGAGCCATAGGAGAACGCTTAATCAACCGTAATACCCTCATATCTAGAGGAACTGGTTTATCTGTTATCAGTTGAAAAAACTTTGGCGACAGATCTACCCAAGAGCCCCATAATGAATTTTGATCTGGATGCTTTGTGCTCCACCATATATGTGAAACATCCGCTACTCTGGCACCAATCTCATCCTCAGAAATATATTCATCACCTTCATTATGTTCCGTAAACATAACGCTAATGGTGGTTTTAAAAAGTTTGCTCATCTGCTCACGCAAACGCGGAATAGAACCATCTTTCCCCCCAGTTCCCGATAACCCTAGTTCGGCCATAAAGCTTCTCTGAGAATTCCCTAATTCAAGCCTACGCGCCTCTGTCTCACCGATATAACCCTTATCCAATCTGGACTTATTTCTTACTGCTTGAGTAGTCATCCAAACCAGAAGCAAACGTGCATAGCAACCATAAGGCAAACCTACCGATGAGGGGGCCATCATGTGCATTGTGAAATTACCATTCTTGCGACTCCACTCATTCGATTTGGGTTTGCTATGCGGAATGGTTGCTTGAATCAAAAGCCGAGCAATAAAGCCGAGTTCATTAGCCTCCTGAGCACTGTACTCCTGGATTGCTATGATGTTGTCGATATATTTCGTGCTTAGCTCTAGCTTACCGGTGGCACCCGAGGCACTTTTTTGCCGAGTGGTTCCCCTAGCCTGAACATCCGTTACATCTTTAAGCGTCATGTGGACTCAGACTTACCAAATAAAACCGGGTCTTGCGGCTTTTAACGCAGACCTGCGCTTTTCTTCTATCCAGTTCTCCACTTCAGCTAGGTCCCAAGCAACACTTCGGCTGGTCAGAACAATACGACGAGGAAACTCACCACGCTGTTCCAGGTTATAGATGGTTCGATCAGACAAAGGGATCATGCTGAGTAAGGTCTTGCGATTTATCAGCGTTTTGTTTGTCATTGATGGATTCATAACCCTCTCCTTTTCAACATTCTTGGGTTGATAATGCCAGGAGCTGCCTGTAGATTAGACTAATCATTGGACAAAAAAGTTGGATATGAAAAGATTTGAAACTGAGGTAGATGCGTCAGAACGACTAGGTCAGTTTTATATCCCTGTATGGGAGAATTCTGACAAGTCTGTGGCAAATGCCATTCGCATTTTTAGGGAGAAATGGCATTCATACTCGAAAGAGTCTAAAAGCCACAACATCATAAACTTGATTAAACAGGTAATTGATCCCGTGATATCGGAATACTTGAGTAGCCTTCCAAACCAGTATTTGTCCTTTTGCCCTATCTCAAGAGAAAAGTGTAACTATAGTGACCTCATCAAGTTGAGAGGTTTTCGTTATACGGCCGACCAAATTCACTTTTATTTACGCGACTTTGTTGATAAGAGTTCCCATACAGAGCAAGACATACTGTTCATATCGACTCAAGATATGCTCAAATCATTGTTTATGATTTGTGAAGGAAAGAAACCTAATAGATCAAAACTAGCGCCTGATATCAGTTTAAAGTCGGATAAAAAAACACGACTGTGTGCCTTGTGTGGAAGCCCAACAGAGTTTTCACAGTTCATGCATACATGGACGAAACACGGATATATTGAGAGAGAAAACAATGATCGTGACAATGATGAAAAAGACGGAAAGAAAAAGCGACCGGATCTGAGTACGAATTACTGTCTAAACCATCGTCCCAAGCTTCATGATGGTTCTTGGAATTCTCTATATAAGCAAGCCAGACGCTCTGCAGAACAATTTGAGCAAGAAGTCTTGAGATTACGACGCCAAATCGCGCATCCAGACCGTCATAACGCTAAGTCCGGAGATAGATTAATTGATGAGTACTTTTACCACTTCATGCTGGACTCTTCACTGGACCCAACTAATGTGCCCGAGCTGCGCAACTTAGCACGCAAGATGGTAGATTCTCGGCTAACGGACAATAAAAAACGCATGTTGGTTCTTCGCAAACAGAACAAATCTAATGAAAATATTGGTATATTGCTGGGTAAAATCACGGGTAAGCCGTTGTCAAATCAAGCTGTTTCGAAAGCGATAAAATCAATTCGAGAAGAGTTTCTACTATCTGGTTCGAAGACCTAAAAGATTTAGCGGCTAAAATCAGATTACATATCCACTCACCCGGTATGACTTAACACTTTGAGATACGCTTCACTTAGTCATGCTTTCTGACTCGAAAAAATGGCGTCTATAGTGATACACTATACAAAACAAAATGTTATCGCATAATTTTATGGCTATCTTTCACTAATGGTAGTATCTCCAAATGAGATACTACCATTAGTGAAAATTATGAGTTGGTTTGGAGGGCTTGTGAGTTATATAAAGGATTATAATGGTGCTAGCTAAAAGGCTTATTGAAGTTCCTCAATCGGAGCGAGGTGGAGAAATAGCTCAAAGAGGGTTTGATTTTCAAGCCTGCTGGGCTCTTTCTCATATGTTTGAATATGAACTACAAGGAAAAGAGTATGTTTTCGTTTTTGAGTATCATGATGACGTACTTATCCTTGACTCTGCAACAAACCCTCAAAAAGCTACCTTTGCTCAGGTTAAAACTAATGAAAAGCCTTGGACATTGAATAAATTAATTACTGCTACTAAGGCAAAACCAATTTCTTTTATCGGTAAACTTTTTGAGCAAAAAAGAAAGTTTGATAATTCAGACGTTGAATTGATGTTTGTGTCTAATGCCTATTTCAGTTTCGATAAGAGAAATCACTTTAAAGCCACTGATCTCAAAAAAGGAGATCAGGATAATTTAATAGAAAAAGTATCTAAACAGTTATCTAGTACCAACAATTTGGAACTGGCCAAACTAACATTCCTAACTTCCGACTTGAGTTTAGAAGGTCACTCTTCGCACTTAAAAGGTAAAATTTGCGATTTTTTTGAAAGTTATTTTGATGATAATATTGAAATTAATCCATCATCATTTGCTAGAACCCTAGAGAGTGCGTGCAGAGATAGAGCTAAAGTAAGATCATCTGATATTAGAAGTTTTGATGAACTTATTAAAAAGAAAGGGTTTACTTCTGACTTCGTAAAAGAAACTCTTGAAAATATCTGCGCTACAAAATCACTACAACCAGATTGGGAAAGTGCTAGACAAATACTGGCAGAAATGGGAAAAAATACCATTCAATTACTTTCTCTAAAATCAATATTTACTCGTATAAGCATTTCAGTAAAATCATCCAATAGTGTTGAAAAGATGTATTTAGATCAGGCTGATTTACTTTTCGATAAGCAAGCAGCAGAAACATCCATGCATGAGTGTATAGTGAATACGGTAAAATCATTAGAACTTTCCATTCCTGATTATTCCTTGGCGTTAACTGGCCCTCAAAAAGAGTGCATCATTATCTACTCGATAATTAAAAATATCGTAGGAGGAGAGCAATAATGAACCTCATACATTTTAAAAGTATATCTATTATTTCAAGAAGAGATAAAAAAGGGTTTAACTTTGAGTTCTCACCTAAGGTTAATATTATTTTTGGTGAAAACGATACAGGTAAATCCAGTCTAATAAAATCTTTATATTTTACATTAGGCGGAGATTGTCGGATTGATAAAGATTGGAAAGATGACGATGTCATTACCAAAGTATGCATAAGCGTTAAGGGTAAATTATATTCATTTATACGACATAATAAAAGAATATCAATATTTTCAAATTCCGAAGACACAAAGCCTATTGTAACATCTAGTCATATGAGTGCGATCGCAAAGAAAGTAAGAGATATTTTTGATTTCAATCTACAGCTTTCTTATAAAAAAACAGGCAAACAAACTCAGGCCAACCCTGCTTGTTTATATTTACCTTTTTATATTGATCAAGATAATGGCTGGCATACTGTATTATCATCATTTACAGGATTAACCATGTATGATGATTGGCAAAAGAATTCTCTTCAATTTCATTCAGGAATAAAACCTAAAGAATACTACGAACTCGTTGGTGAAATAAAAACGATACAACTTGAACTAGAGGAACTGAGCGCAACACTGAAAGTAGTTCTTGCAGCAAAGAAAAGATTTGAAGAATCTTTTGGACGCGTATTGTTTGATATAGATATTGACTATTACCAAGAGTTACTAAACAAATTTTTAGGAAAGTGCCAGGAACTGAATAGTAAAGAATCAGAGTTCAGGTTACAGCTTCTAGAACTACTTAATAATAGAGACTCAATAGCAAGTGAAATAGAAGTATGCAGAGACCTATTAGATAATTTTGGTGATCACACAAATGATGATGCTGTTGAAAAATATCACATGTTCGAAAGTCGAGAGCAGATTTTAGAAATTCTCCCTCAAATGTATGACGAAAAACAAATTTTAGACAATAAAATCAATACAATTAAGGAAGAATTACGTCAATCTCAAGCCTTAAGTTCAGAATTAAATCTAATGATGAAAGAAGTTCGAGGTGAATTGACCCTACACGATGTAATTAAGTCACAAGCAAGTAAGGAAGTAGAATTCACTTTCGATGAACAAATAAAGAACCTCCATGAAAAAATCGGTGCTCAAACTACGGCTTTAGAATCATTAACAAAACAACAAAATGAGTTTACCGATAAAAAAAGAACACAAAGTATAAATGATGATTTTAAATCATTTTTAGCTATAGCTCAGGATAGATTAGGAATAGGTTCACCTATTATTGCCCCTTTAATACAATATGGAAAAATTACTAAGAGTAAGACAGGAAGCCGAAGTCCGAGATCTATTTTCGCATATCATTATGCTTTACTAAAAACAATGGAAAAACACTCTACAGTAAGTATGTTGCCAATTGTAATCGATTCTCCTAAACAACAAGATTTAGACAAAGAAGGTACAGAAAAGTTAATTTCTTTATGTACAGAAGATCTAGGTGTAAATAATCAAGTTATTATTGGAGCTGTATCACTAGAAAGCAATATGCATGGTTATCATCAATTAGAACTTACAGAAAAGTATAGTCTCCTAAAATCAGATGGTTATGAAAAAGCATATGACGAGATAATGCCTTACTATGAAAAAGGATTATTCTACTGAAACCTTAAAAAAAAGTACCTAATAATGGAATAAAACTTAAGCAGTCCACTCGTCAATCATGTCAGCCCAATCCTGCAACATGGCCGCGCGCTGTTCTCGGTACTCGGCTTTGTTGTAAACTGCCCTCACCCCTTTCTGTTCGTGCGCCAGGCATTTTTCTATCCAATCCGTATTGTATCCAGCTTCATGCAGCAGTGTACTCGCTGTTCGTCGCAGGTCATGCGGCCCAAACTTACTTAGTGACTGACCTTCCTTTTGCGCGGCCTTGTATGTCAAATCCATGACTCGGTTCATCGTCGCACTACTCATTGGAGCATCAGAGTCATAACGGGAAGGAAGAATGTAATCAGACCCACCGGCAAATGTCTTCAAGGCGATCAGAATATCCATAGCCTGGCGTGACAAAAATACCAGGTGCGGGTTACGTCGTTTCATTCTCTCCTTGGGGATCGTCCACAGCGCTTCACTGAAGTTAATTTCATTCCAGGTTGCATTTGTTAACTCGCTTTTGCGTACCATAGTCAGCAACAGCAGCTTTACCGAAGCACGAATCGAAGGGGTTGTACCTACCTTTTCCATATAGCGGTACATCAAACCAATCTCAGCCGGTGTTAACGTTCGGTCTCTTGGCTCAAACCGCGCGATACTTGCGGGCCTCACCAGATCTGCCGGATTCTCAACTTTCTGCCCTCTCTCAATTGCCCACCGATACACCTGGAGTACAATATCACGCGTGTGTACAGCCGTTGCGGGCGCGCCACGCTCTACTATCGCATCAGTCAGTGCTCGCA
The DNA here is from genome assembly GCF_033338995.1 of Vibrio sp. Vb0304. NCBI lineage: Bacteria > Pseudomonadati > Pseudomonadota > Gammaproteobacteria > Vibrionales > Vibrionaceae > Vibrio > Vibrio sp. Vb0304. Next base: position 16,918 of record NZ_JAWOTT010000019.1, read on the forward strand.
GATCTTCATGGGTGATTTCGGTAAGCTTCTGATTGCCAAATTTGCCCTCTAACTCTCGTGCATAGACTGAGCGACGCATATCCCGGGTAGAATCGGCCATCTGATAGCCACGCAGCCATTTCTGGGCCCAGGCACCAAAGGTTTCAGCATCTTTCGTTCTCGCCTTAGCACGTGCTTTCTCTTTAGCTGGTGACTTTCCATCAGTAACCATTCTCTTCGCTTCATTGAGACGCTCACGCGCTTCTGCTAGCGTGATGCCTCCTACTCCGTAGCGACCAAAGGTAATGGTTTCTTGTCTACCATTGATCGAGTAGTTGTAGCGAAAAGAGATAGAGCCTGCGGTAGTGACAGCAACATAGAGGCCATCACGGTCATTGACCTTGTAAAGTTTATCTTTGGGTTTGAGATTGCGTAGCTTGGTATCAGTCAGCATGTTTCGACCTATTATTCTTGTTTGATACCATGCTGAAAAACCTCTAAAAAAATAGAGATTAATCTTTACAAAACAGATAGATATATAAATTTAATACCATGCCCCATCAAAAACACTCAGCATGGTATCGGGCGTAATCCATGGCATTACCGATGAATCATACCCATCAAAATACCACGGTCAAACCGTGCTTGGCGTTGCCAGACATTGCCAAAAATGACTAAGCCAAAAACAAAAAAAGTCCGCAATTACGCGGACTTAGATATGATTTAGTGCCTGTTAGTGCCAGACCTTGCTTAAAGGAGCATTATTCCCACTCGATAGTCGCTGGTGGCTTACCTGAAATGTCGTAAACAACACGAGAAATGCCATCAACTTCGTTGATAATACGGTTAGATACCTTACCTAGGAAGTCGTATGGTAGGTGCGCCCAGTGTGCCGTCATAAAGTCGATGGTTTCTACCGCACGTAGAGACACAACCCAATCGTACTTACGGCCATCGCCCATTACACCAACAGAACGTACTGGTAGGAATACCGTGAACGCTTGAGATACTTTGTTGTATAGATCAGCTGCGTGAAGCTCTTCAATAAAGATAGCATCAGCACGACGTAGCAAATCACAGTACTCTTTCTTGATTTCACCAAGAACACGAACACCTAGACCAGGACCCGGGAATGGGTGGCGGTAAAGCATGTTGTAAGGCAGGCCTAATTCTAGACCAATCTTACGAACTTCATCTTTGAACAACTCACGTAGTGGCTCAACAAGACCCATTTCCATGTCATCTGGAAGACCGCCCACGTTGTGGTGCGATTTGATCACGTGCGCTTTACCAGTCTTAGATGCAGCTGACTCGATTACATCAGGATAAATCGTACCTTGAGCTAGCCATTTCGCGTTTTTCAGCTTCTTAGACTCTTCATCGAATACATCTACGAATACGTGACCGATAGTCTTACGCTTCTCTTCTGGGTCAGACTTGCCTTCAAGTGCTTTTAGGAAGCGTTCTTCAGCGTCAACCTTGATGATGTTCAAACCAAATTGGTCGCCGAACATATCCATTACTTGTTGACCTTCGTTTAGACGAAGTAGACCGTTATCAACAAATACACACGTTAGCTTGTCGCCGATTGCGCGGTGAACCAGCATCGCAACTACCGATGAATCAACACCACCAGATAGACCTAGGATAACTTCGTCGTCACCCACTTGCTCTTTAATGCGAGCAACCGCGTCTTCGATGATAGATTCCGAAGTCCATAGACGCTCACAGCCACATACGCCAAGAACAAAGTTCTCAAGCATTTGTAGGCCACCTTTTGTGTGTGTCACTTCTGGGTGGAACTGAACACCGTAGTATTTCTTCTCTTCGTTCGCCATCGCAGCGTAAGGACAAGTGTCTGTCTCACCAACTTTTACGAAATCGGCTGGGATCTCTACTACTTTGTCGCCATGGCTCATCCAAACGTCTTGAGTTGCTTCAAGGTCTTTAAATAGAGCACATTCACCAGAAACTTTAACCTGAGCGTAGCCAAACTCACGTTCGTTAGAGCCCGCTACTTTGCCTCCTAACTGTTCCGCCATGGTTTGCATGCCGTAACATACGCCAAGCAAAGGAACACCGGAATCAAACACATATTGAGGCGCGCGTGGAGAGTTCTCTTCCGTTACGCTTTCTGGACCGCCAGATAGGATAATGCCATCTGGGTTGAATTCGCGAATATCCGCTTCTTCTACATCCCAGCTCCATAGTTCACAGTAAACGCCGATTTCACGTACGCGGCGTGCTACTAATTGAGTGTACTGAGAACCGAAGTCCAAGATCAGAATACGTTGGTCATGGATATTTTTAGTCATTTTGAGCAGTCTTTTTAAGGCTAAGTGATTAAAACCGAGGCGAGTGTACTCGCCTCTTCTTAATGCTTCAAGGAAAAAGCAAACGTTTCCGTTAGGTGATTAGTTCCCTAGACGGTAGTTCGGCGCTTCCTTAGTAATTTGAACATCGTGTACATGAGACTCTTGCATACCTGCACCAGAGATACGTACAAATTCAGCTTTCGTACGCATATCTTCGATAGTTGCAGAACCAGTTAGACCCATGCTTGAACGTAGACCACCCATTTGTTGGTGTACGATCTCTTTTAGACGGCCTTTGTATGCGATACGACCTTCAATGCCTTCTGGTACTAGCTTGTCCGCTGCGTTGTCAGACTGGAAGTAACGGTCAGAAGAACCTTGAGACATAGCACCAAGAGAACCCATGCCGCGGTAAGACTTGTAAGAACGGCCATTGTATAGAATCACTTCACCCGGCGCTTCTTCAGTACCAGCAAACATAGAACCAACCATCACACATGATGCGCCAGCTACGATTGCTTTACAGATATCACCTGAGAAACGGATACCACCATCAGCAATAACCGGAATACCATAATCATTAGCCACTTCTGCCGCATCTGCGATTGCAGTGATTTGTGGAACTCCCACACCCGTTACAATACGAGTTGTACAGATAGAACCAGGGCCGATACCAACTTTCACTGCGCTTACGCCAGCTTCGATTAGTGCTTTAGCACCAGCACCTGTTGCTACGTTACCACCGATGATGTCTAGATCTGGGTAAGCAGCGCGAGTTTCGCGGATGCGGTTTAGTACACCTTCAGAATGTCCGTGTGAAGAGTCGATAAGTAGAATGTCAACGCCTGCTTCAACTAGAGCAGCAACACGCTCTTCGTTACCAGCGCCAGCACCAACGGCTGCGCCAACACGTAGGCGACCACGCTCATCTTTACATGCGTTTGGTTTACGTTCTGCTTTGTGGAAGTCTTTCGCAGTAATCATACCGGTTAGTTGGAACTCATCATTCACAACCAATACTTTCTCTACACGAGCTTCGTGCATTTTCTCTTGCACTTCTTCTCGTGTTGCACCTTCTTTAACTGCTGCCAACTTCTCTTTTGGCGTCATTACTGAAGATACTTTCTTAGAAAGGTCCGTCACAAAACGAACGTCACGACCAGTGATAATACCAACAAGCTCATTGCTCTCAGTGACAACAGGGAAACCTGCAAAACCATGCTTTTCAGTGAGTGCAACAACATCAGCGATGGTCGCGTCAGGGTTTACAGTAACCGCGTCAGTTACCATACCAGCTTCGAACTTCTTAACTTTACGAACTTCGGCTGCCTGCTGCTCAATAGACATGTTCTTGTGGATAAAGCCAATGCCACCCTCTTGCGCTAGCGCAATTGCTAGACGAGCTTCAGTAACAGTGTCCATAGACGCTGAAATCATTGGGATGTTTAGGGTGATGTTCTTAGTTAGCTGAGTGCGAAGATCAGCTGTGTTTGGGAGAACGGTGGAGTGTGCTGGCACAAGTAGTACGTCATCGAATGTCAGCGCTTCTTTGGCAATTCTTAGCATTTGCAATATCTCACAATTAGAAGAGTAAAAAGAACAATCCAATCTCATCGTTTCGCATAATGAGGGTAACCTGTGTTAGCAACAAGCTACATTTGGATTAGATATTGCGGAGGGATTATACGGTTAACGCAATCGCTTGACCACAAATTTTTTAATTTTTTTCTTGCAATTACCCCCTTGCTATGTATTATATTGCCGCTAATTTCCATACTCACGTCTAAGAGATTAGCTGTGCTCTCCAAGACCAATCAAAACATCTTTACTGTTTCTCGTCTCAACGCAGAAGTTCGTTTACTCCTTGAAAACGAAATGGGGATCGTTTGGCTCGTCGGAGAGATATCCAACTTTTCAGCTCCTGTCTCTGGTCACTGGTACCTCACTCTTAAAGACTCTCGCGCTCAAGTTAAATGTGCCATGTTTCGTGGTAACAATCGCCGCGTTACTTTCAAACCCGCTAACGGTAATCAAGTCCTAGTAAAAGCTCGTCTGTCTCTTTATGAGCCTCGCGGTGACTACCAATTGATCATCGAAAGCATGCAACCGGAAGGTGACGGCCGTCTTCAGCAAGAGTTTGAAGAGCTGAAAATGAAGCTTGCAGCAGAAGGGTTGTTCGCGCAAACCAATAAGCAATCTTTGCCTGAGCACCCTAAACGTGTTGGCGTCATCACATCGAAAACTGGTGCCGCGCTTTACGATATCTTAGACGTATTGAAACGTCGTGATCCTTCCCTACCTGTTGTGATTTATCCGACAGTGGTACAAGGTGAGGACGCAGCCATTCAAATTGCACAAGCCATTGGTCGCGCTAACAGCCGTGATGAATGTGATGTGCTAATTGTGGGCCGAGGTGGTGGTTCATTAGAAGACTTATGGTGCTTTAACAACGAGATATTAGCTCGCACGATTGCAGCAAGCCAAATTCCTATTATTAGCGCCGTTGGACATGAAGTTGACGTGACAATAGCTGATTTTGTCGCCGACGTACGCGCGCCTACTCCATCAGCAGCCGCTGAGCTAGTAAGCCGTGATAACAGCCACAAAGATCAAGCTTTAGTTACCCGCCAGCATAAGTTAGCGAGCGCGATGCGTTACTACCTAGCACAACAAAAGCAGCAATCTGCTCAATTAGTGCACCGTCTAGAGAGACAGCACCCAAGCTATCGCTTGCAACGTCAGACGCAACAGTTAGATGAGTTGGACATGCGCTTACAGCGAGCGATGAGTCGTTTTATTGCCTTGCGTCAACAGCGAATCGAGCGTCAACATTATCGGCTGCAATTAAATTCTCCTGTAACACGCCTTGCCGAGCAGAAGTCGAAGCTAGAACGTGTTGAGCAAAAGCTCATGGATGCAATGGATCGCAAGTTACTGACTATGCGCCATCAACTCGCGATTGCTGCAGAGAAGTTAGACACCGTCAGCCCACTAGCGACATTGAAACGAGGTTACTCAATTACTCAAACTGAGCAAGGAAAAGTAATTACTCAATCTTCAGATGTAAAATCGGGAGATGTATTGATTACTCGATTAGCCGAAGGCGACGTTCGCTCTACCGTTAACTGAATACAAACTCTGGTTAACTGATTTTCTGGAACTCAAATCGGACACGTGATTTTGACTTGAGTTCATTACACACATTGCAAAAGTAACTCGCAGCACCGCATGCTTGCAGCTTCTCCAGCTCCGCCTCACAATCAGGGCAAAAACCTACTTTTTTAAAATCCGATTCACACTGTGCACAATGGTATTGTCCTGTCCATTCCAGTTCGACATTGCAAGTCGGGCAAATGTTCTGCTGCATATCCCGTTCCTCTCTCTAAACTAAGCAATTTCGAGTAACGCATGCTACTCAAAATAACGAACAAGTATGTTGATCTTCATCACCGCCCCAACAAGTTTCACGAGGCGTTAACCATACTTGATACGTAGGATCTTATACTGATCGTCTGATATTTACTCCTTGATCAGCGATCACCCCTTAAAAGAATATTTATATAACCACACACCGAAAGCATAAGTTACATATTCTGCATTCCAATTTAAGACAGAATAAAAAACCTTAGATAGATTTAATTAAACGAAAAATCAGAATTTAATAAAAAGATCTTATTCAGAAAGCAGTGTTTACATTGGTGTGCATTTCGATAGTTTGAGCGTCGAGCTCAACGAGTTTAACTTGGATAAAAGCAAACTCATTTAAATGGCTCGCATGCGTTCCACCACAAGGGATTACCGCTAATTGACCTTCCCCTAAATCGCACTTCCAATAGCGAGAATCCGTTAATCTATCGCCGTGGCATTCCATGGTGATCATCGCATCTCTTTGAAGCCATTCAACCAGTTGGCCATTCACTTTTTCTGCAATCGCCTGGAGGTCATTCAGCATATCTGCACTGTTTAATCCTCTTTTACGGAGTGTTTTGCCTAAACGGTACGTATCGAGGCACTTGTCTGGAGTGACATAACTCATGACTTGCGCATAGCTATTAAAGTCATAATAACCATGTGGGTCTTTGCGGTCTGCGTCTTTTCGCCAATAGTCTTCCGCTAGTACTTTATTCAACGCCAAATACGCTAAGTGTCCTGCTGTGTGGCCTCGACTCAAAGCGCGTTGGTAATCCTTATCTACCGCCAATGTCACCAAATCATCAGTAACAAGTGATTCCGTACGTGATAAAACATGCACGACGACAAACACCCAACCTTCAGCATCACGCTTTACAGGGATGTCACTACCCACATACAAAGCACCACTCTCCTGCTCCACTGCTCCAACTTGGCAATCTACTACGTCATGCTCAGCCCCATTCACCTTCAACGTTCCTTTGTCTGCAGGGTGATCCGGCCATATGTGACTAACGGGATGGAACGGCGTGACATCTGTAATAACGTAAGTCACTTCTTCCGTAGATTGAACGAGCTGTATTTGTGCTTCTAATTGCCATGTTTGATGACAAAAACGAGTCTTTGTTGCTGTGATAGTCATTTTTACGATTACTTTTGATAAAAAAATACCCAAGTAGAAACTTGGGTATTCGAATTTCATTATTTATTGCGGTTTTTCACCATCGACATCATACGCTTACGTTTACGCTCTTGTGATAGCGTAAGCTTATTCGTACGGTTCTCGTATGGGTTATCACTGTTGTGGAAGTTAATGCGAATCGGTGTTCCCATAATTTCCAGAGACTTACGGAAGTAGTTCATCAGATAACGTTTATACGAATCTGGTAATTCACGAACCATGTTACCGTGGATAACAACGATCGGTGGGTTGTAACCACCTGCGTGTGCGTATTTGAGTTTGATACGACGACCACGAACCATTGGCGGCTGGTGATCATCCACTGCCATCTTCATGATACGCGTCAGTACTGACGTACCCACACGCGTTGTCGCCGAGTTATATGCTTCTTGAATAGATTCAAATAAGTGACCAACGCCAGTACCGTGCAGCGCAGAGATAAAGTGGATACGCGCGAAATCGACGAATCCTAGACGGCGGTCCAGTTCTTTCTTCACGCTTTCTTTCACGTCACTGTCTAGACCATCCCACTTGTTAACGGCGATGACAATTGAGCGGCCAGCATTCAGTGCAAAACCAAGCAAGCTTAGGTCTTGGTCTGAAATATTTTCACGTGCATCAATCACCAGTAGAACGACGTTTGCATCTTCTACCGCTTTCAGCGTCTTAACAACAGAGAACTTTTCAACCGTTTCATTGATACGACCACGACGACGAACACCTGCGGTGTCAATTAGTACGTATTCGCGTCCATCACGTTCCATCGGGATGTAGATAGAATCGCGCGTTGTACCTGGCATATCGTATACAACTACACGTTCTTCACCCAGAATACGGTTAGTCAGTGTCGATTTACCTACATTCGGACGACCGATGATCGCCAACTTAATCGGCTGCTCTTGAAGGCGCTTGAATTCAGCTTCTGCGTCTTCTTCAGTGTAATCTTCAACAAGAGGCTCTTCGTCTTCGAATCCAGTCAGGTCTTCAATCTCACCTTCTTCAGATTCACTTGTTAATAGATCATCAAAGAATGGAGATAAAGCACGCTCAAGCAAAGCGGTCACACCACGGCCATGAGCAGCCGCAATCTGGTACATATCATCCACTCCGAGCTGCCAAAAATCAGCACACGCCGCATCGGCATCAATACCATCGATTTTGTTTACTACCAGCATCGCTGGCTTTTCAATTTTACGCAGATGCGCAGCAATTGCTTCATCTGAAGGTGTCAGACCAGCACGACCGTCAACAAGGAACAACACAACATCAGCCTCATCAATCGCGGCTAATGACTGTTCTGCCATCTTTGTTTCCACGCCTTCTTCTGTGCCATCGATACCACCGGTATCAATCACAATGAATTCGTGCTCTTCACCAAGTCTCGCCTGGCCATATTTACGGTCTCGCGTTAGGCCTGGAAAGTCCGCAACCAACGCGTCACGAGTGCGAGTCAATCGGTTAAATAGTGTAGATTTACCTACGTTCGGACGCCCTACTAGAGCTACAACAGGTACCATAACAACCTCTACAATAATCTTTCTTCTGTAGTTATAGGTAACGACTTGCTCGATGCCAAATCAAACCAGATTTTTACCTATAACCACGTCAGGGTTAATAAATTCAAACAACAAAACGGCTCCTAGCTGTCACCAGCCAGGAGCCGAATGTGAATTATATCACGATATTATTCGTTAATGGTTAGTTTCTTTACATCGCCGTTGCGAGTTGTAATCACATAACCATCCGACAATAACGTTGGGCCAACTGCCAAGCCACTATCATCGACAAACTGCTGCGCAACAAATTCGCCCGTTGAACGATCCATCCAGTGAAGGTAACCAAGCGTGTCACCGACAACGAGATAATTGCCAACAATAACTGGCGCTGTAAGTTGTCGGTGCTCAAGCAAGCTGTTTTCCCACAACTCAGTCCCGCTTCGTGAATCAACGGCAACAACATGATCTTTTTCCGTTATCACAAAGATGCGACTACCATCTGTAGAAATGTCTGTCGCAGATGAGTAATTACGCTTCCAAATCGGGTTCGCTGAACGCAAGTCAATGGCGATAAGTTGACCATTGTATCCAATGGTGAAAAGAGTACCGCCTAGCACAATTGGCGATGAATCAACGTCAACCAAACGATCAATTTCTGTCGCGCCTTTTGGCGTACCAACAGGCTGTTGCCAAATCAACTGACCACGCTCAACGATAGCAGCTGCGAGTCGGCCATTTGCCGTTCCCCAAAATACACCGCCGCCAATTGCAGTCGGAGTACTGTCGCCACGTAAAGTTAAGTTCGGCACTTCTGTGCTCAATGCCCAGCGTTGCTCACCTGTACTCTCATTAAGGGCAATCAGCATGCCTCGGCTAGTATTGATGATAATAAGGCCTGAATCTGCAACTGGCTTCGCCAGTACCTCACCACCAACTTTTACACGCCAAACAATTTCACCTGTTTCTTGGTCAAGAGAGATGACTTCACCATTCTCAGAGCCAATGTAAAGGTTTCCGTATGCCGCTGTGATACCACCAGAGAGACGAGCAATGACATCTTCTTCTAGGTCCGTTTGCCAACGTTGTTTACCATTCTCAGGATCCAGCGCTTTTACTAAGCCATCACGACTTGCCACGAACAATGTATCATTCGCAAATACAGGGGATAGTTTTGAAAAGTAATGACCAACACCATCGCCAACCGATGTGCTCCACTCACTACTGGTTGTAAACTGACTGTCTACCTGAGGTAGTGGCGCCATTACAATGGTGTCTTTCTCACCTGCACAACCGGCAAGTACTCCCATTGTTAACGCCCCTAGCAAGGCTTTCTTAAAGACTCTTTTCATCCAATGCGGTCCTTATTTCGCCAGATCGTCCAATTTCATTTGTAGTGTCGGGCTTGCATCTGCCGCTTGCTGAGCTTCAGTATACGCAGCGTACGCAGCATCTTTGTCACCTTGGCGAATCGCAATATCGCCACGAAGTTCAGCAATACGACCTGTCCATGCTGTATCAGTGACGTTACTTAGCTCTGCCGTTGCAGCGTCGAAGTTACCCATTTCCGTCTCAATACGCGCAATGCGGTAACTAATCAATGGTAACAACGCAGCATCTTGAGTGTTGCTTTGCGCCCACTTCAGTTGCTCCAATGCAGCAGAAAGGTCTTGAGCTTCAACTTGTGCTTTAGCAAGTTGTAGTGCAGCCAATACTGAATATTCTTTTACTTCATTTGACTCAATGAAAGCTTTCACGTCAGCTTGAGCATCAGTGCCTTTGTCTTGCAAAGCATTCATTGCTGTCGTGTAGCTTTGAGAAGCTGCTTCACTCGCCTGAATCACAGAATCCTGGTAGTAACGCCAGCCAAATAGACCACCTAAACCAACAACCGCACCGATGATGACGGCTTTGCCGTTTTCCTTCCACCAGTCTTTAATGGCTTCAACTTGTTGTTCTTCAGTATCGTAAAGTTCCACTTCCTGTCCTCTTAAAACATGTAAATGGCAGCTTAGCTGCCATTATTCCTATTTCGTTTAAAGGCTCCACATTTGGGAGCCTTAGCTTACGAACTAGGATGTAATTTTGTTAGATTACTAAAAGACTTAAATCAGTGCTGCGATCTTTTCTGCAACTTCTGCTTGGTTGTAAGTCTCTTGCTCACCACCAGCTAAGTCTTTCAGTACTACGGTGTTATCCGCAACTTCGTTTTCGCCCAGAACCAATGCTACAACAGCACCAACTTTGTCTGCGCGTTTAAACTGTTTCTTGAAGTTACCGCCACCGAAGTGATTCATCACACGAACGCCTGGAACAGACTCGCGAAGCTGTTCTGCTAGCTTCATTCCTGCCATCATGGTGCCTTCACCCGCAGTGACTACGTACACGTCAACACTGCGACGAACGTCTGTCAGTTCCAACGTTTCTAGCATCAGTACTAGACGCTCTAGGCCCATTGCAAAGCCAACCGCTGGTGTTGGTTTACCACCTAATTGCTCTACAAGGCCATCGTAACGACCACCGCCACATACAGTGCCTTGAGCACCTAGGCTCTCAGTGATCCACTCAAATACCGTGCGATTGTAGTAATCCAGACCACGAACTAGACGTTCGTTAACTGTGTATTTGATACCTGCAGCGTCTAAAAGTTCACATAGACCTGCGAAGTGTGCTTTAGATTCTTCACCCAAGTAATCTGAAAGGCGAGGCGCATCACCTAAAATAGCTTGAACGTCTGGGTTCTTCGTATCCAGAACACGCAGTGGGTTCGTGTGCATGCGACGCTTACAATCTTCATCTAGCACATCAATATGTTGCTCAAGGAATGCAACCAGTGCAGTACGGTAGTCTGCGCGGTCTTCTTGAGAACCGATAGAGTTCAGCTCAAGACGGACATGTTCATTGATACCTAGCTCACGCCATAAACGCGCCGTCATCATGATAAGCTCTGCATCAACATCTGGACCATTTAGACCAAACACCTCAACACCACACTGGTGGAATTGACGGTAACGACCTTTCTGCGGACGTTCATGGCGGAACATAGGTCCCATGTACCACAGACGCTGTTCATCACGGTTGATCAGGCTGTTTTGGATACATGAACGTACACAACCCGCCGTACCTTCAGGGCGAAGTGTTAGGCTGTCGCCGTTACGGTCATCAAAGGTGTACATTTCTTTTGAAACGACGTCTGTTTCTTCACCAACAGCGCGGCTGAATAGGTTTGTTTCCTCAACGATTGGCATGCGCACTTCGTTATAACCGTATGCGCTAATTACATTTTTCACTGTGTTTTCTAATTTTTGCCACAGTGGCGACTGAGTTGGGAGGCAATCGTTCATGCCTCGAATTGCTTGAATTGTTTTTGCCACAATACTTACCGTAATTCTCGTTGAGATTAATCTTGTACTTTAACTTCGATGCGGTTTTCGCCATTCATCATAGCTGCTTTCGCACGGATCTTAGCTTCTAGCTTATTCACAAGGTCATCGTTATCAAAGCGCTCTTTCTGGCGTTTACCATCTTCGTAGAATGCGCTCTTCTTGTTACTACCTGCTAGACCTAAGTGAGAAACTTCTGCTTCACCAGGGCCGTTTACCACACAACCGATGATAGACACATCCATTGGCGTGATGATGTCTTCTAAACGTTGCTCCAGTGCATTCACCGTACCAATCACATCGAATTCTTGGCGTGAGCAGCTTGGGCACGCAATAAAGTTGATGCCTCGAGAGCGAATGCGCAGAGATTTAAGGATGTCGAAACCGACTTTGATTTCTTCAACTGGATCGGCAGCCAAAGAGATACGCAGCGTATCGCCTATCCCTTCAGATAACAGCATACCTAAGCCAACAGATGACTTAACAGCGCCAGCTCGAGCACCACCCGCCTCTGTGATACCTAAATGAAGAGGCTGATCGATTTTCTTCGCCAGCAGACGATATGAATCCACAGCAAGAAAAACGTCTGAAGCTTTCACGCTAACTTTAAATTGGTCAAAGTTAAGACGATCGAGATGATCTACGTGACGCATCGCCGATTCAACCAAGGCTTCTGGCGTTGGTTCACCGTATTTCATCTGTAAATCTTTTTCCAAAGATCCACCATTGACGCCAATACGGATCGGGATGTTTTTATCGCGAGCGCAATCAACAACAGCGCGAATACGCTCTTCATTGCCGATGTTACCTGGGTTGATACGTAAACAGTCAACTCCGTACTCCGCAACTTTCAGCGCGATACGATAGTCGAAATGAATATCAGCCACTAATGGTACAGAAACTTGCTGTTTAATCAGTTTGAAAGCTTCTGCTGCGTCCATCGTAGGTACAGAAACTCGAACGATATCTGCGCCGACTTTTTCTAGTGCTCGGATTTGAGCGACTGTCGCTTCTACGTCAGTCGTGCGAGTGTTAGTCATTGACTGTACTGCAATTGGCGCACCATCACCAATTGGCACATCACCCACATAAATACGCGTCGATTTACGACGAATAATTGGAGATTCGTGTTGCATAATTTTTTATAACGGTAGAGTGAATCTAGCTACTTTGCCTGAAGTATACCCAGAAAGGTCGACAGGTTCACTTGCAAATGTCATTGTAACCCCTTCCGGTGCGCCCAATATCACTTTAAATGGCGCTTTTCCGGTAAGTTCTACATCTTGTCCTGGCTTATGAGTACCACTTACCAGCGTTTTACCATTGGTGTCTTTTACTTGAATCCAACAGTCCGCTTTAAACTTCATAGTAAGAAGTGTCATGCCTTCAGGTACTACTGGCGCAGGCTGTTCCTCTTCCGCCGCTTCAATCACGGCAACAGGTTCTTCAGAATCTACGCTTGTTGTATTTTCAGTTTCAGTCAGCAAAGGATCCGCCCCTTGCTCAACGGGTGCTTCAGTCGATTCAGCAACGCCTTCATTAGTTGAAGCAACTTCTTCAGGAGTGCTTGCGATTAACTCTTCAGCCGTCATCAAATCGATATCAGCTAATTCTTGAGCAGTGGGCTGCGGCGCTTCAACACTTGAATCCGTTACTTCCTTAGTTAGGCTATTCTCTTGTTGGTTTTGCCACCACCATGCCGCTGAAATGCCAATAATGACCAGCCCGATAACCCAAGTAAGGAGCATAATACGGCTATTGTGCTTCTCGTCTTTTGTTTTACGAGAGAAGCTTTGCATTTCAATTTCTTGCTCTTGAGGCTGAGCATCGGCAGTCTGCTCTAACGCCGTCAAAACCACCTTCTCATCAAGACCTACGAATTTAGCGTAAGAGCGTAAGTAACCACGCGTAAATGTCGCGACTTGTTGAGATTCAAATCGGTTATTTTCAATATCTTCAATCACAGAAATGCGAAGCCTCAGGCGATCGGCAACTTGCTTTTGGCTCATTCCCAAGGATTCACGTTTGTTTTTCAGTAATGTGCCAGCTTCAATAGAGAGTGGCACTTCATTCGTATTTTCGTGTTCTGTCATAATGGCGGTATTTAATCTGTTTTAGTGGCTAACGTGGTCATGTATTTTCGTTATTGTTCTTAAGCCTCTTTAAAGATAGCTAGCCTAAACGCGTTAACCAAAAATAATAATTTTAAGAAACTCTCAGCGATCTGAGTGCGAATACCCGTTTTGCAAAAATCAGCAAAACGTATGTGAGAAAGTGCTGAGAATTATCGGTGTCATCGTTAGTGTTACATATCATGATAAGCGAATGCGCAACGAAGACAAAAACTCTTTACACTCAAACTAACAGATAGCTCAAGCTTTTGTCCAAACTTTGACAAAGGAATTCGAAATTATACCCAAATAACCTTAAGTTGAAGAGTGATAGTCACAAATCTTGGCGAAAATGTCCTAAACAATAAACAAAATAGCCAGAGCGAATGGCTCTGGCTATTTTTGAATTCCGGTCGTTTATACAGCTTTCACTTCAATGGTATCGGCACCGCGTGACGCTTTCAGCATTGCCGTACGTTTAGTTCGGTCAATTACATCACCGACCAACTGACCACATGCGGCATCAATGTCATCACCACGTGTTTTACGAACCGTAACTGTGTGCTCGTATTGCATCAATGTTTTTTGGAAGCGATCAATACGTGAGTTACTTGGTTTCTTGTAAGGTGAACCTGGGTACGGGTTAAACGGAATCAAGTTAATCTTACATGGTGTGTCTTTCATCAATTCAGCCAGCTCGCGTGCATGGTCCATGTCATCGTTCACATGATCAAGCAACACGTACTCGACTGTTACCTTGCCACGGTTTGCATTCGATGAAGCAATGTAACGACGAACGGATGCTAGGAAATCTTGAATATCCCAACGATCGTTAATTGGCATGATTTCACTACGCAGCTTATCGTTTGGCGCATGAAGAGAGATCGCCAACGCAACGTCGATTTTGCCCGTCATCTGATCAAGACCAGAAACCACACCTGATGTTGATACGGTTACGCGACGCTTCGACAAACCAAAGCCAAGGTCATCCAGCATTAACTCCAATGCAGGAATCAAGTTCTTCATATTAAGAAGCGGCTCACCCATGCCCATCATCACGACGTTCGTAATTGGGCGACGGCCTGTTTCTTTCTCAAGACCAATTTCACGTGCAGCACGCCACACCTGACCGATGATCTCTGAAACTTTCAAGTTACGGTTAAAACCCTGCTGTGCTGTTGAGCAGAACTTACATTCCAATGCACAACCTACTTGAGAAGATACACAAAGCGTTGCGCGATCATCTTCTGGAATGTAAACCGTTTCTACATCCTGATCACCAACCTTCATTGCCCACTTGATCGTGCCGTCTGAAGAATGCTGAGCTTCTGCTACAGTTGGTGCTTTAATTTCACACTTGTGTAAAAGCTTTTCGCGCAGCTTCTTGTTGATGTTTGTCATTTTTTCGAAGTCATCTACACCGAAATGGTAGATCCACTTCATAACCTGATCGGCACGAAACGCTTTCTCGCCAAGTTCTTCCGCGAAAAACTGACGCATGCCTTTGCGATCAAAGTCGAGTAGATTGATTTTTTCAGTGGTCATGTTGCCTCTCAATGACTGAAACAAGAATAAGGGCGCGAATTGTACAGCCTTTATGCAGCTACAACAAGGGGTGTAAGACCCTGAGTTTGCTAAGGCATTAAAATAAAAACGATTAAATTTTAATCAGGCTTTACGGTGAGAATAATGATTAGACAACCGACAACAAAAGCGTAGAAGTGGTACAGAGAAAACAGTGAGAACAAACACACGTAACTAAGCTTTCACCCCTGTAAGATGCTCAGATTAGCCAACATCTTCGCGAATAATTACGAATGAACTCGCCGGTGAAATGGAGAATGCGGAATAAAAAACCTCGGACAATTCCGAGGTTATTACGAACTAGATCATCACGCAAAAGTGATGCATGAACGAGTTAGCGAGAGAAAACTTCTGATTCAGGGAAGAAAAACTCAATTTCACGAGCGGCAGACTCAGGGCTATCTGAACCATGAACTGAATTGTGACGCATGCTGAGTGCGTAATCAGCACGCAAAGTGCCACATGCCGCGTCCTCTGGGTTGGTTTTACCCATTAGCTCGCGGTAACGTGCAATCGCATTTTCGCCTTCCAATACCTGAACCATAATAGGACCAGATGTCATGAACTCTTTTAGAGGAGGGAAAAACTCTTTACCTTCATGCTCTGCATAAAAGCCACTTGCCTGATCTTCTGTCAGGTGAACCATTTTGGCAGCGATTATACGTAGGCCAGCCTTTTCAATACGATTGTAGATTTCACCAATTAGATTTCGCTCTACAGCATCAGGCTTAATGATTGAAAATGTTCTTTCTAGAGCCATAAAATTTCCTTTCTGTACTTGTAATAATAGTTGTGCTTTTAAAGTGACTTACTGGGTAAGAGCAGCACTCAAACAAGAGAGTGCTGCAATCAATCTTATTTTCCAGCTTGCTCATTGAGGAAACGAGCAAGTGTACGAACACCCATACCCGTTGCTCCCGCAGCCCATTTATCAGAAGCGGCTTTACGATACGTACCCGCACAGTCGAAATGTAACCAGCCTTTTTTGTAGTCCTCAACGAAGTAAGACAAGAATGCAGCTGCAGTACTTGCACCTGGAGAATAATCACCAGAGCTGATATTCGATAAATCGGCAAAATTAGATGGCAGCATTTCTCGATGGAAATCAGCAAGTGGTAGCGGCCACAAGCCTTCTTTTTCCTGGCTTGCCGCCGTAAGCGCTTGATGCGATAGCTCATCATCAAAGCTCATTAGCGCATGGTAATCGTTACCTAACGCATTCTTCGCTGCGCCTGTTAGCGTCGCGCAGTCAATGATTAACTCAGGCTTTTGCTCACTGGCGTAGATAAGACCGTCTGCAAGCACCAAGCGACCTTCCGCGTCGGTATTCATAATCTCAACGGTTTTGCCGTTTTTGTAAGTGATGATGTCGCCAAGCTTAAGGGCACGGCCAGAAACCATGTTCTCAGCACAACACAAGATCAGTTTTACGCGCTTGTTTAAACCGCGCAAGATAGCTAATCCTAGGCCACCAGTGATAGTACCCGAGCCACCCATATCTGCTTTCATTGCACTCATGAAGGTAGAAGGCTTCAAGCTGTAACCACCGGAATCAAAGGTGATGCCTTTACCCACAAGACATGCGAATACAGGTGCGTTTTCGTCACCAGTTGGGTTGTAGTCTAACTGAAGCATCGCAGAAGTACGCTCAGAACCACGGCCTACTGCGTAAATACCTTCCCAACCTTCTGCCAACAAGTCTTTGTCTTTGACGATACGTGCTGTCACCGTGCCTTTCGGCGCAACAGATTTGATGAATTCAGCAGCCATTGTCGCTAGCTGACGAGGAGCAACTTCTTCTGCCGTTTTGTTGATAATATCGCGGGTAAAATCAGTCGAAGTAATACGAGCTTGAAGCTCTGCTTGATCTTCATCAGACAATGCTGCCCACTCAACTGAGCCATGTTTTTTAGGGTTACGGAACCCTTGGTGGAAAGCCCATACGCTCTCTAGATCCCAGTTATCACCAGAAAGAAAAATAGAACGAATTCCTTGGCCATCTAGCTGACGAGCTGCACGTTGAATTGCGCCGAGATCATGACCTTCACCTAAGTGAATAGTTGCGCCGTTTTCAGCGAATGAAAGCAGTGCTTTTTCACCCCAATGTGGTGCTGCCGACTCTTGACTTAAAAATACAGACATCTGTGTAGACATGGTTTCTCCTTGTCTTATAGCAGCGTTGCCTACGCTGCTTCTTTTTAATAACTCACGGATGTTAGCATTATGTAGGGCAAAAATGTCAATTGGATAAAAAAACGGACCTAAAGGTCCGCTTTTTTTAGTAAGAATTGTTAACTAGGCTGTGTTTTACAGACTTAGTCCGCTTCGTCCATCCAGCACATGATAACGGCTTCTAGAATCTTTTCATTAGAACGGTTTGGCTCATCGTCAAACTCATCTAACTCCATGATCCATTGATGAAGATCGGTAAAACGCACTGTTTTTGGATCGACATCTGGAAACTTGTCACAAAGTTCAATCGCGATATCGCGAGAATCTGTCCATTTCATTGCTCATCTTCCTTTTGCTTCTTCCCTATATTGGGGAGATAGTTTTAGTGATCTTCTGAAGCGTGGTTGAGTGTGTATTTAGGAATTTCTACTACCAAGTCTTCATCAGCAATTCTCGCCTGACACCCTAGGCGTGACTCAGGCTCTAGACCCCACGCTTTATCTAGCATGTCGTCTTCTAGTTCTTCACTTTCTTCGAGTGAATCAAAACCTTCACGGATGATTACGTGGCAGGTAGTACACGCACATGACTTCTCACACGCATGTTCAATACCGATACCGTTTTTTAGCGCTACGTCTAGAACGGTGTCACCAGAGTTTGCTTCCAACACTGCACCTTCTGGGCACAAATCGTCGTGTGGTAATACAATAATCTTAGGCATAACTACTTATCTCTTATATATCGTCTACTGATTGACCTGACAACGCAGCTCGAATCGATTTATCCATACGGCGTGATGCGAAATCTTGGCTCGCTTTATCGGTATCTTTAATGCCTTGCTCTATCGCATCTGCATCATCACCATTACGCAGCTCAATCAAGGCTTCGATGGCTTTAATCAAGTTTTGTTTCTCTTGTTCTGATAGTAAGTCATCACCATCAGCTTGCATCGCTGCAATCAAACCTTCTATCACTCGGTCGGCTTCAACACGCTGCTCAGCTAAGGCACGAGCTTGCATGTCTTCTTTTGCGTGCGTCATTGAATCACGCAACATATCCGCCACTTCATTGTCACTTAAGCCGTAAGAAGGTTTTACTTGAATCTCTGATTGAACACCAGTGCTCTTCTCCATTGCCGTAACAGAAAGAAGGCCATCTGCGTCAACTTGGTAAGTCACGCGAATATGTGCCGCACCCGCTGCCATCGGAGGAATACCTTTTAACGAGAAGCGAGCAAGTGAACGACAGTCATCAACCATTTCACGTTCACCTTGTACCACATGAACACTCATCGCCGTTTGGCCATCTTTGAATGTGGTAAATTCTTGCGCACGCGCAACGGGAATCGTAGTGTTGCGGGGGATGATCTTCTCGACCAAACCACCCATGGTTTCAATACCGAGCGACAGTGGAATCACATCAAGAAGCAACATTTCAGAGTCAGGTTTGTTACCCGCTAGGATATCAGCTTGAATACCCGCACCGATTGCAACAACTTCATCTGGGTTAATGCTTGTCAGAGGTGTGCGACCAAAAAACTCGCCTACCATTTCACGAACCAACAATGTACGGGTTGAGCCGCCAACCATGACGACCTCGAGTACTTCATCTGCGTCGACATCCGCATCTTTTAATGCGCGACGACAAGACATCAGTGTTTTCTTCACTAGCGGACGAATCAGATCTTCGAACTGCTCGCGAGTCACGGTGCCTTTCCAGCCAAAAACGTCAACGTCAACACTGTCTTGCTCAGAGAAAGCAATCTTAGCTTCAGTAGCAATGTTCAAAAGTGTACGGTTCTTTTCTGCAGAAAGCGGCGCTTCTAGACCCGCTTGCTCCATTAAATAATCGGCAAATAGATGGTCGAAGTCGTCACCGCCTAATGCAGAATCGCCACCTGTTGCTAATACTTCAAATACGCCTTTCGATAAACGTAGGATAGAGATATCAAAAGTACCGCCACCTAGATCGTAAACCGCAATCACACCTTCTTGACCAGAGTCTAGGCCATAAGCAATTGCCGCAGCGGTTGGTTCGTTAAGTAGACGGAGAACATGAAGACCAGCTAATTTCGCCGCATCTTTTGTACCTGCACGTTGCGCGTCATCAAAGTAAGCAGGAACGGTAATAACTACACCAGCTAACTCACCACCTAACGTATCTTCAGCTCGCTTACCCAATACTTTTAGGATGTCCGCAGATACTTCAATCGGGTTTTTGTCACCTTGAGGTGTTTGCAGAATTGGCAGGCCGTTTTCACTCTCTTTAAAACGATAAGGAAGTGAAGAGTAACGGGACTGAATGTCCTTTAATGAACGACCGATCAAACGTTTTACAGAGATAATCGTGTTCTCTGGTTCAAACTCTGCTTTGGCTTTGGCTTCGTGGCCGACCGTTAACGTTTCCTCAGCGTAATTAACGACTGAAGGTAAAATAGTACGGCCCTGCTCGTCCGCAAGTGGAGTTGCATCGCCGCTACGTACAGAAGCAACCAAAGAGTTGGTAGTACCTAAGTCGATACCCGCTGCTAACTTATGCTCATGAGGTGCCGAGCTTTGGCCCGGTTCTGCGATTTGAAGTAGTGCCATGATAGGTCCTTGTCACGCTTACTAGCCGAGGAGTTTGTCTTCGACTAGCTCAATTTCGTTCTTTAGTTTGGCAATGAATTTTAGCTTACGAACTCGGTCTGCGGCTTCAGTCCATAGACCATCATCAAGCTCTTGCTCGACGCTTGCCAGATGCTGTTTGTACATTTTGCTGACCTTAGAGTCGAAGTCAAAAAGCGCCGATTCAGGATCGGACTTGTCAGCAATCTCTTCCAGTTCTTCGCGCAGTTCCATTTGCTCCATTAAGAACATCGGATCTTGCATTGTTTGCTGTTCACCTCGGATCTCAACACCTTGCTCTGCGAGGATATACTCGGCGCGAGAAATAGGATTTTTCAGAACTTGATAGGCATCGTTGATTTGCGCCGCCTTTTGCACCGCCATCAAACGGTCACGTTCTGAGCCCGTTGCAAAGTTATCCGGGTGGAAGCGTTTTTGTAGTTCTCGGAACTGAGAAGAAAGAAGGCTACCATCCAGCTTAAACTGACTTGGTAGCCCAAATAATTCAAAGTGATTCATTAAGTTCGGGTCCTAGTAAAGCCTTCCGGACTCGTTTGCCCAGAAGGACAATCAATTAGACGTTGAAGCTTTCACCACAACCACATTCACTTTTCGCGTTAGGGTTGTTGAATTCAAAACCTTCATTCAACCCTTCTTTCACGTAATCCAATTCAGTACCATCTAGGTACACTAAGCTCTTTTGATCGATGATAATTTTCACTCCAGAGAGTTCAAATACTTCGTCTTCTTCATTGAGCTCATCAACAAACTCAAGTACGTATGCCATGCCGGAACAGCCAGTCGTCTTCACTCCAAGACGTAAACCGATACCTTTGCCTCGGTTATCTAGGAATGCTCTTACGCGACTTGCCGCTGATTCTGTCATTGTGATGGCCATACTGCACCTTAGTCTGTCTAAATTTCGATTGGAATGGGAGCGTCAAAGCTCCCATTATATTACGGAATAATTATTCTTGGTGTTTTTTCTTGTAGTCAGCAACCGCTGCTTTGATTGCATCTTCAGCAAGAATAGAACAGTGAACTTTCACTGGTGGAAGCTCTAGCTCTTCAGCAATCTCAGAGTTTTTAATTGCTGCCGCTTCATCAACTGACTTACCTTTTACCCACTCAGTTACTAGTGAGCTTGATGCGATTGCACTACCACAACCGTATGTTTTGAACTTCGCATCTTCGATGATACCTTCAGGTGTCACTTTGATTTGAAGCTTCATTACGTCACCACACGCAGGAGCGCCAACCATGCCGCTACCTACTGATGGATCTTCTTTATCGAATGAACCAACGTTACGTGGGTTCTCGTAGTGATCAATTACTTTTTCGCTGTATGCCATGATAAATTACCTCGAATCCTCTATTTCAATCCCTGAGATTAATGGTGAGCCCATTCAACAGTGCTCAAATCAATCCCTTCTTTGTACATATCCCATAGAGGAGACATGTCGCGTAGCTTAGTCACTGCAACGCGGATTTGTTCAATTGCGTAATCAATTTCTTCTTCAGTCGTGAAACGACCAAACGAGAAACGAACCGAGCTGTGAGCCAATTCGTCATCCATGCCTAGGGCACGAAGAACGTAAGAAGGCTCAAGGCTTGCAGACGTACAAGCACTACCAGAAGATACCGCTAGATCTTTAAGCGACATTAATAGTGATTCACCTTCTACGAATGCGAAACTGATGTTTAGGTTGTGTGGTACACGCTGCTCAAAGTCACCGTTTACCGTCACTGCTTCTAAGTCTTTCACGCCATCAAAAAGACGGTTACGAAGCGCTAAAGCATGATCGTAATCTTTTTGCATGTCTTCTTTTGCAATGCGGAATGCTTCACCCATACCTACGATTTGGTGAGTAGGTAGTGTACCAGAGCGGAAACCACGCTCATGACCGCCACCGTGCATTTGCGCTTCAAGACGAATACGAGGCTTACGACGTACGTAAAGTGCACCGATACCTTTAGGGCCGTATACTTTGTGAGCAGAAAGTGAAATTAGATCAACTTTCATCTCTTGAACGTCGATTGGTAATTTACCTGCAGATTGCGCAGCGTCCACGTGGAAAACAATTTTACGCTCACGGCACAGTTCGCCGATCGCTGTAATGTCTTGAACCACACCAATCTCGTTGTTTACATGCATAATAGACACAAGCACGGTGTCATCACGCATGGCTGCTCTAAGCTTCTCTAGATCGATCAAGCCATTTGATTCTGGCTCAAGGTAAGTCACTTCAAAGCCTTCACGCTCAAGTTGACGACATGGGTCAAGAACGGCTTTGTGCTCTGTTTTACAAGTGATTACGTGCTTGCCTTTCTTCGAGTAAAAGTGCGCTGCACCTTTAATCGCAAGGTTGTCTGATTCTGTCGCACCAGATGTAAATACGATTTCGCGAGGATCTGCATTTAGAAGGTCAGCAATTTGCTCACGAGCAGTATCGACCGCTTCTTCTGCCTGCCAGCCGTAACGGTGCGAACGTGACGCTGGGTTGCCAAATGTGCCATCCATTGTCATGTACTGAACCATTTTTTCAGCAACACGTGGATCAACTGGACATGTAGCGGAATAATCAAGATAAATCGGCAGTTTCATTCTCTACTCCAATGTAAAAAGCTGACCGCTAAGAGCGGACGTTTACACCGATGGGCGCGGCGGTTGTATTTTTGTTTGATAGCCCATGGGTTACCGCCAGATCAATGTCCTGACGATCAGAAATTTCGAGTACTTCATTGTCTGTCATCAACTCACCAAGAGTGATGTTATTCAAAAAGTCACTAATGCGAGAGCTTAGGTCACGCCACAGCGTGTGAGTAAGGCAACGTGTTCCACCTTGGCAATCTCCTTTACCTTGGCATTTGGTTGCATCTACTGACTCATCAACGGCAGCAATCACGGTACCAATAGCGATACTGTGAGCGTCGGCACCAAGTCGGTAACCACCACCAGGACCACGAACGCTGGCAACGAGACCTGCTTTACGCAATTTTGAAAATAGCTGCTCTAAGTAAGAGAGCGAGATCCCTTGACGCTCTGAAATATCAGCCAGAGGTACAGGGTTTTGTTGCGAATGCAGTGCCACATCCAGCATGGCTGTCACCGCATATCTTCCTTTAGATGTAAGTTTCATACCACACCGTATCCACATGGTTTGTAATGGTTAAGATTTTTCCATACCTGAGTAATTTGGTCAAGTATTTATTTGACCATTTTACTCAGGTATTCATCCTTACACCTAAAGTGGTTATTATTCACTCAGAACTTCTTTTCTATCGAAGTCAAAACGCCTCGTAGAATATTAAGTTCTTGGGTTTCTGGTCGAGCTCGAGAGAACAAACGACGCAACTTATTCATCACCTGTCCAGGTTGCTCTTTGTTAATAAACTGGGTCTCAACCATCACCTTTTCAAGATGCTCGAAGAACATTTCAAGTTCTCGATGACGCGGGTATTCTTCCGATTCATTTGGGGAAAACTGGCTTTGCTCTAAGTTCAAGTGTGCAACTCGCACTTCGTAACTGAGAGTTTGTACAGCCATCGCTAGGTTAAGCGAGCTGTACTCAGGATTAGCGGGAATACAAACATGGTAGTGGCACTTTTGTAGCTCTTCGTTTGTCAAACCAGTTCTTTCTCGGCCAAACACGAGCGCAACCGGATGCTTTCGGCCTTCAACTGCAAATTTCTCACCGCATTCACGTGGCTCGAGCATTGGCCATTCTAATGTACGAGAGCGGGCGCTAGAACCCACAACAAGGCCACAATCTTCAACCGCTTCTTCTAATGTGCCGACAATCTTTGCATTTTGAGCAATATCACCAGCACCCGCAGCTAAAGCAAAAGTTTGTTCATCCACTTCACATTGTGGATCGACTAATACTAGTTGGTTTAAACCCATCACTTTCATTGCTCGAGCTGCTGAGCCAATATTGCCTGAATGAGAGGTACCTACGAGTACAATTTTTACTTGATCCAACATCTGTGTTTGCTACCTAAATTAAAACCGCAGAATGTTATCATAGTTTTTTAAGACACCCTAGAGGCAAGCAGACCTCTCTTCTCATTCTTGGTTATTGTTCTCGTCCGCAGTATGCTCTGTACACTCAACCAGTCGCATTTAGAACAAAAAATAACCACTTCCCTTTTTAATTATCTCTGGTATACTCGCCGCCGCTTTCATTTGTTCTTTAACATCCGTTGGGAAATTCGTATGCATCCAATGCTAAACATTGCTATTCGCGCTGCGCGAAAGGCTGGCAATCATATTGCTAAATCATTAGAAAACACTGATAAAGTAGAATCTACTCTTAAAGGCACTAATGACTTTGTCACTAACGTAGACAAAGAAGCAGAATACATCATCATCGATACTATCAAGCAGTCTTACCCTGAGCACTGTATCGTTGCTGAAGAACAAGGTCTTATCGAAGGTAAAGATAAAGACGTACAATGGATCATCGACCCACTGGATGGCACCACTAACTTTGTAAAAGGTTACCCAACTTTCGCGGTTTCTATCGCTGTTCGTATTAAGGGTAAAACTGAAGTTGCTTGTGTTTACGATCCAATGCAAAACGAGCTATTCACTGCACAACGCGGTGCCGGCGCTCAACTAAACAGTGCACGTATTCGTGTTGCTCAACTAAAAGACCTTCAAGGTACTGTTCTAGCAACAGGCTTCCCATTCAAGCAGAAACAACACGCTGAGTCTTACATCAAGATCGTTGGTGCGCTTTTCACTGAGTGTGCTGATTTCCGTCGTAGCGGCTCTGCTGCTCTAGACCTTTGTTACGTGGCTGCTGGCCGTGTTGATGGTTACTTCGAGCTAGGCCTAAAACCTTGGGATATGGCAGCAGGTGAGCTTATTGCTCGTGAAGCTGGCGCAATCCTAACAGACTTTGCTGGCGGCACTGACTACATGAAGTCTGGTAACATCGTTGCTTCAAGCGCTCGTGGCGTAAAATCTATCCTTAAGCACATTCGCGAAAACGGTAACAGCGCGATCCTTAAGTAATATTTGAAAGTCATATATAGCCCGTCACGCTGATGACTTTAGAAAGCCCCGCTCATTGAGCAGGGCTTTTTTGTATCTACTGCTTCGTATCGACTTAGCTGTAGCTGAAGGCTCTTCATACAGAGAGGCTCTACAAGCTCACGACTCTATTCAGATACAAAAAAACCGCTGATTGCTCAGCGGTTTTTGTTTTCGGTTCTCAATCTGCCTTATGGCATTTCGTCGAACTCTGCACCTTCTTTTTCTACTTGAGGTGGCATCAAGTGCTCTTTCTGGATACCCAGTCTTAGAGCCAGTGCTGATGCTACGTAGATAGAAGAGTAAGTACCTACAGTGATACCGAGTAAAAGTGCGGTTGCAAAGCCGTGAATCATAGCACCACCCTGCATGAACAGTGCAATTACCACGAACAACGTCGTACCAGATGTAATCAATGTACGGCTCAACGTTTGAGTGATTGAGGCGTCCATAATGTCTGAAGGTTCGCCCTTACGCATCTTACGGAAGTTTTCACGAATCCGGTCAAATACAACGATGGTATCGTTGAGTGAGTAGCCCACAACCGTCAGTAGCGCAGCTACGATGGTCAGGTCAACTTCAATTTGTAGAAACGAGAAGACACCTAGCGTGATAATAATATCGTGAGCCAATGCCATTACCGCACCAGCCGCTAGACGCCATTCAAATCGCATCGATACATAAAGCAGGATACAGATCAGCGATACCAAGATCGCTAGACCACCAGCTTCTGTTAGCTCATCACCAACGTTGGGACCTACGAACTCAATACGACGCATTTCTACGCTTTCGCCAGTACCATCTTTGATAGCACCAATGATTTGGTTACCTAGCGTTTCACCAGAAACGTCATCACGTGGACGAAGACGAACCATGACTTCACGAGCACTACCGAAGTTTTGTACTGTCGCATCGCCAAAGCCTTTTGAATCTAGTGCTGCACGAATCTCTTCAAGGTTTGCTGGCTGTTCAAAACCTACCTCGATAAGCGTACCGCCAGTGAAATCTAGACCCCAATTAAGCCACTTGGTTGACAAAGTGAAGATAGAAGCAGCAATCATTATAATTGAAAAAACGAATGCTACTTTCGACCAACGCATAAAGCCGATCGTCTTCTCTGCTTTTAGAATTTGAAACATATTAATTCCCAGCCTTAGATCGACAATTTATCAACGCGTTTGCCACCGTAGATCAGGTTCACGATACAACGTGTACCAATAATGGCGGTGAACATTGAAGTTAAGATACCGATAGATAGAGTAACTGCGAAACCTTTCACCGCACCTGTACCGACCGCAAATAGAATGATTGCAGTAATTAGTGTTGTGATGTTCGCATCAGCAATCGTGCTGAATGCATTCGCATAACCTTGGTGAATCGCTTGTTGTGGACTACGTCCATCACGAATTTCTTCACGGATACGCTCGAAGATCAGTACGTTCGCATCAACCGCCATACCGACTGTTAACACGATACCGGCTATCCCCGGAAGCGTCATGGTAGCGCCTGGAATCATCGACATAACACCAATGATAAGCACCAAGTTTGCCATTAGAGCGATGTTTGCAATCAAACCAAAGCCGCGGTAGTAAAGCAGCGTAAATAGCATTACGGCAACCATACCCCAGATACATGCTTGGATACCCATATCGATGTTTTGCTGGCCCATTGATGGACCAATGGTACGTTCTTCAACGATAGAGATAGGTGCAATCAGTGCACCAGCACGTAGTAAAAGTGCTAGGTTGTGTGCTTCTGCAGCAGAGTCGATACCTGTGATACGGAAGTTACGACCAAGAGCCGATTGAATCGTTGCTTGGTTGATGACTTCTTCATGCTTATCCAGAATAACTTTGCCTTCAGGCGTACGACGGCCACTGTCTTTGTATTCTGCAAACACGGTAGCCATTAGCTTACCAATGTTCTTCTTAGAGAACGCAGACATCTTATTACCACCTTCGCTGTCTAGCGAGATGTTAACTTGTGGACGACCATATTCATCAACACTTGAGCTTGCATCTGTGATGCTTTGACCGCCAAGAATAACGCGCTTCTTAAGCACAACTGGGCGACCATCACGGTCCATCTTGATTTCACTACCTGCTGGCGCACGACCATTTGCCGCTGCCGATAGGTCAGCTTTATCATCAACTTCACGGAATTCAAGCGTTGCCGTAGCTCCGAGAATTTCTTTTGCACGAGCAGTGTCTTGAACACCAGGCAGTTCAACCACAATGCGACTAGCACCTTGACGTTGAACCAATGGTTCCGCAACACCTAGTTCGTTGACACGATTACGTAAAATCGTAATGTTTTGCTCAACAGCATAGTTACGGATCTCTTGTAAACGTTGCTCAGTAAAGGTTGCAGTAAGAGCGTAACGGCCATTTGAATCAGAATCGACAAAAATCATGTCCGGGTGATTCTTTTCTAGCGTTGCTTTCGCTTCTGCTAATTGCTCTTCGTTACGCAACAACACTTCTACCGCTTCTTTTCCAGAAGGGCGGATTGCACGGTAACGAATCTTGGCGTCACGAAGTTCGCTACGGAAAGCTTCTTCTTGTTGACCAACAAGCTTTTCCATCGCTGCATCCATATCCACTTCCATTAAGAAGTGAACACCACCGCGAAGGTCAAGACCTAGCTTCAATGGTGACGCGCCAATCGCTTCTAGCCAATCGGGTGTAGAAGGTGCAAGGTTAAGTGCAACAATTGTGTCTTTGCCTAGCGCTTCGCTGATGACATCACGAGCACTGATTTGTGTGTCAGTGTCGTTAAAACGAACAAGAATTGATCCATCTTCGAGAGCAATGGATTTATGAGAAAGTTGCTCTTTGTTAAGAGCAGTAGTGACAGCATCCAGCGTTGACATATCTACAGAGGCGCCACGCGCCCCTGTAACTTGAATAGCCGGATCTTCACCGTAGATATTTGGAAGTGCGTATAACGCAGCGGTGATGATGGCAAAAAGCACCATCAAGTACTTCCATAATGGATAACGGTTTAGCACAGCGAGGATCCTTTAGCTGTTTTATAGAGACTTAAGCGTACCTTTTGGTAGCACTGCAGTGATGAAGTCTTTCTTGATTACTACTTCATTGTTCGCGTTAAGCTCAATTGAAATGTAGTCATTGTCTTCAGCAATCTTAGTGATTTTACCCACTAGGCCACCGCTAGTTAAAACTTCGTCGCCTTTGCCCATAGAAGCCATTAGGTTTTTGTGTTCTTTTACGCGTTTCGCTTGTGGGCGGTAAATCATGAAGTAAAAGATCACTGCGAACATGCCAAGCATGATTAGCATTTCAAAACCACCGCCTGCTGGCGCGCCTTCTGCTGCTGCGTGAGCCTGAGAAATAAACATTAAAACATCCTCATTATATTTTATTGATAATCAAACAAATTGGGCTTTCGCATTTTAGATTCAAGTCTGAGAGTAACTAATAGAGATCGCTCTCTCAAAAATAACGTGCGTTAGCCTACTTTATTAGCAAAAGCCTCTGGCGACATGCCAAAGGCTTTAATTCTTTTAGTTTTTCAATTACTGCTCTTTTGCTAGTGGTGGCACTTCACGGCCACGACGCTCATAGAACTCAGTAACAAATTCATCGAAGCGATCTTCATCAATTGCTTTACGAATGCTTTCCATCAGACGCTGGTAGTAACGCAGGTTATGGATTGTATTCAAGCGAGCGCCTAAGATTTCATTACAACGCTCTAAATGGTGAAGGTACGACTTGCTGTAGTTTTGACAAGTGTAACAGTCACAATGCGGATCCAATGGTGTTGTATCCGTTTTATGTTTCGCATTACGGATCTTGATCACACCACCAGTCACAAATAAGTGACCATTACGTGCGTTACGCGTTGGCATTACACAGTCAAACATGTCGATACCACGACGAACACCTTCAACCAAGTCTTCTGGCTTACCTACGCCCATCAAGTAGCGAGGTTTGTCTTCAGGAAGTTGAGGACAAGTATGCTCAAGAATACGGTGCATGTCTTCTTTAGGCTCACCTACTGCCAAACCACCAACCGCATAACCGTCAAAACCGATTTCCGTTAGACCTTTTACCGACACATCACGTAAATCTTCGTAAACACCACCTTGAACAATACCAAATAGGTTGTTTGGGTTTTCTAGCTTCTCGAAGTGGTCACGTGAACGCTGTGCCCAGCGTAATGACATTTCCATCGATTTCTTCGCTTCATCATGTGTCGCTGGGTATGGCGTGCACTCGTCAAAAATCATAACAATATCAGAGCCCAGGTCTTTTTGAATTTCCATCGACTTTTCTGCGTCCATGAAAATCTTGTCACCGTTTACTGGGTTACGAAAATGTACACCTTCTTCAGTGATCGTACGCATCTTACCAAGGCTGAATACTTGAAAGCCGCCTGAATCAGTAAGAATAGGACCGTGCCAGTTCATAAAATCGTGCAGGTCACCGTGCATTTTCATCACTTCTTGACCAGGACGTAGCCACAGGTGGAACGTATTACCTAGCAGAATTTCTGCACCAGTACCTTTTACTTCTTCTGGTGTCATACCTTTAACGGTACCGTAAGTACCTACTGGCATGAACGCAGGAGTTTGAACAGTGCCGCGTTCGAAAGTCAGTTGACCACGACGTGCATTGCCGTTTTTCTTCTTAAGATCGAATTTTAATTTCACGATGCCTCCGGGTGTCAGAGAAACAGTCTGACTGAGTGTTTAGGGCTCTACCCTACTTTAAGGAGCGGTCGCTTTTCCTTGCGAGAGACAAAGCAATGGATGCTTTATTTCCTAGCTTACTGCTAGCACTCGTAAATCTATTTTTAACTACGCCGTTTTCTTCTTGATGAACATTGAATCGCCATACGAGAAGAAACGGTATTTGTTTTCCACCGCATGTTTGTAAGCATTCATGGTGTTCTCGTATCCAGCAAATGCACTCACCAACATGATCAATGTTGATTCAGGCAAGTGGAAGTTTGTGATCAAGCAATCCACTAGCTGATATTCGTAACCAGGGAAAATAAAGATTTCAGTATCGCCAAAGAATGGGGCCAGCTCAGTCCCTTTTTGCAATGCGTCTTGCGCTGCACTTTCAAGTGAACGCACAGATGTGGTACCAACAGCAATAATTCGTCCGCCACGCGCTTTCGTCGCTTTAATTGCGTCGACGACTTCTTGTGGTACTTCTACGTACTCGGCATGCATGTGGTGATCGTTGATATTTTCCACTTTTACTGGCTGGAATGTACCCGCCCCAACGTGCAAAGTAACGTAAGCAAACTCTGCACCTTTCGCTTTGATTTTCTCCAAGAGAACATCATCAAAGTGAAGGCCCGCCGTCGGTGCCGCAACCGCACCTGGCTTTTGATTATATACCGTTTGGTAACGCTCTTTATCTGCATCTTCGTCTGGACGGTCGATGTAAGGAGGAAGCGGCATATGGCCGATTTCTTCCAGAATTTCTAGTACCGTCTTATCAGAACTAAATTTCAGTTCAAATAAAGCATCATGGCGTGCAACCATTTCTGCTGAATATTCATCATTCTCGCCAACAATAATGGTTGTACCTGGTTTTGGTGATTTAGAGCAACGAACGTGCGCGAGGATGCTTTTCTCATCCAACATGCGCTCCACCAGCACTTCTAATTTACCGCCCGATTCCTTGCGGCCAAAAAGACGAGCAGGAATAACACGAGTATTATTAAACACCACTAAGTCACCGGGTTGAACTTGGCCCAATACATCAGTAAATGTGCCATCAATGAGCTCTCCGGTATTGCCGTCCATTTGCAGCAGTCGGCTAGCGGTACGCTCTGGTTGAGGGTAGCGAGCGATGAGTTCATCTGGAAGGTCGAAATGGAAATCTGATACTTGCATGTTACTTGTCTTATCTATTGGTCAAATCACGTCTAGGCGACGATAAAATTGCGACGAGTTTTTCGCAGCAGACTAGTATATGTTTACATGCTGCAATAGCAAGCAAATCACCAGAATATAGCAGTAAAAGCCATGGTAAAGAGTGTAATAAAACGTGAAAAGCCTCGATTACTTGGCACTATTTTTAATTTGAGCCCAAAAGAGAGAACATGAAAAAAGCAAAGCAGCGTATACCGCTGCTTATTAGTTTGGCATTCCAATCGCCCTATCAAACCTCACGCTTTCGCCACAAGAATAACGGCACGAATAAACCCAATAACCAAAACCCTAGACTGCCACCTTCATCATCTGAGCCTTTGAAATCACAGTTATTGGTCGCAATGCCATCGTGACACTCTTTATTGTCACCACTTTCATTGTTAGCACTTTTGATAAAATTCGGCGCAATGATGTAACGACTTGGTGGCGCATCGGCAGTGATGTAAGACTGTACCCAGTCGTAATAGTGGCTCACCTTGGTGTAGAAACTTGGGATCGTCAAAGAGCCACACGTTGGTAGAATAAGGGGGCCGCCACTAACAATACCAATTTGTTTGCCGGTCGCCACATCGACCAACGGGCCACCACTGTCACCTTTACATGCAGAGTTGCCATATTGAGTATGGCTATCTGGCTCCAATACATGGTTTTGTGTTGGTAGCGTACAAATTTTGGTTTGGTTGTCTCTTGAATCAATGATCCCCGGAAAACTGCTGCCAATTTCTAAACGCTCATAACATTTGTCGATGGGTAAAAATGTGCTAATGGTGGTTTTGAGCGTATTAGAAGGTTCAGAAGCATCCGGCTGAGTAGCCCCCCATCCAAACACTTGCACATTTTCGACACGTTGATTGGTCAGGTAATTATCGTTCCAATCCGCCACCAAACGTGCTTCGATACTCTCCATGTCAACTTTACTCGCTAGGTCAGCAAAGTTCGCGTTTGCCACTGGGCGCGTGAGATACAGCAACGCGATGTCTGAATCTAAACCGGTTTGGATAGGTTTCACGTTGCCATTACTGTCGGTCTCAGCTTTTGAAATCCGAGTGTAATCCGGATGAACCACAACGTGAGACACCGGATAGAAGTTATCAAGCCCTGCAGAATTAAGTTCATACACATTCGCATTCACCGACAGCTCACCCGGCGGGGTCACATAGTAGGTTGCTTCATTGGTTCCTTGTCCCATCACCGCACAGTGCGCCGCAGTCAGTACCCATTGCTCTGTCAGCATCGTTCCACCACACAGCGGAAACTCTGCCATATTACTTGCTCGCAAAGTAACGCGGTCAACAGGATCGGTTTGTTCATCTCCTAACACAATCGCCTGTGTTGATGGCACACTGAATGCCGCCACTGCCAGCGCAATAAGTTTGTTACACGTTGTTCGTTTCATCTAGGTTGCTGTCTTCAATTTGGTAAGCCTGGACGTATCTTCTTCGAGAGAAGAATCTTGGAAAATCCAGCGAATAAAAATGTGCGATTCAATTCATTGGATTACCTTGGGAACACATTCAATATCAACTAAAAATGCCAACTGACTCGCACACAAACCGACTTATTCAAATTAATAAAAACACCAATAAAACACAGATTACGCAGCCCATCAGCATTGTGCTATTTAATTGATGAAAAACGAGTTAGCTCCCAGATATACAGAAAAATATTCTCTATATTTAAGAGAAGGACAATGCTGCTGGAGGTCTCTATGATCAAGGTTGAAGACATGATGACTCGTAATCCTCATACCTTACTGCGCACGCACACCTTGCGTGATGCAAAAAGCATGATGGATGCGCTTGATATTCGACACATTCCGGTTGTTGATGCCAATAACCACTTACAAGGCTTGGTGACTCAACGCGACATTCTTGCTGCTCAAGAATCGAGCTTGCACCCAGACGAGGCTGAACAATCTTTTACTTTAGACACACCGCTCTACGAAATGATGCACACCAATATCATGACGGCAGAGCCTATCGCGGGGCTCAAAGAGAGCGCTATCTATATGCAAAAGCATAAAGTTGGCTGTCTACCTGTTGTCACCAAAGGTCGATTGGTCGGCATCATTACTGACAGTGACTTTGTGACCATTGCGATTAACTTATTGGAACTGCAAGAAGAAGTGGAACCTGAAGAAATCGAGCAGGAAGAGTAGTACGCAAGCGTATTCTCTTTGTTGTAAGTTTCGTTTTTACACCGGTTAAACGAAAAAAGAGCGGCAGGGTTGCCGCTCAAAATGCCATTACTGACGCTGATTAAGGAAGTGTTTCTCTGCCAATTAGAATTGGTCTTCTTCGGTCGAACCTGTCAATGCTGTCACTGAAGAGTTACCACCTTGGATAGTATTGGTCATTCTATCGAAGTAACCTGTACCTACTTCTTGTTGGTGCGCAACAAACGTATAGCCTTTTTCAGCTGCTTGGAATTCAGGACGCTGAACTTTCTCAACATAATGACGCATACCTTCACCTTGAGCGTAAGCGTGCGCCAGTTCAAACATGTTGAACCACATGTTGTGAATGCCTGCTAGCGTGATGAATTGGTACTTGTAGCCCATGTCTGCAAGCTCTTGTTGGAACTTAGCAATAGTTTCTGCATCTAGGTTTTTCTCCCAGTTGAATGAAGGCGAGCAGTTGTACGCCAACAATTGATCTGGGTATTCAGCGTGAATTGCTTCTGCAAACTTACGTGCTTCTTCCAAACATGGCGTAGCCGTTTCACACCAAATCAAGTCTGCATATGGTGCGTAAGCCAGGCCGCGAGAGATAGCTTGGTCGATACCCGCGCGAACGCGGTAGAAACCTTCTTGAGTACGCTCACCTTCGATGAAGTCTTTATCATATGGGTCGCAATCTGAAGTAATGAGATCCGCCGCATTCGCATCAGTACGAGCAATAACTAATGTTGTTGTACCCGCTACGTCAGCAGCCAAACGAGCTGCAACGAGCTTTTGTACCGCTTCTTGCGTAGGAACTAATACCTTACCACCCATATGGCCACACTTTTTCACCGATGCTAACTGGTCTTCAAAGTGAACGCCCGCGGCACCGGCTTCGATCATCGATTTCATTAGTTCGTAAGCGTTAAGCACACCACCAAAGCCCGCTTCAGCATCCGCTACGATAGGTAGGAAGTAATCAATACCACCTTCATCTTCAGGCGTCTTACCAGCAGCCCACTGAATTTGGTCTGCACGACGGAATGAGTTGTTGATGCGTTTTACTACTGACGGTACAGAATCTACTGGGTAAAGAGATTGGTCTGGATACATCGTCGAAGCGGTGTTGTTATCCGCCGCTACCTGCCAGCCTGACAAGTAAATCGCTTCAATACCTGCTTTAGCTTGTTGAACCGCTTGACCACCCGTTAGCGCACCAAGACAGTTTACGTAACCTTTTTTCGCACTACCGTTGACCAGTGACCAAAGTTTGTCTGCACCACGTTGTGCAATTGTGTTTGCAGGCACCATAGAGCCACGCAGTTCCACCACTTCCTCGGCAGTGTAAGTACGCTTCACATTTTTCCAGCGTGGGTTAGTTGCCCAGTCTTTTTCCAGAGCTTCAATTTGTTGGCGGCGAGTTAAGTTAGTCATTGGTCTATCCCTCTTTCTAATTTGCACTTTATGCGTGTGCGTTGAGTTTCCGTTCTCAGGCAGTACTTCCCTATCTGCCTTGAAAATCCTTCACGTTATTGGTGTTACAGTTATTCTTTATTAATCCAGGTAGTCATAACCAGGAACTGTCAAAAAGTTGGTCAGTTCATCGCTCGTCGTGAGCCTTGCCATTAAGTCTGCTGCTTCTTCAAATCGACCCGCATGGTAGCGCTGCTCGCCAATTTCTTGCTTCACGACTTCAATCTCTTCTTTTAGATAGAGCTCGAACAGCTCTTTAGTGACCTTTAATCCGTTGTCTAGCGACTTGCCGTGTTGAATCCATTGCCAGATAGAGGCGCGTGAGATTTCTGCCGTTGCTGCGTCTTCCATCAGTCCGTAAATCGGCACACAACCATTGCCAGAAATCCAAGCTTCGATGTATTGCAGCGCAACGCGAATATTGTGGCGCATTCCGCCTTCAGTGCGCTCGCCTTCACAAGGCTCAAGCAGTTCAGCTGCTGTAATAGGCGCATCCTCTGCACGGCTCACATCCAACTGGTTGGTGCGCTGCCCCAGTGTGGCACTGAATACTTCCATTGCGGTGTCTGCCAAACCTGGGTGTGCAACCCAAGTGCCGTCATGACCGTTGTTAGCTTCTAGCGATTTATCGTTGTGGATCTTATCCAGTACTTTTTGGTTTTCTTGTGGGTCTTTAGCCGGAATAAAGGCTGCCATGCCGCCCATCGCAAATGCGCCACGTTTATGACAAGTACGCACCAACAATCTTGAGTAAGCGTTGAGGAATGGCTTGTCCATAGTCACTACTTGGCGATCCGGAAGTACGCGATCTGGGTGGTTTTTCAGTGTTTTGATGTAGCTAAAGATGTAATCCCAGCGACCACAGTTCAAACCAACGATGTGTTCTTTAAGCGAGAACAGAATCTCGTCCATTTCAAATACCGCTGGTAAGGTTTCAATCAGCACAGTCGCTTTGATGGTGCCTGTATCCAAACCGAAATAGTCTTCCGTGAAATGGAACACTTCGCTCCACCACTTCGCTTCGTGATGCGATTGCAGTTTTGGAAGGTAGAAATAAGGGCCGCTGCCTTTTTGAAGTAACGCTTTGTAGTTGTTATAGAAATACAGAGCGAAATCGAATAGCGCACCTGGAATGATCTGACCGTGCCACGTAACGTGTTTTTCTTTTAAATGAAGGCCGCGAACACGGCAGATCAACACCGCTGGGTCATCTTCCAGCTGATAATGTTTGCCATTGCCAGGATTGGTGTAACTGATGGTGCCATTAACAGCATCGCGCAAGTTAATTTGACCATCTAGCACTTTACTCCATGCAGGAGACATTGAATCTTCGAAGTCTGCCATGAACACTTTTACATTCGCATTCAGTGCGTTAATCACCATCTTGCGGTCAGTTGGTCCGGTAATCTCCACACGGCGATCTTGCAGATCTTGTGGGATTCCTAGGATCTTCCAACTTCCTTCACGGATGTCTTGTGTCTCTGGTAGAAAATCTGGTAGCTCACCAGCATCAATACGTGCTTGCTTCTCTTCTCTTGCTTCCAGCAACTGTTCAACACGTCCGGCAAATTTTTCACACAGTAGAGATAAAAAGGTTTGGGCTTCAACAGGGAAAATTGCTTGATGTTCTGGAGCAACGACTCCATTCACCTCAAGCATGCCTTGGGTTTGCTTTAGTTGTTGTGTTTTTTGTTCTGTCTGAGCAAGCATAATCATTCATCCTTAACGTGCTTTATCAATCTTGGGCAGTCAGCGTAAAGCTACATTTGTAAGTTATGAACAACAAATTACATCCTTTAACTTTGTGTTCAACTCGTCTAGCTATGTCGATAGATTGCGTAATGCTACGTGTATTTTCAATCTAGACATAAGTCGTATCGCCTTTGAATAAGCTATATCAACAAAGGGTTTAGTGAAACCCCCAATATAAACAAAACAGAAAATTCAAAGTTTTATTCCGCAAGGTAAAAACCATCTATCAAGCACCTTATTTTGTAAGTTATTACGTAATAAAATTACATTAAATTTAAAGTCGTTTTATCATTTCAAACAAGCGTATGAATATAGACTGATAAACAAACACCTTGTATTCACAAGGGCTGAAGAGATGGATTTAAACAGGGGTCAAACAAGACATGCAGGGCTTTGTGTAAAATTAACATTGTGAAATTTCACTATTTTATGAAAGCTTCATCAAAGAAGAGCTGTAAAATTTTACAAGTCAAAATTTACCAACAGAATAAAATACTAGAAAGCGCACTGTTTCCAGTGCGCTTTTAGATAAATAATGGAGAAGTAAGGGCTAATACTAATAGCTAAAGCAGCTCTGAAACGACTTCTGCAAGTTGATTAAATGTTTTCGTTCTTGACGAGCTCGGACGCCAAACTAAGCCGATTTCGCGATAAGCTTGTTTACCTGGAGGATCGATCACGACTAAATTCTGGTTATGCAGCAAGCCATGGTCGATAGCCATTTGAGGAATGAACGTTGTTCCCAAACCATTCGCAACCATTTGCACCAGTGTATGGAGGCTGGTTGCCGTAAACGGATTGATTTTTTCTTTGTCTGTTAATTTACACGCTGATACCGCATGTTCCGTTAAGCAATGTTCTTTCTCTAGTAGAAAGACGGATTCGTCAGGTAAATCCGCGTAACGAATCGGCACAGGGACCGATTGGGCTTGATTAGCGCTTATAACCATTCGAAACGGATCCTTACCCACTACTCGGCTTTCCATGCCATCAATTTCGACTGGTAACGCTAAAATAAGCACATCCAGCTCACCATGTCTGAGCGCTTGAAGTAAGTTTGTCGTCGTGTCTTCTCTTAATAAAAGATTCAGTTGTGGAAAACGGTAGTTCACCTCTTGTACCAAATCACACAGTAAAAACGGAGCAATTGTTGGTATGCATCCTACTTTTAGCTGGCCTTGCATATCGTCGCCTTGGCACATACGTCCAAGCTCGACCAAATCTTGCCCTTTTGCTAACAGCTCTCGCCCCTGCTTTACTACCATTTCTCCTGTTTGGGTAAAAACCAGTGGACTTTTCTTGTCTTTCTTTTCATATAATGGACAGCCAATCAACTCCTCTAAGTTTTGAATACCCTTACTTAAAGTCGACTGACTGACAAAACAACGCTCTGCAGCGTCACTAAAATGTCTTGTTTCATGCAGTGTGACTAAATAGTGTAACTGCTTCAAACTGGGCCATTTATTCATAATTGTATTTGTATCTACCGCCGTTCCAGTGATCGAGTTAAGAGTTTTGTTATTATCGTTTTTTTCGATTAACTCAATCTATTTATTTCGCTTTTTTCAATACTACAATCTGTACTATAGTTTGTCTCGTACAAACACGAACCAAACCGACACAACTGAATTCGGTTTGGAGCTAACCATACTTTTTAGGAGCAAAAAAATGGTACTAGTAGGTCGTCAAGCCCCTGATTTTACTGCAGCAGCTGTTCTAGGTAACGGTGAAATCGTTGAAAACTTCAACTTTGCAGAGTTCACTAAAGGTAAGAAAGCAGTAGTATTCTTCTACCCACTAGATTTCACTTTCGTTTGCCCATC
Source organism: Vibrio sp. Vb0304 (assembly GCF_033338995.1). Classification (NCBI taxonomy): domain Bacteria; kingdom Pseudomonadati; phylum Pseudomonadota; class Gammaproteobacteria; order Vibrionales; family Vibrionaceae; genus Vibrio; species Vibrio sp. Vb0304. The sequence goes on from NZ_JAWOTT010000019.1 coordinate 55,313, forward strand.
TGAGCTAATCGCATTCGACAACCGTCTAGCTGACTTCCAAGCTAAAGGTGTTGAAGTAATCGGTGTTTCTATCGATTCTCAGTTCTCTCACAACGCATGGCGTAACACTGCTATCGAAGATGGCGGTATCGGTCAAGTTAAGTACCCACTAGTTGCTGACGTTAAGCACGAAATCTGTAAAGCTTACGACGTTGAGCACCCAGAAGCAGGCGTTGCTTTCCGTGGTTCTTTCCTAATCGACGAAGAAGGCGTTGTACGTCACCAAGTAGTTAACGACCTACCACTAGGCCGTAACATCGACGAAATGCTACGCATGGTTGACGCTCTTAACTTCCACCAGAAGCACGGCGAAGTATGTCCTGCACAATGGGAAGAAGGTAAAGCAGGTATGGACGCATCTCCAAAAGGTGTTGCAGCGTTCCTATCTGAGCACGCAGCTGACCTAGGCAAAAAATAATAGACCTTCACCCTAGCTCAACGGGTGTGATGGTTGGATGTATATAAAGCAATAAGCTAATGCGGAAAACCGCAAACGCCAATCAGTCTAAGTAAAGTCCTATCAAAGCCCAGAGCCTCTGCTCTGGGCTTTCTTTTTCCTTCAGATAAACCGCCAAAATGAGGTAACGCTTTAGCGTAAACTTTACCTCTATTTATCATCCCCTCCATACAGATTCTGCTTACTGGCCCTGTTAATATCTTAGCCACAACACTTATTTGTAACGTTAGCAGGATGAATGAACGTGGTTACTCACCTAGAAGTCTGTATTGATAATATTGAATCTCTGCACTACGCCATTGCTGGCGGCGCCACTCGGATTGAACTTTGCTCCTCTTTGGCTTTAGGCGGACTAACACCCAGTTATGGCTTTATGCAGCAAGCGGCTAAGCTTTCTAGTGTTCCAGTTTATGCCATGATCCGCCCACGCCAAGGTGACTTCTTCTACAATGAAGAAGAGATCGAAATGATGCGTTGGGATATTGAAGCGGCTCACCAATCAGGCTTGAGCGGTGTCGTGTTCGGCGTGCTCACTCAAGACGGTGATATTCATATGCCTTACGCGGCTGCGCTGTGTGAATTTGCTCAAGCGCTTGGCTTAGGCGTGACCTTCCATCGTGCCTTTGACCAGTGTCGTGACGCTGAAAAAACTTTGGAAGAAGTGATCAGCTTAGGTTGTGAACGTATTTTAACCTCCGGTCTTGCGCCTTCAGCACCACAAGGGATCGATGTGCTTAGAGCTTTGGTTAAGCAAGCCCAAGGGCGCATAGCAATCATGGCGGGGGCTGGCGTTAATGCGAGTAACGTACGTGCGTTAGTAGAAGACACTCAAATTCCTGAAATCCATCTGTCAGGCAAAACCACACGCCCTAGCCAAATGACCTTTGTTGCTGAACAAAGCAAAATGGGCGCATCCGATGTCGATGATTTTTTAATCCCCATCACAAGTACACAAGCCATTACCGATGTCGTAGCAGCTCTCAAATAGACCACCGTAACCTCACGCGCATAGCTTTTGAGTGCTAACATATTGTTTATCAAGGAGTGAGGAAATGTGTATGTCTAAATTGAAGAAAAAGGAATACGAAAAGGAGCTCAAAAACCTTCAAATTGAGCTCGTAAAACTTCAAGAGTGGGTCAAACACAAAGGGTTAAAAGTGGTGGTTCTGTTTGAAGGACGTGATGCTGCGGGCAAAGGCGGAGTGATAAAGCGAATTACAGAAAAGCTAAACCCGCGTGTTTGTCGCGTAGTGGCTCTGCCTGCACCGACAGAAAAAGAAAAAACGCAATGGTACTTCCAACGTTACGTCGCTCATTTACCATCTGCTGGTGAAATCGTTTTATTTGACCGAAGTTGGTATAACCGAGCAGGTGTCGAAAAAGTCATGGGGTTCTGTACTCCAGATGAATACGAGGAGTTTTTACGCTCTTGCCCTGAATTCGAGAGAATGTTGCAACGCTCTGGGATTATTCTGATTAAGTATTGGTTTTCGGTTTCAGACGAAGAGCAGGAAAAACGTTTTCTAGGTCGAATTAATACGCCGATCAAACGTTGGAAATTCAGCCCCATGGATTTGGAGTCACGTCATCGCTGGGCGGAGTATTCGGAAGCAAAAGATAAGATGTTTGCCTATACAGACACGAAAAGCTGCCCTTGGTGGGTCGTCCCTTCAGATGACAAAAAGAAAGCGCGCTTGAACTGTATCAGTCATTTACTAAGCCAGATTGACTACAAAGCACTTGAGTACTCACCCATCGAATTACCTGAACTCAATAAAGAAGGTTACGTCAGAGCGCCCATTGATGATCAGACCTTCGTTCCTGATAAATATTGACGTGCTTTCCTTCTCTCTAATAAATAGGCCAGCCTAAAAGCTGGTCTATTTGTTGAAGTCAGTTACTTCAGTACGTCATCAATACTTTGATCACCTAGGTGGCGTACATCTTTCCCTTTCACAAAGTAAATAATGTATTCACAGATGTTCTGGCAGCGGTCCCCCACGCGTTCAATCGCGCGTGCAGACCACATCACTTGCAGAATATTAGGGATATTTTTTGGATCTTCCATCATGTAAGTCATCAACTGACGAATCACCGCTTCATACTCGGCGTCTAGTTTGTCATCTTGTTTGTGCACCTCTGCTGCCGCTTCTACATCCATACGGGCAAACGCGTCTAAAACCTGATGCAGCATATTAATTGCCTGACGGCAGAGAGGCTCTAACGACACTTGGAATTGTCGTTCTTTTGATGATGGGCTTTCAATGGCAACGTAAGCAATACGTGTCGCCACGTCACCGATACGTTCTAAATCAGTGATCGTTTTGATGATAGCCATAATTAAGCGCAAGTCTTTTGCCGTTGGCTGACGCTTAGCAATAATGCGTGTGCAAGCGTCATCGATCGAGACTTCCATCGCATTCACTTTATGATCGTCACGCACAACCTTACGCGCCAGTTCGATGTCTTCTTTATGCAAGGCTTGAATAGCATACGAAAGCTGCTGTTCTACCAAGCCACCCATGGTTAATACATGAGTACGAATCGATTCTAGCTCTACGTTAAACTGTCCTGAAATATGACGTCCAAAGTGCATGATGTTCCTTATTCCGTATAGAGTCGCGACTTAACCGTAGCGACCCGTAATGTAATCTTCGGTCTGTTTCTTCATTGGCGAAGTGAAGATCGAATCCGCGTCAGAGTATTCAATTAACTTACCCATATGAATGAATGCAGTATGATCGCTCACTCTCGCCGCTTGTTGCATGTTATGGGTAACGATAACGACAGTATATTGAGTCTTCAGCTCATTGATAAGCTCTTCAATGGTTAAAGTTGAGATTGGATCCAACGCTGATGTTGGCTCGTCCAATAACAGGACTTCCGGCTCAATCGCCACCGCCCTCGCAATGACCAAGCGCTGTTGCTGACCACCAGATAAGCCAAATGCGTTCTCATGCAAGCGGTCTTTTACCTCATCCCACAACGCCGCCGAGCGCAAGGATCGCTCCACTGCGTCATCTAAACTGCGGCTGTTTTTTACACCTTGTAAGCGTAAGCCATAAACTACGTTTTCATAAATAGACTTAGGAAATGGATTGGGTCTTTGAAACACCATCCCCACTCGGCGTCGAAGTGTCGCAACATCGACATTAGGATGATAAACATTCTTGCCGTGGAGACGCACTTTACCTGTGACTCGACACCCTTCCACTAAGTCGTTCATGCGATTGATGCAACGTAATAACGTCGACTTTCCACACCCTGAAGGACCGATAAAAGCGGTGACTCGCCCTTTGGGAATTCGCATCGAAATATCATGCAGCGCCTGAGTTTGACCATAGAACAGATTAAGGTTCTCGATTGAGATGGCTGTTTGTTCATCCGTTAAATTATGAACATCCAATGGTGGCTCATAACCTAATGTACTATCAAAATTAAACATACTTAATCTTGTCCTAACGTTCTGTATTTTTCTCGTAAATTATTGCGAATACTGATTGCTGTTAAGTTTAGCCCGACAATCACTGTTACGAGTAAGAAAGAGGTGGCATAAACTAATGGTCGCGCCGCTTCGATGTTGGAGGTTTGAAAGCCAACATCGTAAATGTGAAAACCTAAATGCATGAACTTTCTATCCAAATGCACATAAGGGAATTGTCCGTCAACCGGTAAACTGGATGCCAATTTCACGACCCCCACCAGCATCAGTGGTGCTACTTCGCCAGCTGCACGAGCAATCGCAAGGATCAAACCTGTGATAATAGCTGGCGTCGCCATAGGCAAAACCACGCGCCATAGCGTTTCGAACTGAGTTGCACCAAGTGCCAGAGAGCCATGTCGTACTGAACTCGGAATACGAGTTAAACCTTCTTCTGTCGTCACAATCACAACTGGAAGCGTCAGCACTGCAAGAGTTAGTGCTGACCATAACAAACCCGGCGTACCAAAGGTTGGTGCCGGTAGCTTCTCCGCATAGAATACGTTGTCGATAGAGGCACCAATCGTATAAACGAAGAAACCTAAACCAAACACGCCATAAACAATCGATGGAACACCCGCTAGGTTTATAACCGCAATACGAATAACTCTGGTTAGAGCGTTATTCTTAGCGTATTCATGTAGATAGATAGCGGCGATCACCCCTAGTGGCATCACAATGATCGACATGATGAGTACTAAGAAAACCGTACCAAATATCGCAGGGAACACGCCTCCTTCGGAGTTAGACTCTCTTGGATCTTCAGATAAAAACTTCCAAACCTGTTTTCCCCAATGCATGACTTTATCAGGCAGTGACATTTGGTTTGGATACCAGTAGTCCAAAATATCTTCGAGCGGAATCGATACTTGTGACCCCGTCATATCCTCGGCAATCAAGGCATAGTCAGAGAGCTGAAGTCGTAAACCATCAAGTTGCAAATCTAACGTCGCAAGCGCTTTTTCTATCTGCTCTTTTTTCGTCTGATTTTCCTTTAAGAAGCTTTCTGTCAGCGTGTCATTCAATTCATGCTTGCGCTTTTCTAATCGCAACTGCTCTAGCTTCCAACCAAGCTCTTTAAGCTGATCGACCACCAAAGAATCAATCTCATGGCGCAGAGTTTCTGCATCATCAAGCTTTTTATTTAGTATCGATTGAATATCACTGGTGTATATATTATCGCCATCTTGAAACGCCACCAGCTTACCAAAGAAATAACCACCGCTACTGCGCTCTATCACCGCCCACTCTTTTGGCGTCGTGGGCTCATCCAACTGCATTTGCAATACGGAGATAAAATCGGCGGGATACAACTCTCGGTTAGCGATTTTGATGTTGAGTCGCGTGGCAAAATCTTCATCGTCTTCTAACTGTTGTGCTGCGCTTTCAGGCAAATAACTCTTCGGTACAAAGCTGCGCTCATACACTTGACCAATCAGAATAGTATTTTCATGTAGCACTTCGCCTTGTACAGGAGTCAGCGCTGCAACATTCCACTGATACAAGGGCGCTGGCCAAAAGTAAGTCAGGCCTTTCCAGCCGATAAGGAGTAACAACCCTAATACCGACAACAAACTGATGCTGACTGCACCGCCTGTTAGCCATATCCACGGTGCGCCAGAACGAATCCAATTTAACACGTTATTACTCGCTCTTTATTCAAACCATTATTACAACGCACGGTACTTATCTCTCAGTCTCTGACGAACCCACTCCGCAAGCGCGTTTACTGCAAACGTAAACACAAACAAAATCAATGCAGCTAGGAACAGCAGGCGATAATGCGAACTTCCAACTTCCGACTCTGGCAACTCAACGGCGATGGTCGCCGACAGGCTGCGCAATCCTTCCAAAATATTCCAATCCATTAATGGCGTATTGCCCGTTGCCATTAACACAATCATGGTTTCGCCAACAGCGCGTCCCAGGCCCATCATAATGGCAGAAAAAATACCTGGGCTTGCAGTAAGCAAGACAACATAGATTAAAGTTTGCCAAGGCGTGGCCCCTAATGCCAAAGAGCCATCCGATAAATGCTTCGGTACAGAGAAAATAGCATCTTCGGCAATGGTAAAAATCGTCGGGATAACAGCAAACCCCATCGCTAGCCCCACCACCAATGCATTGCGTTGATCGTAACCAATACCATGCTCGGTTAAGAATAAGCGCATATCGCCACCAAAGAACGTCTGCTCAATCGTAGGCGAAATCCACACTCCAAGCCCAATCAGTACCAATATGACAGGCATGAGCACTAAAGCATGCCAACCATTAGGCAGACGATTCCGCAAAGGTTGCGGTATTAATGCCCATAGCCCGCCCATAATCATGGTGCTCAAGGGCAAAACAAACAGCATAACGACGATCGTAATCAGGTGATCTTCGACAATAGGCGCGAACCACAATCCCGCGAGGAAACCAATGATCACCGTCGGCAGTGCTTCCATTAGCTCAATCGACGGTTTTACGACACGACGCATGCGTGGCGACATAAAGTAAGCCGTATAAATAGCACCTAGCACTGCGAGCGGTACTGAAAACAGCATCGCAAACATCGCCGCTTTTATCGTTCCAAACGCAATAGGTACTAGGCTGAACTTAGCCTCAAAGTTATCGCTCGCCGAAGTCGATTGCCACACAAATTCAGGCTCAGGATACCCTTCGTACCACACTTCTTGCCATAATGAAGACAATGAAATTTCCGGATAGGCATTGTCCACTTCCGCAACATTTAACGCATTATTTTGCCAAGTGATTAAGTAGCGTTCATTGTTAGACATTGCTGCGATTGCGGGCGCTTGATGGTACGCACGCTTAAACAACACCAGTTTTTCACTGGTTGTATAATGGCTTTGCAACGTGCCGTTGGTGTAAAAGCTATAAAATCCTTTTCGATGAGAATCCGGCAACAAATACTTAAGCTCTGATGCCAATTTAAAATCACGAATATGCGTTAACGTGCGTTTTTCTTCTTGCAGCGTATCAAACCATTGCGACACCCGACCATCGTTGTGCGTCACCAAAAGCGAGTAAGCACCAGCCAATAAGTCTATCGTACGAACGGAATGCTTCTTATCACCTTGAGTGAGATCGACCACCTCTCGCACAGCAAATTTACGTGCGGTTTTCTTTAACACGATCAACTCAGAGCCATCGCGCAAATAAAGCGTTTCACCGTCAGGTGTCAACAACATTTGCTGAGGCGTATTAAAGCCTGAAGAGAACGTAAAATCGATCGTTGTAGGAGACGTACCCAAAGAAGAAGCCACTTGCCAGCGAGCTTTCACTTCACCACTTTGCATCTGCCAAACAACCGTTGGTAAGGGCGTCGAAGCTGCAAATACAAACTGAGTCACAGGATCTTGAGGCGTACTTAGTGTCAGATCCATGCTGGTGTCTAGCTCAATCACTTCCGGAGGACGTGTATTTTCTCTCAACGTGGCATTAAATTCTGGCTTGAAAAGGTTCGCTTTACCCTGCCCATCAACAAATCCATACCAACCTAGCCCAGGAGCAGATTGAGAGAAAGCGACGGGTTTCTGGACGATTTGCTGTGTATACACCGCAGGTTTCGTAGGATCGTCCATCGACAAATATTGAATCTCACCACTTTGGGTTAGGACGAACGCAAGCTGAGCGTAATCATCCACTGAAATCGCAAGTGGTGTTTCAATATGAGTGGCTCGAATGGCTTGGTTGGTTTTGATCTCCGCATCAGAAAAAAGCGGAATGATCACCATGGCGAGGTAGACAAAGATCAAAATAAGCGCCGCGAGTACGCCGACACCACCGGATGTCACTGCAAGTCGAACTAAACGATCTTTTATCAGTCGTTTCTTATCTTTTTCCTGCAATGAAAACTCGGCTTGTGCCATTTATATCTCTACCTTTTTTGACTTAGTACTAGAATATGTCGTTAAGATGACAATTATATTACAGATCACATTAAACACCTGAAAAGAATACAACTCTTATGCAATGCGTGGTATGAAATAAATCTGTAATGAAAATCTCATAATGTTCTCACTCATCCATTTTTCCAAGATGAGTACGTAATACTTCACTTTTGGCTAGGTAAGGTTATGAGCGCAGAAAAACTATATATAGAAAAAGAGCTGAGTTGGTTGTCTTTCAACGAACGAGTATTACAAGAAGCTGCCGATAAAACCGTCCCTTTGATCGAACGTATTCGCTTTCTTGGGATCTTTTCCAACAATTTAGATGAATTTTACAAAGTACGCTTTGCGGACGTGAAGCGCAGAATCCTAATCAGCCAAGAGCGCGGTGGCAGTGATAGCCCTAAACGACTGTTAACCAAAATGCAGTCGAAAGCACTAAAGCTTAACGAACAATTTGATGAGCTTTACAGCGAGTTGATTCGAGAAATGGCGCGACGTCGCATTTTCTTGGTCAACGAGCAACAACTGGATGAATCGCAACAAAAGTGGATCGCGAAATACTTCCGTAGAGAGGTAATGCCGCATATCACTCCCCTCCTAATGAAAGACGAGATCGATGTTCTGCAATTTCTCAAAGACGAGTACGCTTACATCGCCGTAGAACTGCGTAAAGAAGAACATTACCAGTACGCTCTGATCGAAATTCCGACCGATCACCTTCCCCGCTTTGTGATGGTACCAGAACAGAAAGGAAAGCGTCGAAAAACCATCATCTTACTTGATAATATTATCCGCCACTGTTTGGACGAGCTGTTCAAAGGCTTTTTTGATTATGATGAGCTTAGCGGCTATGCGATGAAAATGACGCGTGACGCTGAATACGATTTACGCAATGAAATCGAGTACAGCTTGCTTGAACAAATGTCAGAGGGTGTCAATCAGCGACTGACAGCAAAGCCCGTTCGCTTCGTCTACGAACGCGATATGCCGCCTCAAATGTTAGAGTTTCTGTGTAACAAACTTAATATCTCTAACTACGATAACCTTATCCCCGGCGGACGCTATCACAACTTTAAAGACTTCATCGGCTTTCCAAATGTTGGACGAGAGTATCTTGAAAATAAACCTCTCCCGCCAATGAAATGTGCCGATTTCGAAGGTTATGCCAACAGCTTTGACGCGATTAAAGCGAAAGATATTCTGCTCTATTATCCCTACCACACTTTTGACCACATTAGTGAGTTAGTGCGCCAAGCCTCCTTCGATCCCAAAGTACTTAGTATCAAGATTAACATTTATCGCGTCGCGAAAGATTCTCGCTTGATGAACTCTTTAATTGATGCAGTGCACAACGGCAAAAATGTCACTGTGGTCGTCGAACTGCAAGCTCGCTTTGATGAAGAAGCCAATATCGAATGGTCAAAAGTATTAACCGAAGCGGGTGTGCACGTCATCTTTGGTGCGCCTGGTCTTAAGATTCACTCAAAGCTACTGATGATTAGCCGCCGCGAAGGTGAAGAAATTATTCGCTACGCACACATCGGCACAGGCAACTTCCATGAGAAGACGGCACGAATTTATACCGACTTCTCCCTGCTTACGGCAGATCAAGAAATCACTAATGAAGTCCGTAATGTCTTCGGTTACATTGAGAATCCATACCGACCAGTGAAGTTCAATCACCTTATGGTATCTCCTCGTAATTCTCGAACCCAAATCTACCGCTTAATCGATAATGAAATTGCGAATGCCAAGCTAGGGAAAAAAGCCGCTCTTACGATCAAGGTCAATAACCTAGTCGATAAAGGCATCGTCAATAAGCTTTATGGAGCAAGTACTTCCGGTGTAAAAATAAACATGATCATTCGAGGCATGTGCTCATTAGTACCGGGCATTGAGGGGATCAGCGACAATATTCGCATCATCAGTATTGTTGACCGCTTTCTTGAGCACCCTCGCGTGGTGATCACCCACAATGATGGCGATCCGCAAGTTTATATCTCCTCCGCAGACTGGATGACAAGAAATATTGATCACCGTATCGAGGTAGCAGTACCAGTCCGTGATCCACGTTTGAAACAGAGAATTATTGATATAACGAATATCCATTTTACCGATACAGTAAAGGCTCGTTTAATAGATAAAGAAATGAGTAACGCTTACGTACCACGAGGTAATCGCAAAAAAGTTCGCTCTCAAATCGCTATCTATGACTATCTTAAAAATATAGAAAAGCAAACTAGAAAACAAAATTCAGATGCCTCAAATACTTGAACAAGATACTCGCTACATTGCCGCGATAGACCTCGGCTCAAACAGTTTCCATATGGTGGTGGCCAAAGTTGTCGGCAGTGACCTACAACTGGTTAGTCGTCATAAACAACGTGTTCGCTTAGCATCAGGACTCGACAGTGAATTGAACTTAAGTCACGCCGCAATGGAGCGTGCGCTAGAATGCTTAGCCATGTTCGCTGAAAGGTTGCAAGGGCTTGATGAGTCAAATGTACGTATCGCCGCCACACACACACTAAGACGCGCTAAAAATGCCCACCTTTTCATCGAGCGTGCGAAAGAAGTGATGCCTTTCCCAATAGAAATTATCCCTGGAGAAGAAGAAGCCCGCCTGATTTACTTAGGCGTCGCGCACACTCAAGTAGAATCCAACTCCAAACTAGTCATCGATATCGGAGGCGGCAGTACCGAGATGATTATTGGACAAGAATTTGAGCCTGAACTTCTCAACAGTAAACAGATGGGATGCGTCAGTTTTACAGAGCAACACTTTAAAAACGGCAAACTGTCAGGAAAAAACTTCAGCAAGGCGATGTTAGCTGCCGAACAAAAACTCGAGTCCATCGCTTCAACATATCGTAAAAAGGGCTGGGATATTGCTCTCGGCTCATCAGGAACCATCAAAGCGATTCAAGAAGTGCTAGTAGGATTAGGTTTTGAAGATGGCCTGATCACAGCGAGTCGACTGGATACACTAATTGAAACTCTGTGTAAATTTGATTCCATTGAAGATATTGAGCTGGCGGGTCTAACAGAAGAACGTAAACCCGTATTCGCAGCAGGCGTAGCGATTTTGTCCGCGATTTTCAAAGCGCTTCGCATTGAGCAAATGTTTTTCTCCGATGGTGCTCTACGCGAAGGCCTGTTGTACGAAATGGAAGAACGTTTTGCACGCTCCGATATTCGCATGCGCACCACAGAAAATTTAGCCAACAAGCACCGAGTCGACTTAGAGCATGCCGCTCGTGTTAAGGGGCATGCACGTGAGATGTTATGTCAGGTACGCTCTGAACTAGGCATTAAGAAAAAGAGTGAATTATTTGACTTACTAGAGTGGGCAGCGTTGCTTCATGAAGTCGGATTAAGTATCAACTTGCGTAGTTTCCATCGCCACTCTTTTTATATTCTGTTGCACTCCACCCTACAAGGCTTCAACCGTGAGCAGCAATTAGTGCTTGCAACATTAGCTCGCTTCCAGCGTAAAGCGCTCAAATTGCAAGAACTACCAGATTTCAACCTCTATAAACAGAGTGACGTTATAAGCCTCATCAAAATATTACGACTTTCTATCGTATTAAATGGGCAGCGTAATGAAGATCCATTGCCTGATATCACCTTATCTATCAAAAATGACGAATGGATTCTCACCTGCACAGATGAAGCATGGCTAGAAAACAATAAATTACTTCACGCGGATTTACAGGAAGAACAAGAACGTTGGGACATCGCGAAGTGGACACTCACTTTCTGATCTCGTACTGTCCATACCTAAATAAAAAGTCGGCTTACAGGCCGACTTTTTTTAACTCTTCTTCTGCAAAGTCTGCCGTAATGGGCACATAACCATCTTTCTCAACCAACGCTTGTCCCTGAGCAGAAAAGATAAAGCGAATAAATTCAGCTTCAATTGGTGTTAATGGGTAATCAGGGTGCTTATTCACGTAAACATATAAGTAACGTGATAGTGGGTACTTACCACTAACAATATGTTCTCGCGTTGGAGTCACGTAGTCATTTCCCATTTTAGCCACAGGGACTAAGCGCACGCCTGCCACTCGATAACCGACACCGGAATAACCAATTCCACTGATGGTTGACGCTACAGCTTGCACAACTGACGCGGAGCCTGGCTGCTCGTTAACTCGGGTCTTGAAATCCCCGCCACACAAAGCATTGCTTTTGAAGTAACCGTAAGTTCCAGAAACGGAGTTACGACCAAACAACTGGACGTTTCGCTTTGCCCACTGTGATTCAAGACCGAGTTGCTGCCAGTTTGTGACAAATTGACTTTCACCACAGCGCAGCGTGGCAGAAAACAAAGCATCTAACTGACTAAAGTCAAGCCCTTGAATTGGATTATCTTGATGAACAAAAATACCGATTGCATCGATGGCGACCCTGAGCGCAGTTGGCTTGTAGCCATGTTCACGTTCAAACGCTTCAACCTCTCTTAAACGCATAGGGCGGCTCATGGGACCAAACTGAGCTGTTTGTTCGGTCAATGCTGGAGGGGCAGTAGAAGAGCCAGACGCTTGGACTTGCGCATTAATATTCGGGTAAATGGATTTAAACTCTTCAACCCAAAGCGTTGTCATACCCGCAAGTGTATCGGAGCCAACAGAGAGCAAGTTCCCGACAATCCCCGTCGTTTTATGATAACTCGGCAATAGTTTATCTTGAGCGGCAGCCATAAAAGAACAAACAAGCGCGAATAAACTGAATGTTTTTGCTAATCGTAAAGCCATTATTTCACCACCAAACGCTCAGGCAATACGAAAGAAAACTTACTACCCACGCCTACTTCACTGTGAATTTCTAAATGAGAGTCATGGTGACTCAGCGCGTGTTTTACAATGGCAAGCCCTAAACCACTTCCACCAGTATCACGTGATCTTGCTTTATCCACTCGATAAAAACGCTCAGTAAGTCGATGGAGGTGCTGAGGTTCAATACCATCACCACTATCTTCCACCTCTAAGCATGCGCCTTGAGAGGTCTGGAACCAACGAACATTAATGTTCGCACCAGGCGGTGTGTATTTGACGGCATTATAAACGAGGTTAGAGATAGCACTACGTAACTGGTCATCATCGCCCAGCACGCGTAGGCTAGCATCAACATCAAATTTCAATTTATGTTGGTTGTCCCCACTAAGGCTAACCGCCTCTTTTTCTAACACTTCAAGCATCGCGGGCACATTCACGACTTCCTCAAGCTCATGCATAGGTGCCGCTTCAATTTTAGATAGTGTCAGTAGTTGGTTCACCAAACTGTTCATGCGGTTAAGCTGCTCCGTCATGACACCATGAGCTTTGCTCCACATAGGACCCACGACCATATCAGGATCTTCTGTCATCTCAAGATAACCTTGTAGCACCGTCATTGGTGTACGCAGTTCATGAGATACGTTGGCAAAGAAGTTGCGACGCATTCCCTCAAGTTGTTTTAACTGGCTAACATCACGCACCACCATCAAATGTTCACCTTCGGTATACGGTACGATACGTAGTTCTAGCATGCGTTCGACATTGAGTGGTGAACGCATTTCTAATGGCTCTGAAAAGTCTTTCTTGTTGAGGTACTTGATAAAATCAGGTGTACGAATGAGATTGGAGATAGGTTGACCTGAATCTTCTGGCCAATGGAAGCCCAGTAAGTGCTGAGCCAGCTTGTTGCACCAAACAATATTGCCTTCAGCACGGAATACCACTACCGCATCGGGTAGCGATTCTGCACCATTTCGGAATCGACGAATAAGATTAGTAAGCTCTTTTCGTTTGCGGCGTTGGCGCTGTTGTAAGCGATACAACCCATTGAACAAAGATTCCCAATTACCGCTACCAGATGGTGGCGTGAGGCGTTTTTCATCCCATAACCAAGAAGATAAACGTACTTGGTTATGCAAATGCCACACAAGCTGCAATGCCGTAGCAGCCAAAAGCAACCACGGCATATAACCGAATATCCAACCTACTATCACCCATGGGGTGTAAAAAAAAGCCAGCTCCCAGGCCAGCTTTTTCCACGTTAATCTTTCAACCACTCATAACTCCAGAAATGGTACCGATAAGCTGCGTGTTAATTTATGCCTTCGTCGAGAAGCGGTATCCAGCACCACGAACAGTTTGGATCAGCTTATCATGCCCTGCAGCTTCCAATGCTTTACGCAGGCGGCGAATGTGAACATCGACTGTACGGTCTTCGACATACACGTTGGTGCCCCAAACATTGTTTAATAGCTGCTCACGGCTGTATACGCGTTCTTGATGCGTCATGAAAAAATGAAGCATCTTAAATTCTGTAGGGCCCATGTCTAATGGCGCATCATTAGCCGTAACACGGTGCGATACAGGGTCAAGCTTCAATCCCTGTACATCAATTACATCTTCTAGTGCAGTCGGAGTAACGCGACGAATGACCGCTTTTAAGCGCGCAACCAACTCTTTAGGAGAGAATGGCTTAGTAATGTAGTCATCCGCACCAACTTCTAAACCACGCACTTTATCTTCTTCTTCACCACGAGCGGTAAGCATCACAACTGGAATGTTGCGCGTTAATTCCTCTCGCTTCATATGTTTGATGAAGTTAATGCCACTACCACCTGGTAACATCCAATCCAGTAAAACTAAATCAGGGAAGGGTTCAGCCAGTTTGGTTACTGCAGTATCGTAATCTTCCGCTTCTACCGCTTGGTAACCTTTCTGCTCAAGTACGAAGCACAGCATTTCGCGAATAGGAGCTTCGTCTTCAACAACCAGAATCCTTCTAGACATAATTGAGTAACCTTATGTTCGTTGAGCTAATGAATTTAAGAGACAAAGCGCCTCTCTTTGCATAAGCATTATCACTACCAATTATGACACTTTTGTGACCTTTGAAAACAAATTTTCATATAACTTTCTTTTGAGGTTCATTCGGATATTTTTCATTTCTATTAAGACATCAGCACAAAAATTCCCTATGATTAGTCCCTTGTCATCAAGCCTAGAGAAGATTTATGTGGTTTAAAAACTGTCTGGTATACCGCGTTAACCGCGAGGTTACTTTTAACGCCGAACAACTAGAAACTCAGCTGTCTGAATTCCAATTCACCCCGTGTGGCAGTCAAGACAAACAGAAATTTGGCTGGGTCAGTGCAATGGGTAGACATGGCGATATGATGACTCACGTGTCAGAAAACCGCATTCTGATTTGCGCCAAGAAAGAAGAGAAAATGCTACCTGCCTCTGTGATCAAAGAATCATTGAATGCAAAAGTAGAAGCAATGGAAGCGCAAGAAGGTCGTCCTCTGAAGAAGAAAGAGAAAGACAACCTGAAAGATGACATCGTAATGGATTTACTGCCGCGCGCATTCAGCCGCAGCAGCCACACTCACGTGCTCATCATGCCAAAAGAAGGTTTTATCCTTGTTGATGCAAGCAGCTATAAAAAAGCAGAAGATGTATTAGCATTGCTTCGTAAAACCATGGGTAGTTTACCTGTTGTTCCTGCTATTCCAGAAGTGGCGATTGAAACTACGCTAACCGAGTGGGTGAAAAGCGGTGACACACCTCAAGGTATCAGCATGATGGACGAAGCTGAGCTAAAATCCGTACTTGAAGAAGGTGGTGTGATTCGCTGTAAGAAGCAAGAGCTAACCACTGATGAAATCCGCAACCACATCGCTGCGGATAAAGTCGTGACGAAACTTGCGCTTAATTGGCAAGATCGTATTGAGTTCATTATGACGGAAGATGCAGGCATCAAACGTCTAAAATTCTCTGATGAATTGAAAGATCAAAACGATGATATTCCACGTGAAGATCAAGCAGCTCGATTTGATGCAGACTTCTCTCTAATGTGTGGAGAGTTCAGTGCTTTCCTTCCCAACCTATACGATGCGCTAGGCGGCTTACCGAATCCTAACGCTTAATTTTGTATAAAGGTTAACCATAACGCCCTCACTTTTTTTGAGGGCGTTTTTCTATCTGAAGCACAATTACCCTAGTCACAGTTCACATTTTGACGTAAAATTTGCGCCCCATTTCCATTAGGTGGAATTGGCCTGACTTGTGATCAGATAAAAGAGAATTGAGCAATGACAACTGAGAAAGCATTCGTGCCTGAGCTACTATCTCCAGCGGGCAGCCTGAAAAACATGCGTTACGCATTCGCCTACGGGGCAGATGCAGTTTACGCAGGCCAACCTCGCTACAGCCTTCGCGTACGTAACAACGAGTTTAACCACGAGAACCTAAAAATCGGTATCGATGAAGCCCACGCCCTAGGCAAAAAGCTTTATGTGGTATGTAACATTCAACCACACAACTCGAAGCTAAAAACGTTCATCCGTGATCTTAAGCCAATCGTAGAGATGGGTCCTGACGCATTGATCATGTCAGATCCAGGCCTAATTATGATGGTTCGTGAAGCTTTCCCAGAAATGCCAATTCACCTTTCTGTACAAGCAAACGCTGTAAACTGGGCGACCGTTAAGTTCTGGGCAGCGAATGGCGTGGAACGTGTGATCGTTTCTCGCGAGCTGTCTCTAGAAGAAATCGAAGAAATTCGTGAGCATTGCCCTGAAACTGAGCTTGAAGTATTCGTTCACGGTGCATTATGCATGGCTTACTCAGGTCGTTGCCTACTTTCTGGCTATATCAACAAACGTGACCCTAACCAAGGCACTTGCACTAACGCATGCCGCTGGGAATACAAAGTTGAAGAGGGTAAAGAAAACGACGCTGGTGATATCGTAGAGAAATTCGACCCGACTGAAGCACAGCCTGTCGAAGTACAAGACGAGCGCCCTGAAACCACAATTGGTCGCGGCAAACCAACAGATGAAGTCGTTCTGCTTTCTGAAGCGCACCGTCCAGAAGAAAAAATGGCGGCTTACGAAGATGAGCATGGTACTTACATCATGAACTCTAAAGACCTACGAGCGGTTCAGCACGTTGAACGCTTAACTAAGATGGGTGTTCACTCATTGAAAATTGAAGGTCGTACTAAATCGTTCTACTACTGCGCACGTACCGCTCAAGTTTATCGTAAAGCGATTGATGATGCTGTAGCAGGTCGACCATTCGATGAAAGCCTAATGGGTACACTAGAAAGCCTAGCTCACCGTGGCTACACTGAAGGCTTCCTACGCCGTCATACACACGATACTTACCAAAACTACGATTACGGTTACTCAGTCTCTGATGCTCAACAGTTTGTTGGTGAGTTCACTGGTAAACGTCGTGGCGATATGGCTGAAGTAGAAGTGAAAAACAAATTCCTTGTCGGTGATAGTCTTGAGCTAATGACGCCAAAAGGTAATGTTGTTTTCACGCTAGAAGCGATGGAAAACCGTAAGTCAGAGTCTATTGAGGATGCCAAAGGGAATGGTCACTTCGTCTTCATTCCAGTACCAGCAGATCTAGATTTAGAATACGGTCTATTGATGCGTAACTTGAACTCAGGGCAGGACACCCGTAACCCGACTGGTAAGTAATCATGGCCTTGCTCATTACTGACAAATGCATCAACTGCGACATGTGTGATCCCGAATGCCCCAATGGGGCAATCAGTATGGGAGAGAGCATTTTCGAAATTGATCCAGCGCTATGTACAGAGTGTAAGGGGCATTACGAAAAGCCGACCTGTCAGTCAGTGTGTCCAATTACAAAATGCATAATCACTGATCCGAACCATGTCGAAACTGAAGAGCAGTTGCTTGAAAAATTCGTGATTATTCAAGGGTTAGCATAAGAGCAATTAGGTTCAACTTTGACATCAAAGTTGAACCTTTTCTCAACCTGATTTTTCAATAGGGATAATATTGCAGAACAGCTCTTTTTCAAAATGATACTCTAGTCTCTCACGCCAATTTTCCGCTTGAGAAACAGGTATTAAATAAAAGTTTTCTCGGCTCGTATCAGTAACGAAAGCCATTCCATATTGCATCAGCTCATAATGCACATCATTAACAAAACCCGGATCAAGGCGTTGACGCCCAGTCAGGTGATTCACATCCTCTCGAGTCAAAGAGACTCCTTTAGTATCACTGCTAAATCTGTGTCTTAACCACTCTGCAAATTCTTTTGCACAAATCATAGTCATGGTTTTGTCCTTGATTTACTCTTCTAACAGGAAAAGGGTATATCCCTGCCTTACACACTTGTCTGCGTTGTTATCGCTTTTTAGCCAACTGACAGACATATTGCTAAGAAACCAGAGTATCGTGACGAAAGATCTTTTTCTAAACAGAGAAGTTACAACTTACCCATACTACAACTCTTTGTTTAATTTAGATTTCTATAATATGTCCCCAAAACTGATTGGGTTAGTTTTTGTATTGGTACTATTCAATGTAGACAAAAGTATGATGTTTCTCCAGTTTCATAAAAGAGATCACCAAGTACAGATAAACCTGAAGAGTAACACTAATTAGGATTGATAAGCGGCAAGCATTGAGGTGGAACGACTTTTTTTCGTTTGGGCTTAGAGGTTGTTTTTACCCGTTGAGGGGTATCAGTAGGTTTTGCTTTTGGGGCCCAACTTGCAAGCTCAGCACCGCAACCATCACCTACTGGAGGTGGTGCTTGATCAACACAATAGTCGCTCGAATCAGGACAAGATAACCTGACGTGAAAGTGGTAATGATGCCCCCACCATGGACGTACTTTACGTAACCAAGAACGATCTTTGCCGTTTTCTTGCAAGCAAAGTTGCTCCTTAATAACAGGATGTACAAAAATTCGTGCAACATCCTTACTTTTTGAAGCGTACCGAATTAGCTTAAAGTGCCGTTCTTCCCAGCGATGATTAAGTATGGAATAACCTTTTAAATCCACCACACTCATGGGTTTAGGAAGTTGTAATTCGTTATAAGAAAGCGGTTGGTCAGCAAGTCTTAACCAGATATCGATATCTAACCCGGTTTGATGACTAGAATGACCAGAGGAGAACCTTCCACCTCTAGGTAAAGACAAATCACCAATTAGCAGAGTGGTGTTGAGATTTTGATGAGCTTTAAGCGCCAGATTTTCAATAAACTCTATCGTTTTAGGGTGCCCATAGTAGCGCTTCGTTTTACTACGTAAGACTTGATAACCAACGCCATCGAGAGGCAAGGGTAATGCACCATCTAAACAACCGTTAGCATAACTACCAATAGAGGAGGAAGAGTTTCGGGTAGGATTAACCGCAGACTCCCAAGGAGTAGAACATACTGAAGCTGAGAAACATAAACCCAAAGTTACAATGAAACTCAGCCTCATAGCCTTTAACCTTTAGTAGTGTTCGCCATTATCGTAATAAGCTTTAGGAGATAAGGCGGAAAAGATAACCGCAACATCAATATCGGCACCAGCGATACCGCGCACTTGTTGCGTAATAAGCTTGGCAACTTCATCTTGCACTTCCTGGCCACGGTCGAACCAAAGCACTTCGACAAAAGGATATGCAGCACTCACCTCACCCTCATTGAAAAACGTAGTGTAGATATACTCAAAAGTAAAATCCTCACGCGGACAGTCCATTAGAGGCTGAAGTTCATCCGTAAGAGGTTTTGATAATGCCTGAACAGCTTGTGGCTCTACAGCACGGAATCGAAAATGTGGCATAAACTTACTTCCTAATTATTAGCATTAATGCATGATGATAACAGGAACCAAGTCAGTAATCATCCAAGCCAATGTAACCACTGACCTTTCAATAGATTGTGAATCAGATGTGCTCGATAACGAAGAAAAAGTGTTATGAAATTCGAAGGTAAAACAGAAAGAGCAAAGCGATACATCAACATTTAGTAATTACATTACTAGAAAATAAAACTATCTGAAGCAAAGGTATGCCATATTCGTTGGATAAACATACACCTGACATCGAAACTATACGTTAGGAATAAAAGAGACCCTGACCTAAGCCAGAGCTTATGAATATGGGGGGATAGGTGAAGTGGACCAATATCCCGGAGATATGAGCTTTCAATCCCCCCGATACTTTGGTATCAGAGGAATCGACAACTCTTCCAACTAGTCAGCTTCTCTTTTCTTCAGATGCAAAAAAGCCCCAGCATTACTGCTGAGGCTTTAAAGTATGGCAGGGGTGGAGAGATTCGAACTCCCAACACGCGGATTTGGAATCCGCTGCTCTGCCAATTGGAGCTACACCCCTGTAATTCGTGTTTATTGAGACGACGCTCAAATAAGTGGCGGAGTGGACGGGACTCGAACCCGCGACCCCCGGCGTGACAGGCCGGTATTCTAACCAACTGAACTACC
>NZ_JAWOTT010000020.1:0-73939 GCF_033338995.1 Vibrio sp. Vb0304
GTGGGTAATTTTAGGATTTTACATTTTATTAGCACAGAGGTTATGGAAGTGTTAAAAGAAAAGAGTTTGCTAAACAACATTGGCGTACAAGTCGTAATCGCCATGATCGTGGGCACAGCCGTTGGTGCCATGATGGGTCATGATGCGACAGTGTTCGCTCCTTTAGGTGCTATCTTTATCAACTTAATCAAAATGTTGGTTATTCCTTTGGTCGCTGTAGCCTTGATTTCTGGCGCCGCTGGTCTTGGGAACAGCCAGTCAGCAGGTAAAGTTGGCATCGTCACTCTAGGTTATTTTGGTTTAACATCCGCCCTAGCCGTTGCGCTTGCACTATTTATGGGTGAAGTATTCCAACCAGGCATGGGTATCGACGTCTCTGGCGTTGAAGGCATGTTCTCAGCAGAATACGCTTCAAAAGGTGAACTACCTACTTTCTGGGCAACCATCACTGGTATGATCCCAACCAACGTTTTCCAATCACTAAATGAAGCAAACATCCTACAGATCCTCGTTTTCTGTATGTTCTTTGGTATTGCGATTTCTAAGCAAGCAAAAGAGCGTCGTGAACCAATCATCAATGGTGTTAACTGCATCGTTGACGCAATGGTTTGGATGATCAACAAAGTAATGATCATTGCACCTATCGGTGTATTTGGTCTGATGGCAGAAGCCGTCGGTACGTTTGGTTTTGGTGCGCTAATGGTGGTGTTTAAACTGTTCGTTGTTTACGTTGCCGCCATCCTAATCTTCGGTTTCGTTGTTTACCCAGCAATGGTGCATGTTTTCACGAAGACATCTGCGAAGAAATTCCTGTCTTCAATGAAGAAACCGCAAGCAGTTGCGCTTTCAACAGCGTCCTCTATGGCAACACTGCCTGTCACAATGGACACCTGTGAAAAAGAGCTGGGCGTAAAAAATTCAACTGCATCATTTGTTCTGCCTCTAGGCGCAACGATCAACATGTCAGGTAATGCAATTTACTATGGCTTGGTTGCGATCTTCTTTGCTCAACTGTTCAATATCGATCTAGGCATGGGCGCTTACATTGCAATTATCGTAACGTCTACATTAGGTGCGGTTGGTCAAGCGGGTGTTCCTGGCCCTTCTTTCCTTGTGGTTGCCGTACTTCTTGCCGCTGGCATTCCAATTGAAGGTCTACCGCTGCTATTCGCTCTTGACCGTATTTTCGATATGATTCGTACAGCACTGAACATCACAGGTGATGCTGCATGTGCAGTTATCGTTGATGCGCTAATTGAAGAAGAAACGGCAGAAGCTGAGCTAAAAAAGCAAGAAGCCTAACCCTTTCTTGAATAGACCAAAAACCGCTCATAATGAGCGGTTTTTTTGTCTTTTCTTGCATTACGTAACTATACAAATAGAAACCGATGGCATAAATTTTTCAAAATGATATAAACCATTACAAAATATAACAAAACGTTAGAACTAGGTTATATCATGAGTCTTGAGCAATCTTTGGAATATCTCACCAAAACAAATTTGCCGATCGAATCAAAGCAGCAGGCACTGGTTGACTCAGTTATTCTTACCCTAACGAAACAAAAACGAGATGCTCTTTTTCAACAGGTTGCTCTGTATCGAATAAAACTGCTTAAATCTCTCTTTCCTAAACACGCATCAAAAAGTCTTTCTGCACTATTTGAGTTAATGGATTATCGAGATTTAGTGCAACAGTATCCGACAGGTTTCTCCAAAGAGATTCATTTACTTGAACAACTTGCCGCAGATTGTTACCCGCATTGGATGGTTTTCTGGTGTCAATGCGAGATCGAAGCAATCAAGCAAAAATATCCTTCAAACGAAGCTGCAATTCCTACTCCGCTTCCGTTTGACGACCACAGCTATACTAGCGTGTTAATTGAAGATATCGCAGATTGCGATCTTGAGGTAATGCTGCCAAATCATGCAGCGTTAATGCCGATTTCCGAAGCGATCACACTGAGTAATCTTGAGCTTTTCGTCCAAACTGAACAATGGTTTGAAATCTTGCCTCTTTTATCACTCTCGCAAAAAGGGCAGCACTTTGCGCTCTTGCTCAAATCGTCATCTTCACCAATCTTGGTCTCCTCCGCTTTAGTGCAAAGCTGGCATCAACGAAATAACTGGCTCAGTTACTCACCACAGTTTAGTAACGAACAATGGCAGTTTTGCTTTCCTAATCATGGGTACAGTGTTCTCAATCAACTGGGTATTTTGGAGTGTCGTGCTCTAACTCCTGAGCACACTCTTGTTGGGTTTGATGCTCAGTTTCAATCTCATGTAAAGAACACTGAAGCGGTTTGCGAAGTACTGCGTCTTACGGTGGGAGGCAACATTCAACAAAAGCTGTATTTTTTGTATCTGGCGCAAAAAACTATGATGAGCGAGCTCTATAAAGCAGGCTATAAGCTCGGCTTTACCATTATTGAGCAAGTGTTTATGTTAAATTTCTATCAATCTATTGATTTAAGTGCCTACTTTCACTCAGGATACCGCGACATTAACGGTGACGGTACCAAGACATACCGCGGTTTCTGGAATTTAGGTATGATGGTTGAAGCATTTCAAGACATACAATTTCGCGACTACAAACATTGCGTACGAACAAAAAGAATGGATAAAAAGGTGAATGAGCATGCTTGATGTTCATTTGCACGGTCTCTTTTACCCAAAAGCAATGGCATTGTACGCGACTGTACTAATAGTATTCGCTTGGCTACTGTATTACTGCTATCGCCTAAAACAGAAGAGTGAATCAATCTTAGGCTCGCATCACGCGCCTTACATCGCTTATTCCAGCTGTATCATTGTTTGGATAAGCAGCAACGCCTATTTCCATACCGATTTATTGCCAGAATTAGGCTCTGTTGGTGGCATTTTTATGGCTAAGTTAGCGAACTTAGCGTCTTTTTTCGCCTTTGCGTTTGCATTCTATTTTTCTTGCCAGTTAACCGCAGATGTTAAAAAAACAGCGGTCAAAGTCTGGCAAAAAGTCGTCTTTGTCACACTAGCAACGTATTCACTGTACATCAACTTAGTGCCGAATCTTACTGTCGAAAATGTCACCATTAGTGGTCCAAGCCAGTTCGTCATTGAATTTGGCCCACATACCTCATATTTTTTCATTAGTTTGCTAGCTTTCGTGGTACTAACGCTGCTTAACTTGATTGCCATGCGCGCGAACAGCAGCAAACTCACGCTAGCAAAAAGCAACTATATGATCGCTGGCATTTTGGTATTCATGTTATCTACGGCAGTGATACACCTTGGAATGACGTATTTCCTTGGCGACTTCTCCCTAACTTGGTTACCACCAGCACTTTCAATCAGCGAAATGTTGTTTGTGGGCTATGCCCTACTTACCTCTCGCTTCTACAGCGCTAAATATCTCACGTACTTAACGGTAAGCGCGCTCTTAGTCTGCGCCATTTTTGTTCTGCCGCTAGGGGCGATATTTATTCCTATCTCTGAAGATAACCAATGGCTTGTTGCGGTACCTTTATGTGCGCTTATCGGTATCACTTGGCACTTGCTTTTTAAGCGAGTCAGTCGTTACGCTTCGTATTTTATTTATGGGAAACGACACACTCCCGTTCAGCAAATCCTTGGGTTAGAGGAAGAGTTTAAACGCTCAATAGATGATGCTATGCATCAGTTGGCATCGTTACTTAACATACCAAACAACAAGCTGCAGCTAGTCACTAGCAATTACACAGAAACGTTTTACGAAGAGTACCTGCCGTCAAGCAAGTCAGTTCTCGTGCTTGATGAGTTGTCTGAAGAAATTGATTATGCCTCCTCTTCTAAAGGGTCGATGAGAAAGCTCTACGAGCGCATGCGCTCAAGCAATACTGCGCTCGTTATGCCTCTCTTCGGTCGTGGAAAGTCTGTTACTCACTTACTAATTTCTTCACATAAAATAGATAATAAGCTGTTTTCTAATGAAGAAATCTCAGCTCTGCAAACGTTATTAGTTCGCATCCAGAGCACCATTGAAGCCGATAGAAAGGTACGCCAAAGCCGTGCGCTGGCTAACTCCATTGCACATGAAATGCGTAACCCTCTCGCTCAAGTACAATTACAATTTGAAGCTTTAAAACAACATATAGAGTCAAACGCCTCACTGGATACGCTAAAAAGAGAAATTGATAAAGGTGAAGCCGCTATACAACGCGGTCGACAACTTATCGATATTATTTTACGAGAAGTTAGCGACAGTTCACCAGAGCATGAGCCTTTAGCTCTCACTTCCATACATAAAGCCATCGACCAAGCAGTAAGCCGTTATGGTTTTGAAAACGATCAAATAATAGAGAGAATTAACCTGCCACAGGCACACGATTTTGTCGCGAAGTTAAATGAGACCCTGTTTAACTTTGTCATTTTCAATTTGATTCGTAACGCTATCTACTATTTTGATTCTTATCCCGACAGTCAAATTGAGATTCGTACCCAGACGGGGGCTTACGAAAACATTCTGATCTTCCGAGATAGTGGGCCAGGTATAGATAGCAGTATCTTACACAAGATATTTGATGACTTTTTCTCGTATCAAAAAAGCGGAGGCAGTGGCTTAGGTTTGGGCTATTGCCAACGTGTTATGCGCTCCTTCGGAGGACGAATAGAGTGCCAGTCTGAATTGAACGAGTTCACAGAATTCTACTTGTATTTCCCAGTCGTACCAAACGCACCAAAACCAGAGACATTAAGAGCACCGGACTTTGATAGCTGGAAAGCAACTCCATCACATTCTGAAAATCATTCAGCTCAACACGTACAAGTATCTATAGATGCACCAACAGTGCTCATTGTTGATGACAAAGAGGTGCAACGCACCTTGGTACAGATGTATTTAAAAAGGCTGGGAGTCAACAGCTTACAAGCAAATAATGGAGCCTCTGCGGTAGAACTATTCCACTCTCACAAGATTGATCTCGTTCTTATGGATGTCCAAATGCCGGTAATGAATGGATTTGACGCAAGCCAACGGATTAAGCAAATCACATCCTCCGTTCCAATCATTGCCTTATCTGGTGAGTCTGGAGCTAGAGAGTTGGAGCTAATTTCGAAACTCATGGATGACAGACTCGAAAAGCCCACCACGTTAAATGCACTTCAAGTCGTCATCCAAAGATGGCTACAGAACGAGAATTTTGCACCTTCCAACACTTTTTAATTTGCAAATATAGAACTGGCACTAGATGTGCATTATTGGAGTAAATCGAATTATCCAGAAGGTCAAGCAGGCTGCAAATGAGTAGCGTATGAGCTTGATAAGGAGATCGCCATGTTACTTCATCGACATACATACTACGGCTTGATTCATCATGGAATCAAAACACTGTTACTTGATCGCTTAGGCCACTATACAGAAGAAGAGTATCATCAATATCTGAGCCTGATGACTGGTAAATCCACTTGCTTCACGATGTCTCTCGAAGAGCTAGAAGCAACGGTCGATAACTTACTACGGGAAGGCTATTTAGAAGATGTAAAAACGCTTATTTCCCAATATCAACGTGTGGCTTAAGGTTTAAAACTCTCAACTTTATTGCCGCCTCATCGCGGCAATTTTTATTCCTTCCATATGCTGTTTCGACATGGAAGAAGCTTGCGGGCTGTACGATATACTAAGCGTTACTATTCTTACCTTAACTTCCTCAGTATTCACATCTTGTCAGATTCCGTTAGACTGTCTTCAATTCAACAATTAGGTAGATTTTGCCATCATGAAGCAGATCCTAGACTTTATACCACTCATCGTTTTCTTCGCTTTATACAAGCTGTACGACATCTACGTGGCGACAGGTGCACTGATCGTAGCAACAGCCATTCAGCTTGTCGTCACCTATGCGCTGTATAAGAAAGTCGAAAAGATGCAGCTAATAACATTTGTTATCGTCACTATCTTCGGCGGCATGACCCTTTTCTTCCACGACGACAATTTTATAAAGTGGAAAGTCACCATCATTTACGCGATTCTGGCGATTGGCTTAGCAGTGAGCCACGCATTGGGAAAATCAGCCATCAAAGGTATGCTAGGCAAGGAAATTACGTTACCTGACGCTGTTTGGGCAAAGATTAACTGGGCTTGGGTTGGCTTCTTCTCATTCTTCGCTGGCCTAAACATTTATATTGCTTACGAATTGCCGTTGGATGTTTGGGTTAACTTCAAAGTATTTGGAATGTTGATCGCGACATTTGCCTACATGATTGCGACTGGCTTTTACATTTATAAACACATGCCAAAAGAACAAAAAAATAACTCATCCGATGTGTCCACTGATGATTAAAAACTCAGTTTTGCTATAATCCGCGACTTCACAGCGACCTTAGGGTCGCTGTTTTGCTCCATGTATCAGTAAACCGCTCAAACAACGTACCGTTTTCAGACCATTCTTGCTGCTGTAAACCAACTTTCTCTGGTCCGGTATCTGCGGTTTTTTAAGGACCTTTGGTTCTAGGTATTTACTATGTTGGCGCTTAGTTTGAGCGCCTTTAAGATTTAGGATGTCACAATGAGTCAAGAAATTAGCTCTCCGAAAGGTCAAATGCTGCTTCGTACCCTTGCAATGCCTGCAGATACAAACGCCAATGGCGATATTTTTGGCGGTTGGATAATGTCTCAGCTCGACTTAGCGGGCGCGATTCTGGCAAAAGAGATCTCTTGTGGTCGCGTTGTCACCGTTTCGGTATCAAGCATTACGTTCAAAAAACCTGTTGGTGTGGGCGATGTCGTATGCTGCTACGGCGAATGCACTAAGATCGGCCGCACATCCATGAGTGTCGATTTGGAAGTATGGGTCAAACCCGTCAAAGCTCACGGTGTTGGCGAACGCTTCATGGTTTGTGATGCGACCTTCAACTACGTAGCCATTGACAGTGAAGGTAAACCACGTCCGGTTCAGAATTAGTCAACCTACAACGCTAACAGTTAGAAAGGATCTCACATTTTCTGTTGTTCACTTGTGAGAGACACAAAAAAGGCGTTAAATTAACACTTTACCCTACCAATTAAGGAACTATGCTATGTGGTATGTCATCTTTTCACAGGACGTTGAGAACTCGTTGGAAAAACGCATGAGCGTTCGCCCACAACACTTGGATCGCTTACAAAAGCTACAAGACGAAGGTCGCCTTCTTACAGCTGGTCCGATGCCTGCGATAGATTCTGACAATCCTGGTGAAGCTGGATTTACGGGCTCAACTGTCATCGCTGAATTCGCCTCGCTAGAGGATGCTAAAGCGTGGGCAGAAGCCGATCCTTACGTAGCGGCTGGTGTTTACGATAATGTAATCGTGAAACCGTTCAAAAAAGTGTTTTAATTTATGAAAAAATTACTGTGTCTTTTCTTGGTATTTGGTGCTCTGGCTGGCTGCTCATCAACCGATGATAAGCAGCGCCAACTTGAGCTTATGGCATCAAACCGAGCAGGAGTCTTGTCAGCTGGTCTCCCTTTAGAGTACGGTCCACTGCAAATAATGCGTGTCTCATCCAACAAAAATGTTGTAGAGATGATGATGATTTATAACGATGGCGCCCTCGGTGCAAAGCCGTTAAATCAAGTACTGAATACCAGTATCTATACCTACTGCAGCAACCCAGAAGTTCGCAAGCAAATTGATATGGGCTTGATGTATCGTATTAAGGTACGTAATTCTCGCGGTCAGTTGATGGCAGATGAGTTGGTTTCAGCACAGACTTGTACTCAGGTGAAGTAGCTACAGTAATTTTTGTTGCTTTCGGCATGAGACGATGATTCGCTATTATTGGATAATCTGAAAACGAAAGTTAACAATTAAGAATAGAAAAACGGAGACCACAGTCTCCGTTTTTATTTGCTGTAACGACGTGTTACGCCAGCTCAGCACGGAGCTTCTTCGCCGCTGAAACCAGATTTGCCAATGCGGCTTCTGTCTCCTTCCAGTTTCTTGTTTTCAGACCACAATCTGGGTTTACCCACAAACGTTGAGCCGGAATTTTTTCTGCCGCTTTCTTGATTAAACCTTCAATCCATTCTTCCGTAGGAATGTTTGGTGAGTGAATGTCATAAACACCAGGGCCAATTTCGTTCGGGTAATTGAACTCTTCAAATGCTTTCAGCAACTCCATATTCGAGCGAGATGTTTCAATGGTAATGACGTCCGCATCGAGTGCCGCAACCGAATCAATGATTTCATTGAACTCGCTGTAACACATATGAGTGTGAATCTGAGTTTCTGGTTTTGCACTTGCCGCAGAGACCTTAAACGCATTTACGGCCCATTCTAAGTACGCTTTTTGATCGCGTTTTTTGAGTGGTAAACCTTCTCGAATGGCTGGCTCATCAATTTGAATGATATTGATGCCTGCATCTTGCAGGTCAGACACCTCATCACGCAGTGCCAAAGCAAGTTGCTGCGCAATTTCTTGACGTGTGATGTCTTCACGTGGGAACGTCCAACACAAAATCGTAACTGGTCCAGTCAACATGCCTTTCATCTGTTTGCTGGTTAGCGACTGGGCGTACGTCGACCATTCAACCGTGATCGGTTTTTCACGTTCAATGTCAGCAACTACAATGGCAGGTTTCACACAGCGAGAGCCATAACTCTGTACCCAACCAAATTTGGTCGTTTGAAAACCCGCCAAGTTCTCAGCGAAGTATTCCACCATGTCGTTACGCTCTGCTTCACCATGAACAAGCACATCTAGGTCGAGCGCCTCTTGACGTTTTACTGCGTCAGCAATATGTCCTTTAAGTGCTTGGATATATTCAGACTCAGATAATTGACCTGTACGATAAGCACTGCGCTGAACACGAATTTCACCCGTTTGAGGGAAAGAACCGATTGTCGTGGTTGGCAACAGAGGCAAGCCCAATACTTCAGCTTGATGCGCAGCACGCTCCGCGTAAGGTGCGCTGCGCTCGGCAAGTGACGCAGTAATACTGTTTAAACGTGCTTGAACTTGTGGCTTATTCACATGCGTTGCCGTTTTACGTGCTTTGATTGGCTGGCTGTAGGTATCACAAGCGAGAATCGCATCTTGATCACCATCGAGTGCGCGGCCAAGCAAGGCGACTTCTGTTACTTTTTGTTTTGCGAACGCAAACCAGCTTTTCACTTCCTCACTGAGTTCTGTTTCCTGTTCCAGATCAACCGGGCTATGTAGCAAAGAGCATGAGCTCGCAACCCAAAGGTTGTCGCCCAGTTTTTCTTTTACTGGCTGTAGACGTTCAAGTTGCGCACTCAAATCCGAGCGCCACACGTTACGACCGTTGACCACGCCAGCAGACAGCACCCACCCCTCCGGTAGTTTGGCAACCACGTCGTCAAGCTGCTGAGGCGCGGCAGATAAATCGATATGTAAACCATCCACTGGTAGCTTTACAATTTTGTCTAGCGTATCGCTTATAGAGTCAAAGTACGTCGTTAGCAGCACTTTTACATCGCTTCGAATCACTTGGTACGCTAGCTTGAACGCATCAGCCCATTTGCTTTCTAGCTCCAGTGACAAAATTGGCTCATCAATCTGAACCCACTCAACACCTTGACTTGCGAGCTTTGCCAAAATAGCTTGGTAAGCCGTAAGCAATCGTGGCAGTAGCGTCAGGCGATCGAACCCTTCTTCTACCTCTTTACCTAAGTAAAGATAACTGACTGGACCAAGCAAAACTGGCTTCACTTTATGCCCAGCTTGGGTTGCTTCGTTGACTTCTTCAAACAGTTGAGGCCAACTCACTTCAAATGTATCGTCCTTGCTAAATTCAGGTACGATGTAGTGGTAGTTTGTGTTGAACCATTTAGTCATATCCGATGCTGCAGCGCCCGCACAGCCGCAACCCGCTTGAGATTGACCGCGACCCACTTTGAATAGCGTATCCAAATCAGGGAAACCGTCTGCGTGACGTTTTGGCACGTGACCCAGTAACAACGTGGTCGTCAGTACATGATCGTACCAAGCAAAATCGCCAGCGGTGGTAAAACTCAAGCCAGCATCTGTTTGCGTTTGCCAGTTTTTAGCGCGCAGATCTGCTCCAACCTTTTTAAGCTCTGCTTGATCAATTTCTCCGCGCCAGTATTTTTCCTGAGCGAATTTTAATTCTCGTTTTTCACCGATGCGTGGATAACCTAATATGTGAGTCGTTGTCGCCATGTCCCTATTCCT
This sequence comes from Vibrio sp. Vb0304, assembly GCF_033338995.1. Lineage (NCBI taxonomy): Bacteria > Pseudomonadati > Pseudomonadota > Gammaproteobacteria > Vibrionales > Vibrionaceae > Vibrio > Vibrio sp. Vb0304. Next base: position 10,151 of record NZ_JAWOTT010000020.1, read on the forward strand.
TTCTCAATTTTGTTCAATTTGTTTGGATCAGAGCATCTTTCGGTAAAGAATAAGATGTCTGGATGGCTAAACTATCGCTCTCATCTGATATTAGAACAACGTCCATTTATTCAACTTGTTTATTAAAAAAATTCATCATGAAGCGACATGATTCGCAAATAAAAACAACAAATAGACGTCTAGACGTTTACATATCCATTTTTTGTCGTTAAGTTATTTACACGATTGCTATTCTGTTCATAGCGAGCAACAAAGGATGAAAGGAATTCATGATAGAGCTAAAACATTTGCGGACACTCACTTCGCTTCGAGACACTGGCTCTCTAACGGCAACAGCGACCGCTTTACATCTCACTCAGTCGGCACTGTCTCATCAGATCAAAGATTTGGAGGCGCGAATTGGAGGGCAACTGTTCCTGAGAAAGACTCGTCCGGTGAAGTTCACTTCAGAGGGAGAAATCCTATTGCGTCTTGCAGAAGATATCCTTCCGAAACTCGCAAGAGCAGAAAATGATTTAGCGAGCTTGAAAGAGGACGTCAATGGCCGATTACATATGGCCATTGAATGTCACTCTTGCTTCCAATGGCTAATGCCTGCACTTAGGGAGTACCAACTTGCTTGGCCTAGCGTAACATTGGACTTTTCCTCTGGTTTTGGCTTTGAACCACTCCCAGCTCTATTGGCAGGCGAACTCGATCTCGTTATTACTTCCGATATCCAACCTCGATCTGAAGTCCACTACGAGCCTCTATTCGACTTTGAAATGCGTTTAATTACCGCAACCAACCACCCATTGGCGGAAAAAGAAATTATTGATCCGCAAGATCTCGCAGATCAAACCATGCTCTCTTATCCGGTTCAAAAACAAAGGCTAGACGTCGTAAAGCACTTTCTTCAGCCAGCAGGAATAGAACCTGCGAAATGGAAGCAAGCCGACAACACTCTCATGTTAGTTCAGATGGTCTCTGCTGGATTAGGGGTGGCGGCACTACCCAATTGGGCGATTTCTGAATTTTCTCGCCAAGGTCTTATTACCAGTAAACCTTTCGGCCAAGGCTTATGGCGTCGCTTGTTTGCTGCAACGCGTCATTCAGAGAAAGAAAAGCGTTACTTACAAGCTTTTTTCGCAACCGCGAGGCTACAATGTAAAAGCCACCTTGACGGAATCAAGGTGGCTTAAAAGATTTGGGTTATGAAAGGCTTAGCGTTGATATGCTTTAAATTGGTTAGTCAATGGATCGTACTGATAACCGAGCATATCAAGCTTGCCGACTACAGACTCTACATCCATCTCATACACTGATACTAACTCGTCAAAACTGTCGCACTCTAAACGTAGCTTTTCGTTGACGATACCTAGCAAAATAGTGCTGTCCAGATTACCTACATTGCTTAAATCCATCGCGACTCTCCTCTTCGACAAGGTATATAAACAAGCGTAGTAGTAATCACGCGAATTTAAAGTGAGTGCGATCTAAAACGTGATCACCTTATACCCAAGCACCAAGAAAGCACTTGGATATAAGCTGTCTAGCTTTGTCTTTAGAATAGAGGTTAAGCCGCGAGAGAGAATAAACCTTGCAGGCTCGTCATCGACGCGAGTGCTAGAAACAAGGCAACGCTCAGTTGCACCTTTTCTGGTTTCTTATGCGTAAAAATATGCCAACACCACACAATAATTGAAGAAATTAGCATAGCTAAAGACAGCAAGATCGGCTGTGTCGCAGCGTTTAGTGTGGCTTCATTTAACTGGTAAGAAGCAAACAACGTTGCGATGACTAATAGCATTCCAGACACAATGCCCGTAACTGGTAAAATACGGTGAAATGCCTGTAATCTGCTGCGAGCTATCGTAAGCAGCAATTGAGAAAATGACGCCCCAAGGAAAAATATCATTAGCGCCATCGCTATCGATGCTGGCCAGCTTGATTGCTCAAATACTTGAATACTCACATACGCAAAGGCCAAACCATTCGCTAAATGCATCGCCCATAGTGGCCCTTTTTCACGCGTTTTCTTGGTTTGAACCTGAGAATAGAAGTAGAAAATAGCAAACACGATCATAAATGCTTCAATGCGAAGTGACGCAACAGCGAGCCACAATACAGCTACTGCAGGCAACATTTTATGAAGACGTCCTCGCTGACCAGGACAAATATCGCCCTTGATTAGAAGCAAAGTTAGTAGCGCTTGTGCGCCAAATAGCATCGGAGGGAAAGTAACCAGCAATTGTTGAATCATGTTGAATGCACGCTCAAAAGTCATTTTGGGGGGCGATAATATCAAATCAACTATCGCCAAACCACCGAAAGTCGGCCCCAAAATGAGCTAAAACGGTAAGACAATTTTATTCACAGAGAAGCAAGATACTTCAACGCGTCTTCCTGCGTTAAAACTCCACGGTACTCTTCTTTGGTATTACACAGTACCCAAGGGAAACGAATCCCGGTTTTAACCAACTCTCGAATAACAGAGACAGGTCAATCCTCATCAACCAACACAAATTCGGTGCTCATTATCTGATTAACAGGACGTTTCCAAATTCGGCTTTCTCGTTCAGTTTCTCGCTCTGTTCCCATCGAAGGCGTTAGGTGTAAATTCACCGTCTCTTTCGTAATTAACCCAACACAACGATTTTCATTGAGAACAACTAAAGGCGAGCTTGGATTCAAATTCATGTACTCCACTGCCAAGGAGAGCGGTTCTCCAGGGTCCATAGACCTGACTTGTTCATGGCTCACAGATTGCAACACATCACTTTGCTTAGACTCAACCGCGATGTCAGAGAACAGATGCTCATAACTGTCCGCTTTATCCATCAAATCGACAGGCACGGCAGCAGAAAATAGAAAGCCCTGCATGTAATCGACACCGATTTCTGCCAATACTTGAAGTTCTTGCTTAGATTCCACGCCTTCAGCAACCACTTTTACATTCATTTGCTGTGCAAGCTCGGTGACCATTTTCACAATGTTATAGCTGGTGCTCCCTTTATGAATGTTCTTAACGAATTTTCGGTCTATTTTCAGTAAATCAAACTGCCCTTTTTCTAGATAAGAAAAAGAAGAATACCCAGTACCGAAGTCATCAATCGCGATCTCAATGCCCTCTTTCCGCACTTCCTCTAGAGATCGAGTATGCTCCTCATCTTGTTCAAAATACGCGGTTTCTGTTAGCTCGATAGTTACTCGCTTAGGGTCTACACCACTGGCTTTAATCAAATCATGCGACCGCTGAAGGATCTGAAGAGAATCCAATTTCGTATTGAGGGAGCGATTGATGGTCACGCCCACTTCCTCGCCATAAATTTCTTGTAAGCGCGGAAAGTGCTTCAACGCAGCTTGGCAGACCACATCATCAAGTGCCGCTATGAGTTCTAGATCTTCAATAATAGCGATCATCTTTTGCGTACAATACGCATCATTTTCATCATAGAAGCGTGCGAGAGCCTCGAACTTAACCACGCTTCCGGTTTGAACGTCGATAATCGGTTGAAAGTAAACGTCCACTAGCCCACTCTCTATTTGCGCCTCCAAAAACGCCTCGAGATGTTGGCGCTTCACTAATTCAGAGTGAAGTTCACTGTCGTAAAAGTTGAAATAGCTGCCTTCACCGGAAATAGAGGACAACATTGCTTGCGCTGCATGTGCTAGCGCTTGTCTTGGTCGGTTCGTATCATAGCCAAGGATTGACACACCAGTTTGGCCTTTAACGATAGTGGCATGCATTTTTGTGCCCATTTCATTTCTAAGCTCATTAAAGAACCCTTTCATGGCAATTTGGATCAGACGAACCGGGCTCAACCATTGACAATGAGGGGTCTGCAAGCATACGACAAACACATCCCGAGATAACTGCCCCGCAATACTGGTGTAGCGACTTCGCATAATAAAATCTGCAAAACCTAATTGCTGTTCAAGCAAGTATCTCTCCGAAAACTTGGGTCTTAGTGTCATAACAATGTTGAGTTCTTTATTTCTGCTTTCATTCGCTAAGGTAGCTAATTGGAGTTCAAATTCTTTCCTCGTCGGTAAAAAGGCAGCCCAATCATGCTGTTGTTCACAACGATTTTTCATCCACAACAACGAAGCAGAAATATCCGTAGAAAATCCGAGATAAAGAATTCGTCCAGAGTGAAACGTAAGTCGGTAAATACAAAGATGATGAGCTTGGTTGCTACCGTTTGCTGTTTTGCTCAGCAAGTTACCACACCAACATCCTTCATCATTAATTTGCTGCCACAGCTGATCATAAAACGCTTGGCTATGGTGAGAGGTACTGAATATATGAGTTTTAAGCCCAACCAGATCTCGGTTTTGATAGCCCATTTGTAACTCAAAGGCGCGGTTACAACCTAAAATGCGCGTATCTTCATCGGCAACTAAAACGCCTACATTTGGCAAATCAAAAATCGTTTCGAGAATTTTCGCTAACTCCTCGCAACCAGTGATTGTTAATTGTGGAATGATAGTGCCTTGGATAATGCGCTTATTGAGCCTTTCAAAACTAATAGTAACGTGCACTAAGTTAACGTTTTTTAGCATCATGCAACAAGAAAACCGCCCCCGTCCGCCAAAGAGTTCCACTTCTAGAATTCGTTGTTTTAGCGTTTCTTGTTGCCCCATCAGCATATGATCAAACAAGTTATTTAGGCTGGTTACTGGCGTACTTATCCCAAATGCCTTTGCCATTCCTTGCTGATCACATTCGAACTCGCGAGTATCAATATCGTAAGACCACTCTATAACAGGAGTTAGACTGGAAGTCGTTTGCATTTTTGGATGCACTGTTGTCGTAGATTCACTCATACCCTAGCCCCTTTTTTTGTAATTAGCCCAAGGCTCAAAATTCACAGTCAATTCGCGACATTCCAGTTGGGACCTGCCGATCCTCTTTATAGATGGATTGTGTCAACGATAAGCCTATCGACTTAGAACTATTTCCAGAGCAGCTCAGCCTTTTGTATTTAATATGCACCAATTTGATTATAGGCTTTACCCCATATAAGCACACCATTGCTTATGCTTTGTATTAAGATTGCGACATTTTTCATGAACCGATCTATAACCATGAGGCTTTCAAGGTGAAATTAGACAGAAAATCGCCGATAGAGCATTGATATTTTTACAAACCAAATAAAACTCGATGAACTAAGCTTGAATAGATGAGTTTGTTATAGATACCTGATAATCAAATCGCTATAATTCGCGCTCCCTGGAACAGAGAGCAAAATATGACCAATAACATCACTCCTATTCATGAGTACAAAAAATACTGGGCAGAGTGTTTTGGTACGGCACCTTTCTTGCCGACCAGTCGCAAAGAAATGGATGCCCTAGGATGGGATAGCTGTGACATTATCATTGTAACCGGTGACGCTTATGTGGATCACCCAAGCTTTGGTATGGCTATCATTGGCCGCCTGCTAGAAGCACAAGGTTTCCGTGTCGGTATCATTGCTCAACCAGAATGGCAAAATAAAGATGCGTTCATGCAACTTGGTAAGCCAAATCTGTTCTTCGGGATCACTGCGGGTAACATGGACTCCATGATCAACCGTTACACCGCGGATAAAAAGCTTCGTCACGATGACGCGTACACACCGAATAACGAAGGTGGTAAACGCCCAGACCGAGCAACGTTGGTTTACTCTCAACGTTGTCGTGAGGCATACAAAGAAGTACCTATTGTTTTAGGTGGTATCGAAGCTAGCCTACGCCGTGTTGCACACTACGATTACTGGTCAGATAAAGTTCGCCGTTCTGTACTGTTTGATGCAAAAGCAGACATCCTACTTTTTGGTAACGCAGAGCGCGCACTTGTCGAAGTAGCACATCGCATCGCAAACGGCGAAGACATCAGCACCATGACCAATATTCGTGGTACTGCCGTGAACTTGCCAGCTGCACCAGAAGGCTACACGGTTATTGATTCTTCTCGCATTGAAAAACCTCGTAAAGAAGCGTTCGTACCAAAGAACCCATACGAAGTAGAAACTCAGTGTGAAACTAAAAAAGACGAGCCAGTTGCACAACCAATCACAATTCGCCCATCACGCCACGATGCTGCGACGACTGCGGTCCGTTTACCTTCGTTTGAAAAGCTAAGAAACGATCGCATTCTTTATGCGCATGCAAGCCGTGTACTGCATTTAGAAACGAACCCGTACTCTGGTCGAGCGTTACTTCAAAGCCATGGTGATCGTGAACTTTGGGTAAACCAAGCTCCAATTCCATTGACGACCGAAGAGATGGACTTTGTGTTTGGCCTGCCTTACGCGCGTGTTCCTCATCCTATGTACGGCAAAGCAAAAATTCCTGCGTACGACATGATCAAGACGTCTGTGAACATCATGCGTGGTTGCTTTGGTGGCTGTTCTTTCTGTTCGATTACCGAGCATGAAGGTCGAATCATTCAAAACCGTTCGAAAGAGTCTATCATCAACGAGATTGAAGAAATTCGCGACAAAGTTCCAGGCTTTACCGGCACAATTTCCGATCTTGGTGGCCCGACTGCAAACATGTACCGCCTGGGCTGTAAAGATCCAAAAGCGGAAGCGAACTGTCGTCGTCCTTCTTGTGTATTCCCGGGCATCTGTAACAAGCTAAACACAGACCACAAACACACGATCGATTTATACCGCGAAGCGCGTAAAGTTGAAGGCGTGAAGAAAGTGATGGTTGCATCTGGCGTACGTTACGACCTTGCGATTGAATCACCAGAATACGTGAAAGAGCTCGTGACTCACCACGTAGGCGGTTACTTGAAGATTGCACCGGAACATACAGAGAAAGGTCCTCTTGATCTGATGATGAAGCCAGGCATGGGTACGTACGATCGCTTTAAAGAGATGTTCGAGAAATACAGTGCAGAAGCAGGCAAGAAGCAGTACTTAATCCCTTATTTTATCTCTGCGCACCCAGGCACAGAAGACGAAGACATGCTGAACCTTGCTCTGTGGCTGAAAAAGAACAACTTCGAATGTGATCAAGTACAAAACTTCTACCCTTCGCCAATGTGTAACGCAACGTCGATGTACTACTCAGAGACAAACCCTCTGAAACGCGTGAAGTACAAAAAACGTGAAGATGTACCTGTAGCAAAAGGTGAACGTCAACGTCGCCTGCATAAAGCGCTGTTGCGTTATCACGATCCAGCAAACTGGCCAATGATCCGTGAAGCCCTAATCAGTATGGGTAAAAAACATTTGATTGGTGACAAACAAGGCTGTCTCGTTCCTGCAGAAGACATTGAAGCACAAACACCTGCGCAACGTCGTAAATCTGGTCGTCACGGGGCAAACCGCTTTGCAACCAAACATACCAAAAACCAACCAGGCTTCGGTGGTCATTTGAACAAACGTTCTGAAGGCGGTTCAAAAGATGGTAAACCATCTGGCAACCGTAACGGTTCGGGTAAAGCTACAGGTGGTCAACGCCCTGCAAGCAACGGCCAACGTCCTAGCGGCAACGGTGCAAACCGCCCGGCAGGTAGCAAGCCGCAAGGCCAAGGTCGCCCACAAGGACAAGGCAAACCAGCTGGTCAACGTAAACCAAAGCGTCGCTAACTCTTTAGCACTTAAATACTAGAAAGGGCTCCAGAGGTAACTCTGGAGCCCTTTTGTTTTGTCGGCTCATTGAGGCATCACTCACAACTCAAACTTTGATTCAATCAATACAAAAAATGGTAAACACCAACCAACTTATTGGAAAAACAAACAATTATTTGATTGACGCAAAACCATAAAAAACTAACTCATTGATTTTTAATAGCTTTATTTTGGTGCGATATTTGCGTAACAGAGTAAAACTCTTAAACATGGGCTAACGATGAATCATCCACTTCCCCCAAAAACTTCTATGTTCTGGTATGACAACAGCTATACCTATGAGGAGGCCGTTCAGGCATTTGAAAGCGATGGTACACTGAAATCGCTGAATATCGTTCCAACCACGGAATCCGATGATCTTGCTGGCTCACCCCCAGAGCGCAGTATGTTTTGGGAGGGAGAAACAAAAAAAATCGATCCGCCACCGCCGTCTGAACCAGAGCCTCTCAATTTAAAAACTGAGAAGGAAGCAACGGAAGCATCACCTGCGCACTTTATCCCAGTCCGCTATGCCATCGATCAGCTAGAAACAGAAGAGACACAACCTTTTGGTTTGCCTGAAGAATGGAAAGGCTAAGGCCCAGCCAAACTCAATACCGTTGGTTACACCCTGCGTCAACTGCGCGACGGTTGGCTGTATGTCTATGATGCAATCAACAAAAGCTTAGACGAATACGAAATCAAAGGAACGCAATTCACGCTCTATAAGTTGGGAGAATCAGAAAGCCCAAAATCAGAGCAGCGTGGGACACCACAAGATGCAAAGCCCTTCCTTACTTACGTCAACGGAAGCGTACTATCGATTTGCTTCTCTGAGCACCGGTGGACATGGCACACGTTCATGCGCGTACTTAACAATCCGAGTAATCATATCGATCGCATGCAAACCATTGTTCTGTCCTCAAACGAGAATCAGCACAACATTGCACCAATAGATAAGTTAACCCAAGTCGCTGATATTGAATCTTCTGCCGTCGATGATGGTCGCTTTGCGGATTCTGGCATCGCCACCAAAGCAGATGAAGATGGTTCTGTCTTTAAACCTGTCGCAGTCGAAAGCGATTTAACCTCTGCGATTCCAGAAGAAGAATCAGGCTACTTCGTCGCGATAAAAGATTACGCCGCAGACATTCAAGATATGTCACTGCATTTTGTTGGTGCCGCAAGCCCTTACCGCCTTTTCACTGACCAGTTTTCAAACCAGTGGAACTTGATGCAGACCGCCATGCAACTGTGTATGTTTGGTGCAAGTGACGAGATAGACATGCCAGCTAGCGTTAAGCGTAACGGCGAAGAGCTGTCGTTTTATACCGACATGGCTGACTATTATGACTCCTCTCACCAACTTGATTTGGCAGAGCAGAACAAAAGCTCAGTTCAGTCCGGCTATCCTGCTAAATTTTCCGCTGGAGCGATTGAATCACACCAACATACCCAAAGTGACATTGCTAAAGCGATACAGGACAAATATCGAATTTCTGCGAGCCGTTTTGGTAAATACGAACAATGGATAGCGACTGAACGCTGGCGTCAGCAGCTCAACTGGAAGCAAATGCTGAGCGAGATGCAAGAGCTGTCAGAACAAAAAGAAACCATGCTAGCCCAAGTGGTTTCGGTCAAACGCGACTTTATTGCTGTAATGGAATCTTTGACACCTCATCATCTTGAGAGAATCTTCGACCTATACAGCGAAGACACGCAGTACAGCTTGTATCAACTGCACAAGCAAGCCGTTGAGTCATTTACTCTGGTGATGCAAGAAGAAGACCGCCAATGGGCTGAAAGCCAATGGGAAAGACCAACCAGTTTACTTGCTCTCTATGCCTCTGGGTTTAGTCGTAGTTTATTTAAAGTGATGGAGAAGAATATTACAGAGGCACTTGATGAACAGTCGATCGTCTCAGAAAATCCTGATCCTGATAATCAGTTGATGGACCAGATATCTGATACCAGCAACCGCGTGAATATGTACTCTAAGATCATGGACTTTGTTTCCAACCCAAACACTGCGGAAACAGCCTTTCTCAAAGATATCGCCAAAGGTTTCCAAGAGCTGGATATTATTTTTAAATCTGCAATAGGTGCGCTTGCAAAAGGCGTTGTAGAGTTTGGTGTTAGCATGACCTCACAAGTATCAATTTCGCTGATGCCTGTTTTCGCTAAACCTCTGAACCGTCATAGCTATTATTTATTTGCCGTTATTGCAGAACATATGGCACACAATATGCCCGTAACAATAAAAGAAGGTTACGCTCACGATTTTAAAAAATGGAAAACACGCGTAAATGATTATCTGATTAAGCTCGAAAAAAACGGTGCAATCATTGCTGACTTCCAGAAAAATAACCGCAAAGCTGACTCTAAATACACAACAGCTTTAGAAAATAGAAAGACTATTAAGAAGGCTCTCGCTGTAGCTACATTGGAGTACCCGCAGTACATTGAGTTACCTGATGATCTACCTCAAAGAACCATCGAGCTTAGAACGCGGATCGTGATGAATAAGCTCAATGATTTGAATAAACTGTTCGAGAATGCCGGTGGTCTAGGCTTTCTGGCATTAGTATTTAACTGCATCGCGCTTGGTGATGCCATGAGCAGTATCCAAGACACAGGGTTAACATCCTCAGATGAATTTTTGGATATCCAACAAAAGCTTTTTTATACAGCTAACGCTTGGACGGGGATTCGTACGGGTAAATTATGGGAGAATGTGAAGGGTGATCCCAAATTAAGAGCTCATTCATACAAAGTCTTAAAAGAGTTAGTGAATCAAAATGTCGAAGGTTTTGAAAACTTGATCCTTGATGACTTAAAGGTATTCCATAAATGGCTCGCAATCACAGGGGCTTTAGGAGCGCTAGCTTCAGGTATTGAGGCTTACCGTTCTTGGCAGAGTATCGATAACGTTTATGGCCTCGAAAGCAAATTATATTTAGCAAATACCGTAACACTTGGTTTAACTGGTGCGATTGGTGCGTTTCAGTTCTTAGGAGCCTCTACTGGTACTTTTTCGACTAACTTGCTTTTTGGTGGCCCGGTAACGGCAGCTTTAGTTATTCTTACAGTTACATACTTAGCCATCAATTATAAGTTGAATAAACTGAAACAAGATGATTTCCAAAAATGGTTAGATAAACTGCCTTGGGGTTATCACCCAGCTCGCACTCAGTGGAGCCAATCTTCGAGCTTGCCCGAGAGAGAGAAGCATAATTCAGCATTGGTGCAGCAAGCGCTGTTTGACTTACAATCTATTATTCAACAGCCTACAGTATACCATCAACCTGTTGAAAAAATACAGGCCTACCCAGGTTACACACATCGTGAGTTAATCGGTTTGGAAGTGCATATTCAACTGCCACGGCGCGCTGCAACGAATGGTATTACATTGAGTACCAACACCAAGGCAACAAAAGATGATTTGATGTCAGGCTCGTGGCATCAAAACGCAGATTTAGTCACGCTACAAACTCAAGACCAAACTAGCGCCGAATTGGTTGTGTACAAGGTAACATTGCCAATTAAAGAAGCAGACCATTACCTTGCCATGCAAGTGGAGTACGATGCAGAAGATGATGCGCCATCAAAGCGTGAGTATTGGTTCCAAAATAGCGTAAAACAGAGTGCAACTTATCGCTTGATTTCAGACAATACCAAACAAAACATCATTAAAAAATCACTTACCCCCGCTGTTGGCACATTAGGTTTTAAGGAGTAACCCTTGGCATATTCACCATTTTACATCACCCCAGAAGAGTTGGCAGTTTATCAAGAGGCACAAGAGCAAGAAATACTCGCAGGCGATAACGTCAGAACATGGCATAAGTATGATGTAGAGGAACCATTTCGCTATTACTTTAAACTTTTTGCGCTTCCATTTGTGATCGCCCCATTCCTATTAACTTTGTTTATACACACGAGTGACACGGTTGACGTAACTATTTTTTCTTTTATTTTGTCGGTGATGGTGTCTGGAGCCTTTTACCTTACGATTGGCCTCGACTATCGCTATGACTATATTTTTTCTGACAAAGGCTTTGTGATGAAGAAACGTCGCAACATGCCTAACTGGGTGAATACCGCCACGCAAGCCGTTGGCTGGATAGGTGCTGTGGTGTGTGTGGTGATGGTTGCGGTGGTTGGCCCGATGGCGTTAGCAGGCGCTGGTGCTTTTATATTAGTCTCCTTTAAAATGCTTAAACGTCAGCCTGATGAACCAACAGAAGTGAGGGTCGGAGAACGTGAAGACTGGCTCTTTGCTGATTATAATAAGAAAAGGAAAGTAATTAAGTTCTTTTTTAAGTATGACAGGTGCGAATACCAAGATACTGCTCAGGAGATTACTTTTCGCTCACAGGGACGATTTTATTGTTACATTTTCTTTAAAAATGAAGCGGAATTAGAATCCATGGTCACGCAACTGTCAGAGGTCTACAAACTGGATTGTAAAGAGGTCAATGATCATAAAAAGCTGTTTGAAGCGAAGCCTGAACCTAGACTTTTTACGACTCCCGCTTATTATCGAGAATACCCTACCAATGAAGTGTTTGATTTAAGGGATGCGAAAGCGCCACTCCCAGAGTGTAAGTATCTTTACAACGGCAAGTGGCAAACCGAGTTTGAAATCGAACAATCAAAATCTGAACTAACGGCAGCCAAGGTATAAACCTTGGCTTGTTTACCTTTTTACATCCCCCCCATGAAAAGCTTTAGGTTTACTCTGATGTACAAAAAGAAAAATTGGTTCAGATAACGAATTTTTAACTCGAGGATAGGATAGTAAGCCCGAACCTTTCTATCCTCAACTAAACACCCATTTTGCACTGAGTAAATAGTTACTCACCATGCCTGCCAATATGCCTAAGATCAAAGCCAAATAGACCATCACCCCTTGCGTTCCTAGCGCGAGCGTTACGCCTTTGAACACAATAAAGTTAGGCAAAGCACTGATAAAGGCACTCGCCATAAATTTTTGCCATTGAGCGAAAGGGTTGGTTTTTTCTGCTTGAGAGAAAGTCAGACAGCGATTGCCAAGCCAAGTCGTGGTTGCCGCAAACAAAAATGCAATCCCACGAGCCAGCATCAGCTCAAGACCAAACCAATGGAACAACACAGAAAAGATAAGGGTGTCGACCATAAAGCCGACACCACCTACTAGAGCAAACCTTGTTAACGAAGCAAACCTTTCCAGCGAAGTAAATTTTGGTAATTTGCGCATTCCGTTATCCAACCACACAGGTGTAGAGTGAGCGTTTCGATTTTGCTGTGAACTCGTTGGTACAACTCAACGCATTTTCATGAATCATGCTATCCACTTGCTGCGATTTACCAATCAGGTGGAATTTCTTCAGATTGTTTAAGTCATTCTTATGTTTAAGCTTTTTCGCCTGACCATGACTATAGAACTGGCCTGAAAACGGGCGCTTACCAATGTAGAAGACCGGAGCATTATCATTAATTTGCGCGAAGATTATGCGGTCGCTGCGGCTATCTGCTTTGCCCATATTCAAAACCAACATCGCAATCATAAGCAGGGCTGGCAACACCGCTGCCGTTCCGGTCAGCCATTTGAAATCGTGTTTATCCACCAGCATTGCAATCAAGATACCCAATGCAGGCACACCCGGTAGTACGTAAGCAGGCAAAATATTCCCAGCCATGGTGAACAAGATCATTGGTGAAATCAGCCAACACATCAGGAAGCTAAACAGACCTTGATGATCGGTTTCAATGGCTTTGAGTACCTTACGACGTTTCCACGCCAAGATAGGCAATACAATTGACCAAGGCGCAGCCGATTGCAGCCAGAATACCCAGATCATTCCACGTGGTTGATCATGAGCAGAGCCATACAAATCCCCTTCCCAACCGGCGACAACAAAACGCTTAAAGTGCTCGCCAACAATGAAATAATCAATAAATCCAGGCGTCGCCATTTCTGCCATGATGTACCAAGGCAGAGCAATCGCCAGCATGAACACCAACCCCGACACAATTGGAAAACGCTGCCACAAGGCTTTGAAGGCACCAAAGAAACCATGCTGAATCACGAGCCAAGGAAACACTGCGATGCCCATGATCACGATCGCCACTGGACCTTTCGCTAACAGCCCGCAAGCCAAGCCAAAGAAACCGAGATAACCCCACAATCGGCTGTGTTTGTCTTTGCCAAGCCAGCAGTAGTAAAAGCCGACCATCGCCATGGTCATTGCTAACGTCAGCGCCATGTCTGTCATCACCGCACCCGCAGCAATTGAAAAGATGCCACACGTCGCCAGTACCAACGCTGCGATGACTGCATTAAAGCCAGCGCGATGCGCCATGAAAGCAACAAAAACAATCGTCGCAACACCCGCTAACCAATGAGGCGCGCGCACTGCAAATTCATTCAATCCAAACAGCTCAATGCCGTAAGCACTCATCCAAGTGAACAGGGGTGGTTTCCCCCAAAAAGGCACGCCGTAATCAAACTGTGGGGTAAGCCAATTGCCGGTTTCCACCATTAAGCGCGCCATTTCGCCGTAGCGGGCTTCCGTGGTGTCCATCAAAGGGTAAGCGGCAAGTGAAATAAGACGGAGTAAAAGAGCAAACGCCAACAACAACCACAAATGGGTTTTATTAATACTCATGATTACGCGGTTTCTCCCAGTTTAAACTTCATGGTTTGGATGGATTGATGTTTTGCAGGCTGCTCGTAAACAGACTGAACAAGATAAAGAGGACGTTGCTTGGTCTCGACAAAAATGCGGCCAATGTATTCACCCAAAAGGCCAATCGACAGCAGTTGCACACCGCCCAAGGCAAGTTGCACCACCATCATGGATGGGTAGCCAGTGACAGGCTCACCAAACACTACGGTTTTCATCACAATGAATGCGCCATAGATAAAGGCACTGAACGCCACTAACGCACCGGCAAGTGTCGCTAAGCGCAAAGGACGAATGGAAAACGAGGTAATGCCGTCCATTGCAAGGCCAATGAGCTTGAGGTAGTTCCATTTGGTTTCACCACAGAAACGAGCGTCACGCTCAAACTGAACCGTCACTTGCTTGAAACCCGGCCAAGAAAAAATGCCTTTCATGTATCGGTTACGCTCTGGTAGCGCATTGATGTGTTTAACCACTTTTGCGCTCAGTAGACGGAAATCGCCCACGTTCTCTGGCACCTCTAATTTCGCCATGCTATTCAGCACTTTGTAAAAGCAAGCGGCCGAGAAGCGTTTGAACCAGGTTTCACCGTGGCGTTCACTGCGCTGCATGTTCACCACGTCATACCCTTCATGCCATTTTGACACCATTTGCGGGATCAACTCCGGCGGGTCTTGCAAGTCAGCATCAATCACGATCACCGCTTCACCTTGACAGTGTTCCAGCCCCGCACTCATGGCGGACTCTTTGCCGAAGTTACGGCTTAGTGCAATACAACGAACGTCGCTAGAAGATTGAGAAAAGTTTTGTGCGATCATTAGGCTGTCGTCTTTGCTGCCGTCGTCGACATAGACGATTTCGCAGCGTTCTGGTATTTCATCCAAAACGGCGGCTAAACGACGATGAAATTCAGGCAAGACTTCTTGCTCGTTAAAGAATGGCACCACAACAGACAAAACTGTTTTAGGCTCAGTGTATTGGCTCACCTTTGAAAAGGTTGCAGCGTGAATGTTGAAGGTTGACATGCTACTCTTCCACTAAATCCGATGAATGAATCCAGTCTACAAACATCAATGTGAAAGAGATGTTGTTGACATCTTTTTCACGTTCTTAGTGAATAATGTTCGGTTAAGACGAAGTCTTATTTTCGAAAACCCGCCCACTTGGAGACAAATACATGAAACGCGTACTTTTAGTCGAAGATAATCGAGAAATCGCAGGCATGCTGTTCGATTATTTTGAGTGTGCAGGTATGGAACTCGATTATGCAGACAACGGCGAGCTCGGCTTGAAACTGGCGATGGAAAACACCTTCGACATCATCTTGCTCGACCTCATGCTGCCACGCATGGATGGCTTGACCATGTGTAATAAACTTCGCGACGCGGGCAACAACACACCAGTGCTTATGCTGACTGCACTTGATAGCCGTGACGATATGCTCAAAGGCTTCCAACACGGTGCCGATGATTACCTGACCAAACCTTTCGATCTTGATATTCTTGAAGCGCGCATGATGGCACTGATCCGCCGTTACCGTGGCACTGTCGCGTCGAGTAAGTTGGAATACGGCGAAGTCTCTATCGACCAAAAAACGCGTAAAGCTTACCGCCAAGATAAACTGCTGGCGCTAAACCCCACCACTTACACCATTCTGGAAATGCTTGTGAAAAGCGCGCCAGACGTAGTAACACGTGAAGAAATCGCCTTCCAACTTTGGCAAGAGAACGAGCCGAACAACGACGTTCTGCGCAGCCACATTTACCAACTTCGCAACCAACTTGATAAGCCATTTGAACAACATGTGCTGATCACCGTGCCGAAAGTTGGCTTCCGCTTGGAGACAGGTGCATGATCAATCGCTTACTTGCTAGCACGCAAAGCACACAAAGTATGACAGGGCGACTCGCTCTGTTTTTCTCTTTTGTGTCGGTCGTGATTGGCATCTTCTGCTTTTTGTTGATTACTGGCTCCCTGCTTTGGTCTGAAGACCGCGTGGGTGAACGCCGTATTATGGTCGACAAAAAAGAAGCGATTGAACATTTCCAGTCCCACCCAGAGCAAGGCAGTATTCAGCTTGACCTGCTCACCACCGCATACAACGACATCTCATTGGTTGCCGAGCGCTACCAAAAATACCTAATAGGTCAAAAGCACTTTCTTGATGAAGTAGAAGACGGTGAATACTCGCGCATGGTTTACATGAGTACTTACACCTACAAAGGCGTTGAACATCCCGTGATTCTGGTTTCCTTGATTGATGAAATCGAGATCACCTCAGAGGAATTCATTCTCGTCGTCGCAATGGTGCTGTCCATTGTCGCCGTGCTGGTGTTCCTGTTTGGTAGCCTGCTGCTGCGTTTATCACAGCGCCTGATTGAACCCGTCAATGCGCTTAAAATCCAACTCGATCATCACCAAGGCGATGCCACGCAGACCTTTAGTGTGCCTGAGGGCTCAGCCAAAGAGTTCCAAACCCTTGCGGATGAGTTGAATGAGTACCGCCACAAAATCAACCAAGTCATCAAGCGCGAGCAAGCCTTTGCACGATACGCGAGTCATGAACTGCGTACACCGTTAACCGTGATGAAAGGCTCAAGCAGCTTACTGGCGAGAAGTGCGAACACGGATTTCCAAACCCGCCAAGTGCACCGAATTCAGGATGCAACGCAGCAGATGTCGACCATGGTGGATGCCCTACTCGGCTTAGTACGTTACGAGCGTAATGCAGATGATTCACCAGTGCGCAGCATCACCGAAGAAGAACTCAACCAAATCATCTTCCAAAGCCAAGCTCAGGCGGATGAGAAAGCACTCAGCTTTGATGTACAGATCGACGGCAACCCTAGAACGCGCGCGACCAATGCCGTGTTGACCATTATTCTTGGCAACCTGATTCGCAACGGCATCGCTGCGACACCTTCGGGATCAATTCATATCAATATGGATGAAAACACCATCTCGGTGCGCGATGAAGGTGAAGGCTTTTCGACCATTCCACATTCTGATGGGCACGGATTAGGTTTGATGATTGTGGACGATTTGTGCCAACGCTATGGCTGGCAATTTAAGATTGGTACACATCCAGAAGGTGGTTGTGAGGCGGTGATTAATCTTGCGTCAGAGCATCAAGAGGCTTGATCAGAGTAACTTCCTCAGCGCCTAATTCAATTGAGAGGTATCTACTTTGCTAAGTATCAAACGAGCAATTCGATACCTCTTTTTAATTTCGATTGAATGAAATCTTATGCTGCAAGCGCTGCTAGTCGATTGAATGCTTGCGATGCCGATTCCGACGCCTCACACACAGAAAACATATCTTCGATAAAGTACTTCAACGCTCTAGATTCAATGGTTCGGATTGCCGCTTGCTGTTCGTCCGATAAGTAACCGTAAATGCTCGCCGCACCAAAATCGCCGAAGATCATCTCACCTTGCTCATTAACCAAAGTATTGTGCGCATACAAATCGCCATGGCACACCTTGTTGTCGTGCAGGTGATTAAACACGTCCACCATCTGCTCAACAATGGAATTGACTTGCTCGACCGTCAACGTAAAACCTTGTGGGAATGTATCTCGGGTGCAAGTTTCCAACGTTGGTGGCAAACCCAAGTTGTAGTAACAGTTTGGGATCAGCTCCATCACCAAAGCAAGCTCATTACCGTCATCCACTTGCGCGATGGATTTCACCAAGTTGTTGTGATGCCCGGCTTGCAAACATGCTTCAAGTTCATCATGTGGGTAGCCGTCGCTGGTCACTTCGCCCTTGAACACTTTCACCGCCACTTCATTCGGGAAGTCGTATTGAGCGTCAGTCCAGTTAGCATGAGAAATCACACCACTCGCACCTTGGCCAAGAACATGATTAAGCGAGTAACTGTTTGTCGTCACTTTCGGCACACTGTCTAACGAAGATGGGTGTTTGCAGAATGGGTTACCTGCGAAAGCAAACCATGCCAATTTAGGCAGCTTCATCAACACATCCGGGAAGTGCTCTAACTGGTTCGCAGATAAACGAATCAATTCTAAATTGACCAAGTTTTCCATGCTGTTTGGCAGTTGTTTGATGCGATTGCCCGCCAATGCAAGCTTTCTTAGGCGTGGTCTTTCACCCAGACTGTTTGGCAGAACTTCAATCTCGTTGTCGGTCAGAATCAACCAACGTAACTGAGTTGGTAGTGAGGCTTCACTCACCACTTTAATCTTGTTGGTTTTAAACCCAACCATCTCAAGGTTTGGCAATTTACCCAAGACCTCTGGCAGATGGGTGAACTGGTTGTTGGAAGCAAAGATGATTTTTAGCTTGGTCAACTGTTCCAACTCTGGTGGTAAATCTGACAGTGCGTTACCAGACAAATCTAACACTTCAAGCGTTTCTGCAAGCTCTAAAATTTCCATAGGAAACTCAGTTAGCCCTTCTGCCAACTTCAGTTGTTTCGTTCCTACTAATTGTCCTGTTTTTAATTGTTCTAGAGTTTGCAAAACCAAGCCTTCTGATTGAGTTGAAATAAGCGGCGTAGTTTACGTGGCTTGAAGCAGAAAGGCGAGCCATTGCATTACAGCCCCAGTAAAAGCGCGTCAAAACATCAGGAATAACCGAAATGGTTGTACTGAAACCCAGACTTTTTATCTGGGTTTAATGGCGTTACACTACGCGCCCTTTTTAAATGGCAAAGGTGACACGGTTTATTCCGTCAGCATCGACATGAAACTCTCAGAAAGTCCTATCACCCAACATAGCTTTAATGGGCACAAATTTTTCCTTAAACGTGACGACATGCTCCACTCCCACTTTTCTGGGAACAAAGCACGTAAGTTTATGACGTTAATGGAAGAGCACAATCCCGACATCACCACGTTAATAAGCTTTGGCTCCGCTCAATCTAATGCCATGTACTCGCTAGCGGCTCTCGCCCAGATTAAAGATTGGGCATTTGAGTTTTATGTTCATCACATTCCATCTTGGCTAAAAAGCTCCCCCATCGGAAACTATCGCGGCGCTCTCGATTTGGGTATGAAAATCACCGCCATGCAAGACATCGGTAGCGAACTCCACCCTAGTGAGTACATCCACCAGGTACGAAGATTAGATGAATCGACATTGCTTATTCCAGAAGGTGGACGTTCCCACCTCGCTGAAGCTGGCATCAAACAGTTAGCACGAGAAATTCTTGATTGGACGCGATTGAGAGGTAAAGAGCAGTTTGCGGTCGCCCTGCCATCAGGCACTGGCACGACGTCTTTATATCTTCATAAACATTTAAGTCCACACGGCATTGAAGTGCTAACTTGCCCTTGCGTAGGCGATGCAGATTACTTAACTGAGCAGTTCAACCAGCTCGGTGAAAACAGCCACCCAACCATTTTAACTATCCGCAACAAACACCATTTTGGTCGCTTGTACGAAGAAGATTACATCACATGGAAAGCACTCTTTGAGCAAACCGACCTCGAATTTGACCTGTTATACGACCCGTATATGTGGCAATGCCTCACCCCTTGGTTGGAAGAGAACACAGATAAAATGGTGATTTATATTCACCAAGGCGGGTTACTTGGCAACGAGTCGATGTTGCCAAGATATCAACGAGAATTTGAATAGCGTGTTCAGATAAAGTTGTTGTTGATTCCAGTGATTACTCTATTTGATGAGCGCCAGAATTTCTTTGAATTCAGGTGCTCGGCAATCTTCGACCATTTCATACAAACACATTTCTAGCCCAGTGAGCACCACACCGTTAGCGGTTAACTTCGCAAGAGCGAGCGCTTTATTGGCAGCGGTTCGGGAAGATACACAATCCGTGACTAATTCAACGCGATAACCGGACTGGCGCAGAGAAACCGCGGTTTGATAGACGCAAATGTGGGATTCAATACCGCAAACCAACCAGGTATCAACTTTCGCGTTCTCCACCGCGACCTTAAACGTCGCCTCTTTGCAACCATCAAACGTGTACTTGGTAATAGGTAAATGCGTGCTTTCAAGCACTTCACGAATCGGCTCCGCGGTTGGGCCCAACCTTTCTGGATTCTGTTCTAGCCACAGAATAGGCAAATCTAGTGCTTTGGCACCCTTTACCAGTTTCGTGATATTTTCAATCAGTGCGTCGCTTTCATGCATTAATGTAGCGAGTTTGCCCTGAACATCCACCACAATCAGGCCCGTGTTTCCTTTCGATAACATTTCCATCTCCTATCTTGTGCGACCACAAACCATACTCAACAAGTTGAGCAACAGTTAATGTATCAGAACCCTTTCATATTAGAGCACTAAAACCTAGAAAGATGATCTTCGCTCACACATTTGCTCTTAGTTAAGAGTGGTTTGAACTGACTATTTAAATTTCTCTCGAATTAGCTCAATCAAGGCTTTGACTTTATTGGGCAGAAATAAGGCCGAGGGATAAATCAGAGTAAGATGCTGCTTCGGATGCGCGAATTGAGGCAGCACCTCGACCAACAAACCGTCTCTCAGTGCAGGCTTGGAGTGAATTTGAGGAATAAACGCGATGCCGTTTCCTGCTATCGCCATCGAGCGCAGCAAGTTGAGGTCGTCCGAGCGCAACGCCACATGCAGATCTGAATCGAGCAAATCGGCATTGTAACGATTAGTTAAAAGGCGATGCTGCTTAAGATCTTCCACCGTTTTTACTGGCGGATGCGATTCTAGATAGGCTTTTGACGCAACAAAGTGACTACGATAAGGCAAAAGACTGAACTGCACATAGCTGTCATCGGTGACTTTGACCACGCTCGGAAGAAGCTGTAAATCAAACGATTGACGCTTAAGATCGACACTCTCTTGATGGTTTTCAATCTCGACCGAAATCTCCGGATACCGCGTTGTGTACTCGGTGATGATCGCGTTAAACGCGGCAGAGCTCATCAATGCGGAAGGAATGGCTAAACGCACCTTGCCCGTCAGCTCTTGTTGATATTCGTGCATGGCATTTAAACCTTGCTGAATATGGTCAATAGGCTGCCCCACCAACTCAAACAAGCGTTTCCCGTGCTCCGTCAACTCAATGCTGCGTGTTGTGCGGATCAAAAGCTGTACCCCGAGCGATTTCTCTAATTCTTGCAGGCGACGACTCACTTTTGAGCGTTGTAGTTGATTCGCCTCTGCCGCTGCACTTATACCGCCGTGAACCACCGTCTGAGTGAATAGGTAAATATCATCAAAACTAACGTTCATTGTCCTATTTTTAGGTCATTTATGTTCGTATTATCATTCTACTGAATTGTGAGTGACTTCTCTATAATTCGCTATCCAATATGTTTAACGGAACTTGTAATGACGGCTGACCAAAAATTCAAACACTGGATGCGAACTTTGATTGTCCTGTTCATCGTACTATTTTTGTACATTATCATTGCTGACCGCCACGCCCCCTTAACGACCGAAGGACGAGTACAAGGATACGTTGTCCAAGTCGCGCCCGAGGTATCTGGTAAAGTGACCGACGTTCTCATCGAGAATAACCAGTCCGTTCAAAAAGGCGATGTGTTGTTTACGATTGATGATCGTAAATACAAGATAGCACTTGAACAGGCGGAGCTGTCTCTGCAATCCGCTTATGAAAAAGAAGCAACGCTGTATTCTCAACGCGAAGCCGCTCTTGCCAATATTGCCCGCGCACAAGCGACATTTGATAATGCACACCGCGAGTACAACCGCTTACTGACACTATCGAAGCAGAAAGTCATCTCTCAATCGACACTCGATAATGCCTTTGCCCAAAATCAGGTATCACGTGCAGCGCTTAAAGCGGAACGACAAAACTTAAAAGTCATTGAGGCGCAATTAGGCGATCAAAAAGGTCAAAGCACCGCCGTTCGAATTGCCAAAAACGGCATCGAAAAGGCGCAACTTGATTTGGCAAATACCGCGGTACTCGCTCCCAGTGATGGTGTCGTGACCAACCTGCAACTAGAAGTTGGCACGATGGCAAACACCAACATGCCATTGCTGACGTTTGTACCAACAGGATCACTCTGGGTAGCCGCTGATTTTCGTGAAAAGTCCGTCGCGAACGTAGACAAGACTTTCCACGCCTTGGTCACATTTGATGCCAACCCAGGTTCGGTGTACGACTTTGATTTAGCTAGCCGCGATTACGGTGTAGCAGCCGCACAACAAACGCCTAATGGCGCACTGACCAAAGTGGAAGTGAACAACCGCTGGGTACGTGATGCGCAGCGTACACGAGTGAACCTAACCAGCAGCGAAGAGTTACCACCAGCACTGTTTGTCGGCTCTCGCGCTACCATTGTTTTGTACCCAGACAACAGCATTTTCTGGCAGTTGATGGCGCAAGCACAGATTCACCTCGCAAGCTGGTTTCACTTCATTTACTAGGCGGCGACAATGAAAACCTTACGAATTTGGTTCGGCTGCTCTTTAGGGCTCGCGCTAAGCATGATCTTCGGTTGGTCTTACGGATTTTTTGCCATCATGATGCCGCTGTTTATATTGGGCAGAATGGACAACTTTAATATTTCGGCTTTATTGATCGTGTTTTTCTCTGCGGTGTGGACAACCATACAAGCCACATTTTTGCTGGAATACTTGCAGTTTCATCCAACATTAATGACCGTTGCCGTCGGAATCATGATGCTGTTCAAGTGCATTGCAATGATGAACCAGAAAACCTATTTGTTTGGTTACATGGGGCTGTTGGTGGGTTCAATTGTGTTGAATTTTGCCAGCTATAACTTCATGGATATTGAAGAGTTCAACGTCAACATGTGGGTGATGGCGTTCAGCAATATTTTTGTTTGCGCATTCGCGTATTGGTTGTTCCCGGAGCCAAAATCCCCCGCCGAGCACATTGAGATGTCGACCCCAGTAAAAAGCGATATTGACTACATCAGCCAAGTTGCTATGGGTTGGGTAGTGGCGATGGCGGCATTTATCGTATTCCAAGTAGCGGACTTATATGACTCGCTGTCCGCACAAGCTTCCATTTTGATCATCCTAACCCCAATGACTTTAGCGGGCTCGCTCGCCATGGCAAAAATTCGCATCATCGGCACCGCACTAGGCTGCATCGCAGGGATGGCTGTTCAGCTGATATTGGGCAGTTGGTATGGGCATGGGCTACTCTTTTGGCTCGCCTTTACCATTGCAATGGGGCCATTCTGCTTGTGGCTCACCAAAGGGCAAATTAAAGCGGCTATCGCGTTTTCTGCCATGTCTGCCCTATCGGTTCCGCTGACGACCTCATTGGTGCCAGAACAAAAAGACGCGTTCTTTTCGATCTTGTACCGTTTCAGCTCGATTTTCGTCGCGGTTCTGCTCACCGCGATGGTGATGTGGGTGGTGCATCACTGGATTCGTGTGATGTTGCTAAAGCATCCTGAGATTAAGAGCGTGGAGTTGAATTAAATCTGGCCGAGGCTGGAAACGGGAAATGTATGCCGATCACTTTACTGTGAGCGGCATTTTTATTTAAAACGGTCACCCTGAACAACGAGGGACGAGGTGATTCAGGAGCTACCCACCGAGTGCTGTGAAGTTCTAAGGTTATCGCCATTTTCCAGTGAGTTGTTAGTAGATTCCTAGTCTCGTTTAGACTCGCTGGAATGACCCGACCTTGGAGCTGCTCTAATACCTGGTGGATGGCGAGCAATGTATCTTCCAACATCCGTCATCCTGAACAGCGAGGGACGAACGTGATTCAGGATCTACCCACCGAGTGCTTTGAAGTTCTAAGGTTATCGCCATTTTCCAGTGAGTTGTTAGTAGATTCCTAGCCTCGTTTAAACTCGCTAGAATGATCCTATATTGGAGCTGCTCCAATACCTAGGGTTGTGGCGAGCGATGTATCTTCCAACATCCGTCATCCTGAACAGCGAGGGACGAGCGTGATTCAGGATCTACCCACCGAGAGCTTTGAAGTGCGAAAGTTATCGCTATTTCCTAGCGAGCTGTAACCCGATTCCCA
Source organism: Vibrio sp. Vb0304 (assembly GCF_033338995.1). Lineage (NCBI taxonomy): Bacteria > Pseudomonadati > Pseudomonadota > Gammaproteobacteria > Vibrionales > Vibrionaceae > Vibrio > Vibrio sp. Vb0304. Next base: position 34,357 of record NZ_JAWOTT010000020.1, read on the forward strand.
GTCTCGTCTAGACTCGCTGGAATGACCCTCTCTTGGAGCAGATCCAATACCTAGGGTTGTGGCGAGCAATGTATCTTCCAACATCCGTCATCCTGAACAACGAGGGACGAGCGTGATTCAGGATCTACCCACCGAGTGCTTTGAAGTGCGAAAGTTATCGTCATTTCCTAGCGAGCTGTAACCCGATTCCTAGTCTCGTTTTAACTCGCCGGAAAGACCCTATCTTGAAGCTGCTCCAATACCTAGGGTTGTGGCGAGCAATATATCTTCCAACATCCGTCATCCTGAACAGCGAGGGACGAGCGTGATTCAGGAGCTCCCCACCGAGAGCTTTGAAGTGCGGAAGTTATCGCTATTTCCTAGCGAGCAGTAAACCGATTCCTAGTCTCATTTAAACTCGCTAGATTGACCCTAATTTTAGTTCATGGCGCGGAGCCTAAGTATTAATATCAACCCACCAACTCTTTACGAATGATCTCCGCACCCGCACTTAACGCATTGAGCTTAGCGGTCGATACTTCACGAGACAAAGGTGCCATACCGCAGTTGGTACATGGGTAAAGCTTGTCGGCATCAACGTACTTCAACGCCTCTCGCAATGTTTTCGCTACTTCTTCTGGCGTTTCAATTTCGTTAGTAGCGACATCAATCGCACCAACCATCACCTTCTTACCGCGAATCAACTCAAGCAACTCAATAGGCACTCGCGAGTTATGACACTCAAGCGAGATAATATCGATATTTGACTGCTGCAATTTAGGGAATACTTCTTCGTATTGTCGCCATTCAGTGCCTAGCGTTTGCTTCCAATCCGTGTTCGCTTTGATGCCGTAGCCATAGCAGATGTGCACTGCAGTTTCACATTTCAGCCCTTCAATCGCACGCTCTAAACACGCAATGCCCCACTCGTTCACATCATCGAAAAACACATTAAACGCAGGCTCATCAAACTGAATGATATCGACACCTGCCGCTTCAAGCTCTTTCGCTTCTTGGTTGAGGATTTTTGCAAATTCCCAAGCCAGCTTTTCACGGCTACCGTAATGATCATCATAAAGTGTGTCGATCATCGTCATAGGGCCTGGAAGCGCCCACTTGATAGGTTGCTTAGTTTGCTGACGCAAGAACTTGGCATCTTCAACAAACACGGGCTTTGTGCGGCTTACTGGGCCAACCACAGTCGGAACACTTGCTTCATAACGGTTGCGAATAGTCACCGTTTTGCGGTTTTCAAAATCTACGCCGCTTAAATGCTCAATAAAGGTCGTCACAAAATGTTGCCGAGTTTGCTCGCCATCACTGACGATATCAACGCCTGCCAGTTCTTGTTCTTGCAAAGCGACACGTAGCGCATCGCGTTTGCCATCAATCAGTTCTTCACCTTGCAGTTTCCACGGTGACCAAAGTTTTTCTGGTTCGGCCAGCCAAGAAGGTTTCGGTAAGCTGCCAGCCGTTGAAGTCGGTAATAGTGTTTTCATCGTCATTCCTTTCTAGATTCTCGTTATCTTTTACGCGTAATTTGCAGACCATTGTTCAAGCACAGATTGATAAGGTTTGATGAAATGCTCCTCGGCAAATTTCCCTTGTTCAATCGCCAGTTGGCTGCGCTCTTCTCGGTCGTAAACGATTTGAGTTAGCGAGTAGTCTAGGTTTTTTAGGTTTGGCTGGTAGCAATTACCGGCAACCGCGTTGGCATTGTAAATCTCAGGTCGGTAAATCTTCTGGAATGTCTCCATCGTGCTAATCGTGCTGATAAGCTCTAGGTTTGAATAATCGTTCAACAAGTCACCGAAGAAGTAGAATGCCAATGGTGCAACAGTGTTTGGTGGCATGAAGTAGCGCACCTGTAAGCCCATCTTCTTGAAGTACTGCTCCGTCAACGAAGATTCGTTCGGCTGATATTCAAAGCCCAAAACAGGATGTTGATTTTCGGTGCGTCGGTATACCTTGTTGTCCGATACGCTCAGACAAATCACTGGCAGCTTTTTGAAATGCTGTTTATAAGACTCAGAATTAACGAAAGCTTTGAACAGTTTGCCATGCAAATCACCGAAGTTCGCTGGGATGCTGAACTGTGGCTGGTTTTTGTTGTGGTCCAACAGCAAAACGCTAAAGTCGTAATCACGCACGTATGAAGAGAAGTTGTTGCCCACAATGCCTTCGATGCGCTCGTTAGTGTTGTGATCAACAATGTTAGTTTTGAGCACTTCAATCGATGGGAATGCTTCTCCACTACCTTGGATATCCATATCAACAGAGATGATTTCAAGTTCAACTGAGTAGCGGTCACCTTGCGCGTTATCCCAATATGCCAACGCATTAAAACGATTGTCGATCATTCGGAGTGCATTGCGCAGATTCTCTCGGCGGTAGTTTCCGCGAGCCAGATTAGCAAAATTGGTAGTGATTCGCGTGTTGTCTGATGGTTGGTAATTCTCATCAAAGCGAATGCTTTTGATAGCAAATGTGAAATCGTTATTCATCGTGAGTTGGTATCCTATTTCCTTAGATAAAGCAGACTATTCCTAACTCTGTGCATGGGGACATTTTTTGTTTTTTGGTTTTCCCAATCGTTAGGTTGCACAGCACTTACGACGAACGGTTAGTACAAAAATGACCGTCGCAGTGCCTAACACCAGAGCAGTCCTTTTTTTATACTTGCTTCACGAGTTAAGTAATATTGGTATTGTTTCACATTGAACATGAAGGAAATTCATAGTGGGAGTTCCAACCCTGAGAGAGTTATCGTAGATACTGTTTTTCATTGACACCAATACACGTAACTTGGCGAGCATATTGCCAATATGTGTAATTAAGAAACTGATAAGGGATTAGCAGTACGTAAACCAGTTTTAAGCCGAGAAAACGCATTGTATAAACAAGGCACCAACTGGAATATAGGACAGCGTAACTTAAATAGTACTTTTCACACTCCATCGTTTATTCAAGCATTCGTTTAATTAGAAGTACGTTACATTTATATTCTCGGAAACATGATTATTTAATTATCTTATTTATTTCTTTTTCTATCTTTACCATCTTAAACGTAAAGTTTAATTTCCTGCTGTAAAAGCACATATAACTTCATACACGAACATGGCAAATTCATTGACGGACTTTATCACCAAACTATTACATTAAGCTCTAAAAAATAATAACAAAAAACACAAACCACTGTTTTAATTTGAATTAAACCCATAAACCCGAGATAACCACATAACGATACTTTACTTAATTTGGTATAACAAAAACCCTAAAAATAACATGGCTAACATTTATAAAATTCACTTTTATCAATAGAAAATCTAAATATAACATTAGAAAATTAAAATTAAGCAATAACTTAAAAAGACAAGACTTAATAACCAAATTCTTATTTATTATAGTTGAGAGGTGAATTTAAAAACTATGAGACATTAATCCCACGAATCTATCCTTTTTCTTTTTTTAATAAAAAACAAGATGCACTATTTCACCGCTCATTTATTGAGCTTGAATTTACAACCTGTCCATAATTATAAAGTGCCCATCAAGATGGTTTAAAACAAAAGTCTTTATGGGCTGACTAATAGGAAACAATAATGGAAAAACAGCATCTTTCCGCGAGTATTATCGCACTCGCTTTACTTGGTTCTTTAGCACCAGCACATGCTGAAGATACATTAAAATCTTACACTTCGACGTTGCTTCAGCTTGATGATGGTGATGCACGCTCGAAAAAAATCCGCTTAATTTATTCTTTAGAAAATGTCTGGAACCAATCTTTGCTACCAAATGGCGCTAAAGAAGCCAAGTTGATCCTAAATGGCGGTTCTGGCTTCGACATGACTAATGTTCCAAACAAAGAACAAATCTATGGTTTTGCTACTGGGGGAGATTACCGTTACACCGTTCCAACGGCTTTTAAGCTGGCACTGAGCTATTTAAATGGCGCCCCTTTACGCCACATGAGCCATGCTCCAGAAAACACCATTGCAACGGCATCTGTCAGTGAGTCTCTAGATTTTAACCTTGGATTCAGTGCTTCTACTTCTCCAAATATTAGTGGGGGAATCTCCTGGAGCAACCGTGTAACGTACGACCAGCCAGAGTTTCAAACGGTTGCCGATTTTAACCAAGCTAACGAAAGCATTAATTGGTTAATTGAAAACAAGACTATCCGCCATAATACGCCAGCTAAAGACTGGTTATTGTATCGTTGGACCAGTTGTGACATGGGTAATTTGATTGATTACAATGAGTTACCTGTCGTTATGCGTTCAGACTTTAAACCACAAGTCGGCGTCGTATATAGAAAAAATGACATTCAAGATGGCCTAGATACATCAGAGGTCAAGCTGGTTGCTGGTTGGCGAAAAACCAATTACTACTTTGGTCGCGACTGGTGTAGCTGGTATACCACTCCAGAAAATACCTGGAAGAAAAATCGTGATAGCAGTCAATGGACAGAGACTAGCCGAGCCGTAACTATCTCTTGGAATGACGATCTCTACCACTAACTTATTAGCCTGCGGCCACGGAATAAATAAGTGGCCGCCGTATTTACTAATGAAATAAACGGTAAGACATGACACATGACAAGTAACAAAAAACTCTTGACTGGATCGGTGCTAGCACTTGGTGCAGTACTCGCCATATTTCTGATTAATTCAAATAACAAGAATGCCCAGACCGAACCTGTTGCAAGCCTTGACGAGCAAATCAAGACAGAAGACGCTGCGACAATAAGTGTAACGCCTCCTGAGAGCGATGCTGCTCAGAAGGTGGTTACCACTCCAACACCACAAAGTGGCAATGATGATACTTCCGACGTCATTCCAGCTACACCTTGGATATCTGCCCCATTAAATGAACTGAGCAATGAACTGTACGATTTTATTGAAGCTGAACAGGTAAGTTACATCAGTACGACCGACTATCCATTCGACGAGCAAAAGCAAAAACAATTGCGAACATTAGCTAGGCAAGGGGTTCCTATCTTGTTTGACAATACGGAGTCATCCTATTTGGATAGCTACGGTGTCAGCGAAACCAAAGTCGTATCAGAGTATTTTGGTACGGCGTCTGAAGGTGATGTCATCATCGCTACCGGAGTACAGAATGCAGATGGCAGCATTCATTATCTAGTTTTGCCTTTGAAGAGCAAAGATCTCAACGATAACAGTAAATTGATTGAGGACACTAAGCTCGCAATCACTCTACTTAAAGAACAAAAGCATGACTTGATAAAAGAGAGACAAAACGAACATCGCGAATAAAAAGTAAAGGGAGATAGCCTCTGTATCGCTATTTCCCTTAAAACTCAGTTCTCAATTAAGAAAAGCTCATTTCTCCCTACTTACCGGCACCCTATCCGAAATTACCTTGCCGTCTTTGATGGTGATGATGCGTTTAGTGCGCTCTGCCAGAGCGTTATCGTGCGTCACGATGATCAATGTTCTGCCTTCAGCGTGAAGTTGATTGAACAAGGCTTCAATCTCTGCGCCGGATTTTGAATCCAATGCACCCGTTGGTTCATCCGCTAAGATGATTTGCGGATCGTTGACCAAGGCTCTGGCGATAGCAACTCTCTGCTTTTGACCACCAGAAAGCTGGTTTGGTTTATGGTCTAAACGATCCCCTAGCCCGACTTGCTCTAGCAATTTAGCGGCGCGCTGGCGACGTTCTTTGCCTTTGATGCCAGAGTAAACCAACGGCAGCGCCACGTTATCGAGCGCCGTCGCGTATTCCAATAAGTTAAAGCTTTGGAAGACAAACCCGATCTTTTGGTTACGAATGCCAGCTAGGTCATTCGCACTTAAACTTGCGACGTTTTGGCCGCCAAGTTGGTACTCGCCATCGGTGGGCTTATCTAAACAACCGAGCATGTTCATCAACGTTGATTTACCCGAACCGGACGGGCCAAGAATCGAAAGAAACTCGCCTTGATTAATGGTTAAGTCAACGCCGTCTAGCGCGCGAACTTCCGCCTCCCCGCTTGAGTAGTATTTGCAGATGTTGGTCAGCTCAACAAGCGGCTTGTTCGACATGTTCTCTCCAGAGTTATTGTTGTTATTCACTTTGTAGCGCCTCCAATGGGCTGACTTTTGCGGCTCGGTTTGCAGGTAACCATGCAGATGCCACACCAATTATCACTAAGGTGAGGATGACAATCGCGACAACGATCCACGACAACTCAGGGACAGGTTTACCCAGTTGTTCATAAAAGGCATTGCCCTCTAAAGGAATGGAACTGATGGCAGACACCAGCGCGTATGTCACGGCTAACCCAAACGCCCCCCCCATCATCATTGTCAATAAAGACTGTACTAAATAGTGCATGCGAATAGCCGTTGGGGTTGCACCGACTGCCATGCGCACACCGATATCACGCGTAGATCGCTTTACGGTGGCATACATCACATTGGCAATACCGACGCCAGCAACAGCTAACGTCACGAAGCCGATTATGCCAAGGAAACTCTGCAAACCTATCAGAAACTGCTGCATACTCTTTTGCTTAAGGAACATATCATCGACTTGGACGACCTGTTCATCACTGACACTTGCCCCGTGTTTACGGGCAATCACTTGCCTGATCGTCTTTGCTAAGGCTTCTCGGTCTACATCCGCTTGTGGCTGCACATTGATGCCACCAATTTCACCGTTGACATGAAATCGCTTCCACGTCGCTAACGGCACAAAGCTGGAATAGTTGATAAGATCCCCCAGTTCTATTTGGGCGCTGTTTTTCTCCAATACGCCCACAACAGTGAACTCCTCATTGCCGATTTTTACCTTTTTCCCCACAGGGTTGACTTGCAATGTGACTGTCGCAAACCAACTAAAGTCCTCATTCGGGTTGAATAAGTCGGCTGCCAGTTCATAACCCAGTACAACGACTTTGCGCGTCTCTTTTTGATCGAGTGGGTTTAACCATCGTCCCCCCGCCATCGGCACCAAATTGGTCATGGATTGAAACTCGCTCGTGACCGCTAACGGCTCTTGCCACGAGCTTCTGTCACCAACGGTGATGCGCTCTTTCCACTTCGCCGTTGGCGCAACGCTTTTTACATCGGGTAACGCTCGAACGACCTCTGAATCGTCCATTTTTAGTGTCAGAAACTTACCTTGGTGAAAAGCACCGTGGTCGACGGTGGCCATCCCTCCGGTCAAATAAATCAAGTTGCCGTTACCATTTTGTGCGGTTTTCAATACGCCCTGACGAATACCCTCACCTACCGCCAACATAGCAGCGATACAAAGGGTCGCCCACGCTACTGCTAGAATGGTCAAACCCAGTCTCAGCTTTTCTGCGGCCATTTCTTGGAAAATTTGTCTCATCGGTAACAACATGGCTAAGCCCTCGCACTCAAAGCAATGACTGGCGTGAGACGTGATGCTCGCCTTGCTGGGAAATACGATGCCATCAATGCCAAGATAAGCGTCACAAGTAAAGACCAAGCAATGGAATCTGGCGTGATCACAGGCAAACCAATCCATTCAGGTAATCCCATGCTGCTTAGGACAGACACCACGGCATACGAAAACATCAGACCTAATGCCGTGCCCACAGCTACCAAAATAAGCCCCTCAAGAATAAACTGACTGAGTATGGATTTTTGAGTCGCCCCGATCGCCAAACGCACACCGATTTCACGCGTGCGCTCCGTGACAGATAAAAACATGATGTTGGCAACGCCAAGCGCACCGACCGCCATGGTCATCGCGCCGCTCGCTCCAAGAAAAATCTGAATGCCACGCAAAATTCCACTGATGACCGCCGCACCTTCACTAAAATCGGGTAATTCGACCGCATCTTTATCACTTGGGTCAAAATGAAGCTGCTTGGCGAAAAAGTTCACGATATTTTGTCGAAACGACGGTGCATCCATCCCTTCTCTCGGCTTCATCAATACCATCCAAGGTTTCGCATCCCACAAATCGCGGTACGTTGTTTGAGGAATGAAAACCGTGCGGCTATCGCCGAATGAAATGCCAGTGTCCTCACCAACGGTTATCCCAATCACCAAAAACGGAATGCCGTTGACTTTGAGCCTATCCCCGATTTGGATTCCGCCCATTTGCGCAATTTGATCGCCTAACACCGCCACGCGAGTGTGGTTGTCCATATCACTGGGTGACAGGTTTCTCGAACCGGATTGCAGCTTGCGTTGCATTAAAGGAATGTAAGACGTATCAATACCGCTGACCGTACTCGATAAATTCTGTCCTTTGAGATTGGTGATATTCGCATCCCATTTGGCGTAAACGCTCGACGCCTGTTGCACGAAGCCCGACTGTTTGATCATGTCGACTTTTTCTTGTGGTATATCAATTTGGCGTCTTGAAGGTAACCCTTGCCACGGTTTACTGGTACTCGACGGAAACACCACTTGCACATTGTTGATCATAAATGAAAACGACTGAGTCTGATGGCGATAAAAGCCTTCGCCAAGTGCGATTAACACCACCACAGAGATCACGCCCCAAGCAATCGCGATAATGGCTAGCACGCTCTTCATGCGATGCGCCATCAACGTTTGCCAAGTTTGCTGCAACAGGCTGCTCATGAATGAAAAGCCCGAGAGATCAACGCCATGGTATCGTCATCGAGTTTCCCTGCGGTTTGCAGTAAGCCGATTCTCTTACGCCAGTAGCTGTACAAGTTGGTTTGCAGACTGTTTTTCGCCTCAAACAAGCTGTTGTGTGCGCTGATAACTTCCGACACTTCAAGCAGACCAGCGTCGTAAAGTTTCTCTTTGCTTTGCAACACTCTGGCGCGCGACTCAACTAGCTCGTTCGCTATCAAAACTTGATTCCAGTTGATATCGACCTGCGTAAACTGCTGAATAACTCGTTTCTGAATATCAATTTCCACTCTACGCATATCTTGCTTGGCGCTTAAAATGTTCAACGATGCTTCGTCCACTTTCGCTCGCACTGCACCATTGAGGTCAATCGGCAAACTCAAACTAATCCCAGCGTTAAACTCGCCGTTTGAACGATTGTCACCATCGCTGTAGCCCACACTGCCTTTGACGGTTGGGTAGTATCCACCTTTAGCTGAATCTTTCGCGAACTCGCTCGCTTTCACCATCTGCGCCGCCACCAACAGCTCTGGACTGCTGTCTTTAGCCAGCTTTAGCCATTGCTCCTGAGAGTCCACCAGCATCGGCGGCTGAATCAAAGAATCCGTTCGAATTTGGTCGACACTCTCCGGCATTTGATTGATTAACGCCGCAAGCTCTGCTTTTTTCACTTCGAGATCGGCTTTTGCATTGAGGATACTTGCTTGCTCAGAGACTTGATTCGCTCTCATCTCTTCGACATCAACCGACTTCACTTTGCCTGCTCGATAGCGTTTCTCAATGATGTTGAGAAGTTCTTTCCCCTCCTCCAGCTTGGACTGCGCCAATTTGAGGTCGCCCTGTGCGCTTGCCACATCTAGGTAAGCGGTGAGCAACTTTTGCGCAAGCTCGTTATGCGCTTGAGATAACTCTAACTGTACTTTGAGATAATTGGCATTCTCTTGATCCAGTTCCGACCACAAACTACTATCCCAAATAGTTTGAGTTAAGGTAGCGCCGTAACTGTTCGAATGGCTTGAGGACTCATTCCAATCCGCTGACGCACTGGCACTTAAACCCGGCAATAACGCACTGCGGCTGCTCTGTACGCCAACCTCGCCAAGCTGGACGCCGATTTTCGCTTTTTCGTAATTTGGATCGTTCTGCTTTGCTTGTTGCCAAGCTTGTTCAATAGAAATTGCATAGGTAGGCAAACTGAGCGTGGTAGCCAACAATACAAAGGCGATTGTTGGTCGTTGCAGCTTAACCATGCGCCGCTCCCATCATACTGTTGTCGATAACCTCTTCATCAAGCTCCACGCCGTCAAGCACTTCGACATTGATGCCATCTGACAGACCGAGTTTCACAGGTTGTTTATGAAACCCTTGTTCTGAGCTATCGGGGATCAGAACATTCGGTGCGTCACCATCAAATTGCAGAGCGCGCTCCGGTAGAGTGAGCACGTTTTCAGACTTCTTCAGAATGATTTGAGCCGTCGATGAAAAACCAGAACGAAGCAACACATCTTGTGGGATCTTGAGTTCTCCCACTTCAACCTCAAAACCGTTATCAAAACTTTTTGCCGAAGCATTGCCCTCTGGTGAGTTAAGGTTCTCAGATTGAATCGCCACTTTGGTTAGCACACCAGAAATCGCCACATCAGGATAAGGCGCAACCGTCAACATAACGGGCATTCCCGGAGACAACTGCGCAGCATCATGCTCACTGACGCTACCTTTAAAAATCAGACTGTTCATGTCGGCCAATGAAATCATTTCAGTCGCGGCTTGGCTTGATTGAGTCGAGATGATCGGCTCTCCGACCTCTACTTTCTGGTTGAGTACCGTGCCATCAATTGGCGCGTAGATCGTCGACGTTAAACGCGCATCACCGATAGACGCCTCACCACTGCGGATGAGTTCGAGATTCTGGCGCTTTTGCAATACGTCCGCTTGCGCAGATTTGACTGCCGAGCGCGCACTTACGTATTCGTCGTAGTTACTTGGAATAATGTCCTGCTTGACCAAGCTTTCTAAGTTGGACAGTTTTTGTTTGGCGGATTCCAGATCGGCTTCGCTACGCATGAGTTCTGCCGATGCATCCGTTAATGCTTGGGGTGTTGGGTTTGGACGCACTTTGATCAGCGGCTGGCCTTGCTTCACCTTTTCACCAACTTTCGCGTAAATTTCACCGACGATACCGTCAATTTGTGACTTGATAGACACAGAGTGTGCAGGGACAATTTTACCAACAGCCACCGCTTGTTTTTCAATCGTGCCTTTTTCCACAATCAATGTAGGCAGTAATTCTGGTTGAGCAGCAGATTGGAGATAGAAATACGTACCACCGCCGAGCAGCGCAATGCTCACAGCGGAGACAAGCCAACGTTTCGTCATTATTTATTCCAACAATTATTGGGTAGTCTAATGACTACTCCTAAAACACAAAGTTGAAGGAATAATATCCTGCTTTAATAGAGGTTTGGTTGTCACAGTTGGTATGGTTTTGTCAGTCACCTCTGACAATCAAAGACTAAAAAAATCTCGAGGAATCATTCAGCAAAGACGCTGTCTACGATGGCGACTAACATGCTCTGTAACCGCTCGTTTCAACCGCTATCAATTTCATTCTGAACAATGTGCAAAATGGCGCAGTTCGATATCCTCCAATTGCATATCCATACAGTCTTGCGCCTCACGTCCTAGAGCAGGAAAAACTGCATGCGCTTTTAAAATGCCTTGGCTGATAAAGCCGCATTTCTCCAACACACGGATACTCGTGTGGTTGCCAATATGCGGGGCGGTGCGAATGCGCGTTATACCCAAGCTTTGCAGGCAGACAACGCCAAGTTTGCAGGCTTGGGTTGCATAGCCTTTTCCCCGATAGCGAGCAGAAATACCAAAATGGATTTCACTGCTGTCTTGCTCAGGTATCAGCACCAGACAACCAATAGGAGTTTGAGAAGTGAGTTCTTCAATAGCGAAGACTAAGAGATTGGGAGACTTTTGATCATATTGAGCACGCCATCTTTCGATAGCTTCAAGGGTTTGATTAACATTTTGGTGGACTTGGCGATTGAGGAAGCGGCATGCTTGCTCATCGCCTAAATAGTTTTCAAACAGGGGAGCAGCGTCTGTTGTTTTGAGGTGTCTGATTGCCACTTGTTGAGATTCAACTCTCATCATGATTTAGCTCTGATAAACATTCGGTTTCCAGATTTGCATGAAGTTTTCTACTGGAGCAATAGGAGTGAACCCAAACTGTTCGTACAACCCATGAGCATCGCGGGTTGCAAGCATCATACGGCGTAAGCCTTGTAGTTCTGGATGAGCAATAATTTCTGAGATCAACCACTTACTGATGCCTTTACCACGGTGTACCTCCACAACAAACACATCGGCTAGGTACGCAAACGTGGTACGATCGGTAATTAACCGAGCAAAAGCAACGAGTTGATTTTCGTCATCCAAAACCGCAAAACAGAACGAATGGCGCAATGATTTCTCCAGGCGTTCTCTTGGAATGCCCTTTCCCCAATAACTGTTTGAAATGAACTGGTAGATAACGTCTAAATCCATGTCATCTAACGACGTGGTAATTCGAAACCCTTGCATTGTATCCCCCAACATTGATTTATATTTTCTCAGCCAAACAGACAAGCGAGTTGGCATTCGCCTCAAATGCTTGCGATGACCAAGACTGGTACTTCTCTATGATTCTGAATCCCGCTTGTTCAAGGAAAACGTCTATGTCTTCCAGCGGACGATATTTTAAATCAATGCTGGAATGCTCAATCATTCCACCTTCAAAATGGCGCTCTTTCTTCAAATACATGATGGATGTTTGCAAGTCATACTCGACCTTCATACCGAAATAATTCACTTCACCATAAGTTGGAGAAACATAGGTTTGCCACAGTGCCATCTCATTATCCAATTCTAGATTTTCTGGCGTTGGTAACCGCGTATCGAAAACAAATCGCTTACCTTTTTCGAGGTGTCTTGATATTGAGCTCAGTGCACCTGCTAGCATCTCATCACTTAAAAAGGCTTGGAATGCATTCCCTGTCATTATGGCTAGGTCAAACTTCTTACCTAACGAAAACTGGGTTGCGTCGAGATGAAGAAAACGCAAGTTACTCCTGCTTTTGGCTTTGTCCTTTGCGTGTTTGAGCATCCCTTCAGAAATATCAATGCCAATGGCGTCGTTGAGTTGCTCAGAGACTGGAATCGTGACAATGCCGGAACCACAACAGACATCCAATACACTTCGAGCATTGGTTTCTTCGATTAACCTTGTGATGAAAGCAATTTCTTGATGGTAATGCTGGTCGTATTGAGCATCGTATTCAATGCCCGACCCGAACTCGGTTAAATCTTGTGTTTTCAAAAACAGTCCTTGTTTGTTACTTATTTCAGCGGTGTGACTTTTTCAGCTCTAGCATCAAGTATCGACACACATAACCAACACCAGATACGTAACCAATCACATTTTCTAAGGAAACCACTTCCAACCCAGCTGGCTGACAGAGTTGCTCAACTTCACTTTCGGTATATGCCTTATGCACGACCGATCCACTATAAGTATTTCGAGGCAAATCTTGTCCATCCGGATCGTGGTATTGAAAGCTGATAAAACATCGTCCATTCGCAGTTAGCTTATGCGAAATACACTCCAAAAGTTGTTGAGGCTCTGCTAGAAACTCAGTAAAACCAAGTGCGGTGATAAGGTCGAAGGTTTGTTCAAACAAAGGGGAAAATGGCTCATCGAGATTATGAACCGCGACGCTTTGATAGAGGTTAGTTTGGCGCGCTTTATCAACCATTTTGGACGAGATGTCTAAGCCATGGATGGCGAGTTCTGGATAGTGACTTTTTACGACATGGCCGATACTGCCAGTCGCACAGGCTAGGTCGAGAACCGAGCCTTGCTCGATGGGAAAGGTTTTTAACTTCTCAGAAATCCAACGTGGACCGACGTAGTGACTGTCATCCACCAACTTTTGATAGCGATCCGACACATCATCATACATTTTTGCTACGTTCATCGTTTCCTCCTTGATAACCAGAACGATGCTCGAATGTAGCACGCAATAAGCATCTAGACACTTATTGGTTAACTAGTTCTTTATGGTATGTGACCGACTGGTTGTTTAGGACAACAAAAAAATCCGATACTCGATATTTTTGAATATCGGATTGTTATTGCGTTATCGAGCTAACCAAATTCTCGCTAATATTCCTATCGGAGTGGTAATGCCAGTTGTGACGAAGGAAATTTCACCATTTCTTAAAACATAAATGGTTGGGGTCACGCTAATTTTCCATTCGCGCATAATATCGCTTGAAGGATCGTTTATGTTTTCGAAACGATATTCTTTTGCCCTCATAAACCGCGCCACACGCTCATTCGATCCCGACGAGCCAGAAACGCCAACTACGGTGTAGTCATCACTCAGCCAACTCACGCTTGGGCTTACAAATTTACAAGCGGGACACCAAGTCGCCCAAAAATAAACAACGACAGGTTGTTCATAACTTTGCGCGATTGCATCGAAGTGTTCGCCATCGCTCAAGACTGAGCTCAATGGTGGTGACTCCTGTTTAGGAATATCTTTAGTGCGATACCAATCCATCGCGATGGAAATGACGGTGACAATGAGCACCATCTGTACGATTTGAACGAGCCAATATCGGAATGTTCTACGCCGCTTTGTCGAACTCATTGAATAGCTCCCCCACTCGCTTGCTTCACCGCACTTAAAACAACATCATCAGTCAGAATCACAGGTAACGGGATACCTTGCGGCGCTGCCGGGCCATAGACGATGTTAAACGGCACACCGTAACGCCCATGAGCTCGTAAAAAGTCAGTTACCGAGCCGTCCGGATGTGTCCAATCCCCTTTTAACGTCGCTACATTAGGGCTTTGCAGCAATGAGTAGACAGGATCTTGCCAGATCACACCGATCTTGTTCGCTTTACACGTGACACACCAATCCGCAGTGACATCCACAAACACCACTCGCCCATTATTGACGTGATCTTCAATCGCCGAGTTAGAAAGCTTCTGCCACGCTAAGTCCTCAGGAAGCGGTGTCGCCCATTGGTCGGCAGTGACACTACCAAGTAGCAGCCCGCCAACAATTAAGATAAGCGATGCAGAGCCGGATAGCACGAGTGCTTTATCGCCATGAGCGCGTTTAACGCGAATCATCAGAACAATAAACGCGACTAAACCGGCGAAAATGACCCAAAACACTGGGAGGTGATTGGCCATCAAAGACAGTAGCCAAACGCTGGTGGCCAACATCATCACACCAAATACGTTTTTGACCACGTTCATCCACTGACCCGGCTTCGGCAATTTAAGCGCAATACTTGGGAAAATTGCCACCATAATCCAAGGCAACGCCATCCCCAACGCTAAGGCGGTGAAAATAGCAAACAGCGTAACCACATCGGCACCCAAGGCAAACGCCACGGCCGTTCCTAGAAAAGGCGCGGAGCAAGGCGTCGCAAGCAATGTGGCAAACATACCTTGAACATAGTGACCAACTAGGGAGTTATCACCTTTCGAGGCCAGCCATGTATTGGTACCCGATGATAGACGGACTTCAAACAGCCCCAGCATATTGGCCCCAAACAAAGTGGTGACCAACACCATCAAACCTAAGAACCAAGGGCTTTGAAATTGCACGCCCCAGCCAATGGCATTACCTGTTAGCTTAAGCACCAAAATAAAACCAGCGAGAATCCAGAACGACGTTAATATACCAAGTGACGAGGCAACAAACTGAGCGCGAATTTGACGACGCTCGATACCTTGAGCGGCAACAATACTACTTAGCTTCATCCCCAAAACCGGAAGAACGCAAGGCATAATGTTAAGAATTAAACCGCCGAGCAACGCGAATAGAAAAACACTCGTTAGAGACGTGCTCGGCAACGGTTCAACTATTGCCTCAGCAGTTGCTTGAGTGGTTTCTTCTGCTAGTAAATTGGTGTCTTTGATGGTCACAAACAGCGACTGACCATCTAACTCCACATCGCCCAGCCAAGTATCAACGATATAGCTCGCGGTGACGATGTTTCCTTCTTGATGCATTCCTTCAAGCTTGAAGCTATAGTCTCGCGTTGCTTCATCGACACCATCCACCAGCACTTGTGGTTGTTGCCAACCCTGACTGTTCTGTAGCTTGATTTGTAGTTTCGATTGGTTCGCATCCCAACTCGCCTGAGTAACATCAATAAACGGCGATGGCTGCGGCACGTTACTCACTGCTTGAGCGTAACTGAACATCACGCCTTCATCGACTGTTAGATCAGAAGGCAAGAACGTCAATTGAATTTGATAGTCGGTCAGCACACAAATCGTCGTACAAGAAGAAAGTGTCAGTACCGCATCAATCGTGACAGGTCTGGACATGTCTTCGACGTGCAGCGTCATGGGGAACAAAGTATCGCCTTTATACCCAAGAGTCTCGATACCTAATAGTTCGAATTTTTGTGGGTGCGGCCATTGCCAATCCACTTTGGATAAATTTTGTGAATTTTGCCAATCAATAGATGGTGCTACGCCGCCCTCACCAGGTGAACGCCAGTAAGTTTTCCAGTCCCCAGCCAACTTGACGTCCAGATAACCAGTGATTGTTTTGGCTTGCGGATCTTGTTGACCAGTGAGCACAAAGCGCGCTTGCACTGGAGGATGTTGTGGGTTGGTTAGCCAACCTGTATCAGTAGTTTGAGCTGAAATACTCAGAGAGAGCAAACTCAAAGCAAGCGTCATAAAAAACATGGACGCAAGCTGAGTCAGTTTAGTAATTTGATTCATAGTGATTCCTAGTTATAAAGACAAAGGTGCTAAATAACTGACGCTAGTGGTCAGAAAGCACGCTTTTATTCTCGGAACACACAGAAAGTCAGATGGACTCGATACTTACGGCCTATCGGTTCCGTCCAATGTTGCGCACCAATATAGGCACTGCACAACCAAATTGCCGAAGCAAAAAGACCGACAAACAGAACAACAATAAATACATCGAGTTGATGTTGAGAAAACTGAATTAACTTTTCAGACAATTCGCACTTGCTGGTTTCTTTAGTATCAATCGACTTGACGCTCGAACGCTCATCAGCGAGTGAAACCGCGGGCGATTCCGTCTCATATTTCATAGAGCATGACGATGCAAAGCCTGAATTTTGCATCAGACACACAACGACCACCCAGCCAATAATCGCCAGTAGCCATTTTGCCCGCTTATGTGGCGTGTGATGTCGTTTAGTCAACAAACTCATAAGAATTCAGATAAAGTAAGAACGAAGAAGATAATACGCGAGTCGTCATAAAGCTCAAGTTGTATCCTCTAAATAGCCTTAAGAGGCTTCACTCGCTAAGCTTTAATCTAACTTGCCATAAATATATGCCAACTCTGCGACGGTTTTTGCCGAGAACTTCTTCAATAAATTGGCTCGGTGTACTTCAACCGTTCGCATTGCTATGCAAAGTTCGTCAGCAATACGAATGTTGCGTTTTCCTTCAATGATCAAACGTAAAATGTCTTTTTCTCTAGGTGTGAGCGATTCATAAGCCGATTTAGCTGCTGCCATATCGAGGTTTGTGGCAGACTGCGCCTGTCCCTGCAAAATGGCTCGTGCCAGTTCATCGCCTTTGACTGGTTTTTGGAAGAAATTGACCGCCCCAGCTTGTAATGCATCGACCGCCATTGGGACATCACCATGCCCTGTCAGATAAATAACGGCTAACGGGCTGTTGACTTGATTTAAAATTTGGTGCACTTGCTGACCACGAAGGTTAGGCATTCGGCTATCAAGGATCACGCATCCGGCTTGATGAATGTCCACTTTATCGAGAAAAGATTGCCCATCAGCAAAAGTCGTCACGTTGAAGTCATGCTCTTCCAGCATAAAAGCGAGCGAGTCACGCACCGATTCATCATCATCGACTACAAAAACAGGTAGCTGCTTTTCACCGCTGCTCATTGAATGCTCCTATGCTTAGTTCAGATTAGTTTTGATATGGAAACACAAGCTCAACCAAACAACCATGTGGTGCTGTCGAGCTGATGACAAACTCGCCACCATGCATTTCCATCACATCGCGACAAATGGCTAACCCTAGCCCAAGCCCTTCTTCTTTGCTACTCACAAACGCTTGAGTCGGATTCTCTTGCTGCAACCCTGTACCATTGTCTAACACTCGAATGGAGAGTTGACTGATTTGGTAATCGCAATGCAGGGCAATTTTACCTTGATAACCTGACGAGTGATATTTCTCTTGGAACAAAGTACACGCATCAATCGCGTTGCTGATCACATTAACTAAAACCTGTTGTACGCCAACTGCATCGACAAGTAACGGACGAATGTTCCCTTCTGTACTGGCCACAATAGAAATGTTTTGCTTCTGCATTCTAAAATGGAGCAACTCAATCGTGTCATCAATGAGTACTTGAAGATCGCACAACGTTTTGTCGACACTGCGCTTGCGAATCAACGTTCTTAATCGCTGAATAATTGCATCGGCTCTTTCAACTTGGCCTTGTATTTTCTCAAGTACAGGGACAATATCTTCATGTGGGCGTTTTTTGGCCAAGCGAAGTAAACCGCCTTCACTATAATTGCGAATGGCTGCCAATGGCTGATTGAGTTCATGAGCAAGACTAGTGCCGATTTCTCCGACAATCGCGACCCTTTGTGAATGTTCTAACTGTTCACTTTTCTCTTTTAATCGTAACGATGTCTGCTCCAACGCTTGCTTACTCTTGCTAAATCGATACTCAAGCCAAAAGTGGTACGCGTTCAACACAATCACAAATATGAACAGCGCCCATGCCCATTCTTGATGACTACGCAGCCAGCGTAGAGCCTCACTCCACCAAGGTTGTTGCCACGGATGGAGATTCAACGCCTGATAAAGTTTGTCGATGCTCAGCAAGCTGACGGGGGACGTCCAACCTGACGCGTCTGCCGCAATAACCGCAGGGTGTTCAGGTGGCATCGCTAACAATACTTGCGCAATCTGTTTGGCGATCTGAGCTGAACCGCGCTCTGTTTTGGCAAATGACCAGTTCGGATAAAGCGGTGTGGAAACAGCGCATAACGAGCGCTCGTTCGGCTGTTGATTTAAAACTCGGTAATTACCCGGTTGTAAAAGCCCTTCACTTAACATCTGTTCCAATAAACAAGCAGGGACAACGGCCGCTTCCACATTACCATCACGTAATTGATACAGGTTGGCATCAATAGGAAAACCAAGATAGCGGGCATCAGAAAAGAAATCGTTTGGATTAAGCCCCATTTTGACTATTTGATAGCGCATCGTGAGATAACCACCAAAGGCTTTTTCTGATACCGCTGCAACGGGACGTCCTGAGACATCTTGCACCGTTTGATAACTTGAATTGGCTCGAACCACAAGCGCCGAACCAATGCCGTAATTCGAGTTTTGTGGTGCTCTGCTGGTTAGCGTTGCCATCCACGACAGCGCGTATTGCCTGCCCAACCGCACTGCCTGACCTGGGTTGGTTAAGATGAAATCCATGGTCTGAAACTTCACCGCTTCACCCATTTCATCCAAGTTAAGGGGATGAAGGACAAAATGCACATCGGAAATTTGCTGATTGAGCCAATCAATGGTCGGTTGCCATCTCTGCTCAGCATAAAGATGGCCGCGTATCGCTAACACGCCCACTTCAATTTTCTGCTTGGCCTGTGGCTGCTCTGCTTTTTGCTCTTGCATTCCTTGCAGATCTGCTTGTTCAGAAACTGCGCCCTGAGCCAAAGATGCAAAGGCAACTAAGCAAAGAATCCAAAGCTGAAGCCACAGTGCTTTTTTCATGATGAGTCGAATCGTTCCGTCAAGAGAGTACGACAAGAATAACAGCTACCTTCCCTAAACCACATTTGTTTTAGATCAAGTTTGATCTGGGTATGTGGAAATCCACAATATAAGCCTCGCGGTGCATTTCTCACAATGGAATCAGTCAATTCAAATACAACAAAAAAGCAGGTGAGTTATGGATTCCACCAAACGTCGCTTTCTCAGCGCGGTCACAGCTGGAGCCGCGTTAATTCCAGTCGCGGGCATTGGCACGGCAACCGCGGGAAACATTATTCGAAATAACCAGTCCGCTGACCGAAAAGGACAAATCGGCAAGCGTTATGCCATGGTGATAGATTTGCGTAAATGTGTCGGATGCCAAGCGTGCACCGTAGGTTGCAGCATTGAAAACCAAGCGCCAATTGGTCAATTCCGAACCACCGTAAAGCAATACGAAGTTACGTTAGATGATGGCTCTACAGCCACGCGAGAAGCAAAAGCCTTTATGCTACCGCGCCTTTGTAACCACTGCGACAACCCACCTTGCGTGGCAGTGTGTCCGGTTCAAGCAACCTTTCAGCGCGAAGATGGTATTGTCATGGTGGATAACAGTCGCTGCGTCGCCTGCGCGTACTGTGTACAAGCTTGCCCTTATGATGCTCGTTTTATCAATGAGGACACGCTCACCGCAGATAAATGTACCTTCTGTGCTCACCGTCTAGAAAAAGGTCTATTGCCTGCCTGCGTGGAAACCTGTGTTGGCGGAGCACGTGTAATTGGTGATTTGAATGATCCATCAAGTGAAGTCCGCCGCTTAATTGCGAAGCACCAAGACGATATCAAAGTGCTAAAACCCAATGAAGGCACCAAGCCTCACGTGTTTTACATCGGCATGGATGAACGCTTCACCAGCCACATCGACGGACAACCTGCTATTTACGACCCACAAGGAGATCGCGCATGAACATCACCGAAGTGTTAGTCCAACCTCAAGCGATGGCTTGGCTCCCGTGGGCGGTGCAGTATTTCTTCTACATCGGTTCGGCTTATGCGGCTGCTGTTTTATTCCTAATCGCCCTATTATTTGAAAAACACACCAGTCACAGACTGCGCGCTGCGCTTGTTCTGACGCTGGCCATCGGCGCCATCGTGGGGCCATTAGCGTTAACTGGCGACCTTCACCAGCCGGGACGCGCATGGTATTTTTACGTACACATCACGCCGTGGTCATGGATGTCTCTAGGCTCGCTGTTCCTGCCTGTTTTTTCTACGCTGGCGGTTGCGACAGCATGGCTGTATCTGCGTCAGGATCTTATCGCACTGCGAAATCAACCGGGAAAAGTACTACCTCTGTTATCTAAGTTATCGCTCGGTGAGTGGACAATTTCTCACAAAGTGATGCTCACAATATCTGCAATCACCGTGTTATCAGGCTTAACCATCGCCCTTTATACTGGAGCTGAAATTGCAGTCGTTAAATCGCGCTCTTTATGGCACCAACCCGCGTCACCAATTCTTTGGTTTGTCACTGCATTTATGGGCGCTGTCGGATTTTCTCTGCTGATTTGGTTACTGCTGCCTAGCCAATCGAAAGCTCTCACTTCTGGTGATAACAATTTACTCAAAAAGTCACTGGTAACGAGCGGCGTTCTGACGCTGATTCTCCTACCCATTTGGGCATCCAACAACTCTACATTTTCGCTCTATTCTAGCGAACGATGGATGCACAACATTGCCTTGCTCACTTTTGTCGTTTTAGGTTGTATTTTGCTCGCCTTCATCTTCTTGCGCGATACCCAAAAGTCCACATCAGCCAGATTTCGTCACGTCATAGGGCTCGGTTTTGTGTCTGCTGCCGCACTGGCAAGTGCATGGCTGATTCGCTGGTTCACCATCATGGAAGTGCAAACCATCGCCAAGTTCGATGCAGGGCTGTATCCATACCAACTCACTATGGATGGAAATGGCTGGATAGGCATTATCGGCATGCTCGGATTATGGCTTGCTCTGGCACTGCTCGGCTCAGAGCTGGTTCAGCCAAAACAAGATATCGAAGCAAACGCATCATCACTCACCTTAACTGAACGCTAATCAAAGAGGATTTCATTATGGATAACAAACGCCGTCAGTTTTTGAAATCAGGCCTTGCAGTCGGTGGGCTTGGCGCATTTGCTGCAGGTTACGCCACCACAACCAAGCACATGGTAGAAGGTGCGCTGGAAGGCACTGCTGGGCAAAAGACCCGCGATATTCACCACGGCAATTCCCTCGAACCAGAATACGCCGTCAATAACCAAGGTAATCTGATCCCAAATCCAAACCAGCGTGTTGCACCATCGATGTGTTTTGGTTGCTGGTCACTGTGCGGATTGCGTGTACGCATTGATAACCGCAATGACGAGATCTTGCGTATCAGTGGCAACCCATATCACCCGCTGTCTCATCAGCAACACATTCCTTTCGAAACGCCAGTCAAAGATGCTTATTTGAGCTTGGCAGGAGAAGCGGGCCTTGACGGCCGTTCGACCGCCTGTGCAAGAGGAAACGGGATGCTAGAAATTCGCAACAGCCCGTACCGCATTACTCAGCCGCTGAAACGAGTTGGCAAACGCGGCGAAGGAAAATGGATTCCGATCAGCTACGAGCAATTGATAAAAGAAGTCGTTGAAGGTGGTGATTTATTTGGTGAAGGCCATGTTGATGGCTTACGCGATATTCGCGATTTAACAACGCCCGTTGATCCTGAAAACCCAGAATATGGACCGAAAGCCAACCAATTGTTAATGACCAACGCAGGTAACGAAGGCCGAGACGACATATTCAAACGCTTCGCGTTCAACAGCTATGGTACGCGTAACTTTGGGCATCATGGCTCTTACTGCGGCTATGCATTTCGTGCTGGCAGCGGCGCATTTATGAACGATTTAGATAAGAACGCACACTTAAAGCCAGACTTTGATAATGCGGAATACATCATCTTCATCGGTATGTCGCCAGCTCAAGCGGGTAACCCTTTTAAGCGTCAGGCGCGCCAACTCGCCAATGCGCGAACAGAAGGCAGCTTGGAATACACCATCATCACACCAAGTTTGCCGGCGGGTTCATCGAGCTTGGCAGCAGGTGACAATAACCGCTGGATACCAATCAAACCGGGCACCGACTCTGCCCTCGTGCTTGGCATGATCCAATGGATCATCGAAAACCAACGCTACAACAAAACCTTCTTGGCGCAGCCGGGGGCAAACGCGATGAAACGAGCCGGCACCGCGCACTTGTGTAATGCTACGCATCTCGTGATAAGCGATAATCAGCACCCGAGAAACGGCACGTTTTTACGCGCGTCCGACTTGAATCTGCCATTCGAGGGCGAAGTGTTGTCTGACTCCGACCCGTACGTCATCGTGGATGAGCAAAGCGGCGAATTTGGTGTTCATACCCAAGCTGAGGAAGCGGCACTGTTTGTCGATAAAACGGTTTCGCTTGCATCGGGCGAAGTGCGCGTAAAATCGTCTCTACAAAGACTCAAAGAAGAGGCGTTCAAATACAGTCTTGAGTTCTACAGCCAACAATGTGAAATCCCTGTCGAACAAGTTGTTGAACTAGCAAAGCGCTTCACCAGTCACGGAACAAAAGCGGTGGTCGATACCCACGGTGGCAACATGCACACCAATGGGTTCTATAACTCGTTTACCATCATGATGCTCAATGCGTTGATTGGTAACATAAATATGAAAGGCGGCGCGATGGCCAAAGCGGGTGGCTACCCAACTTCCGCTGCGGGTCCTCGTTACGACTTCACCAAATTTGCTGGCAAAGTCGGCCCGAAAGGCGTCTTTTTGTCGCGCAGTAAATTCCCCTACCACAAAACCAGCGAATACAAACGTCGCGTTGAGGCAGGTGAATCACCTTACCCAACTCGCGCCCCTTGGTATCCGTTTGCCGCGCCACTGCTGACAGAGCACCTATCTGCGGCTATTGATGGGTATCCATACCGCGTTAAAGCGTGGATCAACCACATGGCGAACCCGATGTATGGTGTACCCGGATTGAAAACGCTGCTGGAAGACAAGCTTAAAGATCCAAAACAACTCGGTTTGATTGTGTCTGTTGATGCGTTCATTAACGAAACCACCGCGTTGTCGGATTATATTGTACCTGACACGGTCACCTACGAAAGCTGGGGTATGGCAACGCCTTGGCACGACGTTCCGGTGAAAACCGTCACCGCTCGTTGGCCGATTGTGGAAGCGCGAACAGAGAAAACCGCCGATGGTCGTTCGATTTGCTTAGAAAACTTTTTGATTGATGTCGCCAAGAAAATGCAACTAGGCGGCTTTGGTGACAACGCGATTCAAGATGCGCAAGGGAATTGGCACGCTCTCCAAAGCGCTGAAGATTTCTACTTACGTTCCGCGGCAAACTTGGCTTATGTGAAAGGCGGGGTGCCTGAAGTTTCGGCAGAAGACATTGCGTGGTCCGGCCTAGAGCGTTTAATGCCAGCCATGCAGAAGACGCTGACAGCGGATGAGATGAAACGTGTGGCGTTTATTTTTGCTCGCGGTGGACGTTTTGAAAATGCAACCGAAGCGTATCAAGGTGAGCAAATGAAGCACAAATGGACACGACCTGTCGCGATATGGAATGAACGTGTCGGCAGCGCAAGAAACACCATGACCGGTGATTTCTACACGGGTTGCCCAACATGGCATCCACAAAAGCTGGCCGATGGCACACCAATGGAAGAACAGTTCCCAAGCTCAGAATGGCCATTCAGCCTGACGAACTTTAAATCCAACATTCACAGTGCGGTATCCAATCTATCGCCAAGGTTGAACTCGATTAAAGGCGTAAACCCAGTGTACATCCATCCAATCGATGCCGAGCGCGCAGGCATTAAAACAGGTGATGAGTTTGTTATTGAGACACCATCTGCAAGCACCAAAGCACTTGCGATGATAGTCAGCGGAACTCGCCCTGGCACACTCGGATTTGAACATGGGTTTGGTCATACCGAGCTAGGACAACGCTCGCACTGGATCGGCGATAAACAACAACCCGTAAAAACGCGCAGCCAAGATGGCGTCAACATTAACGACATTGGCTTAATTGATCCTACCCGAGAAGGTAAAGGTGTATTGTTGGATTGGGTAGTGGGCGCGGCGGCACGTCAGTCCCTGCCGGCCAAAATCCGCAAAGCGTAACGCCGCACGTTAGGACGTCTCTACCACTTAGAGCTGCCGATTTGTGCAGCTCTTCACCACTTTGTTTTTATCGCTTATAGAACAACCAATAAAAACAAATACGGCCATTTACACTTATTAAATATGTGGAAATCCACAATACCTTTCATTATTGACAAGGCCGACAATATTGTCCAAGTGACTACCAAGTAGCACTTAGACATATTAATAAAAATTAAAGTGAGTCAGCATGTCAAAAATTCTTCCAGTGGTGGTGGCCTGTTTGTTAGCAACCACTATGGGCGCAAGCGCCTCGTCTATTCCGGAAAAAGCCAGCGTATGTAGCGGTTGTCACGGCCAAGATGGCATGGGACAGCCAAATATCGCGCCGATGATCGCTGGTTTAAACGCGAATTATCTCAACACTCAAATCGAACTATTCCTTAGTGGCGAACGCCAAAATGTGGTCATGCAAGGCATGGCGAAGGAACTCAGCGATCCCGCAGATCGGAAGGAAGTTATGAAGTACTTTGCTAACCTCCCGAGCTATGAGTTCACGAATCCAGAACAACGCGGCGACCAAGCTGATATTCGTAACCCTTATCGTAAATTAATTTTCCAAGGCGATTGGGATAGAAATATTCCAGCTTGCGCAACTTGTCATGGAGCCAGCGGTATGGGCGTCGACAAGTTCCCTCGCCTCGCAAGCCAACATGCTGATTACTTAAAAACGCAATTGATGGCATGGAAAAACGGCACTCGCAGTGGCGACCCGCTCAATATGATGGGGACCATCGCAAAAAATCTCACTGACAAAGAGATCGAAAATCTTGCTTACTACTTTGCCTCATTACGTTACTAGGAGCAGTCATGAAACGTTTCTATTCTTTGTTCGCACTGCCTTTCATTTCTACGCTCGTACTAGCTAACGATCCATTACCGGACCGCCAGAAAGAGCTACCTGCGATAGAAAAAGAAAAGCACGGTGAATACTTAAAATCGCGTGATCTCAGCACAATCCCAAACACCGCATTTGGTGAGCAAGTAAAACGCGGTTACTCGCTCTTTGTTAACTCACAACAAATGCGCGGAAAATACGTTGGCAACGAACAAAACTGTGTGAACTGCCATATGGAGGCAGGACGAAAAGCAAACGCTGCGCCACTGTGGGCAGCTTACATGGCATACCCTGCATATCGTAAGAAAAACGATCGCGTAAACAGCTATGCTGACCGTATCCAAGGTTGTTTCGAGTATTCCATGAACGGTAAAGCGCCCGCTTACGATTCGACAGAAATTGTTGCCCTTAGTGCTTACGCCTACTGGTTAGCGATGGGCGGCTTGCTTGACAAACATGGTATGGCGGATGAACCCATTCCAGAACTAGACGCAAAAACGTTGCAAATTGGTGGAAAAGCAAAAGACTTCCCGTTGCCCGAAGCCATCGCACAAGCATTACCAATTGAAAAGCGGGGTAATCTCTCTGGGCGTGGCTACCCAAAAATCGCCGCCCCTGAGCAAGAACCATCAATAGAGCGAGGCGCATTGGTCTACGAAAAGAACTGTGAAACTTGCCATCGCGCCGACGGTTCAGGCATCAAAGACACCAACGACCATTCATACATTCCACCACTTTGGGGCGAATATGCGTATAACTGGGGCGCAGGTATGCACCGGATTAACACTGCAGCCTATTTTATTTACGAAAACATGCCGCTTGGGAAAAGTGTGCAGCTGACAGAGCAAGAAGCTTGGGATGTCGCAGCATACGTCAACAGCCATGAGCGTCCACAAGATCCTCGATTCAAAGGCAATGTCACCGCAAACGCGGAGAAATATCACCAGCACCAAGGCTATTACGGCAAAACGCTCAACGGTACGCAAGTCGGGGCCAATGCCTTTAAGAGCGGAACGGTCAAGTAAAGTACAACTAAGCACCTTAAATAAAATGCTCTTTTTCCCTGCTCAGATTATCTGGGCAGGGTTACTTACCCTTAAAAACAAGTAATTACCCCCCTCCACAGACAAGCAATATCACATTATTTTCGACTTCCAACATACTCATCTTCGCCGTAAAATCTTGTACCAAACGTGACTTCGTTTATGTCTTAGATTTCCCATATGCTCTAATGCCAAAAGTAAGAAACTCGTAAACTCCTGAATCAAAACAAGCGTGCCTAGTGAAAAAAGAGTATTCTTAAAGCAAATGAATCTAAAACCTACCCGATGAGTATTCAACCTAATTCCCGTCAGTTAATTTCATGCGAAGAGTGCGGCCTTGTTGTTCGCATTCCCGATATCGAACAGGGGCAAAAAGCACAATGTCCTCGATGTTCGCATTCGCTGACTAAAGTGAATGCCAAGCCTTACCAAAGCGTGATCGCCATATCATCGGCATGTTTGATCATGTTAGTGCTAAGCATTTCTTTCCCTTTTATGTCGTTCAGCGTGCAAGGGTTGTCGCAAGAAATCACCTTGTTGCACGCTGCCAAAATGCTGGCTGAGTTTCAAAATGTGCTTTTGGGTGTGCTGCTACTCGCAACAGTTATCGTTTTGCCTGCAATCTATGTTGGTCTCATTCTCTTTCTTCACCTTGAAGCATTAAAAGCACGTAAACATACCCCCTCTAGAAAGCAGCAACGAATGGCAAAAGTTTTATGCCGTCTTCTGTTTCGAGTCGAACCCTGGTTAATGGTGGATGTCTTTTTGATTGGCGTGTTGGTCAGCTTAATTAAAATCGCTTCCCTCGCAGACATAGGAATGGGCACTTCATTCTGGGCGTTTTGTGTATATACCGTTCTGGTAGTCAAATGCATATCAATGGTCGACAAAAGCTGGCTCTGGGGGCACTTTATTCCAGCTATCGAGCTATCTGATGTAAAAGAGGGTGATACGCACCATAACCACAACCATATTGGTTGTCATACGTGTCACCAGCTCAACCCTATTGAAGCTAAAAAACACCAACACTGCATTCGTTGTAAAAGCCCTATTCACAAATACAACCCCGCAGACAATTTACAAAAAGCTTGGGCGCTTTTGTTTGCTTCAGTCATTTTCTATATCCCTGCGAACCTCTACCCTATGATGTACACCGTAAGCCTTGGACATGCAGAAGGTTCAACTATCATGGAGGGGGTAATATTGCTTTGGCATTTAGGTTCTTACCCTATTGCGATGGTAATTTTCTTTGCTAGCGTATTTATTCCAATGGCGAAAATGCTGGCACTCGCGTGGCTGTATTACAATGCGCAAAAAGCGCGATATCTTCCGCACGAAGAGAGTATTTCACGCTTAAAGATCTACCGCATAACTGAGTTTATTGGTCGTTGGTCCATGATCGATATCTTCGTCGTCGCGATCTTAGTTGCACTGGTTCAGCTGCAAAACTTAATGGCGATTTATCCAGGTCCCGCTGCGCTCTCTTTCGCGGCAGTGGTCATTTTTACTATGCTTTCTGCAATGATATTTGACTCACGTTTGTTGTGGCAATTGCCACAAAACGAAGTGCAGGAGCCGATTTCTGACAACTTAAACGAGAAAGCCAAATATGAGTGATGAGAACAACGTAACCGCTCAAATAAAACCGCAAAAGCAGATTTCTGCGATATGGATTGTCCCGATCCTTGCGCTAGCCATGGGAGCGTGGATGCTGTTCCAATATATCAACAGTACAGGCCCACAAATTACTCTCCAACTGCCAACCGCAGATGGGATTGAGGTTGGCAAAACCGAAATCCGAGCATTGAATGTAAAAGTCGGACTGATTACTGAAGTCACTCTCAGTGAAAATTACGATCACATCATCGCTAAGGCACAAATGAACAAGGATGCAGAACGCATGCTGCGAGATGACACCATGTTTTGGGTGGTGAAGCCTCGTATTGGCCGTGATGGCGTTTCAGGTTTAGAGACCTTGCTCTCTGGCGCTTATATCCAACTTCAGCCGGGTAAATCTAAAATAGAGAAAGAGCGCTTTACGGTCTTAGATGTTCCCCCAGTGGCCTCTCCTGATGCAGAGGGGTTACGCCTTGTGTTAACACACCGCGAGGCTGGTAAGCTAGGCGTTGGTGACCCCGTCATTTATAAAGGCTTTACGGTTGGTCGTGTAGAGAAAACTAGCTTTGATGTTGACACTCGCAAAGCGTTATACCAACTCTTTATTTTCAAGCCTTATGACAGCTTAGTGCGCACTCGTACCAAGTTCTGGCTGAATTCTGGCGTAGATTTACAGCTCAATGCTGAAGGGTTCGAAGTCAAGTTTGGCTCATTAGAGAGCATGCTAACGGGTGGTGTTACCTTCGATACCGTTCCAGGTCTTGAATCCGGTGAACAGCTCACTGAAAATATGGTCAACTTCCGCTTGTACGATGATATTAAACAACTTCGAGAAGGCATGTACGATGATTATATTGAATTCGTTATGCTTTTTGATGAATCGGTACGAGGACTTAAACGTAAGGCACCTGTCGAATATCGAGGCTTGAGAATTGGTACTGTGATGCGTGTACCAATGCGACTTCCAACCCCAGAAGAGAACTTTTCTGCGAAAAAAATCCCTGTATTGGTACGTATCGAGCTCGGCCGTGTTTATGGCGATTTCCAATCCCAATCTTTACCAATGTTAAAAGATAAATTGAAGAGTGAGTTTGCTAAAGGCCTACGTGGTACTTTAAAAACAGGTAACTTATTAACAGGCGCACTGTATGTTGACGCCGACTTCTATCCAAACGACGAGCCTTACGTACCGAGTAAGTTTGCTGATTTAGATGTTTTCCCAACCATGCGTGGTGGTTTTGCGCAGGTTCAGCGCCAAGTGAACGACTTCCTAAATAAGATTAATAACTTACCAATGGAAGAAACACTAGACTCTCTCAATTCAACGTTAAAAACGTCTGAAAAAACGTTAGCTTCAGCAGAACGCGTGGCGGACAGTATTGATAAACTTTTGAATCAAAAAGAGACGCAAGAGATCCCAACAGATATTCGCCAAAGCTTACAGCAATTACAAAAAACACTCGATGGTTATGGGCCCAACTCAACCATGTACAGCGAAATGGAAGCCACGCTAAAAGAATTAGAAAGCGTGATGACAGAGTTTAAACCCGTACTTAAACAGCTAAACGAAAAGCCAAACTCTCTCGTGTTTGGAGAAGATGAAATCAGTGACCCAATACCAGTTAAAGGCAAAAACTAATGAAACGAGTATTCTTTCTGTCTATCGCGCTATTTGTCGGTCTAACGGGTTGCAGTAGCGCTCCGCAAACTAAAGGAGCTATGTACCTTCTACCTAAGGCGGAACCAGTGACGCTGAGCTCTTCTGATATCGCTCAGCGCCCAACTTTAGTTGTTCGTCCAGTGACATTGGCGAGTTATTTGAATGATAATGGCATTGTTTATCGAACCTCTGAGACCCAAGTTATTCAGGCGAAGCACAATCAATGGGCGCACAGTATTTCTGAGCAAATCACTCAGAGAGTCGTCGCGGAACTACGTCACAAGCAAAGTCATTACTGGCCGACTGAAATGAATAATCTGTTGGATCAAAGCGGTGAAGCCAAACTCCAGCTTACGTTAAATAAATTTAATGGCAGCTACAAAGGTAATATCGAAATTGAGGGGGAATGGTTACTCATTAATGCCGAAGGTAAGGTAGAAAACAGCGCGCCAATACAAATCTCACAGCCGCTTCAAGATGAGGGCTATGAAGCGCTCGTCAACGCTTTATCCATAGGCTTAGAAAGCCTAACCTCAGACATTGCCAAACAACTCTAAGTCAATGTTAATTACAGGGAAGCAAGTTGCTTCCCTTTTTTATGCAGAGTGTAGCGACTTCTACTAAGCTGAAAGCTGACGAAAAGCCGAAAAGGAAATTGGATGAAACCATGTAACCTGCTATCACTCTCCTCACTCATTCTTGTATTACCTACATCAGTAGTGCTCTCAGCCGAGACACAAGAATCTCGTTGGCGAAATAGCATAGAAGTGTACATGCTAGGACTGAATATCCACGGGGATACCAGTATTGGTCGCTTTTCATCAGAGGTGGATGTCGATCCTAAGTTCATCGTAGACCACCTCGATATTGGGGCGATGTTGCGATTCGAGAGTATTTACCAAAGTAAGTGGGGCTACTACATAGATTATAGTTTCATGAACTTAAGTGGTGATGTTAATAATATCAAGGGCGCTCTGCCTAACGCTCGTTATCGTGCGGACATCGAAATACGGCAAGGTGTTCTAGAAGCAAAGGCATTCCAACGCGAACAATATTCATTTGGTAAACTGGATTATATGTTTGGATTACGTTGGTGGGACAATGACATCACCGGCAAGCTGTATCGTAATGACAACCGGGTACTAGAAGATAGACTGTCATTACAAGAAGATTGGGTCGATTTTTTAGTTGGCTTGCGACTCATTGATGAATTGAGCGAAAACTGGCGATTTCATGCCAGCATCGACGCCGGACTTGGCAACGATACTCACTTCACTTATGCCATTCAAACTGGTGTTCGTTATAGCTTTAACGAATGGTCTGATCTCAACTTAGCTTACAAGTCGACCTGGGTCGATTACAAAAATGAAGAGGTATTTGAATATGATACGGCTTCTCAAGGGCTTTTAGTCGGACTTGGCTTTTACTTTTGATTAGGTTGAACCCTAGCCTATATTCAAGCGTTGTAACTTGTACCAACTCTAGGTACACGTCTAGTGCCACGTTACAGATGCTTAAATAAGGCAAATTGATCTTCATCAGACTATAAATTGCTCTTCGGTGCTACTCTCTGTCACAAAATATAAAACCCCACTCTATGACCTCATATAGGTCTTGTTGATAAGGTTCCCGAATAGCAATGTCGATTAACATTTCCGATTTAACCACCGCCCTAAATAAGGTGGAGCATATTCATAAAGTGCAGCTTGAAAACGTACATCAGTTCTTCAAAGCAAACGAAGCTTTCTCGTTGCAAACATTCAGCCAGCTGATATCAAGCGACTCGCTTGATGATCGATTTAAAACCATCGATAAAGCGTTCTCTTTGCTTGGTGATGCAAAAACCTACCTTTTAGAAGCGTCTTACCTTATT
Source organism: Vibrio sp. Vb0304 (assembly GCF_033338995.1). Lineage (NCBI taxonomy): Bacteria > Pseudomonadati > Pseudomonadota > Gammaproteobacteria > Vibrionales > Vibrionaceae > Vibrio > Vibrio sp. Vb0304. The sequence continues at coordinate 66,020 of NZ_JAWOTT010000020.1, forward strand.
AAGTAAAAAAGAAAGCCCCGATAAAATTCATTACCGGGGCTATCATTTTCTATCTAAACTACTGATTTACAATTTGTAACGATCATCAATTACCGTTAATTCTGGGAAGGTTTTACCCTCGTCCATCGCTTCTTCTGTCTCTTCTTTTACTTGGTTATCAATCCAGAAATTACCGATATCCATTGGATGAAGCACCCATTCTGTCGCTTTTGTCATGCCATTTTTAGGAATTTTAACCCAGCGCCAATGAGCAACTCGAGAATAAGGCACCATGTAGCCAGGAACGATGATATTCGCTTTGCTGACATAGTTTTGGATTTGATGCGACAAGTCGTAACGTTTCTCCTGATCAAATTCAGAGTCATACGCTTCAATTAACTTGTCTAGCTCAGGGCTGCTGTAGTTGGTGTGAGCATTCGTTTGTGGTCGATTTGCATTATCCGAGTGTAGGTATTCCCAATACGCAGGGATCTCACCAGAGCCCATATTCAAAAACGCTAGCTGATGCTTTTTCTCAAGAATGTATTTAAACGCAGATGAGCCATCCACCAAGTTTAACGTGAACTCAAGACCAGCAAGTTTCGCTTGCTCTTTCAGGTATGCAATACGCGGTGTCCAAGAGTTGTATCCGTAGGTGATGGCAAAGCTCAAGCGTTGACCCTTGTCGTTAACACGAATACCATCTGCGCCCACTTTGTCAAAGCCCGCTTTTTCGAAGTGTTTAACCGCCGCATCAGCATCAAACTTTGGCGGTGTATTGTTAGGATCATCGTATTCGCCATGACCAAAGCCGAGTCCATGCGGTTTACGTGAATAATCTCCACGCATGATGTTTTCAATCATGCCGTCATAGTCAGTGGCTGCCATAACACCTTTACGCACTTCTAGGTTATCCAACATCGGCATCGCTGTGTTCATCCAAAGACCACCAGCTCCTTGCGGTGCTTCGTTAAAGCCCCAGTACTTTTGGATATAGCCTTTTTTGTACACATCACTATTGGTTTTGTCATGCCAAAAGCTTGGTAGCACCATCTCAAAGTAGTCTAAGTTGCCTTTCTCAAAGTGCTTCATGGCAATATCAGGATCGCGAATTACCTTAATGCGAACCTTTTCAACGTTATAACGGTTTTTATAGTAGCGGTTGTTGTATCCCCACCAATCTTCACCGACATGTTTGAATGTCACGCTCTTACCTTTCTTCACTTGATCAATGTAGTAAGGCGCTGCGGTTGGCTCAGATTTAAAGTTAAACTTTCTGACGAAGTTATCAGGCATGCCATCGTTATTTGCGTCCTTTTCTCCTTCAAAGAAGTGTTCAGGACGAGGCTGAAAACCATTACTTGGCATGTTAATCATAACCATAAGTGAGTCATGACTTTGAGCTACAGCAAGATTGACTTTGATCGTGTAGTCATCAATTTTTTCAACACTCACAATACTGTTTGTGAAGAAGTCGTTATACCACGGGTCGATAATGTCTTTTGACGTGTAGTACTTCATCATAAAGACGTAATCATCTGCTGTAATTTTTTCACCATCTGACCACTCGGCCGTTTCGTCGAGTTTAAAGAATACGGTTTTGTTGTCTTCTCCAAATGCCCATGACTTAGCAAGTTGAGGGATCCATTTGCCAGTATTTGGATGACGCTGAGCCAGTTTTGGTGAACCATCCATTAAGTATTGGCGCAAACCTGAGTTCGCATCTGGACCAACACTTCGTAATGTTTGCGGAAAGCTCTGAATGTAAGTGCGATAGGTGCCACCTCGTACCGCTTCTTCAGAGGCAAATAGAGGTTCGTTGTTGTTTGAAATCCATTCGATATCAGCTGGCAATTCTGCCGCACTCAGTTGAAAACTGGCAGCGGTCAGTGTTGCTAGTACTGAAAATGGCAGTTTTTTAGTCATGTTTCTTCCTTGTTGTGTTTGCGCACTAAGGTCGTAACAAGGAAGACAGCGTGTGAAAGCTCACAGAAAGCTGCGATTTAAAATACGCAGATAGGAAATAATAGGAACGTAATATGAAGTGACGTCCTGCCAGCTTCTATATTAATTTCAAAGAGTTTCACTAGGTCATCCTAGACCTTACAACGCAGTGAATGCATCTTCGCCATAGTATTCTTTAGATATTTGTAACGCAAGCCATCAATAACACATGATTGCATTTTCGAGGCATCACAGTGAGTTATGTTACAAAAGTGTGATCAGCATAGTACCAAGCCCTACTTTACTCAGAATAAACCGCAGAACCTTTATCTCAATTGGCCCCGATATACCAGTTACAGCGAGTAAATGATCAGACATAGCTGGTTAAAAGGAATGGCTGTTTACCGCGATCAGTATTTTCACTCGATATAAAAAGTGAGGCATCTTAGCCTCACTTTTCTCCATACAATCGAGACAATGCTTACATTTTAGATAAGCTCTCATTGATCGACTTCAGCACTTCTGCAGGATTTGACGCTTTAGTGATAGGGCGACCAATCACAAGATAATCTGAACCTGATTGGATAGCGTCTACTGGCGTCATGATACGGCGTTGGTCACCTTGTTCTGAACCAGCAGGTCGAATACCAGGGGTCACTAATTTAAATTCTTGGCCTAGTTCGCTCTTCAGTAGTGAGGACTCTTGCGCTGAACATACGACACCATCTAAGCCCGCGTTTTTGGTCAAGGTTGCTAGACGAATCACTTGCTCCTGAGGCGCAACATTCAAACCAATACCAGCTAAATCACTTTGTTCCATACTGGTTAGTACCGTTACACCGATAAGAAGTGGACGATCTTTACCATATGGCTCAAGAATTTCACGTGATGCCGTCATCATACGCTCACCACCGCTCGCGTGTACGTTCACCATCCATACACCCATTTCAGCCGCAGCGCGAACTGCTTTCGAACAGGTGTTTGGAATATCGTGAAATTTTAAATCTAGGAATACCGAGAAACCACGTTTATGGAGTTCACGTACAAAATCAGGACCAAATAGCGTAAACATCTCCTTGCCAACTTTTAGTCGGCATGACGCAGGATCAATTCTATCTACAAACGCAAGTGCATCTGCTTGGTTATCATAATCCAGTGCGACAATAACTTTTTGGTCGATCATTTCATCTCCTAACTGTTTTGGTTCTTATTAAATAAAAAGTTAAAAAAATGCAGCGGACAGAAACTCTGCCAGCTGCATTAAGAATTATTCACCATCCAATCCGCGGATTGGCTTGATCGTCCCCCATCCTTTACAGGACGGACAATGCCAATAAAGGGAATGGGTAGAAAATCCACACTTCCGGCATCGGTAATGTGGTTTCACTTTTAACTGTTCACCCACCATCGCTTGTAGTGTTGATAGGCTGTCTTTCGCTCGACCATCTTCTGCTTCTGCAATGTGGTAGTCAATTAAACGGTAGAAGCCCTTCATGGTTGGGTTTTTCAGCAATTGTTTCGTCAGTAACTCTTGAGCAGCCCCAACGTTCTCGTGATGAGCAACTAATTGAGCCAACATCAACTCGGCTGATACGCCAGCTTTCTTATCAATACAAGCTCGCAGAAACTCGACAAGTTCATCTTCCTGACCCAGATGATGATAGCATTCTGCAATAGTTGGCAAGACATCACTGATAAAGTCTTTATCTTGCTCAAGTACCCCCGTCAGATATTTGATGGTGTGCTTATAGTCTTCAGACTCTAGGTAAATTCGTCCCAAAGCAATACTTGCTCGAACACACTTCGGGTCTTCCGCTAACGCTTTTTTAAAATGCTGTATTGCCTTATTAGTATTCCCATCAGCTTGGTCGAGCATGGCTATTTCACACCAAAAATGGGCAATATTTGCACGCATCCTTGAGCGTTTATTACCTAACTTAGCCAATTGGTTCGCGTAATAAATCGCCTTTTCCCATTCTCGTGTTTGCTGATAAATGGTCACTAATTGTTGAAGAGCCGCCTCTTTGTAATCTGGCTCTTCGACTAACTGTTCGAAGATTTTCTCTGCACGATCAAGAAAACCTGAGACCATGTAGTCTTTCGCTAACTGTTGAAGGGCGAGGTTCTTTTGGTCCAGTGTTAAGCCTGAACGAGAAATAAGATTTTGGTGAATTCTGATTGCGCGGTCGACTTCACCACGAGACCGGAACAGGTTACCCAACGCAAGGTGAGTATCGATGGTCTCGTTATCAACTTGGAGCAATTCAATAAAGTGATCGACAGCCTTATCTGATTGGTCAGAGAGCAGCAGATTAAGACCCGTCATATACTGACGAGAGATTTGATGAGATTGCTTCTGCTTGTCTTGCTGAGCGCTGCGATGCCCCATATACCAGCCATACGCAGCAGCTATAGGCAACAACAAGAAGAGTAGTTCAAGCATTAAAGTTAAGCCTTATCCTTATGCCTGTTTTTCAATGGCTGGTTTATCAGCAGCGTTGTTTGATTCCGTTGGTTCGTACTTTTTCAGTTTTTTCTTTAAACGACGGACCTGTAGCTGAGTTTTCAGTTGGATGCTACCAAAGATAACCCACGCTAAAGCAAAGCCAACCACAAATACTACACCTAATAGCGTAGATAAGTGGAACTCTCCTTTTGCTAGAAGATAGTTAAAAGTCACGAGCTCTTGGTTTTGGGAACCTAACGCCAATGCAATTAAAAAGAGAGCTAAAACAGCAACGATTTTTATAATTTTCATGTTACATCACCCTTCTAGGAGTAAGTCGGTAAGATTATGCAGGAAAATGCTTCTTCAGACTACGTATATTAGCAATAATCTATACCCAAGTAACCTCAAGATGCTTAGTTTGTAGACATGCTTAGAAGTTAAAGTTATTTGGGTATAGAAAACAGCTGAATCCACAATTAGATTAGTAAACGATCTTAGATGTATGACTAACTTGGATACATTACAAAAAAGCGGCATACACAAACGTATGCCGCTTTTTTCAAACTAATAAGAGTGCATTAACCAATATTTACACGCTCACGAAGTTCTTTACCAGGTTTGAAATGTGGAACGTATTTACCTTCCAATTCCACTTTATCGCCCGTTTTAGGGTTACGACCTACGCGAGGCTCGCGGTAATGAAGAGAAAAACTACCAAAGCCACGGATCTCGATACGGTCACCGCTCTCTAGTGTAGAGGCCATGTGCTCTAAAATATCTTTTACAGCATCCTCTACCTCTTTCGCTGATAAGTGTGTTTGCTCAGCGCAGAGTCTTTCAATCAGTTCAGACTTAGTCATAGTTGCCCTCTTTGAGTATCTTTATCACTTATTATAGTAAGTAATACTAATTCCAACAAACACTTGCTGACAATTCTAGACAAATTTTATGCAAAATGCGCAATGAAGAAATGCCTTTTATTAAGATAGTTTACTGTCATTAGTATTACTACTTAAATATGACCAAATATAAAAAAGGAGCCTTGCGGCTCCTTTTTTGCTTAAGCGAGTATATTATTCGCCTTTAGCAGCTTTGAAAGCGTCAGCCATTGCGTTACCGAATGCATTGTCATCTTGCTTGTTGATAGATGCCATTGCTTCTTGCTCGTCAGCTTCGTCTTTAGCTTTGATAGATAGGTTGATTACGCGGTTCTTACGGTCTACACCTGTGAACTTCGCTTCAACAACATCACCAGCGCTTAGGATTAGAGAAGCATCTTCTACGCGATCGCGTGATACTTCAGAAGCACGGATGTAACCTTCAACGCCTTCTGCGATTTCAACAGTAGCGCCTTTAGCGTCAACAGCAGTTACAGTAGCGTTAACTAGAACACCTTTCTTGTTGTCAGCAACGTAAGCATTGAATGGGTCATTTTCCATTTGCTTGATGCCTAGAGAGATGCGCTCACGCTCAGCGTCTACTGCTAGAACAACTGCAGAGATCTCGTCGCCTTTCTTGTACTCACGTACAGCTTCTTCGCCAGCAACATTCCAAGAAATGTCAGATAGGTGAACTAGACCATCGATGCCGCCTTCTAGACCGATGAAGATACCGAAGTCAGTGATAGACTTGATCTTACCAGTAACTTTGTCGCCTTTAGCTTGTGCTTCAGCGAATGACTGCCATGGGTTAGCTTTACACTGTTTCAGACCTAGAGAGATACGACGACGTTCTTCGTCGATTTCAAGAACCATAACCTCAACTTCGTCGCCAACATTAACAACTTTAGAAGGGTGGATGTTCTTGTTAGTCCAATCCATTTCTGAAACGTGAACTAGACCTTCAACGCCTTCTTCGATTTCAACGAAGCAGCCGTAGTCAGTTAGGTTAGTTACGCGACCAGTTAGTTTGTGACCTTCTGGGTAACGCTTAGCGATTGCTACCCATGGATCTTCGCCTAGTTGCTTAAGACCTAGTGATACGCGAGTACGCTCACGGTCGAACTTAAGAACTTTAACTTGGATCTCGTCACCAACGTTAACGATTTCAGATGGGTGCTTAACGCGCTTCCAAGCCATATCAGTGATATGTAGAAGACCGTCAACGCCACCTAGGTCAACGAACGCACCGTAGTCAGTAAGGTTCTTAACGATACCTTTAACTTCAGAACCTTCTTGTAGAGTTTCTAGAAGCTCGTCACGCTCAACGCTGTTCTCTGATTCGATAACTGCACGACGTGAAACAACTACGTTGTTACGTTTTTGGTCAAGTTTGATAACTTTGAACTCTAGCTCTTTGTTTTCTAGGTGAGCAGTGTCGCGGATTGGACGTACGTCTACTAGAGAGCCAGGAAGGAAAGCACGGATACCGTTTAGTTCAACAGTGAAACCGCCTTTAACTTTACCGTTGATGATACCAACAACAGTTTCAGCTTCTTCGTAAGCTTTCTCAAGTACGATCCAAGCTTCGTGACGCTTAGCTTTCTCACGAGAAAGTTGAGTTTCACCGAAACCATCTTCAACAGCGTCTAGAGCTACGTCTACTTCAGCGCCAACTTCAACTTCAAGTTCGCCAGCAGCGTTCTTGAACTGTTCAGCAGGGATAGCAGATTCAGACTTAAGACCAGCGTCAACAAGAACGAAACCGTTCTCGATAGCTACTACAGTACCTTTAACGATGCTGCCTTGTTGGAATTCTGTTTCGTTTAGAAACTCTTCAAAGAGTTGAGCAAAAGATTCAGTCATTTAATTAATCTTCAATAAATTAAACTTCCACGGGTATCCTACCGCATGGGGTTATTAAATTCGCCAGTCATCATCCTTGCGACCAACGCTCTTAGCCTAGTCGAGTATTATTACTCAGCTAGCTTCGATTCGATATATTGTAGTGCCTTTTCTACTACTTCGTCGATAGTCATCGACGTAGAATCTAGCACAAGCGCATCCTCAGCAGGGCGTAATGGCGCCACTGGGCGGTTACGATCTCGGTCGTCACGCTCTTGGATCTCGCTTAAAAGGTCAGCAAATCTAACATCTAACCCTTTCTCTTGCAACTGTTTAAGGCGTCGATTTGCACGCTCTTCAGCACTCGCATCAAGGAAGATTTTTGCTTGCGCACTCGGGAATACAATTGTGCCCATATCACGACCATCAGCAACCAGACCCGGAGCGGTCTCAAATGCACGCTGACGACGTAGTAATGCTTCACGAACACGTGGCAAAGCCGCAACTTTAGATGCTGCCATACCCGTTTCTTCTTTACGAAGCTCCCCTGACACGTCTTCGCCTTCTAGAATGACCTTAACTAAGTCACCTTCCGCGATAAATTGAACGTCTAGGTGGGTTGCTAGTGGGACAAGAGCATCTTCTGACTCGGTGTCGACACCGTGGTGAATCGCAGCGAGTGCAAGTACACGATAAATTGCGCCAGAATCTAAGAGTTGGAAACCCAACTTTTTCGCCAGCAACATACATAAAGTGCCTTTACCTGCACCACTAGGTCCATCTACGGTTACAACCGGAGTTTGAGAGGACATGTTCTTCTCCACC
>NZ_JAWOTT010000021.1:0-72291 GCF_033338995.1 Vibrio sp. Vb0304
GCCCAAAAACTTCACCAGTACAAAGTTGTTCACCAGCACAGTGCCGACCAACAACAAAACATATTCGGTCATAGTTATTACGTTCTTAAAATCCGATCTTGATATTATCGTGTTTTGTGACACCAATAACAACCAGTGAACGATGTGGTTTTACATACACGATGGAAAAATAGTCGTCTAATTGATGTATTTTGATGAATCAATAAGAAATTGAATCGTTTGCTGAATGTATTGTTAGCGAGAGGATACTACCTATTAATTTTCATCTAATGTGTGATTTTAAAAAAAGCCCGCCTCTCCCAGGTAGAAAAGAGAGGCGGGCAACGCATATTTACAAGCTAATTATTTAAACTTTCTGAGTGCTTGATGGACTGTGTTTATATCTTACTTGTGAAGGTACGAGTGATGACGTCTTGCTGTTGCTCTGTCGTTAGAGAGTTAAAACGTACCGCATAACCAGACACTCGAATCGTCAACTGAGGGTATTTCTCTGGATGTTCAACCGCATCCAATAACATCTCTCGGTCCAGAACGTTGACGTTAAGGTGTTGACCACCTTCAATCGCAATGCCCTCGTTGCTTGCTTCGTGATGGAAGTAACCATCCATTAGCGCAGCTAGGTTCTTCTTCTGACTCAAGTCATCTTTACCCAATGCGTTAGGCACAATTGAGAAAGTGTAAGAAATACCATCTTTAGCGTAAGCGAACGGTAATTTAGAAACCGATGCCAGAGACGCAACCGCCCCTTTTTCATCACGACCGTGCATTGGGTTTGCACCCGGTCCAAAAGGCATACCTGCGCGACGGCCATCTGGTGTATTACCCGTTTTTTTACCGTAAACCACGTTAGATGTGATTGTTAAAATCGATTGAGTTGGCACTGCTTCGCGGTAGGTGTGCATCTTCTGAATTTTCTTCATGAAGCGCTCAACTAGATCACAAGCGATGTCATCAACACGGGCATCGTTGTTACCAAATTTTGGATAATCACCTTCGATTTTAAAATCAACGGCGATGCCATCTTCATCACGAACGGGTTTCACGGTTGCGTATTTAATTGCTGCTAAAGAGTCTGCAACAACAGACAGACCTGCAATACCACACGCCATCGTGCGGTGCACGTCGCGATCCATCAATGCCATCAGTGATGCTTCGTAGCTGTAACGGTCATGTGAGTAATGGATGATGTTCAACGCTGTGACGTATTGCGTTGCTAGCCACTCCAACATATTGTCGAAACGAGGCATCAAAGCGTCAAAGTCGAGAATTTCATCTTGAACTTTGTCCACTACCGGACCCACTTGCGCTTTCGATTTTTCATCGATACCACCATTGATGGTGTAAAGCAGTGCTTTTGCAAGGTTGGCACGTGCACCAAAGAATTGCATGTGCTGACCAACAACCTGCGGGCTCACACAACAGGCAATCGCGTAGTCGTCATTGTCGAAATCAGGACGCATTAGATCGTCGTTTTCGTATTGAACCGAAGAGGTATCAATCGACACTTTTGCAGCATATTGTTTGAACGCTTCAGGCAATTGCTCTGACCAAAGAATCGTCATATTTGGTTCAGGAGCAGGGCCCATAGTATGTAGCGTATGTAAGTATCGGAATGTCGTTTTAGATACTAGTGTACGGCCATCAACACCCATACCTGCCATGGCTTCGGTTGCCCAGATTGGGTCGCCAGAAAACAATGAATCGTATTCTGGTGTGCGTAGGAAGCGAACCATGCGTAGCTTCATGATGAAGTGGTCAATCATTTCTTGCGCTTGTGATTCATCAATCAAATCGTTTGCGATATCGCGCTCTAGATAGACGTCTAGGAAAGTCGAAGTACGGCCCAGTGACATTGCTGCGCCGTTTTGCGATTTAACCGCCGCTAGGTAGCCAAAGTAGGTAAATTGGATCGCTTCTTGTGCTGTTTTTGCAGGTAGCGACATATCAATGCCGTATTTCAGACCCATTTGACGAATGTCTTCAAGTGCTTGAACTTGATCGGCTATTTCTTCGCGAAGACGAAGTGTTTTCTCAAGATCGTTGCCTTGTTCTAAGAACGTTTGTGTTGAATTGTATTGTTCTTTTTTGTCTGCTTTTAAGAAGTCGATACCGTATAGGGCGAGACGGCGATAGTCACCAATGATACGACCACGGCCATAAGCATCAGGAAGGCCCGTGATGATGCCGGATTTACGACAGGCTAGAATTTCTTTGGTGTAAAGGTCGAAACACGCTTTGTTGTGAGTTTTACGGTATTCAGTGAAGATTTTTTCAACCGTTGGATCCAATTCGCGGCCATAAACTTCGCACGAGTTTTTTACCATGCGAATCCCGCCATTGGCGATGATTGCACGTTTTAGCGGTTGATCAGTTTGTAAGCCAACGATCTTTTCCAGATCTTTGTTGATGTAGCCTGCATCGTGGGAAGTGATTGTTGAGGGCAAGTCTGTGTCAAAATCAATAGGGGCGTGTGTGCGGCTTTCTTGTTTTATGCCTTCAAGCACTTGGTTCCATAATGCTGAAGTGGATTTGCTAACCTCGGCTAAGAAAGACTCGTCTCCCTCATAGGGTGTATAGTTTTTTTGGATGAAGTCACGTGTGTTGACAGAGTTTTGCCATTCACCAGCAGTAAATCCAGCCCATGCATCTAGCATGTCAGTTGTCGGAATAGTCATAAGTAAATCCCTAAGTTATTGATAATTAGAATGGAGGCGACGAGTAGGACGGAACCATTCTTAACCCTTTTAATCGTATGGATTTATTTGGTATGAGTAAAATGAATGCTTTTCATTTTTTCAATGATTAAATTGCATTAATAATAGATTCAATTGGTTATGATTATTTTTTGCTAGAAAAGAGACAGAATTAAATGTGTGGTACTGTGAGAACACTATCTATGACAATGTTATGAGTTCTGTAATTTGAACTTATTTCGGTGTGATTTTATGACGCCTAGATTGGCTTAGATTTCATGGCGATTAAGATACAAAAAAAGCCGTGTCTTGCGACACGGCTTTTCTATAATCTGGCTCCTCCTGCTGGGCTCGAACCAGCGACCTGCGGATTAACAGTCCGTCGCTCTACCAACTGAGCTAAGGAGGAATTGCTTTGCTTGAAAGCGGGACGAATCTTACCGAGCACTCAAACTACTGTCAACAGTAAAAAAATACATTTTTAGAAAAAAATATTGAGTTAAGGGCTTTACTTTTCTGTATGGCTTGCCAGTAAAGGCTCGAGGTTAGTTATCCACTAAATTTGTGGATAAGTATGTTGATGAGATCTGGGTAAAGAAAATTGATATGCAACTAAGTTTTTATTTAATGAATCTTTAGTCAGAGTTATGCGTAAAATAAGCAAATAAAACAGAGATTTATCGATGTTAATCAAAAGGTATTCAAAGTGGATAAAAATCAATCTTTTGGGGATAAGAAAGTTTTAAGCTAATTTTTGGGGAAAAGTTGTGGAAACTATAATGTGAAGAATGTGTGTAGCTCTTCAACTAGGGCGAAGTACTATATCAGAGTCACTTTTGTATGGCTATAGCATTCTAGACAAACAAGAAAATTTATTAACAATGATGGTTAAATTCTCGATAGACGTAGATTTCATTAGCTAAGGTGTATATATATACAGCCAAAGCGCAGTAAAATTGAGGAAGGGTATGAGTAAAGTCTATGAATTGGTCTCCGATTATCAGCCGTCGGGCGATCAACCAGGAGCGATCAATCAGTTGCTTGAGGGGCTCGATGCTGGGCTAGCACATCAAACCTTGTTGGGGGTCACAGGCTCAGGTAAAACCTTCACACTAGCGAATGTGATTGCTCAAGCCCAACGACCTGCAATATTACTTGCGCCAAACAAAACGCTTGCTGCTCAGTTATATGGTGAGATGAAGTCATTCTTTCCTAATAATGCGGTTGAGTATTTTGTTTCTTACTACGATTACTACCAACCTGAAGCATACGTTCCCACAACAGATACTTTCATTGAAAAGGACGCTTCGGTTAACGCCCACATTGAGCAAATGCGACTGTCTGCCACTAAAGCTTTATTGGAACGGAAAGACGCTATTATAGTTGCTTCGGTTTCAGCTATCTATGGTTTGGGTGATCCGGAATCCTACTTACAAATGATGCTTCATTTGCGACGTGGAGATGTGATTGATCAGCGTGATATGCTTCGTCGCCTAGCGGAGCTCCAATACTCGCGCAATGATGTTGCTTTTGAGCGAGGGCAGTTCCGTGTCCGTGGCGAGGTGATTGATATATTCCCTGCTGAATCAGACCAAGACGCTGTGCGCGTTGAGATGTTTGACGATGAGGTGGATTGCATCAGTGTGTTCGATCCATTGACAGGCGTGGTGAAACAACGAGACTTGCCGCGCTATACCATCTATCCCAAGACACACTATGTCACGCCAAGAGATCGCATTCTTGAAGCGATTGAAAATATTAAAGTCGAACTAGAAGTGCGCAAAAAGCAGCTTCTAGATAACAACAAGCTACTGGAAGAGCAGCGAATTAGCCAGCGCACTCAATTCGATATCGAAATGATGAATGAGTTGGGCTTTTGCTCCGGTATCGAAAACTATTCTCGTTATCTCAGTGGACGCTCGGAAGGTGAGCCGCCACCAACCCTGTTTGACTACTTACCTCATGATGGCTTGTTGATCATCGATGAATCTCACGTGACAGTACCGCAGATAGGTGCCATGTATAAAGGTGACCGTTCGCGTAAAGAAACGCTGGTGGAGTTTGGTTTCCGTTTACCTTCAGCTTTGGATAATCGTCCACTGAAGTTTGAGGAGTTTGAAGCACTAGCGCCACAGACGATTTTCGTCTCTGCTACTCCTGGAAATTACGAACTAGAAAAATCGGCGGGTGATGTAGCGGATCAAGTCGTTCGCCCTACAGGCTTGCTTGACCCTGAGTTGGAGGTTCGCCCAGTAGCGACACAAGTCGACGACCTATTGTCTGAGATCCGTATTCGCGCTGCTAAAGATGAACGAGTTCTGGTTACAACACTGACCAAACGAATGGCTGAAGATCTCACCGAATACCTTCACGAACATGATGTTAAGGTACGTTATTTACACTCAGACATTGATACTGTTGAGCGTGTGGAAATTATCCGTGATCTTCGCCTTGGGGAATTTGACGTGCTGGTGGGAATAAACTTATTGAGAGAGGGCCTGGATATGCCAGAGGTCTCGTTAGTTGCAATTTTGGATGCGGATAAAGAGGGCTTCTTGCGGTCTGAACGCTCACTCATTCAGACCATTGGTCGTGCTGCGCGAAACATCGAAGGTAAAGCGATTCTATACGCTGACCGAATCACCAACTCAATGAGAAAGGCGATGGATGAAACTAACCGTCGTCGCGAGAAGCAGGAAGCGTACAACGAAGAAATGGGTATTTCGCCACAAGCGCTCAAACGAAATATCAAAGACATCATGGAACTTGGCGATATCACTAAGTCTAAACGCCAGCGTAACACTAAACAGGTACCATTATCGAAAGTGGCGGAGCCTTCGCAAACTTACGAGGCACTGTCCCCTCAGCAGCTAGAAAAAGAAATCAGTCGACTGGAGGCGGCGATGTATCAGCATGCGCAAGATTTAGAATTTGAGTTAGCGGCACAAAAGCGTGACGAGATTGAAAAACTACGAGCGCAGTTCATCGCAAATAGTTGAACAAACTTACCGATTTAGCTATCCAAGCATTTAGGTCGCTTGTAAAAAAAAGAAGCCAATAGGCAGTCGGGTCTATTGGCTTGTTTTGTGAACATATCGTTCACTAACAACGTCAGTTGGCTAGGTGACCCGAGGGGTCACTATCGTTACAGCATGGTTTGTGCCACTTTTTAAATAATTGATATTATTTTTGAATTTTTTCCTTTGCCCATAATTTAGCTAATGTTATTTGCAAAATGCAAAGCGTAATGCGATTATTGTTTAAAACACAACAAAATAATAGCTAGGTTATGCAACAAAAACCCGAAGGCCCAAAGTCTCGTTACCTTTTAATGGTCGAGGACACAGCATCTGTTGCGGCTCTGTACCGCTCATACCTGACACCGCTTGGCATAGATATCAATATTGTCGGCACAGGTAGGGATGCCATTGAGAGCCTAAATCATCGAATTCCAGATCTTATTTTACTCGATCTCCGTCTGCCAGATATGACGGGGATGGACGTTTTACATGCCGTTAAAAAGAGTCATCCCGACGTACCTATAATCTTTATGACCGCTCACGGTTCTATCGATACCGCTGTCGAGGCCATGCGTCATGGCTCACAAGACTTTTTAATCAAACCGTGTGAAGCAGACCGTTTACGTGTCACGGTTAACAATGCCATTCGTAAAGCGACCAAGCTAAAAAATGAAGCCGATAATCCAGGTAATCAGAGCTATCAGGGGTTTATCGGCAGTAGCCAAACCATGCAGCAGGTTTACCGTACGATAGATTCAGCGGCGAGCAGTAAAGCGAGTATTTTTATCACAGGTGAAAGTGGTACTGGTAAAGAGGTATGTGCCGAGGCTATTCACGCAGCAAGTAAACGTGGTGACAAACCTTTTATTGCAATTAACTGTGCTGCAATTCCAAAAGATTTGATTGAGAGTGAACTGTTTGGTCACGTAAAAGGGGCCTTTACTGGCGCTGCGAATGATCGTCAAGGGGCTGCTGAGTTAGCGGATGGCGGCACACTTTTTCTAGATGAGCTTTGTGAGATGGACTTGGATTTACAAACCAAGTTGCTACGATTTATTCAAACGGGCACATTCCAAAAAGTGGGTTCCTCAAAAATGAAGAGCGTGGATGTGCGCTTTGTGTGTGCCACTAACCGTGATCCCTGGAAAGAGGTACAAGAAGGTCGATTCCGTGAAGATTTGTACTATCGTTTGTATGTCATTCCTTTGCATTTACCGCCTTTACGCGAACGAGGCGAAGATGTTATTGAAATTGCATACTCACTGTTAGGTTACATGTCACACGAAGAAGGAAAAAGCTTCATACGTTTTGCGCCTGATGTCATCGAGCGATTCAACAGCTATGAGTGGCCGGGTAACGTTCGTCAGTTACAAAACGTGCTACGCAATATCGTTGTTCTAAACAACGGTAAAGAGATTACGTTGGACATGTTACCGCCACCGTTGAATCAACCGCTTGACCGTCCGTCGTCTGTGGCTAAATTAATTGAGCCGAAAGCGATGACCGCATCTGAGATTATGCCATTATGGATGACGGAAAAAATGGCAATCGAGCAAGCGATTGAAGCATGTGATGGCAATATTCCTCGAGCGGCGGGATACCTTGATGTCAGTCCGTCGACGATTTACCGCAAGTTACAGGCATGGAACGGCAAGGAAGAGCGGCAAAAAGTATGAGTGTAAATGTATTAAATCAGCAAAAAATAGATGAACTGTCGATGGAAATTGGCAGTGACAACGTACCTGTACTGTTCGATATCTTCCTAGGAGAAATGGATACCTATATCGAGAACTTATCCCAACTACAGGGGGCAGAGCGATTAGCTTACTCAAAAGAAATCAGCCACGCGCTGAAAAGTAGTGCTGCGAGCTTTGGGGCAGATCGCCTTTGTGAACTGGCGATGTCCATAGACAAAAAAGCGAAAGCCGATGATTTAACTGCGGAGTCTGAGGAATTAGAGGCGATGTTCGATCTTTTGCACGAAACTCGAGATGCTTATCGCTCTTGGCGACAGTAGCTATTTATTCCTATTAACCATTTTTCTTAGTAAACATCTGTTCTTACTGGATGCCTGAACTAAAACCCTTCGATGACAGAAGGGTTTTCATTATCAACAAACAACTTAAAAGAGGGCGCTAGTCAGGTAACGTGCTCCTAGATAGAAAGTTGTAGCTGATTTTCAATCGCTAGTTTGAGCTTGTTTCTATCGTGACGCCAGTCTCGGTTAGAGGAGGCGAGTGACTCCGTCACTACATTCCATTGACTTAAGACGTCTTGCTCGGTTTTTTCTGCTAGAACCACGTCTATTTTTCTTCCTTGGCAGGCACGTTCACACCATTCTAACTTTTGAGCCATCGTCATACGTCCTGCTGGGCCGTATTCTGGGCTCAGGTTAGCAACAAAAATGACTTTTGCTTTTGTGTTTGCTGCAATCGCTTTGCCGAGTTCAGGCAGCAATAAAGGAGGCATGATACTAGTTAAAAAACTGCCAGGGCCAAGAATAATCGCGTCCGCTTCCGCCAAAGCTGTGATGGCTTCTTTGGTAGCAGGCACTTCTGGTGAAAGATCCAAACGTCGCAAGTCTGCTTTCATTTCGTCGACATTTGTTTCTCCCGTAACCCACTTCCCATCTACGGATAACGCGGAAAGATCCGAAGGGTGTTCGGACATAGGAAGGATGTTAACGTCGACTTTTAACATATTGCGAATCAGATTAATGGCATCTAAAGGCCTGACCGATAAGTTATCGAGTGCAGTAAGCATCAAATTACCAAGATTATGACCATCAAGTTCGCCAGTGCCTTTGAAGCGATATTCAAACATCATAGAACTGATCGAAGGCTCTGTAATGAGCTGATTAATACAGTTACGTGTGTCTCCCCAAGCGATTCCTCCTTGGCAGTGACGAATTCTTCCTGTTGAACCACCATTGTCAGTCGTGGCAACAATCCCAGTTGCATTGCTGCCAAAATCTCGTAATGCGGCCAGCATTCGACCTAAGCCATGACCACCGCCAACAGCGACCACTTTTTTATCTGTGTAGATATTCATTATGTTCTTCTAATAATCTAATAAAAAACGGCTACAATTTATCTTAAGGAGTGTCTTAAAGGTACTCACTTAGCGGTAAATTGTGTCTCTAGAGAGTTTTTTATCACTCAAGTCTGGATTCCATTACAAATATTAAGTATTTTACACCGCAAAGCTATCAGAGATTTCATATCTCTGGTTGCCATAACTCCGAGCTCACTATTGCTAAGTCCTTGGATAAGCGTTTTGAGCCAGTGGCATACTGTCACAAGGGCATGATTGGAAATGGCCATGCCTCCCGTGTTTGGAAAGGTGTTCCGTGGCGCAACAATTCGAAGACAAATTTCATCGTAAGTTTTATTACTTGCGTCTGTCTGTGACCGACGTATGTAATTTCAAATGTACCTATTGCCTTCCTGATGGCTATAAGCCTTCGGGCAATAAAAACTCGTCTTTTTTATCTCTCCCTGAAATCAAACGGGTCGTAAAAGCATTCGCTGATTGTGGCACGTCAAAAGTGCGCATCACTGGTGGTGAGCCTAGCTTACGCAAAGATTTTACCGACATAATCCATTCAGTAGCGGCGACGCCTGGCATTCAAAAAGTTGCAACGACAACCAATGGCTATCGCATGGCAAAACAAGTCGCAGATTGGCGTGAAGCGGGTTTAACCCACATTAATGTCAGTGTGGATAGCCTTGACCCGCGTATGTTTCATCAAATCACAGGTGAAAATAAGTTTACTGAAGTCATGAATGGTATCGAACGTGCGTTCGAGGTCGGTTATGAGCAAGTAAAAGTTAATGTGGTGTTGATGAAAGATCTGAACCATCACGAGCTGCCAGCGTTTCTTAACTGGATAAAAGATCGTCCAATCCAACTGCGTTTCATTGAGTTGATGCAAACGGGTGAGATGGATGAGCTATTTAATAAGCACCATGTATCCGGAGTTGCAATTCGTAACCAGCTAATTGCAAATGGTTGGTTGCTGAAAGTGCGCTCGCATAATGATGGTCCTGCGCAAGTATTTGTTCATCCTGATTACAAGGGTGAAATAGGTCTTATCATGCCTTATGAAAAAGACTTTTGTGAAAGCTGCAACCGACTGCGCGTTTCTGCGATGGGTAAGCTGCACCTATGTCTGTTTGGAGACCACGGTGTAGAATTGCGTGATCTTTTGGAACGTGATGAGCAAGAGAGTGAGCTTATTGAACGTATCCAGGCGCAGTTACAAACCAAGTCGGTAAGCCATTTCTTGCATGATGGCAATACTGGTATGACGCCACACCTCGCGTCTATCGGCGGCTAACTTCATTCAACTTTTAGAGCGAGCTTAGTGATAAGCTGGCTCTAACTTTTTCCGAATCGATACCAAGCGTATCAAAGCTAATTAAGAGAATAGGTGAACAAATGGGTCACGCTGAAAGCAAATTCCAACCTGCAAATATTGCCGTTCTAACGGTATCTGACACTCGTACTGAAGAAAACGATACCTCTGGTCGTTACCTAGCTGAGCATGCTCAAGAAGCGGGTCACAACGTAGTAGACAAGCAAATTGTTATTGATGACATGTACAAGATCCGCGCGATTGTTTCTCAATGGATTGCTGATGAAAGCGTACAAGCGATCATGATTACTGGCGGTACAGGTTTCACCTCACGTGATAGCACGCCAGAAGCACTTAAGCCTCTATTTGATAAAGAAGTTGAAGGTTTTGGTGAGTTGTTCCGTATGGTGTCGTACGAAGAGATCGGTACGTCTACGATTCAGTCTCGTGCGATTGCTGGTTTTGCTAACCACACCGTGATCTTCGCAATGCCAGGTTCAACTGGTGCGTGCCGCACAGGCTGGACAAAAATTATTAAACAGCAGTTGGATGCAAGTCATCGCCCTTGTAACTTCATGCCACACCTATCTGTATAACCTTTCCTAAAAGCGAAGGAAAAACAATGACCCAATTTACACATATCAATGCTTCTGGCGAAGCAAACATGGTTGACGTGTCAGCAAAAACGGAGACGGTTCGTGAAGCTCGTGCTGAAGCATTTGTTCACATGGCCCCAGAAACACTTCAACTGATTGTCTCTGGCCAGCACCACAAAGGTGATGTATTTGCGACGGCTCGTATTGCTGGTATTCAAGCTGCGAAGAAAACCTGGGATTTGATTCCACTTTGTCATCCGCTACTACTCTCTAAAGTTGAAGTTCAACTGGAAGCTATCGAAGCAGAAAACAAAGTTCGCATCGAATCAGTATGTAAACTTGCGGGTAAAACTGGTGTGGAAATGGAAGCGCTCACGGCAGCTTCCGTTGCTGCTCTAACGATTTACGATATGTGTAAAGCAGTACAAAAAGACATGGTCATTGGTCAAGTTCGTCTACTAGAGAAAACGGGTGGTAAATCTGGTCACTTTAAGGTGGAATCATGATTAAAGTACTTTTCTTTGCTCAAACTCGCGAGCTGATTGGCATCGACAGTGTCGAGTTAGACGGGCCGTTTGAAACGGTTGAATCAATTCGTTCACATCTAGTGGAAGAAGGCACTAAGAAAGATGGCAAGTGGGATTTAGCGCTCGAGCCAGGAAAGCTACTTGCTGCAGTGAACCAATCCATCGTCCCTCTGGATACACAAGTAAAAGCAGGTGACGAAGTTGCGTTTTTCCCGCCGGTAACTGGGGGTTAAGATGGATTCTCGTGTTTCTGTACAAATTGAAGACTTTTCGGTTGAGCAAGAATATCAACGTCTATCTGAAGGGACGGCTGCCGGCGCTGTCGTTACATTCGTTGGTAAAGTTCGAGATATGAACCTTGGGGATAATGTCATTGGTTTACATCTAGAGCACTATCCGGGGATGACAGAGAAGAGCTTGAGCGACATTTGCGATCAAGCTGAGTCTCGCTGGCCACTATTAGGTGTACGCGTGATTCATCGTGTCGGAGACATGGATAGCGGTGATCAAATTGTATTTGTGGGCGTTTCCAGTGCGCACCGCGGCGCGGCATTTGATGCGTGCGAGTTCATCATGGATTATCTGAAAACCCAAGCACCATTTTGGAAAAAAGAGCGTACGACGAATGAAGATCGTTGGATTGAGTCGCGCGACACCGATCATCAAGCTGCACAGCGTTGGGAAAAATAGAACTAACCCGCATTCTAGTGAAAAAAGCTAAGTGCTAATGGCACTTAGCTTTTTTTGTATTTATCTTCATTGTATTGCTCACTTTGTTTCAATATTTCCTATCTTTTGTCTGGTGATATTCTTCACAATAAAAGTTTTTTGCCCAATATATAAACAATTATTTGTTAGACTTGATTTGTCATAAATGTTAAATGATGTGTAAATATCTAGCATAAGATGCTAGTAAATGGTTTAAACTCAGATTAATCGAAAGTTTCGCCTGTTAAATGTCGCTTCTGGTCTTTATTTGGCTGGTGAATGCTTTGGGGTTAGAGTTTACTGCTAGATATGTGTGGTTTAGTCAGCATTATTGGTTTTTTTGCTACATTTTTATGGCAAATTACTTCAATGATTGCTAATGTGTGCCGCAGTCTTTGTAAGGTTTTAGACTTTTGTGCTCAGAAAGTGCACTAAAAAAATCTAAAACTCTGACCGTTCCAGGCCCTTACAAAGAAGTCATGGATGCTAACGAAAAAATTTGGAGTTTTACGCATGTATAAGAATAAAATCACGCGCGCTTTATTTATTGGTGCTGGTCTTTCTCTCGCTCTAGCTGGTTGTGGTGAAAAGCCTGCGGAGAAACAAGCTGCTGAGCCTGCTCCGGCTCCAGCCCCTGAAGCTAAATCTGATTCTAAAGAGCCAAAACTTGCTGCTGTTCAAGAATTGGTGCGTGGTAACGGTACAGAAGTTGCGACAATAGACCCTCATAAATCTCAAGGTGTTCCAGAATCCCACGTGATTCGCGATCTTCTTGAAGGCCTTGTAAACCAAGATGCGGACGGTAACACTATCCCTGGTGTTGCAGAATCTTGGGAAACTGAAGACAACAAAACATACACTTTCCACTTACGTGAAGACGCAAAATGGTCAAACGGTGATCCTGTCACTGCAGGTGATTTCGTTTACAGCTTCCAACGTGCAGTCGATCCAGCAACCGCCTCTCCATATGCTTGGTACATGGAATACACCAAGATGAAGAACGCAAAAGACATTGTTGCGGGTAAAAAAGATAAGAGCGAGTTAGGTGTTAAAGCGGTTGACGACCACACGTTAGTGGTTGAGTTAGATACTGCAGTACCATATTTTGTAATGATGATGGGCCACACGACAGTGAAACCTGTTCATCAAGCAACTGTTGAAAAGTTCGGCGATCAATGGACGAAGCCAGAGAACTTTGTAGGTAACGGTGCTTATGTTGTTGACAACTGGGTTGTAAATGAGCGTTTGGTTCTAAAACGTAACGAACAGTACTGGGACAACGAAAACACGACGCTTGATCAAGTGACTTTCTTACCAATCGAGAACCAAGTAGCGGAAATGAACCGCTTCCTAGCGGGTGAAATCGACTTCACGAACGAGCTGCCTACAGAGCACTTCAAGCGTCTGAAGAAAGAGCACCCACAAGAAGTGTCTGTAACCGGTAACTTATGTACTTACTACTACATCTTCAATACGAAGAAAAAGCCGTTTGATGATGTTCGTGTGCGTAAAGCGATTTCTTATGCGATTGACCGTAACATTGTGACTGATGCGATTTTAGGTCAAGGTCAAAAGCCAGCTTACTTCCTAACACCTGAAATTACGGCAGGTTTCAACCCAGAAATCCCTGCATACGGCAAAATGACGCAAGAAGAGCGTAACGCAGAAGCTGCGCGTCTATTGGAAGAAGCGGGTTACGGCGCAGACAACCCTCTTGAATTTAACCTTCTATACAATACATCAGAGAACCACAAGAAACTTGCGGTTGCACTGGGTTCAATGTGGAAGAAGACACTTGGTCTTGACGTTACGCTAGAAAACCAAGAGTGGAAAACTTACCTATCTACCAAAGATTCTGGCAACTTTGAGGTTGCTCGTGCAGGTTGGTGTGGCGACTACAACGAAGCTTCATCTTTCCTAACGCTGATGATGAGTAATAACACTACTGGTGGTATTCACTACGACAGCAAAGAGTACGATGCGATCATGAACAAAGCATTTGCTTCAACTTCTGACGAAGAGCGTCAAGCGCTTTACCTAGAAGCAGAGAAGTTGATGGCAAAAGATATGCCAATCGCACCTATCTACCAGTACGTGAAATCACGTCTACTATCACCGAAAGTTGGTGGCTTCCCAGTAAATAACGCGGAAGACAAGATTTACTCTAAAGATCTCTACATCACAGAGTAATTCGTAACTCGATAGAACTATAAAAATGAGGCCCTACATGTGAGAAATTGCATGTAGCGCCTATCTTTAGTCCAAAAGAATTGGACGACTTCTTTAATTTAACTGTCACAGACTGAAAGAGTGAGTTTATGCTTAAATTCATCGCAAAAAGGATATTTGAGGCGATCCCAACAATGTTGGTTTTGATCACCGTATCTTTCTTTCTTATGCGCTTTGCACCGGGAAACCCTTTCTCGACAGAGCGTCCATTGCCACCCGAAGTAATGGCAAATATCGAAGCTAAATATGGCTTGGATAAACCTGTATTTGAACAATACACCACGTATTTGACCAATGTTATCCAAGGTGATTTCGGACCGTCATTTAAATACCTTGATTACTCAGTAAACGAGCTGATCGCGGTTGCCTTACCTGTTTCGGCTAAAGTGGGCTTCATCGCCTTTATCTTTACTTTGA
Organism: Vibrio sp. Vb0304; assembly: GCF_033338995.1. NCBI lineage: Bacteria > Pseudomonadati > Pseudomonadota > Gammaproteobacteria > Vibrionales > Vibrionaceae > Vibrio > Vibrio sp. Vb0304. Next base: position 14,548 of record NZ_JAWOTT010000021.1, read on the forward strand.
TAATGGGGGTTACCGTCGGTACCATTGCTGCGCTCAAGCAAAATACTTGGATTGATTACACCATTATGTCGACTGCGATGCTTGGTGTCGTAATGCCATCCTTCGTATTAGCGCCTGCGCTTATCTACATATTCTCGCTTCACTGGAATATCTTCCCTGCGGGCGGTTGGCAAGATGGTAGCTGGCAGTATTTAGTGCTTCCTGTTATTGGTATGTCGCTACTGTATGTTGCTACCTTTGCTCGTATTACGCGTGGTTCGATGATCGAAACCCTAAACAGTAACTTTATTCGTACGGCACGTGCTAAAGGTCTAAGTTACCGTTATATCATTATCAAACACGCTCTTAAGCCGGCACTTCTCCCTGTTGTTTCTTACATGGGTCCAGCTTTCGTAGGTATCATCACCGGTTCCGTTGTTATCGAAACCATTTTTGGTCTGCCTGGTATTGGTAAACTATTCGTTAACGCTGCGTTTAACCGTGACTACTCGCTAGTAATGGGGGTAACCATTCTGATTGGTTTCCTATTCATTCTATTCAACGCGATTGTAGATATTTTACTTGCAATGATTGACCCGAAAATTCGCTACTAACAGGGACGTTTGGTTATGTTAACGAAAAAAGAAAACCTAGAAGCGATTGAGAAATTCTCCGAAAACTTGGAGATTGAAGGTCGCAGTCTTTGGCAAGATGCTCGTATCCGTTTCATGCGCAACAAAGCGGCGATGGTGAGCTTATTCCTTCTTGTTCTAATGACGTTGGCGGTTATTATCCTGCCAATGATCGCACCGTACACATTTGATGATACTGACTGGTACGCGATGCACGTTGCACCGAATGCTGACCATTGGTTTGGTACTGACAGCTTAGGCCGTGATTTATACGTGCGTACGCTAATTGGAGGTCGTATTTCGTTGATGGTAGGTGTTATGGGTGCATTTGTAGCGGTACTGATTGGTACGCTTTACGGCGCAGCATCTGGTTTCATCGGCGGTAAAGTTGACCGCGTAATGATGCGTATTCTAGAAATTTTATACGCGGTACCGTTTATGTTCCTGGTGATTGTACTGGTAACATTCTTCGGTCGTAACATCATGCTGATCTTCGTTGCGATTGGTGCTATCGCATGGCTAGATATGGCGCGTATCGTACGTGGTCAGACTCTTAGTCTACGTAGCAAGGAGTTTATCGAAGCGGCACATGTGTGTGGTGTAAGCAACTGGAAAATCATTACTCGTCATATCGTACCTAACGTACTGGGTATTGTAGCGGTATACTCTACGCTGCTTATCCCAAGTATGATTCTAACGGAATCATTCCTATCATTCCTTGGTCTTGGTGTTCAGGAACCAATGACAAGTTGGGGCGCTCTTCTACAAGAAGGTGCACAGACAATGGAAGTAGCAATCTGGCAGCTGGCATTCCCAGCAGTGTTCATGGTTGTGACGCTATTCTGCTTCAACTACGTTGGTGACGGCCTGCGCGATGCGCTGGATCCAAAAGACAGATAATTAAAAGATAAGATTAAGGAAGCAATGATGAGCTTATTAGATGTCAAAGATCTGCGCGTCGAATTCACCACGCAAGATGGTATCGTAACCGCAGTAAACGATTTGAACTTCTCTCTCAACCAAGGCGAAACCTTAGGTATCGTTGGAGAGTCGGGATCAGGTAAATCTCAAACCGTATTCGCAATCATGGGCCTTTTGGCTAAGAACGGTATTATTTCTGGTAGCGCAAAGTTTGAAGGCAAAGAAATCCTAAACTTACCAGAAAAAGAACTGAACAAAGTGCGTGCGGAACAGATCGCAATGATCTTCCAAGACCCAATGACATCACTGAACCCTTACATGAAAGTGAGTGATCAGTTGATGGAAGTGCTTATGCTGCACAAAGGCATGGGCAAAGCGGAAGCATTTGAAGAATCAGTACGCATGCTGGAAGCGGTAAAAATCCCTGAAGCGCGTAAGCGTATCACGATGTACCCGCATGAGTTTTCAGGCGGTATGCGTCAGCGTGTAATGATCGCGATGGCGTTGTTATGTCGTCCTAAACTGCTTATTGCCGATGAGCCAACAACAGCACTTGATGTGACGGTACAAGCACAGATCATGGACTTGTTGAATGAGCTGAAATCTGAGTTCAACACAGCGATCATCATGATCACGCACGACCTTGGTGTGGTTGCAGGTTCGTGTGACAAGGTGCTGGTGATGTATGCAGGCCGTACTATGGAGTACGGCAACGTAAACGAAATTTTCTACAATCCAAGCCATCCTTATGCGGAGGGGCTGCTGAAGGCGATTCCTCGCCTCGATACTGAGGGTGAAATTCTGCCGACCATTCCTGGTAATCCACCAAACTTGCTTCGTCTACCGCCGGGCTGCCCTTATCAAGAGCGCTGTCACCGTGTGATGGATCGTTGTAAGCGCGAGGCGCCAATTCTGACACCATTTGGTGATGGTCGTCAGCGTGCATGTTTTTCTGAATGGGAGGCTTGGAACAAATGAACGCAGTAGACAAAAAACTAATTCTGGACATTTCTGAGCTGAAAGTTCACTTCAGCATTGCCTCAAAGTCGGCATGGCCGTGGTCAAAGCCTTCGAGCCTGAAAGCGGTAGATGGCGTGAACGTTCGACTATACGAAGGGGAAACGCTTGGTGTAGTAGGTGAATCAGGTTGTGGTAAATCGACGTTTGCTCGTGCCATCATTGGTCTGGTTGAAGCTACTGACGGCCAAGTAGTGTGGTTGGGTCAAGACCTTACTAAAATGAAAAGCGTTCAGCGCCGTGAGACGCGTAAAGAAATTCAGATGATTTTCCAAGACCCATTGGCATCGCTGAATCCGCGTATGACTGTTGGTGATATCATCGCTGAACCTCTTGAGACATTCTATCCAGAACTGTCTAAGCAGGAAGTGAAAGATCGCGTTAAAGAGATGATGGCGAAAGTTGGCCTATTACCTAACGTGATTAACCGTTACCCACACGAGTTCTCGGGTGGTCAGTGTCAGCGTATCGGGATAGCGCGTGCGCTTATCCTTAAGCCTAAGATGATCATTTGTGACGAGCCAGTATCGGCGCTTGATGTATCTATTCAAGCTCAGGTTGTTAACCTGCTTAAAGAGATTCAAAAAGAGTTAGGGCTTTCTCTGGTATTCATTGCGCATGACTTGTCTGTCGTTAAACACATTTCAGATCGCGTTTTAGTTATGTATTTAGGTAATGCCGTGGAACTTGGCGAGGCCGAGGCTCTGTTTGCTGATCCTAAGCACCCATATACGCGTGCGCTGATGTCTGCGGTTCCGATCCCGGACCCGGATATTGAGCGCAATAAGAAAATCCAAATGTTAGAGGGTGATCTTCCTTCACCTATCAACCCACCGTCGGGTTGTGTATTCCGAACTCGTTGCCCACAAGCAACCGAAGAGTGTGCGAAGACAAAGCCAACCATTTTAGGTAATGACGTTCACGCGGTATCTTGTTTACACGTTAGTGTATAAATTCAGCCTGTGACGGGCTTAAGCGCGACACCTTCATCGGGTCGCGCTTTTTTTATGTGTCTGATTTATACATTCGAATTTCTTGAACATGATGTCCTAAGTTCGATGATTCTCTGTTTGATAGGAAACGCTAATATAGACACAAACAGAACGAGAGGAGAGCAATCATGGGTAAGTTGGTTGAAGGTGTTTGGCAAGATGTCTGGTATGACACAAAATCAAATGGTGGCAAATTTGTGCGCGAAGATGCCGGATTCCGTAACTGGGTTAAAAACGACCCTGATGCGGAGTTTACACCAGAGTCCGGTCGATACCATTTGTATGTCTCTCTTGCTTGTCCGTGGGCACATCGAACCCTCATTTTCCGCAAGCTGAAAGGTTTAGAACCACATATTGATGTCACGGTCGTTTGCCCTGATATGCTCAGCCAAGGTTGGCAAATGGGGCTTCCTGAGCCATTGTTTGGTCACACGCGCATGTATCAAATTTACACGCAGGCCAAACCCGATTACACGGGCCGCGTAACCGTGCCTGTACTTTGGGATAAAAAGACCAATACTATTGTGTCAAACGAGTCGTCAGAGATCATTCGCATGTTCAATTCGGAATTCAATGCGTTAACAGGGAATCACGACGACTACTATCCAGATCATCTAAAACACGTTATTGATGAGTGGAACGATTTTGTTTATCCGAATGTCAACAACGGAGTGTATCGTTGTGGCTTCGCGACTACACAAGAGGCGTATGAAGAAGCGTTTGATTCTTTGTTTAATGCGTTAGATAAAATCGATGCTCACTTAGCGACGCATCGTTACTTAGCAGGGAACACAATTACTGAGGCTGATTGGCGTTTGTTTACGACTCTTATTCGTTTTGATGCGGTGTATGTGGGGCATTTCAAGTGTAACAAGCAGCGCATCGCAGACTACGAAAATATACAAGGCTACTTAAAAGAGTTATATCAAGTCGAAGGCGTCGAAGAAACGACGGATTTCTATCACATTAAACGCCACTACTACTTCAGCCACACTGGGATTAATCCGACGCAAGTTGTACCCAAAGGGCCTGATTTAGACTTAAATACTCCTCATGGAAGAGAAAGTATTGGCTAGTTTGCTGCTTTCATCGCAAATGAAAAAGTACTTAACGGTTAGTAATGCCGTTAAGTACTTTTGTGTCATCTAAATACCTGGAGTAGGAAGTTTACTTTTTCATTCATCGCCACCTTACTTAGCGCGTACGATGTCCATCACTAGCTTTCCGTCCACTTTTACAGGACCGTCCTCTTTAGCGCCGAGCGTATACTCAAACACGCCAGTCTTCATGCCACCTTTCTCTCCGTGGACCATTAACATCAGCATATCGCCTGATTCTACTGGTTCCATCAAAATTGCATTTACGTTTTCATTCTTTCCCATTTTTAACGGAGCGTAGCCGATAACAGGACCAGGCTTCATTGATTCGTCTGTTCGGTGGACAACCATCCACCCATTGTCATCAGCATGAGCCATTTCAGCGGTCACCGTTCCTCCGGACATATCTTGATCGACGCCTTTAATACTCGGGGCGGAAAAGCTGAATGAAGAAAAACTAATCAGAAACGCAGCTAAACCAAACTTTATCAGTGATGTATTGATGAAATCCTTCATATATATTCCTTAGCAGTCAATGAGTTTTTGCATTGCAGTAGCTTTTACGTATTTCCTAGCAAAAAAGTTTAGCTAAAACGTAAATAATGTCGATAAATTGAACAGGACCGTGCTGCTTTGGAGCCAATGCATTTTTTGGGAGTGGGTCAATCGGTGTAAGAACAAGCACGAGCAATGTCGATTAGGTATGGGGGGCGATAGGGAGAAAAGCTTTGTGCACCAGTAATTATAGGTTGTGCAGTGATTGGTATAAAAAACAAATAAGTGTTCTGGCCAGCAATAGAAAAAGCCCTCGACGAATCGAGGGCTTTGTATCTATATCCAACTAGATGTCAGAAGCGATTATTTAGCTTCTTGGTCTGCTTGGATAGCTGTTAGAGCGATGGTGTACACGATGTCGTCTACTAGCGCGCCACGAGACAAGTCGTTTACAGGCTTACGCATACCTTGCAGCATTGGACCGATAGATACTAGGTCAGCTGAACGTTGTACCGCTTTGTAAGTTGTGTTACCCGTGTTTAGGTCTGGGAATACAAATACTGTCGCTTTACCTGCAACTGGAGAGTTTGGTGCTTTAGAAGCAGCAACGTTTTCCATAATAGCAGCGTCGTACTGTAGAGGACCGTCAATGATAAGATCAGGACGTTTCTCTTGAGCCAGTTTTGTAGCTTCACGTACTTTATCAACGTCTGCACCCTTACCAGATTCACCAGTAGAGTAAGAGATCATTGCAACGCGTGGTTCGATACCGAATGCTGCTGCAGAGTCAGCAGATTGGATAGCGATTTCAGCAAGCTGTTCAGCAGTTGGATCTGGGTTGATTGCACAGTCACCGTAAACCAGTACCTGATCAGGCAGAAGCATGAAGAATACTGAAGATACGATAGACGCATTTGGTGCCGTCTTGATGATTTGGAACGGAGGAACGATAGTGTTCGCCGTAGTGTGAACAGCACCAGAAACTAGGCCGTCAACTTCGTCGTTCTCAAGCATCATTGTGCCTAGGAATACTGAATCTTGTAGCTTCTCACGAGCCACAACTTCAGTCATGCCTTTCGCACCGCGCAACTCAACTAGGCGAGCAACGTAGTTTTCACGAACAGCATCTGCATCGATGATGGTTACACCAGTACCTAGCTCAACGCCTTGTTGAGCTGCTACGCGACGGATTTCATCTGGGTTACCTAGAAGTACACAGTCTGCAATGCCGCGTTCAGCACAGATTGCCGCTGCTTTAACTGTGCGTGGTTCGTCACCTTCTGGAAGAACGATACGCTTACCTGCTTTACGAGCAAGTTCAGTTAGCTGGTAACGGAACGCTGGTGGGCTTAGACGACGAGACTTCTGAGTGCCTTCAGTCATAGACTCGATCCAGTTACCGTCAATGTGGCCAGCAACGTGTTCGTTGATGAACTCGATACGCTCTTTATCGTCTGCAGGTACTTCGATGCTGAAGCTCTGTAGGTTTAGAGACGTTTGCCAAGTGTTACCTTGTGCTTTGAAGATAGGTAGACCAGTGTCGAATGCTGGTTTACATAGGCCTTCGATTTCGCTAGGGATATCGTAACCGCCAGTTAGCAGTACTGCACCAATATCCACACCGTTCATTGCAGCAAGAGAAGCAGCAACGATAACATCAGGACGGTCTGCAGAAGTAACAAGTAGAGAACCCGGTTTGAAGTGCTCAATCATGTTTGGCAGAGAACGTGCACAGAAAGTGATGCTCTTGATGCGACGAGTGTTGATGTCACCTTCGTTGATGATATCTGCTTTCAGGTGTTTAGCCATGTCGATTGCACGAGTCGCAATCAGATCAATGCTCCATGGCACACAACCTAGTACACGAATTGGAGAAGTGTTGAAAATTTCCATCACTTTCAATTCGTTTTGTTTCGCGCTGTCTGCATCGTCAAAGATTTCAGATAGGTCAGGGCGAGTACGGCCAGCTTCGTCAACAGGAGCGTTTAGCTTGTTGATGATAACACCAGAGATGTTTTTGTTTTTAGTGCCGCCGAAGTTAGAACATGCTACTTCGATACGCTCTTTCAGTTGCGCAGGGTTATCAGTACCTGGAGTCGCAACTAGCACGATTTCTGCACCAAGTGTTGCCGCGATTTCCGCGTTTACTTGGTTTGCAAATGGGTGCTTACGAGTAGGTACAAGACCTTCGATTAGCGTAACGTCTGCGTCTTTGTTGATTTGGTTGTAACGTTCAACAACGGTTTCTAGCAGCTCGTCCATGTTGTCGTTACCGATTAGGCTTTCAGCAACAGACATCGCCATTGGTTCACCGATCTTCATATCGCTGTTACGACCAACGATAGTTGAAGTCAGATCTGGCTGATCACCACCTGAACGTGGCTGACAGATTGGCTTGTAGAAAGAAACTTTAACGCCTTTACGCTCCATAGCGCGAAGAACACCCATGCTAACGCTTGTTAGGCCAACGCCTGCGCTAGTAGGGATAAGCATAATAGTACGAGACATTCGTAGAGTACCTTTAGCTATTTGGGGGATAAAAGCTCAACTCTTATTCCATGAAGCTCGAAGAATAGGAGTTGAGCCCCTAAGAAATTCGTTTGAATTCCTGGCTAGCCGAGTGGCTAGCCAGGAATTCAATTAAAGACCTGTCAGGCGAGCAGTGTCTTCAGCGATGACTAGCTCTTCGTTAGTAGAGATAACCATTGCAGGGATACGGCTGTTTTCAGTCGTGATAACGCCTTCGCCGCCGAAGCGAGCTTTAAGGTTAGCTTCGCTATCTACTTCGATACCGAAGATGCCAAGACGGTTTAGAACCATTTCACGGATAGGGCCAGAGTTCTCGCCGATACCGCCAGTGAAAGTGATTGCGTCTAGACGGCCTTCCATTGAAGCAGTGTAGCCAGCAACGTATTTAGCTAGACGGTGGCAGAACACGTCCATTGCGCGTGTTGCTTCTTCTTTTTGACCGTAGTTGTCTTCAACGAAACGACAGTCAGAAGTCACTTCAGTTAGACCTTGAAGACCAGACTCTTTAGTTAGCATCGTGTTGATTTGATCAACAGAGTAACCTAGAGCGTCGTGTAGGTGGAAGACGATAGCAGGGTCGATGTCGCCACAGCGAGTACCCATTACCAGACCTTCAAGTGGAGTAAGACCCATAGAAGTGTCTACAGATTGACCGTTCTTGATCGCACATACAGATGCGCCGTTACCTAGGTGACAGTTGATGATGTTTACTTCTTCAACTGGTTTGTTTAGTAGGCCTGCAACTTCACGAGTGATGAACAAGTGAGAAGTACCGTGCATGCCGTAACGACGGATACCGTGTTCTTTGTATAGGTTGTATGGAAGAGCGTATAGGTAAGACTCTTCAGGCATAGTTTGGTGGAACGCAGTGTCAAATACAGCAACGTTTTTCAGCTCTGGGAAGTTTTTCTTAGCCGCTTCGATACCGATGATGTGAGCAGGGTTATGAAGAGGTGCAAATGTTGCAGCGTCTTGAATACCTTTTAGAACTTCATCAGTAATTAGTGCAGATTGAGTGAACTGCTCGCCGCCGTGAACGATACGGTGACCGATTGCGCCTAGGTTAGCTTTAAGCTCTGGCTTAGAAGCAAGAATAGTTTCTACCATAAACGCTAGTGCTTCTTCGTGAGCTGCACCATTGCCTAGTTGAGCTTCGTGCTTGCCATCAAGTTTCCACTTGATGCGAGCTTCAGGAAGGTGAAGACACTCAGCAAGACCTGACAAGTGCTCGTCGCCGTTCTCGGCATCAACAACGGCAAATTTAAGAGAAGAACTACCGCAGTTTAAAACTAAAACTAGCTTAGACATGTATGACTACCTGTTATTCGTCTGATAAAAAATCAGTTAAAGAATGAAAAATTAATCACAAGAATAGCCGATACCCAGAAGGCTGCGTACTAATCCTGGTCAAAAATTGTTCTAATTCCATATAAAGAAATAGTGATGAACCCTTCCATCACTATGATGCGATCCGTGCAGATAGATATCTCGGAGTTGCTTAAATTGTAAATAACAGCAACAATGAGATTGAGGGTCTGCAAAGGATAGCGATAATAAGCAATGATAACAAAAAAAATTTGAAAGAATATTAACTTTCATCAATTTTTTGTACCTTCAGTTGAAATGTTCAACTATTTTTTAGTGAGAGAGCGGTATGAGTAATAAAGTCGGATTGATCCATAGCCTGAAAGATGGCCAGAATTACATGGAGATCTGGCCGGTTCGTAAAGAGCTAAGCGCCATATTTCCGGAACAGCGTATCATTAAGGCGACTCGCTTTGGCATTAAAGTCATGCCGGCCGTTGCTGCGATCAGCGTACTCACTCAAATGGCATTCAACAATTACCACGCGTTACCTCAATCCATTGTTGTCGCCTTGTTTGCGATTAGCTTGCCACTTCAAGGCATTTGGTGGCTTGGTGCTCGATCCAACACGAAATTGCCGCCTTCTTTGGCCTCTTGGTATCGGGAGTTGCATCAAAAAATTGTGGAAACAGGTTTTGCATTAGAGCCTGTCAAAGCTCGCCCTCGTTACAAAGAGCTTGCGATAATATTGAACCGAGCGTTTCGCCAGCTCGATAAATCGTCATTAGAGCGTTGGTTCTAATTTAAATTGTTTGAAATGGAGTGTGCACTGGCCGCTCCATTTTTGATCCTGCCTCTATTACCTACTTTGACGGTCGTTGATGAAGCGAGCGAAGCTTTGTTTACCAAAGATTCTTTCCGGATGAAGAAGTCCCCCCGATCACAAATGTTGCTTTAGTGTTAAATCTTTCTTTTCTTTACTAAGACTTAGTAGTAATAATAAAAACAAGATGCGCAAGAAGTGCACAGTTATATGAACACAACAATACCGCCTTCAAACATTTGAATTCACGAGTCGATACACATATTGAAAGCTCGTGAAACAAGGACGAAGTCACATCAAGGAGTTATGATGAAAACGAAACGTTTATTAGCCACTGCCGTTCTATCAGCTACTGCTATTTTCTCTTCTACCAATGTACTGGCCGCCACTGCAACTGTCGCAGTTTCACAGATTGTCGAACACCCGGCGTTAGACGCGACGCGCCAAGGGTTACTTGATGGTTTGAAAGCGAAAGGCTACGAAGAAGGCAAAAATCTAGAATTTGATTATAAGACCGCACAGGGTAATCCAGCGATTGCGGTGCAAATTGCCCGTCAGTACGTCGGCGAAAATCCTGATGTGTTAGTTGGCATCGCGACACCTTCGGCACAAGCTTTGGTGTCGGCTACTCGCTCTATTCCTGTTGTCTTTACTGCGGTAACAGATCCGGTTGGTGCGAAATTGGTTAAGTCGATGGAACAACCAGGTAAAAACGTAACTGGCCTGTCTGATCTTTCACCCGTTGCTCAGCATGTCGATCTCATCCAAGAAATTCTTCCTCAGGTGAAAAGCATCGGGGTTGTATTTAATCCCGGTGAAGCTAATGCCGTGACTTTAGTTGAATTACTAAAAGAAAGCGCAAAAGCAAAAGGCATACAAGTGGTTGAAGCGACCGCACTAAAAAGCGCTGATGTTCAGTCTGCGACTCAAGCGATTGCAGCGAAATCAGACATTCTTTACGCCCCAACAGACAATACAGTTGCAAGTGCGATTGAAGGGATGATTGTGGCAGCGAATCAAGCGAAGAAACCTGTATTTGGTGGCGCGACGTCGTATGTCGAAAAGGGTGCAATTGCAGGCTTAGGTTTTGACTACTACCAGGTTGGTGTACAAACCGCGGATTATGTGGCGGCGATTCTTGATGGTCAAGAACCAGGCAAGCTGGATGTAAAAGTCGCGACGGGTTCTGACCTTGTAATTAATGAAAGCGCAGCATCTAAGCTCGGTATCAAGCTGCCAAGTTCTGTGGTTGAACGTGCGACAAGCATGCAATAAGTAACGTTCTTTTGGGGTAAAGACCGTCACGCTGGTTGGTAGAGGCTTGCCCCAAAATTGATACTCGCCAGACTTCTCGTGTAGAGCATTCTGCTAGAGAAGAAGGGGAGTATACGTTAGAAGTCTTACGTTCAGGTTGGTATTAGCCAGCCTGAGCATGCAGAAAGGAGCAGTTATGTCTGCATTTGCTTTTTTTGGTGCACTCGAAATTGGCTTGATTTATGGCCTAGTCGCTCTGGGTGTGTATCTTACGTTCCGTGTTCTCGACTTCCCCGATTTGAGTGTGGATGGCAGCTTTCCAATGGGAGCTGCGGTGGCTGCAACGGCGATTGTCGCAGGTATTAATCCTTGGCTTGCGACGATAATGGCGATGATAGCTGGTAGTATGACGGGGTGGGTAACCGCTTTTCTGGCTGTTCGGTGTGGTATTTTACACCTGTTAGCTTCCATTCTTACCATGATCGCTGCATTTTCAATTAATATTCGTATTATGGGCAAACCTAATATGGCGTTGCTTGGAGAGGATACGATTCTCACTCCGTTTGAAGCATTGGGCGATGCGATGTTTATTCGCCCTCTGGTTGTTGGGGTCTTAGTTCTTCTTTCCGCTTTCTTTGTCATTCGCCTGCTGAACAGCGACTTTGGTCTTGGTTTACGAGCCACGGGTGTGAATGCGCGTATGGTTTCTGCGCAAGGGGCGAGCACTGGCTTTTATACCTACTTTGGCTTGGCTTTATCTAACGGTTTTGTCGGATTCGCAGGCGCGTTGTTTGCACAAACGAACAGCTTTGCAGATGTGACCTCTGGCGTGGGCACCATTGTGGTTGGTTTGGCTGCTGTGATTTTGGGCCAGACCCTCATTCCGGGGCGAAAAATTTGGGTTGCGGTATTTGCTGTCATCATCGGTTCGGTACTTTATCGCCTTGCAGTGGCTTTCGCTTTGAGCTCTGGCATGTTTGGTTTACAAGCTTCAGACCTCAACCTGGTTACCGCAGTATTGGTGGCTGTGGCGCTTATTGCTCCAAAGCTAAAACAGAGCATGAGAGCGAAACAACGCGTTACTGATGCTAAACAAGCGGCATCAAAAAATGGTTCTGGGGAGGCATTATGATCGAACTAAATAATATTCAGGTCACGTTCAACCCTGGGACGATTTTGGAAAATCGTGCATTGAAAGGCGTCTCTTTAGAGGTTCCAGAGCATCAATTTCTTACCGTGATTGGTTCTAATGGCGCAGGAAAATCGACGTTGCTTGGTGCGGTGACAGGTGAGACGCCGATGATAGGTGGTCAGGTGATCATTGATGGCAAAGACGTCACCAAGCAGACGGTTGCCCAACGTGCAACGCAATGCGCCCGAGTGTTTCAAGATCCATTGGCCGGGACTTGTGGTGAACTGACGATAGAAGAGAACATGGCTCTCGCGCACATGCGTGGTAAAAAACGCAGCTGGGGGTTGGCGCTCTCTACCAAACGTCGCAAGCTGTTCCAAGAGCGAATTAGCATCCTCGGTCTTGGTTTAGAAGACCGCTTGGGCGATAGCATTGGGTTGCTGTCTGGTGGACAACGACAAGCCGTTAGCCTTGTGATGGCGACGTTATCGGAGAGTAAGTTGTTGTTGCTTGATGAACACACGGCTGCGCTTGATCCTCGTATGGCGGCGTTTGTTATCGACTTAACTAAACGTATTGTCGATGAGTTCGATTTAACCGTGATGATGGTGACGCATTCGATGAAAGACGCATTAGCATGTGGCGATAGGACCGTAATGCTTCACCAAGGTGAAATTGTGCTTGATGTGGCTGGAGAGCAGCGCGCTAACATGCAAGTACCAGACTTGTTGGATATGTTCTCCAAAGTGCGTGGTGAAGAGCTGGCAGATGACAGTCTTTTGTTGAACTAAGCGGTATCCGACAAGTCACTACGCCTACTAAGTGTGATCCTCCTTGGGAAAATTGGCTGATATGTCAACTCGCAGGGAGGATTTCTTGTCTCTAATTCTTCAATAACATAGTGGCATATCCGATGACGAGGAGTGCCCATAATGAACCTGCCATTTATTTTTCATAGTCAAACTATTGATGGTTTAGCTTTTAATGACGAGCAAGTTACAGTCAGACTGAAAACCGAGACATTGGATTTTGATTCCGTCTATGTGCGTATTGAGCCGGACAATGAAGAATATCTGGTCGATATGGCTCAAGTAGGAACAGCTGGTGAATTATTACTATGGGAGGCATCGTTTCGACCAAATCAAGATCGAGATGTCACACATTATGTGTTTAAGCTCCTCAAAGACGGACAACAATACTGGCTCGATGCACGAGGCGTACAAAAGCGTATTCCACCCAAAGAGTTCCACTTTAAGTTGAATGTAGAGCATCAACCACCAAGCTGGGTCCAAGAGCAAGTTTTCTATCAAATCTTTCCTGACCGTTTTTCTGCTAGTAAAAGTGAGTCTGATATTCGCCACGCTTATGCTCAGTATGATTCTGCATCGATCGTCAAGGCGTGGGGAGATGCGGTAGGCTCTCACCAAAATACCGGGGCACGTGAATTCTTTGGCGGCGACCTCAAAGGTGTGGAGCAAAAGTTGGACTATCTTGAACAGCTCGGCGTTACTGCGCTTTATTTTAATCCGATCTTTTCTTCACCAAGTAATCATAAATACGACACCACTGATTACTTCACTGTTGACCCTATGTTCGGCACCAACGATCAGTTTGCTGAACTGTGTGAGAAAATCCGTGGTAAGAATATGAAGATTGTCTTAGACGCGGTGTTTAACCACACGTCAGTGCATCATCCTTGGTTTGATATCCAACAAAAAGGAGAAGGAGCGTATGGCAATCCGCAGTCAAAGTTCCGTGATTACTACTTTTTCGAAGGCGAAACCAATCACTACATTGGTTGGAAAGGCATTGGTAACTTACCGGTTCTGAACTTTGAAAATGAACAGGTGCGCGACTACATCTACCAAAGTGAAGATTCTGTCATCAAGTATTGGCTGAAGCCACCGTACTTGGTTGATGGCTGGCGGTTTGATGTAATCCATATGCTTGGCGAAGGAGACGGCGCGAAAAACAATGCTCATTATGTGGCAGCGTTTCGTCATGCAACTAAGTCAGTAAACCCGAATGCTTATGTGTTAGGTGAGCACTTTTTTGAAGCAACGCAGTGGTTGCAAGGTGATCAAGAGGATGGGGCGATGAACTACTACGGTTTTGCTCATCCAGTCCGAGCTTTTATCGCACGACAAGATATTATGTACGATCCAATCAACATTGATGGTTTGGAGTTTAAAGCATGGTTGGACGAAGCCAGAGCAAAAATCCCATTTTCTAATCAGCTATCGCAGCTAAATCAACTCGATAGTCACGATACTGCTCGGTTTATCACATTGGTTGATGGTGATAAGCGTAAAATGAACATCGCGCTAGCAATGCTTATGACTTACGTTGGCACGCCTTGTATTTACTATGGGAGTGAAGTCGGTCTAGAAGGAGGGCTAGACCCGGATAATCGTCGTTGTTTTCCTTGGAATGAAATTGAAAGTTCACAATGGCTATCGCTTTACCAACAATGGATCAAGATCCGTAAACAATGTAAGCCTTTAGAGTCGGGCTGTATTCAATGGCTTCATTGTACTAACAACCAGTTGGCGTACGCACGTGTACTGGGTCGTGAAGCAGTCGTTGTAATGGTTAATCTCAGTGGTAATGAATGTTCAATCGATTTACCTATGTGGCAACTGGGCTTGGAGGTTAGCCAAGTTATATCGTTGTTAGATGACACAGAACAGGTTGATTATAAAGGTCATATCTCTGTCAATATGTCGGCACAGAGCTGCAAATTATGGCGACTAAAGTGACACCACACTCTATATTGATTAAACTCCTTTAATATATAAACGGTCTCAAACAGCGCGCACACATTTGTTTGGTCTCTTGTTATCTGGTGCTGCATTGCATGCGTCACCAGATAACGAGTATCAATTTAATAGCAGTCATAAGAGACTATTGACCTTTCATATGCATGGTACTCAATGGTAAACCAAAGGCGATTTAGCCTCTCATTTGTCATCTTTTTTCCTCTGGCGTTATTTGTAGTGGTTTTACTCGTGACAACGAAAAATTACTATGATGCGGTTAACCGCTATATCGATTCTGAGTATTCGCGTATCGAGCGTGCAATGTCTCGCGGTATTAAAGTACTCACGGCTTTAGATTACAGCTTCACCAACTATACCAATTACGCTAACCCACTGTTTGAAGAACATAATTCTTTAGTCAAAGAAGGGCTTTGTTATCTTTGGCCTATAGATGTGTTATTACTCGAAAGTGTTTATAGTGAAGGGTTACCTGCGGTTGACCTTGATTATATGATCGTAGGGGACGAAAGCTTATGTCAGCAAGGTTCAACGATTAACCAGTTAGCTGAACAAAAGGCGGGTTTTGCGCCGTCATTGTCATTTCTGCACGATATTGAATCGCACATTGTTGGAATTCATTACATTGACAAGCGCGGTTACGTTATCTCCTCACCCGATACCTACGCAAAAAATTTCACGAGAGAACTTTTGTCAACGCTAAAAGCCCGACCTTTTTGGCAAAAAACCGCGCAAGATAAAGTGAATATTACCTTGGCTGGACCAGGGCCAGTGTTGGACTCGATGGAAGGTCAAGTCATTAGTATGACGGTACCCGTCTATGAGAAAGGAGAACACCAAGGTGTTTTGTCTATTGATTTTGACATCAATACGCTCATGGCTTCGTCGCTAGGTCTTGTTGGTCAGTTTCATTTGGTTTCCAATTTACAATCCATTCCTTCAAACAGTACACGAATCAAACCAGTCGAATTAGAGCGATTGAGTGCGAATCACAGCATGTACTACGAGTACAACCTTTGGGATGAAGCTAAGAACCTAGCGGTTTTTGAAAAATACAGCCTTATTGTCGCACTATTTATTTACGTGCTGAGTACCGTCGTCTTGTTCTATGTGAATATGCATAGCGAGCGACGCTACTTTAAAGAACTGGCAGCAAGAGACCCAATGACCAGCTTATTGAATCGTCGAGGTATGCAAACCGTGTGGCGTAATAAGATGACAAAAAAACAGGTTGCTTTAGCAGTGTTCGATATTGATAACTTCAAGAAGATCAACGACACCTATGGTCATGATGTCGGTGATTCTGCAATTCAGCTTGTTGCAAAATGTATACGTGAAAATATTCGCCATACCGATGTTGCCTCAAGGTTTGGTGGCGAAGAGTTCGTTTTAGCGATTTATGACGAAGATTCAGAGGGCATTAAACTCATTTTAGACAGAGTAAAAAAGGCCATAGATGAGCGCTCGACACGCGTAACGAAAGAAGGCTTTACGATCTCTGGCGGTGTGGTGTTTAGTAAAGAGAGCCGAGTAGAAAACTTTGATGAATTGTTTAAAGCGGCGGATGAAAAGTTATATCAAGCCAAAAGTACCGGCAAAAATAAGATCTGTTACTAGGATTTAGATACAAAAAAGGACGAGATATTCGTCCTTTTTTGTGTTCGGGAGTTATGCAACCTGAGAGTTTAAGTCATCGCGGTAGCGTTGAATATGCTCAACAATTGGTGCGGCTTTGTTGAACGTTCTGATTTCTCTAAATAGGTCTTTTGCTTCAGGATAAGCTTGACGTAAGTAAGAGAACCATTGTTTTACGCGGTTTGGGTAATACAAGCCTTTATCGCCTTTCATCTCGAACTTGGAGTAATAGATGAGCAACTCAACCACCTCGGGCCATGACATTGGCTGGTGGTTATGTTTTACCATATTGCCTAAGTTAGGGATATTGAAAGCGCCTCGGCACACCATTAAAGAGCTAACGCCAGTCGTTTCAATGCAACGTTGACCGTCTTCATAATTCCAAATTTCACCATTCGCTATCAGTGGGATATCGAAACGTTCGCGAATTTGGTTGATGTAATCCCATTTTATCTCAGAAGCTTTATAACCACCTTGTTTAGTACGTGCGTGTACGGTCAGTTCATTTGCGCCAGCAGACTGAATGGCATCGACAATTTCAAAGCAATCTTCAGGGTTCTCCCAGCCAAGACGAATTTTTGCAGTTACGGGAATGGCTTCTGGAACGGCTTCTCGACAAGCTTTAACCACACGGTGAATGAGCTCTGGATGCTGGAGTAGCGCTGCACCACCTTTACTTTTGTTGACCATTTTGGCTGGGCAACCAAAGTTTATATCAATACCTCTGGCGCCAAGATTTGCCGCTTTAATTGCGTTCTCAGCCATCCAGTTTGGTTCTTGTCCCAACAATTGCACATGTACTGGCACACCAGATGCAGTCTGAGAACCTTGCAACAGCTCTGGGCATAAACGGTGAAATACATGATCGGGTAATAGCTGGTCGATTACCCGAACAAACTCCGTAACACACAGGTCATAGTCGTTTATCTCGGTCAGGATTTGGCGCATCAAATGATCTAAAACGCCTTCCATTGGGCCTAGTACAACTCGCATAGCTTGCCTAATACAGTTTGGTGGTAAAAAGGAGGGCGATTGTAGCGATGTAAGTTAAGTTTGTCATTAAAAGAGTCGAAGCGGCCAATGCAGTCAAACACACAACGTTAGGTTACGTGCTTTTGAGCTCTGAGGTATAATGCCGCCAAATTTATGGGAAACCAGATGCCATGCAATACACATTGATTGAAAAAGGTGAAGTTCACGTTGATGAATCTTGCCAATTTATCGAAGGCGCAGTGTTAGCTGCGAATCTGACGACAAAACCACTCGCTCCTGAAAAGTGGTTAGAGCCGCTATTAGGTGAGGGATTCAAAGCGATTCAACCAGCTGTGGAAGAGCAAATTCACAAGCAGCATAACCGAATTCAACGAAACGAATATTCCGTGCTAGAGCTAACAGGCAAAGAACCTGAACAACTTGCTGATTTTGCCGAAGGCTTTATGTCTGTTTGGCCAATGATTGAAGAACAGTGGCAAGACGTTGAGCTCAATGATGGATTACAGCGTATGCTGCAAGCATTACTGACCACTTTGATGCTGGCGATCGATGAGCCAGCAACGCAGCAACAGATGCGTGACGCAGGTATTGAAACGCCACCGGCCCTGACAGATTTAGTCGACCAGCTTGATTTAATGGTCGGTGAAGTCGCGCTGGGCGCGGATGAGTTGATGGTAGGCAATAAAGCTCAAAGCCTAAACCCATTCAAAGGTATCGGGCGCAATGATCCCTGTCCTTGTGAGAGCGGAAAAAAATTCAAGCAGTGCTGTGGTCAATCACGCGGCTAAATCGAATCGCCGCGCTATCCACTTAACAAAAAGCCGACCAGATGGTCGGCTTTTTGTTAATTTTTACGCGTCAGTAGGATTAACGAATTGGATTAACGCGTTTTGCAGGGAAGAATTGTGCAATTACAATTAATGCCAAAGCGATTAAATTGCCTGCAAAAATTACTACTAACCATTGTGGCATTGATAAATCAAGGAGCTGCCACACAACCTTAGAGCAATCACCATATGCTTCAAACATCCAAGGAACCCACTGATTGAGCGGAGCCCAGCTAGGGAATGTGACGAATAAATCGCAAGTCGCGAATGGTGATGGATTAAACTGGTAGTCAACGTGCTGCATTGCAAGTAACAAACCCTTGTAAGCACTTAATCCCCAGCCTATCAAACCTAGCCAGCGGAAAATTGGGTTCTTGGGTGCCAATATACCAACCATTGCAGCGACGCCCACTCCCATCATCGCGACTCTTTCATAAATACACATGACACATGGTGCAAGCATCATGACGTGCTGAAAATAGAGGGCACATGCTTCAAAGAAAACGACGAATAGCAGAAGCAGTAGCCACGATAAACGTCCCTTTGAAAACTGGTTAAGTGAATTTAAAATAGTCACGTTTTTGTTCCTGTCTGAAATAGAAAAAGCTCTGAATACTCAGAGCTTTTTATCGTGGATAAGTTTCCTAATCAACTCAAATTTTAGTGACCACCGGATACTACGGGAGTCAGATCACCACTATGAGGTAAAATCCAACCAGCTTCGTAGAAAGAAGCGGTTGCAGGCTCTAGGAAGAACATGATTCCCATCAGACCGACAATCGCAAGAACGACGGTGTAAGGCAGCGCCATGATAACCATTCGACCGTAAGACAGACGAATTAATGGAGCGAGAGCCGATGTGAGTAAGAATAGGAATGCCGCTTGACCGTTTGGCGTTGCAACAGAAGGCAGGTTAGTACCAGTATTGATTGCCACCGCCAGTAAGTCGAACTGATCACGAGTAATGAGGCCCTCAATGAGTGCAGTTTTTACTTCATTGATGTAAACCGTACCAACGAACACGTTATCCGACACCATAGATAATAAGCCATTCGCCACATAGAACAGAGCTAGCTGAGTACCTTTATCTTCAACGGCAAGCACCGCATCGATGACTGGTTTAAACAGTTCTTGGTCAATGATTACAGCAACGATCGAGAAAAATACTGCAAGCAGTGCAGTGAAGGGCAGGGCCTCTTCAAACGCTTTCCCCATGGAGTGCTCTTCAATGACACCAGTAAATGCGGTCGCTAAAATGATCACAGAAAGGCCAATTAAGCCGACAGCCGCTAAGTGCAAAGCGAGTGCAACGATCAACCAAACCGCAATAAGACCTTGAACCCAGAGTTTTGCGACATCTTGATTTGTTCGCGTTTTACGCTCTTCACGGTCAAAATCGACGAGGATCTGACGAACGTTGTTAGGAAGCTTCGCGCCGTAGCCAAACACTTTAAGCTTTTCAACTAAAGCACAAGTGATGAGACCACAGAAAAATACAGGTAGTGTCACTGGAGACATACGGATTAGGAATTCACCAAATAACCAACCCGCTTGGTCTGCAATAATTAAGTTTTGAGGTTCACCAACCATCGTGGTTACGCCACCTAAGGCAGTACCTACACCAGCATGCATCAACAAAGAGCGCAAAAAGGCACGATAGTTTTCTAGGTCATCACGCGTTAGTTCAGTGATCGTGTCATCTTGTGTATGGTCATGGTCACCGATAGGGTTACCAGACGCCACTTTGTGATAGATAGAGTAAAAGCCGATCGCCACGCTGATAACAACGGCGATAACCGTCAAGGCATCCAAAAACGCAGACAAAAATGCCGCAGCAAAGCAGAACGCGAGTGATAGTAGGGTTTTAGAGCGAATGCCAAGTAAAATTTTGGTAAAAATGAACAGCAATAGCTGCTTCATGAAGTAGATGCCCGCAACCATAAATACCAGAAGTAGCAGTACTTCGATATTTGCTACTAATTCGTGCTTAACTTGCGCAGGGCTAGTCATGCCGATAGCAATGGCTTCAATAGCAAGTAAACCGCCAGGTTGTAATGGGTAGCATTTTAATGCCATTGCTAGCGTGAAAATAAATTCAGCGACCAACAACCATCCAGCTACAAATGGGTTTATTAGGAAGAATACAATCGGGTTAATTATTAAGAAGGCTATAATGGCAACTTTGTACCAATCAGGCGCTTTACCAAGGAAGTTCTTGATAAAAGCGTTTCCGAGCGATATCGGCATGATAATTCTCTTTATAACAAAATTATGAATAGACACTACAATAGTGCTTAAGTATCTGTTTGTTAGACTTATTAACTAGTCTTTAAAAACAATAACTTAGTAAAACAACAATCCTTTGTTTATTGTAGTCTTGCCAAGTTACTTCCCCTGAACTCAAGCACCGCTCACTTTCGACCGCAAACTCTACACTCAGGCATTTATTAGTCAATAACAAAACGTGATGCTACCGACTAAAATGACTTTTTAAATGTAATAACGCGATCAAAACGGCGTTACTATACCATGAAAGTCTTAAAAAAATCCTCTTGGATTTTAAATGACGGTCAGTGACGAGAAAAGGCAAATTAAGAAAGAATATTAACCGTGATATACAAAGTAATTTTTCATATTTTGAATATAAAAATGTGACACGGTTGTCTTTATTTCTCCGAGATTTGTGAGCTGTTTAATTAAATAAAAATTCATATTTTACTGCTTTCGCTCGCATGTTAGAGCCTCTTAAATTGACACAACATATAGAGTATTAACTCTATGTTATGGAGTCGTTTCCACTATTGATCGTAAATTTTCTCAAACCGCTAAGTAGTGGTATGATGAGTAGTATCGACCCTCAGAAATCAATATTGGATAAAAAGTAGAATGGTCATAAAGGCGAAAAGCCCTGCGGGATTCGCAGAAAAATATATTATCGAGAGCATTTGGAACGGCCGTTTTCCTCCAGGCTCAATTTTACCTGCTGAGCGCGAGCTGTCCGAACTGATTGGTGTTACTCGAACGACTTTAAGAGAGGTTCTTCAACGACTAGCCCGTGATGGATGGCTGACTATCCAGCACGGCAAACCTACGAAAGTTAACCAATTTATGGAGACCTCTGGTCTGCATATTTTGGATACTTTAATGACGCTAGACGTTGATAATGCGACAAACATTGTAGAAGATCTGCTTGCGGCACGTACTAACATCAGTCCTATCTTTATGCGCTATGCATTTAAAGCGAACAAAGAGAGCTCTGAGCGTACAATTAAGAACGTAATCGAATCTTGTGAAGCTTTAATGAATGCGGCTTCCTGGGACGAATTCATCGCTTCTTCGCCGTATGCTGAAAAAGTTCTGCAGAATGTGAAAGAAGATAACGAGAAAGATGAAGCGAAGCGTCAAGAAATCTTGATTGCTAAAACGTTCAACTTTTACGATTATATGCTTTTCCAGCGCCTAGCATTCCATTCAGGAAATCAAATTTACGGTTTGATCTTTAATGGTTTGAAGAAGCTCTACGATCGTGTCGGTAGCTACTACTTCTCAAATCCAGCTTCTCGTGAGCTAGCTCTGAAGTTTTACCATCAATTGCTCGAAACTTGTGAAAGTGGCCAGCGTGAGCAACTACCAGTAGTGATTCGTCATTATGGTATGGAAAGTGCGTTGATCTGGAACGAAATGAAAAAGCAATTACCAACGAACTTCACGGAAGACGACAGCTAAGCGCTGACAAGTTGAATAAACGAAAACCGCAGTGCCTTAGGCCTGCGGTTTTTTTGTTTTTATTTATAAGTCGGCGACGGACCTAGCACCAATAATAAGGCATGGAACGTTTATCCTGCTAGCGAGAGTCTGGGCAACGGTAGATATAATGACTCTACGACATCTGAAAGGACATGGTCGTAAGTATTGAAGATGGTCAATGACAAGTCCGATGTGACGCCATAAAGCTCTGCTTCTGTTAAGTCGACATGACTCCCTGTCACGTATTCATTTAGCGTCTCTATTGAGCGCGTGGAAGCAGGAGAGGTAATGCTAAGTGGAGCGATAACCGCTAGTTGGTTTAGCTTACGCATCATGACCGATGCATAGTTTTTGAAACGCTCATTTCCGCCTTGTTCTCCTAAATCTTGAATGCTGATTCGTAACTGAGTCAGGGTCTCCAAGCTATCCATAATGTTTTGCCAGTTCATGTGATACTCATTATGTAAGTCATCTCTTTGTTCAACCGCTAGCCATGCGATGGTTACTTCATCCATCAAAAACAAGCAATGACGAATTAACTTACCATGCTCCATCTGGTTTCTTGCAACACTATGGTCATTCCATTGTTCAAGTAGTTTCCCTACTTTAATCTGTAATACGCGATACATGGGTTTGTTTTCAAACCGTGATGTTTCGACTAAAAGATGCAGCTTGTTAGTCAGAGCATCATGAAGAGCGTCCAATTTTTGTTGATCGTTTTGTTGGAATTGAAGCGAGTAGTGAGTAGCAGCTCGGTGGTGTCTCAGAAGGTGAACAACATCTCGCAACAATGTTAACAGCTGATATTTGCGCGCATGTTGCTGCTCTCGTTTAGAAGATAAGTGATATATTCCGGCTAAAATAGCGATGGACAATAGTGTGGAAATCAAAACAAACATAACCAACTCCTTGTTAGTGTTTGGACCTAACAAGGAAGATTGCAGTTTTGATGCCACTAATTAAATTCTATTAAAACAGTAATTTAGGATTGTGATGGGAGAGGTGCTGTACAAGTTTGGTGCACAAATTCCCCAAAAGTGTGAATTCAGTCAAAAAAAGTCCCCGCTGAACTGGCGAGGACTTTTTAAATTTGATTGTAAAGCTACAACTTACATTACACGCATGCCAGGTTGAGCGCCTTCGTGTGGCTCAAGGATCCACAGGTCGCTACCACCAGGGCCTGCCGCTAGGATCATACCTTCAGACATACCAAACTTCATCTTACGAGGTTTTAGGTTTGCTACCATTACCGTTAGCTTGCCTTCTAGCTCTTCAGGTTTGTAAGCTGACTTGATGCCAGAGAATACCTGACGAGTTTCACCACCGATGTCCAATTGGAACTTAAGCAGTTTGTTGGCTTTTGGTACTTCTTCACAAGAGATGATACGAGCGATACGCATATCTACTGCAGCAAAAGCATCGAACTCAATCTCTTCAGCGATTGGTTCTTTGTCTAGCTCGGTTTGGCTAGCCTTGTTCTTTTCCGCTTCAGCTTTCTCTTTCGCCGCCATTTCTGCCGCCGCATCTTCTTTAGACGCTTCGATCATCGCTTCAACATTCTTCGGATCGATACGGTTGAACAGTGCTTTGAACTTAGTGATCTCGTGGCCTGTTAGTGGAGCAGCGATGTTTTCCCAAGTTAGCTCTTGGTTTAGAAACGCTTCAGTACGCGCAGCTAGCGATGGCATTACTGGTTTCAGGTAAGTCATCAGTACGCGGAATAGGTTGATACCGACAGAACAGATGTCTTGTAGTTCCTGATCTTTGCCTTCTTCTTTTGCTACAACCCACGGTGCTTTTTCATCAACGTATTGGTTAGCTTTGTCTGCCAATGCCGTGATTTCACGGATTGCACGACCAAACTCACGCGTTTCGTAAAGCTCAGCGATACGGTCAGCAGCAGCAACAAATTCGTTGTAAAGTTCAGGCTCTGCAAAGTTGTCAGACAGTTTGCCTTCAAAACGTTTCGCGATGAAACCTGCGTTACGAGATGCAAGGTTAACGATCTTGTTAACAACGTCAGCGTTTACGCGCTGAGTGAAGTCTTCAAGGTTAAGATCTAGATCATCGATACGGCTGTTTAGCTTCGCAGCGTAGTAGTAACGTAGACACTCAGGGTCTAGGTGCTCTAGGTAAGTGCTTGCTTTTACGAACGTACCTTTAGACTTCGACATTTTCGCGCCGTTTACGGTTACGTAACCGTGTACGAATACGTTGTTAGGCTTGCGGAAGCCAGAACCTTCTAGCATTGCTGGCCAAAATAGGCTGTGGAAGTAAACGATGTCTTTACCGATGAAGTGGTACAGCTCTGCTGAGCTGTCTTTTTTCCAATACTCGTCGAAATCTAGGTCGTCGCGCTTGTCACATAGATTTTTGAAAGAGCCCATGTAGCCGATAGGCGCGTCTAGCCATACGTAGAAGAATTTGTTCTTCTCACCAGGGATCTCGAAGCCAAAGTATGGTGCATCACGTGAGATATCCCATTGCTGCAAACCAGATTCGAACCATTCTTGCATTTTGTTCGCTGTTTCAGCTTGTAGCGAGCCAGAGCGAGTCCACTCTTTTAGCATGCTTTCAAACTGAGGCAGGTCGAAGAAGAAGTGCTCTGAATCTTTCATTACTGGCGTCGCACCAGAAACCGCAGATTTAGGATTGATCAGTTCTGTTGGGCTATAAGTCTCACCACAGTTGTCACAGTTGTCACCGTACTGGTCTTCAGACTTACATTTTGGACAGGTACCTTTTACGAAACGGTCCGGTAAGAACATCTCTTTTTCTGGATCGAACAGCTGAGAGATAGTGCGGCTAGAGATAAAGCCATTTTTCTTCAACTCAAGATAAATGTGTGACGCTAGCTCACGGTTCTCATCTGAGTGTGTGCTGTGGTAGTTATCAAAGCTGATATCAAATCCAGCGAAGTCTTTTTGGTGCTCTTCGCTAACTGCGGCAATCATTTCTTCAGGAGTAATACCCATCTGTTGCGCTTTAAGCATGATTGGCGTGCCGTGAGCATCGTCAGCACAGATGAAGTTTACAGTGTTGCCGCGTAGGCGTTGGTAACGAACCCAAATGTCCGCTTGGATATGCTCAAGCATATGACCAAGGTGGATCGAACCGTTAGCGTACGGAAGGGCACAAGTTACCAGCATTTTCCTTGACGGAAAGTTTTTTGGATCGTTTGCCATACTTAATATTCGCTTTTCTTGATAGGTATAAATAAATTTTGATGGATAATACTACCCCATGAACTGATTAACTCCAAGGTGTCAAACTGCGGAATGCCTTAGTTTTTTTGGGGTTCTGGTTGAGCCTGGACGGTGGTAGCATGACATCTAAAAGGAGGGCTTATGCATCAGTTCACTTCAAAACAAGATTTTTGTCACTGGTTTAACCAATTCCAACATCCACAGTTGGTGGAAAGCTGGGCAGATATTCATGGCGCAATTTCGATTACGACACAGGGTTCTATTGATATAACGTTGCCATTCGCAAGTAATGAGCTTCAAACCGTACTGCATGACTGGATCAAACAGCAGCAAGCCTCGGGTAAAGTGGCTGAATTCCCATTTAATATTCGCCTTGGAGTTAAAGCTTTAGAAACTCAAGTGGCTAACTCGGTTAAGGGTGTTAAGAACATCATTGCCGTCAGTTCTGCGAAAGGTGGCGTTGGTAAATCTACTACCGCAGTTAACTTAGCGTTGGCGATTGCTCAATCTGGGGCGAAAGTGGGATTGTTGGATGCAGATATCTATGGTCCGTCTGTACCTATGATGTTGGGGCAAGAAGATGCTAAACCAGAAGTTCGTGATGGCAAGTGGATGGAACCCATTTTTGCTCACGGCATCTATACTCATTCTATCGGTTATTTGGTGGATAAATCAGAAGCGGCGATATGGCGCGGTCCAATGGCTTCAAAAGCGTTGTCGCAGTTATTAACTGAAACAGATTGGCCAGATTTGGATTATTTGGTGATTGATATGCCGCCAGGTACGGGGGATATTCAATTGACTCTGTCACAACAAATTCCGGTAACAGGTAGCGTGCTAGTCACAACACCGCAAGATTTAGCCCTTGCCGATGCAAGGAAGGGAGCGGCAATGTTTAACAAAGTCCATGTCCCGGTTATTGGTGTTGTGGAAAACATGAGTTATCACATTTGTAGTCAATGTGGCGCGAAAGAGCATATTTTTGGTATGGGCGGAGCTGAAAAAATGTCGCAAGAATTTGGCTTAGCATTGTTAGGACAAATTCCGCTTCATATCTCTATGCGAGAAGATATTGACGCTGGCGTGCCAACGGTAGCAAGACGCCCAGAAAGTGAGCATGCAGGGTATTATAAGCAACTTGCCGATCGCGTATGTAGCACGATGTTTTGGCAAGGCAAAGCAAAACCAGATGCGATTAGCTTTACAATGGTGAACTAAGTTTACTATGCCTGTTGGTTGATAATTGCACATTTTAACGTTTGCTCGGAGGTTAATCCTCTGAGCAGGCAGAAACTTATGACTAAACCCTAATTCCAACTAGTAACTATGGGGTGAACTCCCTATAATCAGACAGTTTATCTTTTTATGTGACTAGAAATCATCATCGGGTGCAAACTAATGTCTGATAATAATCAATGCGTCATCGTAGGTATTGCTGGCGCTTCTGCTTCTGGAAAAAGTCTGATCGCGAGCACTATTTATAATGAGCTTCGCGCGAAAGTAGGCGATCATCAAATCGGTGTCATCACGGAAGATTGCTACTACAACGACCAAAGCCACCTAAGCATGGAAGAGCGAGTAAAGACGAACTACGATCACCCGAGTGCGTTGGACCACGACCTACTGTGTGAGCACCTAGAAAAACTGGTACGTGGTGAAGCAGTAGAAGTGCCTGAGTACAGCTACACTGAGCACACAAGAACAATTAACACCACCACAATGACACCTAAAAAGGTGATCATTCTAGAAGGTATCCTTCTTCTTACAGACCCTCGTCTTCGTGATTTGATGCATGCGACAGTATTTATGGACACACCGTTAGATATTTGCTTGCTTCGCCGTGTTAAGCGTGATGTGGAAGAACGAGGCCGAACTATGGAGTCTGTTCTTAAGCAATACCAACAAACAGTACGTCCGATGTTCATGCAGTTTATCGAACCTTCTAAGCAATATGCGGACATTATTGTTCCTCGCGGTGGTAAAAACCGTATCGCAATTGATGTATTAAAAGCTCACATTGCAAGACTTTTGAAAGCTTAAGCCTATAGACGGCTATATCGCTTTATTTTTAGGAGAAGAAGTGGCACCTTAAGTGCCACTTCTTTTTTTGTTTTTAAATTAGTCAGTTGCAGGTTAAAACCAGACACTTTTCACGCTTTTGTGGAACTGTCAGCGGCAAATGGAGTCTGCGCTTATAATTGTAAAAACACTCGAGCAAGGAAAAACAAATGAAGAAACTGCTCTTAATTCTAGCAATACCGATTGTGGTCATTTTGGTCGCAATTTTAGCGTTAACCATCTTCGTCAATCCGAATCAGTTTAAACCCCTTATTGTTGAGCAAGCGCAAAAGCAAACGGGATTAGAGTTGGTGATTGAAGGGGATATCAGTTGGCAATTTTTCCCATCAATTGGCTTTGAGTTGGGACATACAGAATTGCGAAACCCACAAGGCTTTAGTAAACCCAATTTATTCAAAGTTGATACCGTTGGTGTAGACATCTCTGTTATGCCACTTTTTAGTCAACAGCTTGAAATTGGAAACGTCACGCTTGATGGTGCTGAGTTCTACATTGAAACCAAGAAAGATGGCAGCAAGAATATTGATGCATTGACGAAAGCCCAAACACAACAAGCAGAACAAGAGAGCAATGCTGCGCCTACGCAAAATGGTGAAACGCAAACTTCTGGTTCTGATTGGAGTATTAATCTTGCTGGCGTTACGGTTTCTAACGGTTCATTAGAAATGCAGGATAAGCAAGCCGGTAGTTACACCAAACTTTATGATATTTCATTAAACCTTTCCGAATTCGCTTTTGACAACTGGACAACGGCTGATTTTGGCGTGAAGGGCGAAATGAACGACCAAAAGTTCACCGCGAAAGGTCAGGCAGACTTTAAGCTAGAAAAAGGTTTGGCAAACTACGCGCTAAAGAACATCAACTTTGATGCGACATACTCTGACCCTGCCAATAAAATTGAATCGGCAACGATCGGTTTAGACACGTTTGAATTCGATAAAGTAAATAACCTGACTTATGCCATTAAGGGTGTCGCTGGTGGTATGAAGTTAGATATGCAGGGTGCTGGTCAACTTAGCGTGGACAAGGCTATCAGCAAAGTACAGTTGGATAAGTTAACTCTTAAATCGACTTTTGAGGGTGATGCTTTACCTCAGTCCCCGATGAAAGTCGACATGGTGTCTGATCTGTCTTTCGACCTAACGAAAAACCATCTGAGTTTTGTTCTAGAGAAGTTAACAGCGAATGCTATCGCCCTAGATGGTAAGGCAGATGTGACACTCGGTGATATTCCTAAAGTACGCTTTGCTCTCCATAGCCCCAATATCGATCTTGATGAGTTTTTAGGGTTAGATAAGCAAGCTGCCGAAGGTAATAAGCCTGCTTCTGGTGGCGAGAGTGCTCCTGCCGGACCTGAGGTTGAGCCTGATTTGTCTGCGTTGAAAACGTTAGATGTAAAGGGTGACATTACCATCGACAAATTCAAAGCGGCAAATGCGAAGATGGAAGCGGTAAAAACGAGCTTCACTGTAAATCGTGGCGTGTTTGAGCTTACATCTTTTAGTTCGAAGTTGTACCAAGGCTCAATCTCAGCGACAGCGAAGTTAGATGCACGCCAATCACCAGCGACTTACAGTGTTAAAAAGTCAATCAAAGGCGTGAAAGTTCAACCGCTACTTATAGACGTTGCTGAAAACGACAAACTTGAAGGGACAGGTAACATTGATGTGAATGTTACAGGTAAGAGTCTCACGCCTACCGGTATCAAGAAGAATCTATCTGGTACGGTTGTTATCAATTTTGCTGACGGTGCGGTGAATGGCATCAACGTTGCTCAGTTGATTCGTGAAAACTATGCGAAATTTAAAGGGCAAAAAGTTGAAGGCACCAATGAAGCTAAGAAAACAGACTTCAGTGCGATGACGGCGACATTGAAACTCAACAAAGGTGTTGTATCAACGGATAATATGCAAGCTCAGTCTCCATTGTTACGTGTTCGTGGTAAAGGTACCGCAAACTACATTAATGAAACAGTCGACTTTACTATCAGCACGTCAGTTGTAGGCAGCCTAGAAGGCCAGGGCGGTAAAGATATAGATGAGCTGAAAGACATCACGATTCCAATCAATGTGTCTGGTAAGTGGGCAGAACCTAAATTCAAGCTCGTATTCGATGATGTTCTGAAGCAGAAAGCTCAGAAAGAAATCGATCGTGGCGTAGAGAAGCTAACGGACAAAATCAAAGACGAGAAAACCAAAGATGCGGTCGATGGTTTATTGAAGAATCTTTTCAACTAACCGTGCGTGAAAATCAAAAGGGTTGGCATTTTGCCAACCCTTTTTAAATTACTCTGCGAGTGTTACCAATCGACGCCTTTGAGGGCTTTTACGCCAGATTCAAATGCGTGCTTTACATTTTTCACTTCAGAAACGGTATCGGCCATTTCAATCAGGGTTCGATGTGCGCCACGCCCAGTAATAATAACCGACTGCATTTTAGGTCGTTTGCTCAGCGCTTCGACCACTTCGTCTAAGTCGATGTAGCCGTAGCTCACCATATAAGTTAGCTCGTCAAACAAGATGACATCGATAGAGTCGTCTTGCAGCATGCGTTTACATTCTTGCCATACGCCTTGCGCTGCTTCGGTATCAGCGGCTTTGTTTTGAGTTTCCCATGTAAAGCCGGTCGCCATTACTTGGAATTCAACGCCGAGTTTCTCAAGTAGGTTGCGCTCACCGTTGTCCCAAGTACCTTTAATAAACTGCGCGACAGCACAATTCAAACCATGACCCACTGCGCGTGCGATCGTACCGAATCCTGATGTCGATTTACCTTTACCATTTCCGGTAATGATCAGTAGCAGACCTTTTTCATCTTGAGCAGCAGCGATTTTTGCGTCTACCTGTTCTTTGACTTTTTGTTGGCGAGCTTTATGGCGTGCTTCTTTATTTTCTTCGATAGACATAATACTTCCTCAATTCCTTTTCGTGCTGTGCCCAAGCTAATTTGGGTTCATTGATTTATCTCGCTATGATAGACCAACATATCGTGAAGAAAAACCACCGATAATTCAGGGAATAAAATGAAGAAAATACTTGTTGTTTGTATGGGAAACATTTGTCGGTCACCAACTGGAGAGGCAGTGTTAAGAGCGAAAGCTCAAAAGTTAGGCGTTGAAGTAGAGGTTGATTCGGCAGGTACAATTGGCTACCACGCAGGAAACCGACCAGATTCAAGAGCGATGGCAGCAGGAAAGCAGCGAGGTTATTCTTTTAAAGGAATGCAAGCGCGCCAAGTCACCATTGATGACTTTGAAAAGTTTGACCTTATATTAGCCGCAGATAAAGCAAATTTGGCCGATTTATTGGATATTTGTCCGTTGAAGTATCGACACAAAGTATCGTTATTTTTAAGTCATTCTGAGTCAGGTTACGACGAAGTCCCGGACCCATATTATGGTGGGGAAGATGGCTTTGAACTGGTGCTTGATTTAATCGAAGAGGCATCAGACGCAATTTTGAAGAAGCTATAATCGCCGTGCTTGAAGACAATAGAAAAAGGGATGAGCTCAGCTCATCCCTTTTTATTCGTGTTAACCCGCTAGTATGTCGGTTGCGACTTTGTAGCTTGGGTCTTCCTTCACGTTAATTTCAACCAAGCTGCCAGCTTTGTCCAAAAGTTTACGACAATCTGGGCTTAGGTGACGAAGGTGCAGCGTTTTACCTTGAGCATTGTAACGCTCAGCCAGTGTTTCAATGGCTTCAATTGCAGAGTGATCAGTCACGCGAGAGTCTGCAAAATCGACAATCACATCTTTTGGATCTTCAGGCGCGTTAAACAACTCCAGGAAGTTAGCCGCAGAGCCAAAGAAAATAGGGCCGTGAATCTTGTACTCTTTTGAACCTTCCTCGTTTAAGCACGTGTCGGCATAGATGTGCTTAGCGTGTTGCCATGCAAACATTAATGCAGAAACGATAACACCAACCGCTACGGCAACAGCAAGGTCAGTAAGAACAGTAACAACGGTCACAAGAACAATAACGAAGAAGTCTTGCTTCGGTACGCGGCGTGCTAGCTTAAATGTTGCCCATTCGAATGTACCAATGACAACCATGAACATCACACCAACCAGAGCAGCGAGTGGGATCATTTCAATTAGCGAAGAAGCGAATAAGATAAACATCAATAGAGCGATAGCCGCAACGATACCAGATAGACGGCCGCGACCACCTGAGTTTACGTTGATCATCGACTGACCAATCATCGCACAACCACCCATTGCGCCAAACACAGAACACGTCATGTTTGCCATACCTTGACCGATACATTCGCGGTTAGATTGACCACGAGTATTCGTCATCTCATCTAAAACTGTCAGTGTTAGTAGAGATTCAATTAGACCAATGGCCGCGAGAATGATCGCGTATGGAAGAATGATTTGTAGTGTCTCTAGTGTAAATGGTACCGCAGGAATAGAGAAGGTTGGTAGTGAACCTGCGAGTGTTGCAGCTTCATCACCAGACATTGTACGCAGGAAGTCAACAACAGTGCGAGTTTCCAGATCCAAGCCAACCACTAAAGCCGTCACCGTTACGATCGCAACAAGTGAAGAGGGTACAGCTGTTGTGATTTTTGGTAGAAAGTGAATGATTGCCATAGTCAGCGCAACCAAACCAAGCATTAGCAGCATCTGGTCTTGTGGTAGCCAAGTCAGCATGCCGTTGATGTCTGGCGCTTTAAACTGACCCAACTGAGCTAGGAAGATAACAATAGCCAGACCGTTCACAAAACCGATCATCACAGGGTGAGGTACGATACGGATGAACTTACCCAATTTAAACATACCAGCGGCAATTTGAAGAATACCAGCGAGCATGATGGCTGCGAATAGGTACTGGACACCGTGAGTCGCGACAAGCGAAACCATTACGACTGCCATGGCACCTGTTGCACCAGAGATCATGCCAGGACGACCACCGAAAATGGAAGTAATAAGACCAACGATGAATGCAGCGTAAAGACCGACCATCGGATCTACGCCTGCGACGAACGCAAATGCGACAGCTTCAGGAACCAATGCTAGCGCAACGGTTAAGCCTGATAGCACATCATTTTTTACGGAGTGCTTAGAAAATTGGGGAAATTCGAACATGTTTGTTTTTAAGTTCTCTTTGCAATGAGTTAAACCCGACACATATTCGTATTTGCACAAGCCACTGGAAGGTTGAATTTTAATCAAACATTGCAGTGTAAACCGTAGTATTAAAAGAGCAGCATCAGAATGGTGTCGAAAACTTGAGTCGGCGCATGCTACCGAAAAGTGTGATTAAGTTCAAGAATGATACGAATAATGGCGTACAAATGTGATCACGAATTGGTATTTATATGAACAATTTTTTGGGCAAATATGAAGATAAAAAAGGCTACCAGATGGTAGCCTTTAATTTATTTATGCCGTTAAGCAGTTGAACGTAATGATTTAGCCTAGTTAAAGTTAGGCTTTGTCATCTCTGCCGATGCACGGTTTTTAGCCACTTGGCTACCAGCACCTTTAGCTTGGTAACGTTCGGTTTTGAACGGTGCTGCTGCAACCGTGATTTCGCGTAGCTCTTGAGGGCCAGGTGCTTTCGTCATCGGTGCGCTAGCGTTTAGCTTAGCCGCAACTTTAATGGCTTCGACTTTAGGCTCTGGTTTATCTACTGGCGCTTCGGCCGCAATCTCTTTTTCTGCTTCAACGATAGGCTCTTCAGCAGGTGCCGTTTCTACAATGGCATCAACCGGTTCAGCATGTTCAGTTACAGGAGTTTCAACGATAGGCTCTACCGAGGCTGTTTCTATTACTGCTGATTCAGCTTTTTCTGTGATTACTGTTTCCACAGCAGGTGCTTCCACAACGGGTGCTTCTACTACTGGAGCTTCCACTTTCGCTTCAACGGTTTCTTGAACCTTGTGTTCAACAACTGGCGCATCTGTTACGACAGGCTGCTCGCGACGAATAATCACTTTACCCATTGCCATTTCTGGACAAGCAAAGCCACCTTGGATTGCAGGTACTGCTGCTACAGCTTCTTCCTTAACTCGCTCTTCCTTCTTAGGTGCTGGTTTCGGAATGTAACGTGGCATTACTTTACCCATAGCCATTTCAGGAGAAGCGACACCTCCCTTACGTAGGCGGAATGGGTTAGGGCGGCGATCACGGCCACGGCGACGACGCTGGCCGCTTGCACGCAGGTGACGTGGCGAACGACGATTACGACGTTGCTTAGACTCTGCTTGCTTGTTGTCTTGCTGTGCCTCTACCGCTGCTTCTGTTGGCTTTTCAACTTTAGCTTCAACCGTTTCTTGAGTCTTAACCGCTGTTTCTTCGGCTTTCTTCTCAATAGCTTCTTGGTCCTTAACGCGTACAGACTTGTTCAATTTGCGACGTTGGCGGCGCTCTTTCACTTTTTCTGCTTTCGCATTTTGCTGCTTCGGTTTGCTCTCTTCTGGTTTTGTTTCAGTACGAGCTTCCGCTGCTAGCTGCAGACCTTTTTCCGCTACTTTTGCGTTTGCTTTCTGCTCTTGGGCTTTATCTGCCTGTTGAGCTTTAGGTTTACGCTTTTGGTTACGGTTTTGCGGTTTATTTGTTTGTTGTTGAGCTTCGTTTTGCTCATTAGCCTGCTCATCACGAGGCTTACGACGACGTCGGTTATCGCGATTGTCGCGGTTATCACGATTATCACGCTGGTTGTTATTGCGACGACGATCGTTGCGATCACGTTTGTTACGTCGATTATCGCGATTTGGTTTTTTCTCTTCCTGAGGTTTCTGTTCTTCTTTTGTTTCTTCAGAACCACCGAATAGGAAGCTACCAAGTGCTTTAAACAGACGGCTGAACAATCCAGGTTTCTCTTCTTGTTCAACGTTTTGTTCTTTCTTCTTCGCCTCAGGAGCTGGTTTAGCTGCTGGTGCAGGTGCGGTTTGAGACGGAGCAGCAAAGCCTTTAAGAACTGGCTCTTCAATTCGTTTTGGTTTTACGTCAACTTCAGCTGGCTCTTTACCTTCTGCTTCTTTCATTGCTTCCAGTTTCTTAGGAAGTAAGTAAGAAATCAGATCGAACTCTTCGCCTTCACGAACACGGATAACTTCAAAGTGCGGTGTTTCCATATCAGAGTTAGGAACAACCGTAATTTTCACTTCTTGAATGCGTTCGATATGGTTTACTGAACGACGTTTTTCGTTCAATAAGTAAGAGGCGATTGGCACAGGTACGACTGCAAGTACTTGTGCTGTGTTGTCTTTTAGCGCTTCCTCTTCAATTAAACGAAGTACAGAAAGTGCTAGAGATTCGTTGTCGCGAACGACACCAGTTCCGCTACAGCGAGGACAGATGTGATGGCTTGCTTCTGCAAGAGAAGGGCTCAAGCGCTGGCGTGACATCTCCAACAAACCAAAGCGAGAAATACGACCGATTTGTACACGAGCGCGATCAAGACGAACGGCTTCACGTAGACGGTTTTCTACTTCTCGTTGGTGACGAACTGGGGTCATATCGATAAAGTCGATAACCACTAAGCCACCCAAGTCACGTAGACGTAATTGGCGAGCAATTTCGTCGGCTGCTTCTAGGTTCGTGTTTAGAGCTGTTTCTTCAATATCGCCGCCCTTGGTTGCACGAGCAGAGTTGATATCGATAGACGTTAGTGCTTCAGTCGGGTCAATAACAATAGAACCACCAGATGGCAGACGCACTTCACGTTGGAAAGCCGATTCAATTTGGCTTTCGATTTGGTAGTGGCTGAATAGTGGAACTTCGCCTTCATATTTCTTAACGCGGTTAAGGAAATCAGGGCGCACCAATTGAATGTGCTCTTTTGCACGTTCGTAGATGGTGTTGCTATCAATTAAGATTTCGCCAATATCACGACGCAAATAGTCACGGATTGCACGAACGATAACGTTACTTTCTTGGTGGATTAAGAATGGAGCAGGGTTAGAGTCCGCTGCACCTTTGATTGCACCCCAGTGGTTAAGTAGTACATTCAAATCCCACTCAAGCTCTTCAGCACTCTTGCCAACGCCAGCAGTACGTACGATTAGGCCCATGCCCTGAGGCAGTTCCAAAGTACTTAATGCGGCTTTTAGTTGAGTTCGCTCGTCACCTTCGATTCGACGAGAAATACCGCCAGCACGAGGGTTGTTAGGCATCAGAACAAGGTAACTACCAGCAAGAGAAATGAAAGTAGTAAGAGCAGCGCCCTTGCTTCCACGTTCTTCTTTTTCCACTTGAACGATTACTTCTTGGCCTTCCGTTAGCACTTCTTTGATGCTTGGACGACCTTGGTAGGTGTAACCTTCAGGGAAATATTCGCGGGCAATTTCTTTGAGAGGGAGGAAACCGTGACGCTCGGCGCCGTAATCAACAAATGCGGCTTCTAAGCTTGGTTCGATACGTGTGATACGTCCTTTGTAGATATTCGCTTTTTTAGATTCATGCCCTGGACTCTCGATATCAAGATCGAAAAGTCGCTGGCCATCAACCAGAGCGACACGCAACTCTTCTTTTTGAGTTGCGTTAATTAACATTCTTTTCATTGAAAATTCTCGTTGTCTTTTCTTTTATATCTTTCTTGTCGACTTGCCACTGTTTTTTCGCTCTTTCACGGTGCCAGATCCCATGGCTTGTATTTTGCAGCCTCCCGGCTGGAAGGGGATGCTCTCGGGCACTTCAGTCATCACAAGCCTCTTGTGGTTTCTGTTGGAAACGTAGACTTGTGACCCGCTATTTGGGCGGTAGGTACTCAACGTGAATATGCGAGGAGTAGGGTGGCAAGAGTGTTGAATTCGATGTGTCTCACGCCAATGCTGCACTCGACCTTCAACGATCTACTCACATTGCTTGAGGATAAATGATTGGTAATGAATAAAATGTAACCAAACCTTCCTTAGCAGCTGTGAACTATAGCAGTGCGCGTGGCTATCAGCAATCTGCTTTCACGCAAACGATAGAAAATTTGCCGCTAAACTCAAAATTTCTATTTTATAACTGGCTGTTTCATAAGCAATTGAGATGTGCAAACTGTTCAAGACAGAAAACAAATTGAGAACTTGATTGAGAGTTTTAATAATTTAAACAAAAGCTTGGCGAAATTTAGACCAGTATGTGCCACCGAGTGTTTCTTTTACGACAAGAATAATGTGAAGTCGCACGAAATTGAGTTTACAATACGGCTCATGAACGAAATAAGAACAAAAGTCCAGTTCGTCGACATTGACGAAGATATGGCGGGTCAGCGCATTGATAATTTTTTGCGCAACCAATTAAAAGACATTCCTAAAAGCATGATTTACAGAATTGTGCGTAAGGGCGAAGTGCGCGTAAATAAAAAGCGTATAAAAGCAGAGTACAAGTTAAAAGCAGGCGATCTCGTTCGTATTCCACCGGTTACCGTCGAGAAAAAAGATGACGATGTCGCACCAAGTACGAAACTTAACAAAGTCGCTGAGTTGGAAAATATGATTATCTTCGAAGATGATCATATGTTGATTCTAAACAAACCATCTGGCACCGCTGTGCATGGTGGCAGTGGTTTAAAGTTTGGTGCGATTGAAGCGCTTAGGGCTCTGCGTCCTCAAGCTCGCTTTCTTGAACTTGTGCATCGTATTGACCGTGATACTTCAGGGATTTTGCTGGTTGCTAAGAAGCGTTCTGCACTTCGTCACTTGCAAGCCCAGTTTCGTGAAAAGACAGTAAAGAAGTTTTACTTAGCTCTTGTCATGGGGCAATGGAAAAGCAGTTGTAAGGTTGTGAACGCGCCACTGCTCAAAAACGAAGTGAACAGTATTGTTCGTGTTAACCCTAATGGTAAGCCGTCAGAAACGCGTTTTAAGATTTTGGAAAAGTTCGAACAAGCTACATTGATTCAGGCGAGTCCGATTACTGGTCGAACTCACCAAATCCGAGTTCATACGCAATACACTGGTCACCCAATCGCTTGGGATGATCGCTACGGTGATCGCCGCTTTGATGCTTATACAGGTCAAGTTGGTTTAGATCGTTTGTTCCTACACGCGGCAAACATCAAGTTCCAACACCCATCAAATGATGAGTGGATGGAAATCAACGCACCGATGGAACCGAAACTAGAAAAAGTGTTGGCGGGTTTAAGAAACGCGTAACCATGTTTTCCTCGCGGATGCAAAAGGGAGCCACAGGCTCCCTTTTATCGTATTTGGGTTAAAGGACATCGAGTCCTTGAACATGCAACATATCAATCAAATCAATCAATGGTAGTCCGACAAGTGTGTTCGGGTCTTTACCAACTAATTTCGTAAACAAGCAAATTCCCATGCCTTCGCTTTTAAAGCTGCCTGCGCAGTAAAAAGGTTCTTCCCTGTCGACGTAGCGTTCGATTTGTTCAAGCGTTAAATCTCTAAAGTGCACCTCGAAAGAATCAAAGCCGACTTCTGTATGGTTTGTGACGGTGTTATGTACCGCAAGACCAGTATAGAAAGTGATGACTTTTCCACTTTGAGCCAAAAGTTGATTTATCGCGTTATCTCTATTTAAAGGCTTGCCAACGATTTCACCATTAATGACACAAACTTGGTCACTGCCGATAACTAAACTTGCTTTATCCGTCTGGCAAGATATTGCTTTCTCTTGGGCCAGTCTCTGCACAAGTTCAGTTGGCGTTTCTTGGTCAAAAGGTGTTTCATCGCAATCAGGTGATAAACAAACGAATGGTAGTGAGAGCTTTTCAAGCAGTTGTTTACGAAAAGGGGAAGTTGAGGCTAAAACCAGTTGGTAATTTTTCATTTTGAATTACAATTCGTGGGAGCATTTCCAATAGGATAATCGATCAAAAATGATTCTGGCTAATGCTCTGTATGTTAAGCGCAAAAAAGTACAACTTTTTTGCCTTTTTCTTTGACTAATTTTGATTTGGAAGATAATATTCGCGCCCTATGCAAAAGGTAAAAATACCGCGAACGGTTGACCCAGCTAAAGCTGCACAGAAACGATTGGATTACGATGGCATCATCCAAGCTAGTCTTTTCAAGCGCTTAGTGGAAACAACTGAAGGCGTAAAACGCGACGCAGAAGTCTCATTGTCATTTGGGATGGATGAACAGCGACTCGTTGTTATCTCTGGTAAAGCTAACATCGAAGTCGATTTAGAGTGTCAGCGTTGTAATGAGGTATTCGCACATGAGTGCGAAGTTGAATTCCTTTCTACTCCTTACTACGGTGAGAAAACAGAACAGGAAGCACCAGAAATTTATGATTTGGTAGATCTAAATGAATATGGTGAATTAGACCTCATACAACTTGTTGAAGACGAGTTCATCTTAGCATTACCTCAAATTGCGATGCACGATGAAGCGGATTGTAGCGTTGATTCAAATAACATGGTTTTTGGTGAGATTCCTGAAGAAATTGAGGAAGAAAAACCGAATCCATTCGACGTTTTGAAAAGTCTGAAAAAGTAATAGGTGTGGTAGCCGATTCTTCTTCAGGTTTTTAACCCAATAGTATAGGAGTAGGGTCAATGGCCGTACAGAAAAACCGTAAAACTCGTTCTAAGCGCGGTATGCGTCGTTCACACGATGCGCTAACTACAGCTGCTCTATCTGTAGACGCGACTTCTGGTGAAACTCACCTACGCCACAACGTAACTGCTGAAGGTTACTACCGTGGTCAAAAGGTTATCAACAAGTAAGGTTGAACCTTTGCAAAGTATTACCGTTGCACTTGATGCAATGGGCGGGGATTTCGGTCCACGCGTAACAGTGCCTGCCGCCGTGCAGGCACTGTCTCATTTCCCAGAGCTAAAAGTGATTCTTATTGGTGATCAATCTCTGATCACGTCTCAATTATCTCAACTCGGTACCTCGACCAGTTCCCGCTTGACTATTCTTCACAGCGAGAAAGTTATCTCGAACTCAGAAAAACCTTCATTGGCGTTACGTAATAGCCAAAATAGTTCTATGCGTATGGCTATCGATTTGGTTTCTGAGCAGAAAGCGGATGCTTGTGTTAGTGGTGGCAACACCGGTGCATTAATGGCACTATCGCGTTTCATTCTTAAGTTACTTCCTGGCATTGAACGTCCTGCTTTAGTTTCCGCTTTACCGACGATTACCGGAAAGCGTACTTGGATGCTGGATCTGGGGGCGAATGTATCGTGCGATGCTGATAGCTTGTTCCAATTTGCTGTAATGGGCAGTGCATTAGCTGAAGAACACTTGGGTCGTCCTCCTCGCGTTGCTGTACTCAATATTGGCGCAGAAGAGATTAAAGGTAACGATTTAGTCAAACGTTGCGCAGAAATGCTTTCTCAGACCGATGCGATTAACTTTGTCGGTTATATTGAAGGTAATCAAATTTTGCATGATGTTGCGGACGTCATTGTTTGTGATGGATTTGTCGGCAACGTATGCTTAAAAGCCAGTGAGGGAACAGCTCAACTTTTTATCGAAAAAATTAAAACCAGCATAATGGCATCAACGATAAAGGGTTGGATAGCTAGAAAGTTGTTTTCTAGGCTGTTTAATGAACTAAAAACACTGAACCCCGACCAGTATAACGGCGCAAGTTTGCTAGGATTGCGCGGCATTGTCATAAAAAGCCATGGAAGTGCGGATGTATCTGCGATTGTCAATGCACTTGGCGAGGCAGTACACGAGGTCAAACGACAAGTACCAAGCCGTATTAGCGATCGTTTGGAAGCGGTTTTACTCGAGAGGCATTATTAGTCTTCATGTATAGCAAAATTTTAGGTACTGGCAGCTACCTGCCATCTCAGGTGCGTACAAACGCAGATCTAGAGAAAATGGTAGATACAAGTGATGAGTGGATCGTTGCTCGCACGGGTATTAAAGAGCGTCGAATTGCTGCAGAAAACGAAACTGTAGCAGACATGGCATTCTACGCAGCTGAAAACGCTATCGATATGGCGGGTATTGATAAAAACGATATCGACCTGATTATCGTAGCCACAACGAGCAGTAGCCATACTTTCCCTTCATCTGCGTGTCAGGTGCAGGCAAAGCTTGGCATTAAAGGTTGTCCAGCTTTTGACTTAGCCGCTGCTTGTTCTGGTTTTGTGTACGCATTATCTGTTGCAGACCAACATATCAAATCTGGTATGTGCAAAAACGTACTTGTGATTGGTTCAGATGCTTTGTCTAAAACGTGTGATCCGACAGACCGTTCAACCATTATCCTATTTGGTGATGGTGCCGGAGCCGTTGTCGTAGGCGCTAGCCAAGAGCCTGGCATTATCTCTACCCACATATACTCGGATGGTCAATTCGGAGAGCTTCTAAGCCTACCTGTACCTGTGCGGGGGCAAGATGCGGATAAATGGCTTCATATGGCTGGGAACGAAGTATTCAAAGTCGCTGTAACTCAGCTATCGAAACTAGTAAAAGATACGCTTGAAGCCAACAACATGCATAAGTCTGAACTAGACTGGCTAGTGCCGCACCAAGCGAACTACCGCATTATTTCAGCGACAGCGAAGAAACTTTCGATGTCACTAGACCAAGTCGTGATTACACTTGATAAACACGGCAACACATCAGCTGCGACGGTGCCAACAGCACTAGATGAAGCGGTACGTGATGGTCGTATTAAACGCGGTCAAACTCTGCTTCTTGAAGCGTTTGGCGGCGGATTCACTTGGGGCTCGGCCCTTGTGAAGTTCTAAGTTTCACAAGAATTCAAAATTTAAGGTGCACTTGGTGCATCTTATTTCTTTTTACTTTGCTTAAAGGAAAACAACATGAGCAAGTTTGCTATCGTATTTCCAGGTCAAGGTTCTCAAGCTGTAGGTATGCTTGCAGAACTAGGCGAACAATATGACGTAGTAAAACAAACATTTGCAGAAGCATCTGACGCACTAGGTTACGATCTATGGGCGCTTGTTCAAAATGGACCTGCAGAAGATTTAAACGAGACTTTCCGTACTCAACCAGCTTTGCTAGCTTCATCTGTTGCAATCTGGCGTGTATGGCAGGAACTTGGCTTAGAGCAACCAGCAAACCTAGCCGGTCACAGCCTAGGTGAGTACTCAGCACTTGTATGTGCGGGTGTTATCGACTTTAAAGAAGCCATCAAGCTGGTTGAATTACGTGGTCAACTTATGCAAGAAGCAGTACCAGCTGGTACTGGCGCAATGTACGCGATTATCGGTTTGGCTGATGATGCGATTGCAAAAGCGTGTGAAGACGCAGCGCAAGGCGAAGTGGTCTCTCCAGTAAACTTTAACTCGCCTGGTCAAGTCGTTATCGCTGGTAGCAAAGACGCAGTAGAGCGAGCTGGTGCGCTATGTAAAGAAGCTGGTGCGAAGCGTGCGCTTCCTCTTCCTGTTTCAGTACCTTCACACTGTGCACTTATGAAGCCAGCAGCGGAAAAACTTGCTGTAGCTCTTGAGTCTATCGAATTTAACTCACCACAGCTGCCAGTTATCAACAACGTTGATGTGGTTGCTGAGACAGATCCTGCAAAAATCAAAGATGCGCTTGTTCGTCAGCTACATAGCCCAGTTCGTTGGACTGAAACAGTTGAACTGATGCACGAACAAGGCGTAGAAAATCTTCTTGAGCTTGGTCCTGGTAAAGTTTTAACAGGTCTAACAAAACGTATCGTGAAAACGCTAACTGCAGCAGCAGTGAATGATATCGCATCGCTAGACGCTGCGAAGTAATCCATCAAGCGATAAATTTGCGATAAGAAAAGGAAACACAACATGATGAATCTAGAAGGTAAGATCGCGCTAGTTACCGGCGCAAGCCGTGGTATTGGCCGCGCGATCGCGGAACTTCTTGTCGAGCGAGGTGCTACGGTTATCGGTACTGCTACTTCTGAAAGTGGTGCGGCTGCTATCAGCGAGTATCTTGGTGATAACGGTAAAGGCTTAG
The DNA here is from genome assembly GCF_033338995.1 of Vibrio sp. Vb0304. Classification (NCBI taxonomy): domain Bacteria; kingdom Pseudomonadati; phylum Pseudomonadota; class Gammaproteobacteria; order Vibrionales; family Vibrionaceae; genus Vibrio; species Vibrio sp. Vb0304. The sequence goes on from NZ_JAWOTT010000021.1 coordinate 56,835, forward strand.
CGCTTAACGTGACTGATGTCGAGTCTATCGAAGCGACATTAAAAACGATCAACGAAGAATTTGGTGTGATCGATATTCTGGTGAATAACGCTGGTATTACTCGTGACAACCTATTGATGCGCATGAAAGATGATGAGTGGAACGACATCATCGATACCAACCTAACGCCTATCTACCGCATGTCTAAAGCGGTTTTACGCGGTATGATGAAAAAACGTGCGGGTCGTATCATCAACGTAGGCTCTGTTGTTGGTACCATGGGTAATGCTGGTCAAACTAACTACGCAGCAGCGAAAGCGGGCGTGATTGGTTTTACTAAATCAATGGCTCGTGAAGTTGCGTCTCGTGGTGTAACAGTGAACACTGTTGCTCCTGGTTTCATCGAAACTGACATGACTAAGGCGCTAAGTGATGACCAACGTGCGGCAACTTTGTCGAACGTGCCAGCAGGTCGTTTAGGTGACCCACGTGAAATTGCATCAGCAGTAGTTTTCCTTGCTTCTCCTGAAGCAGCGTACATTACTGGTGAAACTTTGCATGTAAATGGTGGCATGTACATGGTTTAATGCGACAGTTTATGCAAAATAAGCTATTTTACATTGTGAAAAATAGCCTATAGTTGCAGTTAACTGTCATGAACTTGTCATGCTTATGCGCAAGATTTGTGCATGATTTAAGTCAAAAATGTATTGAAATTCGGTTAAATTCGCTAATTTTGTGGTTTGACCAGCAAGGACCCCCTTGCAACTTTCAATAGTTCGAATAAACTACGGAATCATCGCATTAGGCGAAATCTGTAAAGGAAAAGAAAAATGAGCAACATCGAAGAACGCGTAAAGAAAATCATTGTTGAACAGCTAGGTGTAGACGAAGCAGAAGTTAAAAACGAAGCTTCTTTCGTTGATGATCTAGGTGCTGATTCTCTAGACACTGTAGAACTAGTTATGGCTCTAGAAGAGGAATTCGACACTGAGATTCCTGACGAAGAAGCTGAGAAGATCACTACTGTTCAAGCTGCAATCGACTACGTAAACAGCGCTCAGTAATTAGCTCTCCCAGGCGGTCTCCTAGACCGCCTGTGTTCTTTCTAACTTCTTCTATCCTCTCATAGAAATATTCAATTCCCGGAGAATTATATCGTGTCCAAGCGTCGTGTAGTTGTCACTGGCATGGGTATGTTGTCACCGGTAGGCAACACAGTAGAATCATCTTGGAAAGCCCTGCTAGAAGGTCAAAGTGGTATCGTAAATATCGAGCACTTTGATACTACGAACTTCTCAACTCGTTTTGCAGGTCTTGTTAAAGATTTCGATTGCACAGAGTACATGTCTAAAAAAGATGCTCGTAAGATGGACCTTTTCATCCAGTACGGCATTGCAGCGGGTATTCAAGCTCTTGATAACTCTGGCTTACAAATTACCGAAGAAAATGCGGCTCGAGTTGGTGTTGCTATCGGCTCAGGCATTGGCGGTCTTGACCTTATCGAAACTGGCCATACTGCATTAGTAGACAAAGGCCCTCGCAAAGTTAGCCCATTTTTTGTTCCTTCGACCATTGTAAACATGGTTGCAGGTAACCTATCTATCATGCGTGGTCTCCGTGGTCCAAATATCGCGATTTCTACCGCATGTACTACTGGCCTGCATAATATCGGCCATGCAGCACGTATGATTGCCTACGGCGATGCAGATGCGATGGTTGCTGGTGGTGCAGAAAAAGCTTCTACGCCTCTTGGCATGGCTGGCTTCGGTGCAGCTAAAGCACTATCTACTCGTAATGAAGAGCCTCAAAAAGCGTCTCGCCCATGGGATAAAGGCCGTGATGGTTTTGTTCTAGGTGATGGTGCTGGCATGATGGTGCTTGAAGAGTACGAACACGCAAAAGCACGTGGCGCGAAGATTTACGCAGAACTGGTTGGTTTTGGTATGTCTGGTGATGCTTACCACATGACTTCTCCAAGCGAAGATGGCTCTGGTGGTGCACTTGCGATGGAAGCGGCAATGCGTGACGCGAACATCACAGGTACCCAAGTAGGTTATGTGAATGCTCACGGTACATCTACTCCTGCTGGCGACGTTGCAGAAATCAAGGGCGTGAAACGTGCTCTTGGTGAAGAAGGTGCGAAGCAAGTACTTGTATCATCAACTAAGTCTATGACTGGTCACCTATTAGGTGCAGCAGGCTCTGTTGAAGCAATTATCACGGTTATGTCTTTGGTTGACCAAATCGTTCCACCAACGATTAACCTTGATGATCCAGAAGAAGGTCTAGACATCGACCTTGTGCCGCACACTGCGCGCAAAGTTGAAGGTATGGAATACGCTATCTGTAACTCGTTTGGCTTTGGTGGTACAAACGGTTCTTTGATCTTCAAAAAGTTCGCTGAGTAACACTATCTAACCTTATTTAGATAAGCGAAACTTGTATTCTAACGGCTCGATGCTTAGCATTGAGCCGTTTTGTTTTATTTGTTGTCTGCTAATTTGAAGGTACGTGAATGTTTTGGGTAAATGGAGTTCCGCAAACGCATGTAGAGCTAGGTGATCGCTCATTCCAATACGGTGATGGAGGCTTTACCACCATCCTGACCCAAAATGGAGAGTTGGTTTACTGGCAGGAGCATACTGAGCGCATGAGTGCTTGCCTTGACGCTTTGAAGATCTCTTCACCTGACTGGAAAGTTGTGCATGGTTGGGCAAGCAAAGCGGTTTTATCTGACGCACGAGCGGGGGTGAAGATTCACGTTAGCCGCGGTATTGGCGGGCGAGGGTATAGCCCTAATGGGATTAAAGGCCCTATCGTGACGATTTCCAATTTTGCATTTCCTTCTCATTATTCATCTTGGCAAGAACAAGGTGTGGACTTGGGCGTTTGTAATACTCGTCTAGGGATTCAACCTTTACTTGCGGGACATAAGCACAACAACCGTTTAGAGCAGATTCTCGCCAAGGCTGAAATCGACAATACAGAGTTTGCAGATGCAATAACGTTAAATGTGCAAAACCATGTCATTGAAACTACAATGGCCAACCTTTTTTGGGTTAAAGGTAATAAAGTATTTACGCCGGAGCTGACCTTATCAGGCGTTACGGGCGTAATGCGTCGTAAGGTGCTTGAGTTACTTAAAGTAAGTCATATTGAAGTCATCGAGGGGCGTTTTATACTTCCAGATTTGCTGAGTGCTGACGAGGCTTTCATGTGTAACTCAATATTAGGTGTCGCACCTATTCGCAGCATAGTGACATCGAACTCTAAGACTATATTTCCGATAGGAAAATTGACTCAACGACTGCAAGGGAATTTAACTACGTGATTAAAAAACTGTTGGCTTTTGTTGTGCTGATCGCAGTGATAGGCGCAGCAGCTGTTTTTTATATAATTTCACAGGCTAAACAATACGTTGAAAAGCCTATTCTATTGGAACAACCTCAGCTGTTTACTGTAGAAAGTGGTACAAGCTTTCATCATGTCATGCGCGCCTTAGTTGAAGGTGAGGTGATTGAAACATCGGAGTACATCCGTTTAATTCCTCACTTATATCCAGAATTGTTGCAAGTGCGAGCGGGTACTTACCAACTTGAGCCTGGTATGTCACTTTCGCAAACATTGGAGCATCTGAATACTGGAAAAGAATACCAGTTTGCGATCACTTTTGTTGAAGGCAGCCGCTTTTCTGAATGGGTAGATCAACTAAAAAGTGCTCCTTATTTAAAGCATGATTTAACCGATCTTTCAGAAAAAGAAATGGCTGCGAAGCTCGGAATTGAGAGAGAAAAGCTAGAAGGGTTGTTTTTAGCAGAAACCTACCATTACACAGCGGGTGCGAGTGAAAGCCAGTTATTAAAACGAGCGCATCGAAAACTCAATAAAATACTGGATGCTAACTGGGAAGCGCGTCAAGAAAAGCTGCCATTACAGGACAAATATGAAGCCTTGATTCTCGCGTCTATCATCGAGAAAGAGACGGCTATTGATTCTGAGCGTGAGCGCGTCGCTTCTGTGTTTATCAACCGATTGAACAAACGCATGCGGTTACAAACTGATCCGACAGTTATTTATGGTATGGGTGACGCCTACGATGGCAACATTCGTAAGAAAGATTTGCGTACGCCGACACCATATAACACCTATACCATCAATGGATTGCCACCAACACCGATTGCGATGGCTGGTGAAGCTTCCATTGAAGCGGCTTTGAATCCAGAAAGCAGCAACTATTTATATTTTGTAGCAAGTGGAAAGGGCGGACATGTATTCTCGAAATCCCTTGCTGAGCACAACCGTGCTGTTCGTGCCTATTTAAGAGAACTAAGAAAGAACAAATGATGAAAGCAAACTTTATTGTCGTTGAAGGCCTAGAAGGCGCGGGTAAAAGCACTGCGATTAAAACCGTTTTAGATACGCTAAAAGCGGCCGGTATTGAGGATATCGTAAATACCCGTGAGCCAGGAGGCACACCGCTAGCAGAAAAAATGCGCGCTCTGGTGAAAGAAGAGCACGAAGGTGAAGAACTTAAGGACATGACGGAGTTGCTTCTTCTGTACGCTGCACGTGTTCAGTTGGTTGAGAACGTGATCAAACCAGCTTTGGAAAACGGTCAGTGGGTGGTTGGTGACCGACACGATATGTCGTCGCAAGCTTATCAAGGTGGTGGCCGTCAGATTGACGCATCGTTAATGAAAAATCTCCGGGATACAACGCTTGGTGATTTTAAACCTGCTCTCACTCTCTATATGGATATTGACCCTCGTGTTGGGCTTGAGCGTGCACGTGGGCGTGGTGAGTTAGATCGTATAGAGAAGATGGATATTAGTTTCTTCGAGCGTACACGTGAGCGTTATTTGGAGATTGCTCATGCCGATCCTTCCATCGTTATCATTAACGCAGAACAGGCGATTGAAGGCGTGTCGCGTGATATTCGGGACGCTCTAAACGAGTGGCTAGCTCGTCAATAAGTGAAACGTAAATTTAGGTGACTCATGTTAAATGATTATCCATGGCTACAGCCAATATGGGATAACCTCAAAGTAGGGTTAGAGTCGGACAGAATACCAGGTGCGCTTTTATTACAAAGCGAGCAGGGCTTGGGCATCGAAAAACTTATCGAGTTTTTTAGCCAAGCACTTCTTTGCCAAAATTACGCGAGTGAAGCATGCGGTTTTTGTCATAGCTGCCAGCTAAATCAATCTCAAAACCACCCTGATTTACACTGGATCAAGCCAGAGAAAGAAGGAAAGGCGATAACGGTGGACCAAATTCGCGCTTGTAACCGTCTAGCTCAGGAATCATCTCAGCTTAATGGTTACCGCCTATTTGTAATAGAACCGGCGGACTCTATGAACGAGTCGGCATCGAATGCGCTGTTAAAGACGCTAGAAGAGCCTGGGGCAAAGTGCTTGTTTTTGCTCGTTACCCACAATCAGGAGCGTCTGCTCCCAACGATTCGTAGCCGTTGCCAACACTGGGTTGTTGCGCCTCCGTCAGCGGAACAAGCGATGCAATGGATGCACGAACAAGGGGCGAAGCAAGTTCCTGCTTATGCCTTAAAACTGAATATGGGCTCTCCAATAAAAACATTGGATGCGTTAAATAATGGTGAGCTCGAAGCTTACTTGGCTTTTGAACGCAGTTTTATTAAGGCAATGTCTTCGCCTGTTTCAGACGTTTCTGAGTGTGCTTCTTTAATCGCTAAACACTCAGAGCAATCACTAGACTGGGCATGGTATTTACTGACAGATGCTCAGAAAGCGCAGTTTGGTGTATCAGAAGCTCAAATGCTTCCGGGCGCGACAAAGTTCCAACCGGACAACTATAACGGTTTGTACTCATCAGCGAAGGCGCTGATGAACCTGAAAGCTCAGGTGCAAGCCTTTCCTGGCCTGAACCTTGAGCTACTATCAATGAATTGGTTAATTGAATCACGAGAGGCATTATGTTCGTAGATTCTCATTGTCATTTAGACAAATTGAATTACGACGATCTCCACATCAATGTGGAAGACGTTATTAACAAAGCTAAACAAGCAAACGTAACTGAGCTACTTTCTGTTGGAGTAACGCTGGATTCTTTCCCGAAAATGATGGAAATGATCGAGCCTTATGACAATGTTTATGCTTCGTGCGGTGTGCACCCACTTGATGTTGAAAGCGACTTTTCGATGGACGTATTGCGCCACCATGCGTCGAATGCAAAAGTCGTCGCTATTGGCGAAACGGGTTTAGATTATCATTACAAGCCCGAAACGGCCGCGTTACAGAAAGAGCGCTTTGAGCAACACGTTGATCTTGCAGTGGAGCTCAACAAACCTTTAATTATCCATACCAGAAACGCACGTGCGGATACTCTAGATATTTTGCGTAAGGGTGGGGCAGAGAAATGTGGTGGTGTTATCCATTGTTTTACAGAAGATCTTCCATTTGCTGAAGCTGCACTGGAGCTGGGGTTTTATATTTCTATCTCGGGGATTGTTACTTTCCGTCAAGCTACAGAGTTAAAAGAAGTGGTGAAGACTCTACCTTTAGAGAAGCTTCTTATTGAGACAGATTCTCCTTACTTGGCTCCTGTCCCTCATCGTGGCAAAGAGAATCAACCCGCTTATGTTGTCGAAGTCGCTTCTTATATTGCGCAACTCAAATCGTGCTCTCTTTCTGAAGTGGCACAAAAAACCACCGAAAACTTCCGAAATCTTTTTTTGCGATGAAAAAATAATAAGAGCATAAAAAAGGAGCTTAGGCTCCTTTTTTGTTGATAAAAACAACAGATACGCTCACGAGTTTAATGTTTACTAAAAATGTTGATTTAATAACATTCAAAAATCACAAATGTAATTTTGTTACTAAAAATAACATTGAGGCGTATTTTATTTACGCCTTAAAATTAATTATATAAATAATTAATTCTTTATAAAACAGTAATATAAGTGCAATGCAAACCTTTTCATCGGCTGTTTTTGGGTGTGATCCAAGACTTGTTTTGAAACTAAATTTCGTAACTGTGTGGAAAGTTTGAGGGTCATCAATATATATTTAGAGCCGGAAAATATAATGCAGTTGTGGTTACATTTTCATTGGGTGCTAACCTTTAGGCTACGGGGGTGTGCCGTTAGTGCCCAAATAATACTTATAAATTTATCAGGAGCATAAACATGTTTAAGAACCTTTTTGCTAACCTGCAAAAAGTTGGTAAGGCTCTGATGCTTCCAGTATCAGTTTTACCAGTTGCAGGTATTTTATTAGGTGTGGGTGCTGCCCATCTAAGCTTTATTCCAGAGATCGTTTCTAATCTTATGGAACAAGCTGGTGGTTCAGTATTCGGCCAAATGGCACTTCTATTTGCAGTAGGTGTAGCTCTAGGCTTCACTAACAACGACGGTGTTGCAGGTCTTGCAGCTATCGTTGGTTACGGCATCATGACGGCAACGCTAGGTGTAATGGCGGGCGTTATGGGTGTTGAGAAAATCGATACAGGTGTACTAGGTGGTATCCTTGTCGGTGGTGTGGCTGCTTGGGCATTCAACCGTTTCTTCAAAATCCAACTTCCAGAGTACCTTGGCTTCTTCGCTGGTAAGCGCGCAGTGCCAATCATCACTGGTTTTGCTGCGATCATCCTAGGTGTTATCCTTTCTGTTATCTGGCCACCAATTGGCGGTGCAATTTCTGCATTCTCTGATTGGGCTGCACACCAAAACCCACAGCTAGCATTCGGTATCTACGGTGTTGTTGAGCGTTCTCTAATCCCATTCGGTCTACACCACGTATGGAACGTACCGTTCTTCTTCGAAGCAGGTTCTTGTGTTAACGCTGCCGGTGAAGCTCAAAATGGTGTACTAACTTGTTACCTAGTTGCTGATGAAGCATCTCGTGCTGCTGGTAATGGCTTCGGTCAGCTAGCGGGTGGTTACATGTTCAAGATGTTCGGTCTACCAGCTGCAGCAATCGCAATTGCTCATTGTGCTAAACCAGAAAACCGTGCAAAAGTAATGGGTATCATGGCGTCAGCTGCACTGACTTCATTCCTAACTGGTATTACTGAGCCAATCGAATTCTCATTCCTATTCGTTGCTCCACTACTATACGGTATCCACGCTCTACTAGCTGGTTCTGCATACATCGTTTCGAACACTCTAGGCTTTGTACACGGTACTTCTTTCTCTCACGGTCTGATCGACTTCCTAGTTCTATCTGGTAACGCTCAGAAGATGGTGCTAATGATTGCCGTTGGTCTAGTTTACGCAGTAATTTACTACGTAGTGTTCCGTGGTGTAATCACAGCGCTTGACCTAAAAACACCTGGCCGTGAAGATGAAACGGAAAGTGCAGCTGTAACTTCTGGCTCTGATATGGGCGGTGAACTGGTTGCAGCGTTTGGCGGTAAAGCTAACATTACTGGTCTAGATGCATGTATCACACGTCTACGTGTAGCAGTTGCAGATACAGCAGCTGTTGACCAAGACAAGCTAAAACAACTAGGCGCTGCTGGTGTTGTAGTTGTAGCTGGTGGTGTACAGGCTATCTTCGGTACTAAGTCTGATAACCTAAAAACTGAAATGGATGAGTGGATTCGTAACCACGGTTAATCGCAGTCATTCATAGTAATGCATAAAAGGAGGCTTCGGCCTCCTTTTTTAGTTCCTATTTTATTAACTGACAGTTCCTTTTTAGTGTGATCCTAAACTCATCTTTACTTTTGTCAGCTTTTTCATACATCGAGCTTACCCATCGTTGACATATTGATATGCCATTATGTTTGAATAGCGAATAATGTTTTTTTGAATAATTGATAACGTGTATGAAGAACAAATTCATTTTAGTTTTGGGACTAGTTTCTAGTACGGCAATGGCGGCAAGCGAACCAACGGATCTATCAGTTGGTATGGCTGTCGATCAACAATTAAGTGTTGTTGTAGAGTTAGATAACAAATATCGTGGCATTATCGGAAACGATGGTATGGCGTTTGATTACATCGCTAAGCGTGGAACATTCGATCAAAACATGCCTGTGACTTGGTATGTCGGCGTTGGTGGCTGGTATGAATGGGATGACGAGTTTGGTGTGAGAGTACCACTTGGTGTGAACTGGGATTTATCACGCGGCTGGGACCTTTATGGTCAAATACACCCAGAGCTAGATCTTTACAAAGGTGCTGACTTGCAACTTGGCGGCGCCGTTGGCATCAAGTACAGTTTCTAGAATTGAACTAATGTATGTACAAAAAACGCCGGTAACTACCGGCGTTTTTTTATATGGAACTTAACGTTCTATTGTTTATCCATGGCTCGCTTGATGCAAACGGCAGCGCCGCCCCAAGTGATACCTAAACCAATAACCATCATAATAATTGCGCTGATTGTCATTTTGCTGTCTCCTTGCGGTTCACTGCGTTGATCACTAGACCAAAGATAAAGAGTGCGGCGATAAGTGCCCAGCCTAAAGTTAGATCATAGCCACCGTAGCCTTCAGTAATTAGGGCGTATAGCTTGGTCGCTAAGATAATGGCGAGCATGATTGGTGTAACGAAGCGTAAGCAGATCTCGAACCATTGACCAACAGAGAAATCAGAGCGCTCGTTAACGTAATTACGTACTTCTGGCACGCGCTTCAATAGCCACGCCATCAAGACAATCTCAACCAGACCACCAACCATGATGCCAACGTTGTTTGCAAAGTGGTCTACTAGATCGAGTAGCAGCAGACCGCCATTGGTAGCAAACGCCATAGAGACAACGAAGCCAATACCAATCACAACATTTGCAGCTTTTTTACGGCTCCACTTCAGCTTGTCGATAATGGCTGAAGTTACGGCTTCCATAATTGAAATATGCGAACTTAGACCAGCAACCACCAGTGCAAAGAAGAACAGTGGACCAAGAATATATGGGGCAGGTAGTAGGTTAATTGCCGCAGGTAAAGTAACAAAAGCCAAGCCAACGCCTGCAGATACCACCTCTGTTAACGGCTTACCTTGCTCTTGAGCCATGTAACCCAATACTGAGAAGATCATGATGCCGGCTAGGATCGAGAAGCCACAGTTGATCAACACGGTCATAAACGCGTTATTCGTTATGTCCGACTTTTCTGGTAGGTAGCTAGAGTAAGCTAGCATGATGGCGAAGCCGATACTTAGCGTAAAAAAGATCTGACCATATGCCGCTGCCCATACTTTCACATCCCAAATTTTGCTGAAATCGGGTTCGAACATGTAGTTCACGCCATCTAGAGCTCCTGGCAAGAAAATCATACGTCCGATTAAGAAAATCACCATCAAGAATAGGATTGGCATCATAATTTTAGATGCTCGTTCAATTCCTGATTTCACGCCTTTGGCAATAGCGGTGTAAGTAATTGCCCAAGCAATCACCATGGATAAAGCAATCTTCCATTGAATACTGCCTAAGTCTGTTGGTGAGTTGTCACCTAGCTTTAGGTATTCACTAAAGAAAAATGCGTTGGTATCGGTTCCCCAACCTTGAGTGAACGACAACCCAAAGTAAGAAATCGACCAACCGATAACAGCCACATAGTAAACGGCAATAACTGCAGCCACACCAACTTGGAACCAGCCAAGCCATTCAAATTTAGAATGAATTTTCGCAAGTGTTTTTGGTGCCGAGCCTCGGTATTTTTGTCCCATACTGAACTCAAGGATCATAAATGGAATACCGGCAGTGATCATGGCAAAAATGTAAGGAATAAAAAATGCGCCGCCACCGTTTTCATAGGCCATGTATGGGAAACGCCAAATGTTTCCCAAACCGATAGCAGACCCAACTGCTGCTAAGATGAATCCCGCCCGGGATCCCCATTGTTCTCGCTTCATATTTGACTCCTATAAGACTCCCTGAGGAATGAAGCTCTCTACGTAACACAGTAATAATTGCGCAAATAGTTGGAAGAAAGGACCGCTGTTATCCATCAGATTTTCTATCCTTAATTCTAACTTCTTATAATTTTATAGAGCTATATTCTGGTTACTGTAAGAGAAAGTAGATTATTAATCTTAAAATTTTGATGTGTGTTTGATAAAACTGAAATATTTATCTGTTTTCACTGATCAGACTAACTTCTAATAATACTTAGCGCAATAGAATCTAAATGTTAATTCAGATGCGTTGTCTGGTTTTAATCTTGTTAAATTTGAGTTTGATTGTGGTTTTATGTGGGTGTGTGGTTGTTTGTCTGGAATAAATGACTGGGATCTAATAATTGCTTTGGTGTTTAAGACTATTTTGATTAATTAGGGCGTACGGCTATCTTTTGTGCACCTATCTAGATGATGCTTCGTTACTTTGCCAAACAATGGTGTTTAGACGATATCCTTTATCGGCTCTGTGCAGGACTCGTTCAGCGTTCTTTGTGACGCGTCCTATAAAGGAACATGCATAAAAATTAGAAGCGGAAACTAAAACCGACATTTGATTGGAATTGGTTCATCCAATCAGTATCGAACTTAATGATACAGTTTGAGCCGTCATTAGGTAGAGTACAGGCGCCAGATGTATCGTTATCAACGACCGTTCCTAACCATCTCAGTTGGGCTGTTAATGCAAAGTTCTTTGAAAATTCATATTCCAGCCCTGCAAAAGCGCTAGCCGAAAATCCGTATTTTTTGTCTACCCAATCCACATCGGCGTAAGAAGCGCCCAAACCTACACCGATATAGGTTTGCCATTTTTCTGCGACAGGATAGTACATGCTGCTTTGGAAGTGCAGATAATGGATATCTGCCGAGTTGGACAGCTTTTCAAGTTCCGTCGATTGATTGGAGTAAAACAATCCGATCCTTCCTTTTTCTAAGGGAGTCTCGACTGAAAGAGCGTAATTCACTGCGGGGTCGAGATCGTATGTATTACCACTTTCATCCTCTACTTGGCCGCCTCCTGTATAGCCTATGTATGGTGTAACGATGATATTCGCTTGTGCATTGATAGCAGTACTCATCATCATGATTCCTACTAGCCAGCTGAGTTTTTGGTTCATGCCCTATCTCCTTATTATGACTAAGCTAATTGTGATGGGTTAGTCAAAATTGCGCGACTAAATTAAGCAAATCTTGAACATATTTCACACCGGTGTTATTAATTTGTTACATATTAAGGAGGTGTTTATGGAACACGATCTAAAATCCGCATTAATCATTGTGGTGACTGTTTTTGCAGTGCTTTTGTCATTTGGCATCATTGCTATTACAACAGCTTAAGATAACCACTTTTACCAAACGTTTTAACAAAATGGCGTGAGCCTATGATACGTAACAGCGGTATAATCACAGAAAGCCATGCAGAGCTTGATGTAAAAGTTTATGAGCACTTTAGGCATGGTAAAACTGCTTTAGTCACGCAAGGTGGAGGGCAGAGAGGGATTTTTACCGCTGGCGTTTTAGACGCCTTTTTACTTTCCAACTTCGATCCTTTCGATGAATTCTATGGCACCTCTGCCGGAGCACTCAACTTATGTTCTTACTTGTGTCGTCAACATGGCATGGGCAAAGCTTTTATTACCGAGCTGACAACGTCTCCTGAATTTTTTAATCTTTTTCGCTATATCCGAAAGCAGCAGTACTTAGGTTTAGAGTGGGCATTAGAACGGATTCAAGATTTCCCATACAAGCTTGACCTTGATTTAGGGCGCAGTGCATTGGGAAAACGAGGAGCGTTTGCTGCGGTAACGAATATAGAGACGCTATCAGATCAATATCTACCAATCTTGGATGACTCGTGGTTTAACACTATGCTAGCGACGTGTGCGATTCCCAAGTTGTACCACGGACCTGTCGACGTAAATGGCAATAAGTTTGTTGATGGCGGCGTGTCTGCCTCTATCCCTGTACAAGAAGCGTGGCGTCAGAATGCTCGCAACATTATTGTCATTCGCACAGAGCCGTTTTCAGAGATTGAAGCGAGAGCCCAAAGTGAAGTAGGGGATGTGCCTGTCGAATGGTATCGGGAGTCTATCAACTCAGTACAGCAATCATGGCAGCAAAAAGTGAATCAGTGGAAGCTGGATTGGGCGTCGTTCTTCCAACAAAAAATTAATGCAGCACATCAATCGAAGCTTGCAGGGAAAATGCTGTTAAATGGAGGCCGTTGGTTGTTCGGTGCCGATAACTTGTATCGTTTAAGTCATCTGATTGGTGAGAATTTTGATTCAGGTTTAGCCGACATGCTGATGATTCATTATCAAACATTTGAGCTCACTCAGGCCTTTATATCTGCTCCACCTGACGACACTTTTATTTTACAAGTTGCGCCTAAAGAGGGACTTCGTTCTTCTTCTTTGTTAAGTGACCAAGAGTCACTAGAGCATGACTATCAACTTGGGCTTCAAGCTGGGTTTAACCTAGTTCAACTCTATGACCAGCTAGATGTTGAAATTGATGGTAGAGAGAGTGCATAAACCTTCTTACGTTCACGATGTGCGCAATATACAAAGCATATAAATAAGGCTCCATTTTCGGAGCCTTATTTGCGGGTTCTTGTGGTTAACTCTGGTTAGGTATAACGACTACGCTTGTAGAATGCGCATGCAGTTGGTTGAGCCAACAACATCCATTACATCGCCTTGAGTAATAATGACTAAATCACCTTTGTGCAAGAACCCTTGCTCTTTAAGGCTAGTAATCGCTGCTTGAGCCGTTGGTAAACCCGCATCACTTTTTGACTCGAAATATACAGGTGTCACGCCTCGGTATAATGCTGCTCGATTTAGTGTCGATTCATTCCGTGATAAGGCAAATATTGGCAAGCCAGAGCTTAAGCGAGACATCATCAACGCAGTCCTGCCGGACTCAGTTAACGAGATCATCGCTTTAATTCCTTCCATGTGATTCGCAGAGTACATGGTTGCCATTGCGATGGTTTCTTCAGCGGTTTCGAAGGTTCTATCTAAGCGATAGGTTGATAGACTTGCCTCCGACATTTTTTCTGCCCCCACACATACTTCGGCCATGGATTTGACCGTTTCTACAGGATATTTACCTGCAGCGGTCTCTCCAGAAAGCATCACCGCGTCAGTGCCGTCTAGAACCGCATTGGCCACATCCATCACTTCAGCACGCGTTGGCATTGGGCTAGTAATCATGGACTCCATCATTTGTGTCGCAGTAATCACGATACGGTTTAAACTGCGTGCGCGGCGAATCAGTTTTTTCTGGACACCTATGAGCTCAGGGTCACCGATTTCTACACCAAGGTCACCACGTGCAACCATCACCACATCGGATGCGAGAATAATGTCGTCAATAGACTCATTGGTCGCGACGGTTTCTGCTCGTTCGACTTTAGCCACTAACATGGCTTCAAGGCCTGCATCTCTGGCTAAGCGTCGAGCGTAATGCATGTCTTCGCCGTTACGCGGGAATGAAATAGCAAGGTAGTCTACTTGAATTGCTGCGGCGGTAAGAATGTCGGCTTTATCTTTCTCTGTGAGCGCATCGGCTGACAATCCGCCGCCTTTTTTGTTGATCCCTTTATTGTTGGACAGTGGACCACCGACAATCACACGGGTATGAACTTTATTACCCTCTACTTTGGTAACTTGCAGCTGAACGCGTCCATCATCGAGTAATAAAATGTCATTTGGTGAAACATCTTGCGGTAGTTCTTTATAATCTAACCCTACAGATTCTTGATTGCCTTCACCTTTTGGTAAATCACTATCTAATGTGAATTTATCGCCCACATTCAAAATGACTTGGCCGTCTTTAAACGTTGATACACGGATTTTAGGGCCTTGTAAGTCACCAAGAATTGCAACCTGACGCCCAAGTCTTGCTGCAATGGTACGGACTTTGTTCGCACGTTGAATGTGGTCTTCACTGGTTCCATGTGAAAAATTCATACGGACAACGTTTGCACCGGCTTTGATGATCTCCTCAAGTATATTGTCCTTATCCGTTGAAGGACCCAGCGTAGTGACAATTTTTGTTCGTCTTAATTTGGAAGTCATAGATTCTCCGATGAATGTGTGTGTACAGGTAACTTGAACTCTATCCTTACTTTACGCAATCGCTCTCAAGGTTAGCCTCGCTTAGCCCACACCTTAAAGCTACTTGAATATAAGTATATGCACAGAATGTTTACATTAAGAGTAACCCCGGTAAAACAGACAGATATTCGACAGGCAATGGCCTTATTGATAAAAATACGCTGCTTTAAAGGCACTACTTCATAATTTAGTGAATAAAAATAAGTTATTTTTCAAACAATTTAACAGGAGTAGATTCTTCGTTATTTGATTGAATACACAAACAAACAGGTTTATACGTGATGCTTGTCACGGGGATTTATTAATTCACTTCACAATTAGTTCGCAAAGTAAAAAAATTGTCCCGTTATAGAATTTCGGAGTGCAAGATGTACATGGCTCAACCGGGCCATATTGATCATATCAAACAGGTCAATGCTGGTCGTGTATATAAACTAATTGACCTAAAAGGTCCTATTTCTCGAATTGATTTGTC
>NZ_JAWOTT010000022.1:0-69728 GCF_033338995.1 Vibrio sp. Vb0304
AGTTGGTTAGAATACCGGCCTGTCACGCCGGGGGTCGCGGGTTCGAGTCCCGTCCACTCCGCCACTTATATTAAGCCCCAGTCGAAAGACTGGGGCTTTTTTCGTTTTGGTTCCCCGACTTACCTTAAACCCACTTTCGTATTGAAACCTTGCATCGAGAGGCCGGCTTCCCTCTGGCGATGCTTTCTAAGCCCTATATGAGTGAAGTGGAACTCAGTTTTGTGTGGTTTCTACTGAACCGGGTCCTAGTATCGAGCGCTAGTTCTCAGCCCTTGTGCTTACTTACCAAAGCTTCCTTTATTATTACCTGGAAAATTTATTCACTAGGTTATGTTATTTTCGGGGGAGATTTCTCTGCTTTAGATGTTTTGATTTAGCCATAGGCGCTTATTAATATAAACTCAGCGCATTTAAAACTTTCCAAACATGGATTTTGTTTTGTCGACCTATTTAAGCCAGTGTCTTAAAGTATATTCGCTACTTCTTCCCTCTAACCCTCTCCAACCTTCAAAGCCACCACTACGTACGTATAACGTGAGCGGTATAGGTGCTTTCATAGCTGTGTTTGCTGAGTAAGCAGTTCACCTGGCACATTGACTGAGGAAAAGTCTTCTTTCTGTGGACCTTCGTGTAAGTCACGATAGTTTTAATAATTATCTGGTACTTTTTATTCTAAAGGTGTACGCTTCACATCGAATATTTTTTCGACAGTAAATCATGTTATATCTCTTGTTTAAAAGCTTTGTAAGAAGGCTGAACTCCATGCAAAAAACGCGATGAAGTGTTGCTCGGAGTCTTAAATTAATCTTCATCAGGTGTTTTATGTGTGGGTAGCTTCGCTGAAGTTATACGCAGGAGCTTGTACACCTGATAAAAGAGAAGAGATGGCCGGTGATATTTCATCATCGGCCTTTTTGTATCTGTTAAGCAGCTACAAAGCATTACCCAGTATTGAAATAAGGGCCGGTATTGATCACCGGCCCTTTTTTATTTGGTTGAAAACATGAGTATTTTACAAGTTAAAAATTTGTCTTATCAGATAGCTGATAAGACGTTATACAACAACGTAACCTTTCGTATTAACGTGGGAGAGAAAATAGGTATCACCGGAGCGAATGGTGTTGGAAAAAGCACCTTATTAAAATTGCTTATTGGTGAATTATCTGCAGATAAGGGCTGCATTGACTGGTTACCAAACCTTGAGGTGGGGTATTTAGAGCAACATTTTAAGATGGATAATGCGCTGACGGTTTATGAATGCTTAAAGAGTGCTTTTGAGAACTTATACGCTGCCGAGCAGAAGCTTTGGACTTTGTATCAGGCGATGACCGAGTCTCACTCTACATCTCTTTTAAGCCAAGTCGCTCGGCTACAGGCATATTTAGAAGATGAAGACTTCTATGCAATTAATACCAAAATTGAACGAGTTGCTGTAGGTCTTGGTATTTATCAATTTGGCTTAGATACACCGCTTGTCTCGCTAAGTGGTGGTCAAAGACACAAAGTCCTTTTAGGCAAGTTGTTACTTCGCAACCCCGATGTGTTAATTCTTGATGAGCCGACAAACTATCTTGATGCTCCGCACATTGAATGGCTAGTCGCGTTTCTCAATGATTACATTGGCACCGTTTTACTGGTTTCTCATGATATTGATTTCCTTAATCAAGTAGCGACCAGTGTTTGTGATATTGATTATCAAACGGTTCGAAAATACAGCGGTACTTATGTCAAAGCAATGCAGCAAAAGCAGCACGACGGTGCTTTATTAGAAAAGCAATATAAGGCTCAGCAAAGTGAAATTCGAAAGTTAGAGAAATTTATTGCCCAAAATGGTGCAGGAGTTAACGCCAGTCTTGCTAAAGGGCGTAAGAAGAGACTGGATAAAATCGAACGTATTCAACTGAATCATGTAGAGAAAGTATCGACGTTTGACTTTGCTTACCAGCCCATTGAGCAACCGAATGTGGTTGAGGCAAAAGCGTTGATGATCGGTTATCAGCAGCCTCTGCTTCCAGTATTTGATATCACGTTAGCGCGCGGGGAAAAGTTGGTTGTTGCTGGCTTTAACGGCGTGGGTAAGTCGACCTTACTTAAAACCCTGATGGGGAAGATCGAGCCACTCTCTGGTGAGGTGGTATTGGCAAAAGGTGCAATGATTGGTTATTTTTCTCAAGATTTGTCTTGGCGCCATCCTCAGAACACGCCTGAACAGGAGCTGTGCTCTTGTGCGCCAACAATCTCAAGCAAAGAGTCACGCAAGCTATTAGCTCGCTTTGGGATTACGGGGGATAAGACGCAGCGCCACTTAGATACATTGAGCGGTGGTGAGCAAACTCGGGTGAAGTTGTGTTGTTTATCGGTTCAGAAATGCAATGTTTTGCTGTTGGACGAACCAACAACACATTTGGATAGCAGCAGCAAAAATGCGCTTAAAGAGGCTCTCCAGCGCTTTTCCGGTAGCGTGATTGTGGTATCTCATGAGAAGGCATTTTTGCAATCTTGGCCTGATAGAGTTTTAGATATTTCGTTGCTCACTTGTGCTGAATCGAAAACAGAACAGGAGGTGGAGCTATGATGCAGTCCATGATCCTATTTCTCGTTGCTTTTCTTGTTGGTGCTGATGAGTTGATGCTTGGATCTATTCTTGAACCTATCGGAAATGATTTAAGTGTTCAACCGAGTCAGGTGACCTTATTTATTACGGCATATAGTTTAGCCATAGCAATTTTCGCTCCTTACTTGGGCCGTTTATCAGACCGAGTTGGGCGTATTCGAATCATGGTGCCTGCTCGCTTTGTATTTGGGGTTGCGTCTATTACGACGGGCATAGTTCATGATTTTGAACTTGCTATTGCAACTCGAGTGATCACTGGTATTGCAAGTGCAGGCATGTTGCCAATTGCATTCGCGTTAGCGGGAGACGCGAAGGGTAATAGAGCGATGCGTCAAATTGTGATGGTTCAGGCGGGATTAACGCTAGGTATGATAACCAGCCCGGCGCTCGGAGCATTGTTGACCCAGCTTTTATCATGGCGTGCCGCTTTTATTATTTTGGGCGTTGCGGCTCTTCTTGTCAGTGCCATGAGCGTAGTGTTCATGAACAACAAGCATAATGAGTCCAAGAAGTCAGATACTCTGCCACCTATCGCAGACGTCATTCATCTTCCAGGCGCGTTGAGAGCGATTCTAGCGATGTGTTTAGGCCTAGGGGGAGGTATTACCTGATAGGCCTCCATATTCGAGATACCAGCGAGTTGGCGCTCGGTTGGGTGGGCGCTATTTATGCTGCTCTAGGGATCGTGAGTGTGGTTGGAAATATGTGCGTGGGGAGAGCTTGCCGTTGGCTTGGTAGCTCTCGAGCTGTTATGCGAGTGGCTTTAATGGTGTGCATACCTTGCAGTGCATGGGTGTTCTCAAGTGAGATGAGTACGGTTACCGCTTATCTTCCAGCTCTAGTGCTCTGGTCTCTTGCTGGAGGGGTTGGTTCTTCGGCATTACAAGCACATATCGCAAGCTTATCTGATGAATATCGAGGTGTGTTAATGTCTTTTGGAATGAGTATGATGCACTTTGGTGTCGCGATTTGGTCTGCCTTGGCGGGCTTCGCGTATTCTGTAGGCAATGAATGGGTCGCTTTCGTGGCTTTGCTATTGTTTGGCTCAGCAGTAGTTATCTTAAAGCCAGTTGGTAATACTGAACAAAGTGAGCGTTATTCGTAGTGTTTTAGTAGATAAAGAAAAGCCGTTACCTAAAAAGGTAACGGCTTGTTCCAAATACTTTTTGAAAAACGGTCTTAGTTCATGCCGTATTTCTTAAGTTTCTTGCGAAGAGTACCGCGGTTGATACCCATCATAGTTGCTGCGCGAGTTTGGTTACCGCGAGTGTACTGCATGATAGTATCTAGTAGTGGCTGTTCAACTTCAGCTAGAACTAATTCGTATAGTTCTGTTACTTCCTGGCCGTTTAGTTGAGCAAGGTAGTTTTTAAGAGACGCTTTAACAGAGTCACGTAAAGGCTTCTGAGTAATCTGGTCTTGTGACGTTACTGTAGTTACTGTTAATGCTTCTGAAGTCAGATTTTGTTCGAACATATTCGGTCTAGCTCTTCTCTTAATTATGATGCAACGTTATCAAAATAACCTTCTAACGCCTCAATTTGCAGCGGAGCTGCGTCGATAGCGTTGAAGGTACGGCGAAACTCACTTGCCTGTTCATGCTCTTTCAGGTACCACCCAACGTGCTTGCGCGCGATACGTGGACCTAAGAACTCCCCATAAAACTCATGCAGAGCATTTACATGACCAAGCATAATGGTTTTCACTTCCTCAGTTGGAAGTTCCTCCATTGTGGTGCCGTTTTCCAAATAGTGATGGATTTCCTGGAAAATCCAAGGACGACCCTGGGCAGGGCGTCCAATCATTAAAGCGTCCGCACCGGTGTACTCCAGTACAAATTTGGCTTTCTCCGGGCTATCGATATCACCGTTCGCGATAACCGGAATTGAAATCGCCTCTTTTACCGCTTTAATGCTGTCATATTCGGCCTCACCTTTGTACATACATGCTTTCGTTCTGCCATGCAGAGCAAGAGCTTGTATGCCGCAGTTTTCGGCTAATTTAGCGATCTGGACACAGTTCTTGTTGTCTGTATCCCAGCCAGTTCGAGTCTTTAACGTTACAGGAACGTCCACTGCATTCACGACCGCTTTCAAAATCTCTTCGATAATGTTTGGGTATTGAAGCAGAGCAGAGCCCGCTAGCTTCTTATTCACTTTTTTTGCCGGGCAGCCCATGTTGATGTCGATGATTTGTGCACCGTTCTCAACACTGAATTGAGCTGCGTCCGCCATAAGCTGTGGATCGGAACCTGCAATCTGTACAGAGCGAATGCCCGATTCGCCCTCGTGTACCATGCGCTGTTTCGACTTTGACGTTCCCCATAGTTTTGGGTTAGCGGACATCATTTCACTGACGGCCATTCCCGCACCATAGCGAAGACACAACTCGCGAAACGGTCTATCCGTTACACCAGCCATAGGGGCTACGATTAGATTGTTCTTAAGTTGATAGTTTCCGATTTTCAAAACGTCATCACAGTTCTGTACCAGCAAGGGCGCGCATTTTACGCATTTTTTCACTGCGTGAAAAGACTAATATTTGAGCATTTACAAATTGTTTTTGTAAATTGTATGAATTTCAAACAATTAGCTCTGAAAACCTTGTCTAGCCTTGCTTACGACCAGAGATGCGACACCATTCACTTTGCTCAACAATCGGGTCAATGTGAAGCTCGTCACGGTAATAGTTCGCAACATCTTCAGCTTGAGTGTCTAATACGCCGGACATAGCGAGGTCGCCATTTGGCTTAACTAGCCCTTTGATGATAGGTGCAAGTTCACGTAAAGGTCCCGCAAGGATGTTGGCCACAACGACGTCAGCGACGAGACCTTCAGGTTGATTTTGCGGTAAGTAAACTTCTAGTTTGTCTGCAACGCCATTACGCTCAGCATTGTCTTTTGAAGCAAGCAGGGCTTGAGGATCAATGTCGATCCCTATCACTTTTTCAGCGCCCAGTTTGATCGCTGCGATCGCAAGAATACCTGAGCCACAACCGAAGTCGATAACGGTCTTACCGCTTAAGTCCATGCTTTCTAGCCACTCAAGACAAAGTGCTGTTGTAGGGTGAGTACCCGTACCGAATGCAAGGCCTGGATCCAACATAACATTAACAGCGTCAGGATCTGGAATGTCGCGCCAGCTTGGACAAATCCATAAGCGTTCACCAAATTTCATTGGGTGGAAGTTTTCCATCCATTCGCGTTCCCAGTCTTTATCTTCAAGCTGTTCTACTTTGTAAGCAAAATTGTCAGCCAGCATGTTGCTCGCTTTAACTTGGTCGATGATGAAGTTAGTGTCTGCTTCTGCATCATACAGTGCCAGAATATCAGTATCGCCCCATAAGCGAGTTTCGCCAGGTAGAGGTTCGAATACAGGTGTATCCTGCGCGTCTAAGAATGTAACAGACAGCGCGCCAGTCTCTTCCATTAGCATATCGCCGATTTGCTCAGCGTTTTCATTGGTCGCGTTGAGTTTGATTTGAATCCAAGGCATTGGTTTTTGCTCTTAAAGTGAATGAAGTGGCGCAGAGTTTACCAGAACTCTACGATTTGTTTGAGTATATACCCAAATAAGCCGATTTATATGTTGAGCCGTTCGCGTACATATAAAACAAAAATGCCCACGGGAGTGGGCATTTTTTAAGACGTTTGCTTAGGCTTATTGTAAGCCAAGCTTCTTCTCTAGGTAGTGGATGTTTGCACCACCGTGTTGGAAGTTTTCGTCATTCATAATGGAGAATTGCAGTGGCACGTTAGTTTTGATGCCTTCGATGATCATCTCACCCAGTGCGTTTTTCATACGTGCAATCGCTACATCACGGTTCTCACCGTAAGTGATCAGTTTACCAATCATTGAATCGTAATGAGGTGGTACTGTGTAGCCTGTGTAGATATGAGATTCCCAACGTACACCCATACCGCCAGGAGCGTGGAAACGCTCGATCTTACCCGGAGATGGTAG
Source organism: Vibrio sp. Vb0304 (assembly GCF_033338995.1). Taxonomy (NCBI): domain Bacteria; kingdom Pseudomonadati; phylum Pseudomonadota; class Gammaproteobacteria; order Vibrionales; family Vibrionaceae; genus Vibrio; species Vibrio sp. Vb0304. Next base: position 6,578 of record NZ_JAWOTT010000022.1, read on the forward strand.
GAAGCGCTCAGGGTCTTCTGCGTTGATACGACACTCAATCGCATGGCCACGGATCTTAATATCATCTTGAGTGAATGACAGAGGCTGACCCGCTGCAACACGAAGCTGCTCTTTGATTAGGTCGATGCCAGTAACCATCTCTGTTACTGGGTGCTCTACCTGAATACGAGTGTTCATTTCGATGAAGTAGAACTCACCGTTCTCGTATAGGAATTCAAACGTACCTGCGCCGCGGTAACCGATCTCGATACATGCACGAGTACAGCGTTCACCGATGTACTTACGCATTTCTTCGGTGATACCAGGTGCTGGAGCTTCTTCCACTACTTTTTGGTGACGACGTTGCATTGAACAGTCACGCTCACCAAGGTGGATTGCGCCGCCTTGACCGTCAGCAATAACCTGAACTTCAACGTGACGAGGGTTTTCTAGGAATTTCTCCATGTAAACCATGTCATTGTTGAACGCCGCTTTTGCTTCAGCACGTGTCATTGCAATAGCTTGGATAAGGTCTTTCTCTGCGCGAACAACACGCATACCACGACCGCCGCCGCCGCCAGATGCTTTGATGATTACTGGGTAACCAATGCGCTTAGCAAATGCTTTGTTTTTCTCTTCGTCATTGTCTAGAGGGCCGTCAGAACCCGGTACACAAGGAACGCCTGCTTTCTTCATTGCATTGATAGCAGATACTTTATCGCCCATTAGGCGGATAGTGTCTGCCTTTGGGCCAACGAAGATGAAACCACTGCGCTCAACTTGCTCTGCGAAGTCTGCGTTCTCAGACAGGAAGCCGTAACCTGGGTGGATAGCCACAGCACCAGTCACTTCTGCTGCAGAAATGATGCGTGGAATGTTTAGGTAGCTGTCGATACCACGAGCAGGGCCGATACATACGGTTTCGTCTGCGAGTAGTACGTGCTTAAGATCGCGGTCCGCTGTTGAGTGAACAGCGACGGTCTTAATACCTAATTCTTTACAAGCGCGAAGAATACGAAGTGCAATTTCACCTCGGTTCGCGATGACTACTTTGTCTAGCATAAGGCAAGCCCCGCTTATTCGATTACAACAAGAGGTTGGTCGAATTCAACTGGTTGGCCGTCTTCAGCTAGGATTGCTGTAACAACGCCAGATTTGTCCGCTTCGATTTGGTTCATCATTTTCATTGCTTCAACAATACATAGAGTATCGCCAGCATTTACTTTCTGACCCACTTCTACGAATGCTTTAGAGTCTGGGCTTGGAGAGCGGTAGAAAGTACCAACCATTGGAGAAAGAACTTGGTGACCTGCAGGTGTTGCTGCTGGAGCTTCTGCTGCTGGCGCTTCCGCTACTGGTGCCGCTGCTACTGGAGCAGGTGCCGCCGCTGGAGCTGCTGCGTAGTGAATTGGTGCTTGAGGAGCTGCAGTGCCATGACGGCTGATGCGCACTGACTCTTCACCTTCAGAGATCTCTAGCTCAGCAATGCCAGACTCTTCAACTAACTCAATTAGCTTCTTGATTTTACGAATATCCATCTTTTCTTTCTCTTTTATCTTGTGATTAAGACAACCCTCGTAGGGTTGCAGAGTGTTAGGGTTACTTTGCCTGTAGCTTATTGATCGCTGCAGACAGAGCAAATTCATAACCTTGTGCGCCTAAACCGCAAATCACACCCTCTGCTTTATCTGACAGATAAGAGTGATGACGGAATGGTTCACGTGCGTGCACATTTGATAAGTGCACCTCAATAAATGGGATGGCGACGCCAAGTAATGCATCTCGCAGCGCCACACTAGTATGAGTGAAAGCCGCTGGATTGATGATGATGAAGTCAATCTTGCCATAGGCAGCGTGAATGGCTTCAATCAGTTCGTACTCACGATTTGATTGTAGGTGTTCCAGTTCTACCCCAGCGTTATGGGCTTGCTCTGTAAGAGTATCCACAACTTGAGCTAAGGTACTGTGACCATAGTGTGTCGGTTCGCGCAGACCCAATAGATTAAGATTTGGTCCGTTTAGAACAAGAATCCGTGACTTTGCAGACATTGTGTTGCTATCTTCCCTTATCGTGAGTGGAACGTTTATATTCCCAAATATACGATAGTTCAGCACGATTTTTTTGTTAAAACCGAGCAAATTTTAAAAAATCGACCAAGATTATAGCTAATTCATAGCAATTAGCAGCAATTTACTGGTCTAATCTCCTAATAGCCACTCTCGTTTCTGTAACCAAGTTAACAAAAACAACATAATTGCCATATTTTTTGTGTGGCTAATTTGTGCACTAAAGCAAAAAACCGCCATGAGTGATGGCGGTTTTTAAAGTGCTTTTAAAACAGTTGGTTGAATTTATGCCAATTCTGCTTTCTCTGCGATAAGTTTATCTACAACGCTCGGATCGGCAAGCGTTGATGTGTCTCCGAGGTTGCTGGTATCACCCGTTGCAATTTTACGCAGGATTCGACGCATGATCTTACCAGAACGAGTCTTCGGTAAGGAATCCGTCCAGTGCAGTACATCTGGTGTTGCAATTGGACCAATCTCTTTACGCACCCAATCTTTCACTTCTTTGTGTAGCTCTGCTGACGGGAATTCACCATCGTTCAAGGTAATGTAAGCGTAGATAGCTTGGCCTTTGATATCATGCGGAATGCCCACAATAGCGGCCTCAGCAATTTTATGATGTGCGACAAGAGCCGATTCTATTTCAGCGGTACCCATGCGGTGACCCGACACGTTTAGTACGTCATCAACACGGCCCGTGATCCAGTAGTAACCGTCTTCGTCACGACGAGCCCCATCACTAGTAAAGTACATTCCCTTGAAGGTTGAGAAGTAGGTCTGTTCAAAGCGCTCGTGGTCGCCATAAACAGTACGCATCTGACCTGGCCATGAATCAAGGATCACCAAGTTACCTTCTGCTGCGGTTTCTTCAATGATGTTGCCCATGTTATCAACCAGTGCAGGTTGGACTCCGAAGAATGGTCGAGTTGCTGAGCCTGGTTTTAAATCTGTTGCACCTGGTAGTGGTGCAATTAAGATACCGCCGGTCTCTGTTTGCCACCAAGTATCAACGATAGGCGAGCTCTCGTTACCAATCGTTTTGTAGTACCACTCCCACGCTTCAGGGTTGATAGGCTCACCTACTGAACCCATTACACGTAAGCTTGAACGAGATGTCCCTGCTACCGCTTCGTTACCTTTTGCCATTAGTGCACGAATAGCGGTTGGCGCAGTGTAGAGAATGTTCACTTGGTGCTTATCAACCACTTCACTCATACGAGCCGTGCTTGGGTAGTTTGGAACACCTTCAAACAGAATGGTTTTGGCCCCGTTCGCTAGTGGACCATAAATTAGGTAAGTATGGCCTGTAATCCAGCCCACATCCGCGGTACACCAGAAGGTTTCTCCTGGTTGATAATCGAAGACATATTTAAAGGTCATTGCCGCGTAGACGAGGTAACCGCCTGTAGTATGTAGTACGCCTTTAGGTTTACCTGTCGAGCCAGATGTGTAGAGGATGAACAGCGGGTCTTCGGCTTTCATCTCTTCTGGTGGGCAAACGTCAGAAACGTTGGCTGTTGCTTCGTGCCACCAAACATCACGGTGTTCATGCCATTCAACATCACCACCTGTACGTTTAAGCACGACGACTTTACTGATGGTTTTCACGTCTGGGTTGGTTAGTGCTTCATCCACGTTCTTTTTCAGTGGAACAGCGCGTCCGCCACGTACGCCTTCGTCTGCGGTGATCACGACTTTAGCGTCAGAGTCGATGATACGGCCGGATAGCGCTTCTGGTGAGAAACCGCCAAATACTACGGTGTGAACCGCACCAATACGGGTACAAGCGAGCATAGCCACAGCGGCTTCTGGCACCATTGGCATGTATAGACACACCACGTCTCCCTTGCGTACGCCTTGCTCTTTCAATGCGTTGGAGAATTTACACACTTCTTTGTGCAGTTCGTTGAAAGTGAGTGTTTTGTCGTCGGCTGGATCATCGCCTTCCCAAATGATGGCGACGTCGTCCCCGTGTTCTGCAAGATGACGGTCAATACAGTTAGCCGAGACGTTCAGTGTGCCATCTTCAAACCAGCGAATATCAACATGGCCAGTGTCGAAAGAAGTGCTTTTTACTTTGGTGAAAGGTTTGATCCAATCAACGATTTTGCCGTGTTCGTTCCAGAAGCCCTCTGGATCGGTTACCGACTGCTGATACATGGCTAAGTAAGTATCATTATCCGCGTGTGTATGAGTTTTAATATTTTCTTTTACCGGATAAACGTGGGCTTCGCTCATGGCTTCTCTCCTTGTGCCTTATTTCTCGGCCTTACACCAATCTAGATAAGATTTTGAATATATTTTTGTAGGGCTGTTTTTTGGTTCTAAATAACTTGGTCGTGGTAATGACGACGTTGTGCTTATAACTGTCAGTCACCGCGCGTATTTCCACAATTAGACTTTAGGATGAGAGTGATGGAAGCGCCGGGAAATCGCTGAAACAAAAGTATTTCTGGGAGCTAGGTCAACTGATTTTTATGTATACGGCGCGGTTAGGTTGGGTAAATCGCCTTTCGTTAAGCGGACAAAGACCAAAGCGGCAGAAATCGCGTCTTGCAAGGCGTCGTGTTTGTCTTGGATAGGAAGTTCGAGGTGTTTACAAATGGCATCCAGACTTAAGTCGAAATAGGCATTCGGCAAATGTCGTTCCAACTTATCGTGATAAATCTGACTGACCTCGATGAGTGGGTTAGGAAGTGGGAAGCCAAGTTGCCGCAGACAAGCAAGGTCTAAGATCTTTTTATCGTAACGAATGTGATAGCCCACAAGTGGTCGGTTGCTGATAAAGTCGAGCAGCTCGAGCAGCGCCTCTTTTTCACTGATGCCATCGACTAAGTCTTGGTGGCGAATTCGATGGATCTTGACCGAGCCTGAGTCGAGCGATTGCGGCGCGCGTAAGCGGACTTCAAATGGTTGACTGGTGATGATGCGGTTGTCGATGATCTTGGTGGCTGCAATAGTCACCAGCTCGGCGCGATTTGGGTCAAGGCTGGTGGTTTCGCAGTCAAGAGAGACGTATTCTGTTTTATCTGGCGTGCAAAACAGCGACTGATAAGGCGAGCCTTTCAATTTGTAATGCCAATATTTGCGTTGTAACCAGTTCATTGCTTACGCCTCTGTGATTTATGAAAATCAGGGTTAATCACGAATTTGATAATGGAAGCCTAAAAATTGCTTAAATTTCTTCACCACATGTAAGCTGTGGCGAAGCAAATCACGCTCAGTTCTATCCAGTTGTTTAATATCAATGTTATTCAACGCTTCTTGCTTTTTGAGTTGCTGATTAAGACGAAGTTTAAAGAACAATTTAAGTGCTTCGTTGAGATTATCTGCCGTTTCGGATTCTAAGATGCGCTTATTTCTCAGAGCTTCAATGCGTTCAAACGTGTTCTTCTCTTCAATGGCATACTCCAAAGACAAGGCGCGAATGCCGTGTACAATTGGGAAAATACCGCCGCGTTTAATGTCCAATCCGTCTTTAGCACTTTTTACGTTGCCAAATAGAGTTAGGGGCACCGAAAACTGCAAGGCAGGGCGAGTAAAATCAGACAATATCAACATGCGATCTTTCATTGTGTCACGAAGATGCGCCGCAATTGGAGCCAGCAGCTCGCAATTCCCAGCAACAGCATGGGCGTCACTGAAAATGGCTAAGTCCATGATTTGTTCTGGTTCGGCTTTAGCTATCCAGTGGTTTAGGGTGCTTATCCATTCTTGCTGTGTTTTGACCCATTTCGGGTTGTTAACCATCACTTTACCAGGGCAAAGTGGATAACCGAGCTGTTGTAGGGTGTGTGTGAAGGATTGCATCACTTGTTCGCAATGAGGCCATTCCAGACCATCTTGAATAATCAGGGCATTGTCTTGATCGGTTTTGAGAATTTGCTCTCCTCGGCCTTCAGAGCCGAGTACGATCAAGCAACAATGGTCGTGCAAGGCTGGTGGTATCACTAACTCGAACGCTTTCTCGATAATTTGTTCGTTTACGGCTGAGATAAGCTCCATGATGAAGCGAGTGCGGATGCCGTTTTTCAATAAGCTCTCGACCAATTGACGTTGGCGGTTTGAGGCCAAAGCGAGCTCTTCCACGCTGCTTGCTCGAGCAATACTGAGCGTTAACACGTGAGAGTGGGTTGAGAACGCGCTAAGAATTTGGGTCATATCCAGCATGCCGACAGCTCTGTTGCCTTCACATACCATGAGGCGTTTCATTCTATTTCTGGTCATTGTGATCATGGCGTTGAATAGAAAGTCTCCATCATCAACGTGATAAACAGGAAAGCTCGCGATCTCACCCACTGGTGTGTCGAGCGCGCAACCATCTATCATCACAGAATGCAGCATATTAGTACGAGTCACTATTGCGTACGGGTGGGCTGATGGCCATTTTTCCAATCGTGGATCATCGCCATGGAGTTGAACCAATGCAGCGTCAATCCCATTTTCTTTTAAGGAACGTGTTACCTCGTTAATTGGTGTATTTGGTTCAAGGATCATCGGTGGGTGATAAATGCTGCGGTCAACTTTAGTGAGAATAAACTCCGCTAAGTTTTGCTGTTGATGGGCCGCTTCGATGAGCTCTTGCCGTTTCGATAAATTGTTATCGAAATAGGCTGCAAACTGGCCATTTTCGTTGTAAAGGGCAAGGAAAATTTCTTTCGGCAGTAGGTAAGAGAGCGTGTCCTCAAGCGCGATGTAGTGATGACGTACCTTGTCTTCAAGTAACGAGCGTACATCGAACATATCGTCGTTGGCATAATGTGCGAACACTTCCTGTTGATCGTTGGAGCGCTCTTCTACCGCGCCTTTGATCAGAATATGTAAGTGGGGGTTCTTCTGTCCGCAGGATAAAATAACATCTCGAGCTCGATAGTAGGCGACGTCCAGAGACGATCGCAGTCGCGTTTGTTGTGCTTCAGTTAAGCGATCGAACGGTGGAGATTGCATGTTAAATTTGTCAGGCATGAGAACACCCAATAATGATGGAAGGAACACTCTCTAAGTCTGACAAATTTCTTACCGGAAGCCAGACGACTTTGGTCTAAATTACGATGTTTTCGTTTGAAGATGCCAAATGTCGCAAAGTTAGTATTCCATCGAGGAAACGATAAGTTTCTTATTCTTCCCTTTTTATAATACGCATGGCGATACATAATTCCCGGCTCGAACGTTGGTGTTCCCGTTTTAGGATATTAGTAATGTTGAAACCTTCTCCGTATGGCTGGATTTCCCAGTACTTTCTCGGATTCTTCTTTGCGTATGGCGTGTATCTGCCATTTTGGTCACTTTGGTTTAAGGATCAGGGCGTATCTTCGACAGATATCGGTTTGCTGGTCGGGTTAGGCCTTGCGACACGTTGTGTTGCCAATATCGTGATCACCCCACGAGTACACAAAGTCGAACATCTTATGCCTGCTTTACGTTGGTTGAGTTTCGCTGCCCTCCTTTTTGTTGGATTTCACTTTTTTACGGGTGGTAGCTTTTGGTTAATGGCACTAGCGACAGTGTTGTTCAATCTTTGTTGTGGACCGATTATTCCGTTGTCGGACGCGATGGCAAATTACTACGCTCGCCTGAAAATGCTCGATTATGGCCGCACGCGGCTATGGGGTTCGATCGCCTTTATCGCAGGCTCGACGGCAGTGGGCTACCTGGTGGCTGAATTTGGCTCCGATATGATCTTGTATACTGCGATGTTCGGCGTGTTTATCTCGTTGCTGTTTGCTATGCGACCGACTAACCCAATGCCTGTAACGCACGGTGGGCAAAGCGCAGAACGTCCAAAGCTGACCGCTCTTTTGACCGACAAGCCGATACTAAAATTCTTAGTGTTGGTGTCACTAATTCAGGGCAGTCATGCGGCTTACTACGGCTTTAGTGCGATTCACTGGAAGGCCGCTGGTCACTCGGAAGATGTCATTGGCTACTTGTGGAGCTTAGGAGTAGCCGCAGAAGTGGCAGTGTTTGCACTGAGTAAGCGTTTATTCGTAGGTTGGTCAATACGCGCGCTGTTTATTGCTGCTGCCGTTGGTGTAATGATGCGTTGGGGTATTACGGCGTCGACAACATCAATTATTGCTTTGGTGGTTGTTCAACTATTGCATGGTGTGACTTTTGCTACCGCACACATTGCCGCGATCCAATATATCCAAAACTCCGAAGAAAATAAGATCGTAGCGTTGCAAGCGTTGTATAACGCGATTCCGTTGGGCGCATTTATCGCGTTAATGACCGTATTGAGTGGTTGGGGTTATGAGCACTGGGGACCGCTTGTGTTCTGGGGCATGGCCGCGATGGGGTTATTGGCTCTGTTCATCAAGCTTGATTCACAAGACCCACATCAGGTGGTTGATGTATCAGACAAGCCACTTGAAACACAGAATTAGACTTATGTAACAAAGGTTAAAAACTAAGCTTTGTCTCCGTTATCAAAGCGGTGTTAAATGAAACCTCTCCCTCATGGAGAGGTTTTTTTATTCTCTTGCTTTAAAAGTAGCAAGAAAGGCAAGAAAGGATATCGGATGCAAGGATGGCTGGTGGTTCCCGTTTCTTTAGCGTATTTGGGAGCTTTATTTATCATCGCGTGGTACGGCGACATTCAGAAAAGGTGGCTAGCGCGCTGGCGGCCTTGGATTTATAGTCTTTCCATTGCGGTGTACTGTACATCATGGACCTTCTACGGCACGGTCGGGCAGGCCAGCAGTAATCCTTGGTCTTTCTTGCCCATCTATATTGCCCCCATTTTAGTGTTTACCATCGGATGGCGCGTTTTAGCTCGGCTTATTTTGATTGCTAAACGGGAACACATCACGTCGATTGCTGACTTTATCGGAGCACGCTACGGTAAATCCCAAGGTTTGGCCGTGGTTGTTACGCTCATAGCGGTTGCGGGAATTTTGCCGTACATCGCTTTACAGCTGCGTGGTATCACTATGGGGCTTGAAATTATTGCTCCGGAGCTGGCTACTGATTTTGGTTATCAAAACGATAGCGTGTCGTGGTTTGTTGTGGTCGCATTGGCGATTTTTACGATGCTATTCGGTACCCGCCACATTGATAACACGGAACACCATCGTGGGATGATGATGGCAATTGCCTTCGAATCCATTATCAAACTGCTGGCTTTTTTAGTGGTTGGTGTCTTCATTGTTTGGTTGGCGATGAACTCCGAGAATTTGAGCTTAATTGATGTTGCCGCACAGACGTATCAGTCACCAAATATCCCGACTATATTGATTCATACTGTACTGACCATGCTGGCGATAGTTTGCCTTCCGCGACAATTCCATACGATGGTGGTAGAAAATGAACGTGCTCAAGATTTGCATGTGGCTCGTTGGTTGTTCCCCATTTATCTGATCTTAATGGGGATTTTTGTCTTACCTATTGCGTGGGTAGGGCAAGGTCTCTTGAGTGGCGCTTCGCCTGATACTTATGTCATCAGTGTGCCGATGTCGGTAGGGGCGAGTGAAATCGCCTTGCTTGCGTTTTTAGGCGGTACTTCAGCGGCAAGTGGCATGGTTATCGTATCGACGATTGCCTTAGCGATCATGGTCTCGAATGACTTGGTTATGCCATTGCTATTGCGTCGCATGCGACTGACGCAGCGTAACCATCACCATTTTTCTGAATTATTACTGCGGATCCGCCGTGGTTTGATATTAGTTTTGTTGATTGGTGCGTGGTGTTTCTATCAAGCGTTGGACACTATTCATTCACTTTCTGCTATCGGCTTTCTCTCGTTCGCGGCTATCACGCAATTCGCTCCTGCGCTGGTTGGCGGTATGTATTGGCGTCAAGGGAATAAGAAAGGTGTGTATGTTGGCCTCGCGGTGGGTTTTGCTACCTGGTTGATTACGTTAATGAGCCAAACAGACATGCTTGCCGGAGACGCCAGTAATAACTTCCTGATCTGGTTGATTACGCCACCAGAGGTATTGGCTAGCTTTGATATCGCGATTTCAGATTGGGGGATGATCCTCAGTGTGGTCGCTAATGCAGTGTGTTTTGTTGTGGTTTCTATGGCTACCCGACCAAGCTTAAGTGAGCGCTTACAATCGGCATCATTCGTTGGTACACCGTTGCCTGAAAGCGAAAATATGAGTCTGTACCAGAGCCGCGTTACGGTTGCAGAACTGGAAATGCTAGCGTCCAGATTTGTAGGACGAACGCGAGTTAAAGCGGCGTTTCAAGCCTACTGGAGCCAACAACGAGAAGAGTTAATGCCGAATCAGCAAGCGCCATCTTCTCTGATTCGGCATACGGAGCGTGTGCTGGCAGGGGTATTTGGTGCATCTTCTGCTAAGTTAGTGCTTACTTCCGCTCTGCAAGGAAGAAACATGCAGCTTGAAGAGGTGGCGACTATCGTCGATGAAGCCTCTGAACTGTACGATTTTAGTCGGGGTTTACTCCAAGGCGCGATTGAGCATATTGGACAAGGTATTGCGGTCGTCGATAAGCAACTACGCTTGGTAGCGTGGAACCAACGCTATTTAGAACTCTTTGAATTTCCGCCAGGCCTGATTCAAGTAGGTCGACCGATTGCGGATGTGATTCGGCACAATGCAGAGCAGGGGTTGTGTGGCCCTGGTGACCCTGATGACCACGTCCGTCGCCGTGTTTATCACCTTGAGCAAGGGACTCGGCACACCTCTTCTCGGGTTCGTCCCGATGGTCGCGTGATAGAGGTGCAAGGTAACCCAATGCCAGGTGGTGGCTTTGTGATGAGCTTTACCGACATCACCGTATTCCGTGATGCAGAGCAAGCACTGAAAGACGCCAACGAGACATTGGAAGAAAGGGTACGTCTGCGGACTCGAGAATTAGAACAACTTAACAAGCAACTGGTGGAAGCGACGCAGCGCTCGGATTTGGAATCGAAGTCCAAATCACGGTTCTTGGCGGCAGTAAGCCATGACTTGATGCAACCGCTCAACGCGGCGCGTCTATTCGCTTCTTCACTATCGGAAGTCGCCAAAGACAGCGAAGCCAAAAAGCTGTCAGCACACATTGAAAGTGCTTTAGAGGCTGCCGAAGACTTAATTGGAGATTTGCTGGATATCTCGCGTTTGGAATCGGGCAAGTTGGAAGTCAACGTGCATGGCTTTGCGTTAAATGATGTGTTATCGAATTTGAATGCTGAGTTTAGTGCGTTAGCCAAACAGCAAGGTATAGAGTTCACCATGATTCCGTCCTCACTCATGGTTAAGTCGGATCCCAAACTGCTGCGCCGTGTGGTGCAAAACTTCCTGACCAATGCGTTTCGTTATAACCCGAATGGCAAAGTCGCACTCGGTGTTCGCCGCGTGAAAGGGCGAGTGCGTATTGATGTATGGGATAATGGAGTGGGGATTGAAGAAGAGAAGCAGCAAGAGATTTTTGAAGAGTTTAATCGCGGAACTCAAGTTCGTTCCGACCAAGGTCTCGGACTTGGTTTGGCGATTTCGAAAGGAATTGCTCAGGTACTTGGGCATGAAATTTCGATGCGCTCTTGGGTTGGAAAAGGCAGTGTTTTTTCCATCACCCTAGATAAAGCTGATCATGTTCAGCCTCATCCAGTTCACGTGGCGATGAATAAGCAATCTGAACTTGGTCATCTGAGAATCCTATGTGTCGATAATGAGCCTGACATTCTAGTCGGCATGGAAACCTTACTTTCCCGATGGGGTTGCGATACACGAGTTGCGATTGATTTAGTTGAAAGTCTACAAGCGCTTGAGGATGGTTGGATTCCGGATGTAATTTTCTCCGATTACCGACTTGATGATGGTCGTACTGGTTTAGAAGTGCTACAGCAATGCCGCCTGAGATTAGGCCACAGCTTTGAAGGCGTCATCATCAGTGCAGATCGTACCGATGATATGCTTGATGGCATCAAAGCAAATGGGTTCAGCTTTATTGCTAAGCCAGTTAAGCCGCTTAAGCTGCGTTCGGTGCTCAATCGAGTCGCTTAGGATTGGAGTGTTTGAAAAATCGCTATAAAAAGAGACCTCCGAATGGAGGTCTCGATGTTTGTAATCTTAGTTGATAGGCTGAGTTTGCCGCTTATTCTGCGACGCCGCCTTGAGTCAGTTTGGCTGGATTAAGCAATCGCTCTAGTGTGGCTCTATCCAAATCAGTTTCTTCTTCCGCGACATCAATAATCGCGCGTCCCTGTTTGTAGGCTTTTTTCGCGACTTCTGCCGCTTTTAGGTAACCAATGACCGGGTTGAGAGCCGTGACCAAAATAGGGTTTTTGGCGAGTGCTACATCCAAGTTATCTTGGCGAACTTCAAACGTCGCAATGGCTTTGTCAGCTAAAGCGGTTGCGCTGTTAGAGAGTAACTCGATGCTCTCCAATACGTTATGAGCAATAACTGGCAGCATGACGTTAAGCTGGAAGTTGCCCGCTTGGCCTGCGACGGTAATGGTGGTGTCATTACCAATGACTTGCGCTGATGCCATAGCTGCGGCTTCTGGGATCACAGGATTTACTTTGCCAGGCATGATGGAAGAACCCGGTTGCAAGCCTTGTAATTCAATCTCACCTAAACCAGCCAATGGGCCTGAATTCATCCAACGAAGATCATTTGCGATCTTCATGATCGCAACTGCTGCTGTTTTGAGCTGTCCCGACAGAGCGACGATCGCATCTTGACTGCTTAAATTGAAAAAGAAGTTATCACTGGCCGTGAACTGAATACGAGTTGACTGGGTTAGGTTGCTAGCGAATAAGTCTGCAAAGCGTGGATCGGCATTGATCCCCGTTCCAACTGCCGTACCACCTTGGGCTAAGGCTTTTACAGCAGGAAGAGCTTGTTCAATCGCTTGTTTTGCATGCTCGATTTGGAACTGCCAACTGCCAAGTTCTTGAGCAAAGGTAATTGGCATCGCATCCATTAAGTGGGTGCGACCGGTTTTTACAACATCTTTCAATGCTTGTTGCTTAGACTCTAGTGTTTGGCTTAGGTGTGACAGGGCCGGGAAGAGCTGTTTTTCAATGGCTAATGCTGCGCTAACTTGAATGGCCGTCGGTACCACATCGTTGCTGCTTTGTCCCATGTTGACGTGATCATTAGGGCTGACAGTGCCGCCTAGATGCTGGGAGGCCAGTGTTGCAATTACTTCATTCGCATTCATATTTGAGCTAGTGCCTGATCCCGTTTGGAACACGTCAATTGGGAATTGCTCAATATGATTGCCTTCGATAATTGCTTGAGCTGCGTCAGCGATCGCGTTGGCAATATCTCCCTCAAGCAGCCCTAGCTGTGCGTTGGTGAGTGCCGCAGTCTGCTTGATGTGTGCTAACGCTTTGATAAAACCAGACGGCATTTTATGTTGACTGAATGAGAAGTTATCGACGGCGCGTTGAGTTTGGGCTTGGTAGAGAGCATCTGCAGGGACCGTTACTTCGCCCATACTGTCAGTTTCTATGCGGAATTCGGTGCTCATGGTAGGGATCCTTTTGGTTAATCGAGTGAGATTTGAATCAGGCGTAATTGTTGTTGTAGTGCGAGAAATTTCACGTCGCCTTGTTCAAACTGGTAGTAATAGCGTTTGAGGCAAAATAATGGCGTATGGATAGAATCGAGACAGACACGACGGAAGATACGACTGCGAGTTGAGTCTTGAATTGCGTCTAGTAAATGGAAATAAACCTGACGTAAAAACAGCTCACACAACAATAGATTTTCTTCATCGGCATCGTGTTCATAACAAGAAGACAACACCATTCCCCAATGAATATAGTCATGAATCACGTCTGGCTCAAAGCCATGTGGTGCGGCGAGAAGGAATCTATCTTGGGCTTTAAAAAATGCGTTAAAGATGTCCCGTTTGTTGTCCATAACCACCTCTCATTAAATGTAATGATAATTATTATCAATTAACTTGTGAGTTGGCAACCCTTTTTAGAGTAAGAGGTTGTTGAAGAAAGACTTACTGAAACAAAAGCCGACGCAAAGGCGTCGGCTGAGTAGGAATTCATTTATGCTGAGTGAAACTAAGTCACTGTCGTTTGAATACCGGTGAATTAGCTTGTCACCGTTATTCAGTAAATAAGGTTTCGTACTTCACAAATGCGGTTTGTGTTTCACCATAATACAGTGTACCGCCTGATTGAATGACGACTCTTAACCAGCTTTCTGCAGATGCAGGCTTTGGTAAGGTGATGTACCAGCTTTGGCCTGCTTGATCGGCGGGCTTCATATCAATCGGTTGAGCGTTTTTCTCTTTGTCACTCACAATAGAAACTTTAACACCTTCGAGTGGGTAAGCGGCGTTGAGTGATAATTCTAAGTTATTTTTAGTGAGTTTTTCCGAGCGAAATTTCACTTTAAAATCGCCATTTTCCATATCACACAGACCACTGGTGTAACGACAATTAGACTTACTCGCGAGTTTGTAAGTTTCCCCTTCTTGCGCCGCGTGGGGCTTCTCGCTGAGGGCCATATCGGTACCGAAGTAAGCGATCAAAGAGAGAACTGGCGCAATCAGTAGAGCGAGAATAAAGTGCTTGTTTTTGAACATCTTGGCTTCCTTGCAACGACATACTGCGAATATGGTAACTGAAAAGTGAGAATAAAAAAGCCCCGGACGGCTGGTTCCAAACGGGGCTTTTGTGGTTTTGATTAGTTTTTAGTGATCCACTGCACTACCAGCACCTACTGGCACGCGAACGTGTTCGACTAGGTCTTTTACTTCTTGTGGCGTTTCTGCTGTTACTTTGGAGACAGCGAATGCGACGATGAAGTTAAATAGTGCGCCAATAGCACCAAACGCGTTTGGCTCAATACCCAGGAACCAGTTTGTTCCCCAGCTTTCTAGATATTTCCAATCAGCAACGAAAAGGATGCCTTTGTGTTGGAATACGTAGAACAGCGTAATACTGATACCCGCAATCATACCGGCGATTGCGCCTTCTTTGTTGATGCTCTTGCTGAAGATGCCCATCATCAATGCAGGGAAGATGGATGAAGCGGCAAGACCAAAGGCGAGTGCTACCGTACCTGCGGCAAATCCAGGCGGATTTAAACCGAGATAGCCTGCGGCTGCTATCGCTACTGCCATTGATATTCGACTAGCAAGTAGCTCTTTTTTCTCGGATATGTTCGGATTGATAACCCCTTTGATTAAGTCATGGGAAATAGCTGAAGAAATGGCGAGTAGTAAACCTGCTGCGGTAGATAGTGCAGCTGCAAGACCACCTGCTGCCACAAGTGCAATCACCCAGTTTGGTAGTTTAGCGATCTCTGGGTTAGCCAATACCATGATGTCGTTATCAACGCGCAGTTCGTTGGTGGACGCATCTGAAGTGTATTGGATATTGCCATCGCCATTTTTATCGTCAAAACCGAGTAGTCCAGTTGTTTCCCAGTTTTTGAACCACGCAGGACGCTCGTCATACGCTAGGTGCTGACCCGGAGCTGGATTTACCGTATTCATTAGGTTGAGACGAGCCATCGCTGATACCGCTGGTGCAGTAGTGTAAAGGATTGCGATGAAGATCAGAGCCCAGCCTGCTGATGTACGTGCGTCGCGAACCTTCGGCACGGTAAAGAAACGGATAATTACGTGTGGTAGACCGGCAGTACCAATCATCAGTGACATGGTGTAGACAAACATATTAAGTGTGTCGCCACGTACTTGGGTCGTGTATTCACTGAATCCGAGTTCGGTCACCACTTGGTCAAGCCGATCGAGTAGATAGACATCGGTACCAGCCATGGTACTCCCTAGACCAATTTGTGGGATTGGGTTACCAGTGAGTTGCAGAGAGATAAAGATTGCAGGGATAGTGTAAGCAAGAATGAGTACGCAATATTGAGCAATCTGCGTGTAAGTGATGCCTTTCATGCCGCCAAGAACCGCGTACATGAAAACGATACACATACCAATTAATAGGCCAGTGGAGTAATCCACTTCTAAGAAGCGACCAAACGCAACGCCCACGCCTTTCATCTGACCGATAACATAAGTCACTGATGCGATGATAAGACAAACAACCGCTACGATACGTGCTGTGTTGGAGTAAAAGCGTTCACCAACAAACTCTGGCACCGTAAACTTACCAAATTTGCGTAGGTAAGGCGCTAGCAACAGCGCAAGCAGAACGTAGCCACCAGTCCAACCCATTAGAAATACTGAGCCGCCATAGCCCATGAAGGCAATTAAGCCTGCCATTGAGATAAACGACGCTGCGGACATCCAATCGGCTGCGGTTGCCATACCGTTTGCAATCGGGTTTACACCGCCACCAGCAACATAAAACTCTTTGGTTGATCCGGCGCGAGCCCAAATAGCAATCCCGATGTACAGGATGAACGTGGCGCCAACGACCAGGTAGGTAATAGTTTTCAAATCCATCTGAGTGACTCCTTATTCGTCCACGCCGAATTCACGGTCAATTTGGCGCATCTTCCATGCGTAATAGAAAATAATTCCTAGGAAGGCATAGATGGAGCCTTGTTGAGCAAACCAGAAACCGAGTTTGTAGCCGCCTAGTTGAAATTGATTTAGTACGTCGACAAATAAGATGCCGCAGCCGAAAGACACGACGAACCAGATGACCATTAGGCCGATCATGAGCTTCACGTTTTTGTCCCAATAGGCTTTGGCTCTTTCTTCGCTTTCAAATGCCATTGCCGTCTCCTTACGATTGGTATTGTTGTTAATGAAATGTTTCAATATGTACATTAGCAAGGTGTTGGCAATAACTCTTTTCAACTTTAGTCGGGGTGTTAAAAATGAAGAATCTCCATGCTATGGGCTTTTGCAGCGAATAAAGGGGTAAAATGTTATGTTAATAAACTGTTAAGTTAGCCAAAGGTCTAAAGGTTGATTGGATAAACAAGCATGATTAAGACGGGCCATTAATCTTTTCTTCATTGAATTTGGAGATGCTGTGTAAATATTGGTGGTGATCTTGTGGCTCTTAAAGAGATAAGGCGTAGATAAGAAAGCTCACAAGTAATTTATTTACATAAAGTTTTCGCATCAAATCACCGTTTTAACGCACAATAAAGTAATATAACTGAGTCATTCTCGTACAACCTCGCATTTTGAGACGGTGTAAAGGGGAGGCAGATTAGGGCATTACCTCATTAACGAAGTAGCCTTGCTCATCACAATTATTATCGTTTTTCATTAAGGGAGGGTGAGAATGGACGCAGACACCATTAACAGTTTTTTTCTAATAGGTGCGTTGTTAATCGCACTTAGCGTTCTTTTAAGCCCAGTGTCTTCTAAGTTGGGAATCCCAATTCTTTTGGTATTTTTAGCCGTTGGAATGCTGGCGGGGGAAGATGGCTTAGGCGGCATTTTATTCGATAACTTTTCCATCGCTTATTTGGTTAGTAACCTCGCATTAGCCATCATTTTGCTTGATGGTGGGATGAGAACGCGGGTCGCCAGCTTTAGGGTTGCGTTATGGCCCTCGGTCTCTTTGGCGACATTTGGCGTTGCGATCACCACCATTTTGACCGGGCTGATGGCAACGTGGTTATTCGACTTAGATTTATTGCAAGGCATATTGGTTGGTGCGATTGTTGGTTCCACCGATGCTGCCGCGGTCTTCTCTCTACTCAAAGGTCGTAGCCTGAACGAACGTGTTGGTTCAACGCTGGAAATTGAATCCGGCACCAATGACCCAATGGCGGTGTTTCTGACCGTAACTCTGATTGCTATTTTAGCGAACCCTGGCGCAGATTTAAGTGCGGGCTTTTTGGCGTTCAGTTTTCTTAAGCAGTTTGGTATTGGCGCGTTACTTGGCTTCGCTGGTGGCTGGATCTTATGGAAAGTTATCAATCGCAATCAATTACCAGATGGGCTGTATTCTATTTTAACGGTCAGTGGTGGCTTGCTTATTTTCGCTTTATCTAACACTTTGGGTGGCAGTGGTATTTTGTCGATTTACCTTGTTGGTCTTTTATTAGGTAACCGTCCAACACGCAGCCGCCACTCTATTCTTCATGTTTTAGATGGTATGACGTGGCTAGCTCAAATTGGTATGTTCTTGGTGCTTGGTTTGTTGGTTACACCATCCAATTTACTCTCTATTGCGTTGCCAGGTCTTGCGCTTGCTTTCGGGATGATTTTGTTTGCCCGACCAATCTCAGTTTGGATTGGTTTACTGCCATTCAAGAGTTTCACGCCACGTGAAAAGTGGTTTGTCTCTTGGGTAGGATTGCGTGGTGCTGTACCTATCATCCTCGCGGTATTTCCGATGATGGCAGGGTTGCCAGATGCTCAACTGTACTTCAATTTGGCATTCTTTGTAGTAATGGTGTCTTTGATAGTACAAGGGGGCACGTTGACTAAGGCGATGTCTCTTGCAAAGGTCGAGCTACCTTCTAAGCCTGAGCCAATTTCGCGTACGGGTGTAGAGATTTACCCGACCAGTGAGTGGGAGCTGTTTATCTATAGACTTAAAGCAGATAAATGGTGCATTGGTGAGCCATTACGTAGTCTTTCGATGCCGGAAGGAACGCGTATCGCCGCTGTATTTCGCAGTAAAGAGCTATTGCACCCATCCGGCAGTACGCGTCTTGAGGAAGATGATACCTTGTGTGTATTAGCACAAGAAAAGGATTTAGATGCACTGAGCTTACTGTTTAGTGAAGCCCCAGAGAAAGCGTCGCTAGCGCGATTCTTCGGTGACTTCTTCCTCGATATTGAAGTGAAGCTTGCCGATATTGCCGTGATGTATGGTTTGAATCTGGGGGATGAACCGCTGGATAAAAGTTTGAGAAACCTTGTCGAAGAGCAATTAGGTAGCACGCCAGTATTGGGAGACCATTTCGAGTGGCAAGGTTTGCATTGGATCGTCGCTGATGTTGTTGATCAGCAGGTCACTAAAGTCGGTATCCGATTGCCAAACGAAAAAAGTAAGTCTGACGATAAGACGTCAATCTAGTCGCTCATTTCCGTCAGCATAATCACGGCTTGCGTGCGGTTCTTTACACCGAGCTTACGGAAAATCGCTGTCATGTGCGCTTTTATGGTGGCTTCTGAAACATTCAATTCGTAAGCGATTTGCTTGTTCAGCAAGCCATCGGACAACATTCCCAACACTTTATATTGCTGCGGTGTTAGCGCAGCAATCTTTTCCGCTAAGTCATTACATGCCGCGTTATTGGTGATCAACCCTTCAGGGAAGTATGGGTCGCCATTCAGCACTTGATTGAGCGCGTTCACTAATTCGCGCATGTCGCTGGACTTGGGAATAAAACCAAATGCACCATGGCTTTTCACCTGCGTCACGATCGCCGGCTCTTCACTCGCTGAAACGACGACGATAGGTAAATCTGGATGCTCTGCTCGCAAATGAATCAAGCCAGACATACCATTTGCTCCTGGCATTTTGAGATCCAATAGCACTAAATCTGGCTCTTCCTCTCGCTCCAACAAAGCCAGAAGTGCGTCGAGTGAGTCCGCTTCCAGCAAATTTGCACCACTAATAGCCATGTGGATAGATTGAAACAAGGCGTTCCGGAAGAGTGGGTGATCATCTGCAATAATGATGGTGTAGGTCGAATCCATGACGTTAAACACTTTTGACTATTTCGTTAAATTTATTATTGTCCAGCTTTGAGAGAGTGGACAATATTTATTCGCTAAAAGTCTGAACCAAATCGACTTTTATTAGGAAAATTGCATATAAACGCAATGTTCTTATTCAAATCTGAGCAATAAAAAACGCCAGTGGACATCACTGGCGTTTGAATATCTGGTTATCAGAACTGCTTGATATGCTCTAAGAAAGGCTCAGCTTGCATGAATCCCGTCAAACGAGCGTTTGAAACGTGTTCGCCACTGGCATCCCAAAACTCAATTGTTGGTAAACCAAGTACATTCATGTGCTTCAGTAGTTCGATGTCTTGCACTTGGTTTTTGGTCACGTCCGCTTGCAGAAGAACGAAGTCTTGCAGTTTTGCTTCGACGCTTGGGTCATGGAAGGTGTACTTTTCAAACTCTTTACATGCTACACACCAATCGGCGTAGAAATCGAGCATGACGGGTTTACCTGCCGCTTTCGCAAGTGCCAGTTGTTCTTCAAGCTCCGCCACGTTAGCAATGCGAGTAAAGCTAACAGTGGCTTGCTGAGTTTGTGTTGTGCTGTTGCCAAACCAGTAATTTAAGATAGGTTGTGCTGCGGCTAGCAAACCTAAGACGGCGATTATGCCCACGGCACTTTGTTTCCAGCCACCAAACTCTAGACTGTTTTTGATGTGGTATAGCCAACCAAAAGCAGCAATACCCAGTGCTGACCACAGAATCGTTGACCACATTTCTGGCATGATGCGTTCTAGTAAGAAGATAGGTGCGGCAAGCAGAATAAAGCCGAACAGCGTTTTCACGCGGTCCATCCAACCGCCGGCTTTTGGTAGCAACTTGTTGCCAAATACCGCTACAAGGATCAGCGGAATACCCATGCCCATCGCCAGCGCGTATAACGCGATACCACCGGTAAGCAAATCGCCGCTTTGTGCCACGTAAAGTAGCGCACCAGACAGAGGTGCCGTGGTACATGGTGAGCACACCAGTCCAGAAATCGCCCCCATGGCGAATACGCCTGCACTGCTGCCGCCCTGTTGCTTATTACTTAAGTTATTCAACCATGTTTGAACGTTGCTTGGTAGCTGTAATGAGTACAGACCAAACATAGACAAAGCGAGTGCGATGAACAGTACGCTCAAGCCAATCAGCACATAAGGGTGTTGCATTGCTGCTTGGAACTGCATACCTGCAGATGCCACCACAAGGCCGAGTAGGGTGTAAGTCAGCGCCATGCCTTGTACATAGACAAACGACAAGCCTAGCGCACGGCGCTGACTCAGTTTGCCACTGCCAAGCACGATGCTGGTCAGAATTGGGTACATCGGCAGCACACAAGGTGTAAACGCCAAGCCCACACCAAGCGCCAAGAACAGAAGTGGTGTCCACCAGTTATCAGCAAGGTTGGCTGCAAGGCTATCTTGCTGTGTTACTGGCGCTGATGATGTGTCATCAGACGTAGATGATTGCGCCGCTGGTGGCGTTGCTGTTGGTGCTTGTTCTGCTTTTGGTATTGTCGTCGCCGCTGTTGAATCTGAGTTCGACGAAGTAAACGCGCTGATAGGAATCACGCGAGTTTCTGGCGGGTAACAGAAGCCTGCTTTCGCACAACCTTGGTATTGCACCACCACGCGCGCACCGTCTTGCCAATCATGCATTGGTACATTAACGAAGAGAGGTTGAGTATAGATATGCACGTCACCAAAGAATTCATCTTTATGCGGTGTGCCGTCTTCCATTTGCAGTTCGCCTAGCGATACTTTCTCACCAGCTACAGACAAGCGCTCTTGATATAGGTAGTACCCGTCACGTACCTGCCAATCGAGCATCAATTTGTCATCTTGCTGGTAGAAGTTAAATGGAAACGCCTGATCAACCGGAACAAAGCTGTCGCTGCTACCAAAACTGTTGTTCTGGCTACTGTTAAACTGGTCTTTGCCAAATAAAGCTAAAGACGGAGTGGAAAAGGTAATGAGCCCTAAGAGTAAAACGGAAAGTAATGCGCGCATAAAAGAGTCAATTCATCTTAGATAATTGCCGTTAGTGTAACTCAATCAGACCCGGAGGCGAGTCAATAAGTTTCATGAAAATGAAGATTTATTGAGCATAAATCAAGACAACAGGCAATAAAAAAGGGAGCCGAAGCTCCCCGAGTAAGACTCTGTTTCTACTAGATCAGTAGACCACCGAATGCGAAGCCAAGTGCTACCGCAGAAGCGATGGTTACCACACCAGGTACAAAGAATGGGTGGTTGAATACGTACTTACCGATACGAGTTGAACCCGTGTCGTCCATCTCAACCGCGGCAAGTAGCGTTGGGTAAGTTGGCAGCACGAATAGCGCACTTACTGCGGCGAAAGATGCAACTGCGGTAAGTGGTGCGACACCGATTGCTAGTGCTGCTGGCATCAGCGCAACAGTGGTTGCACCTTGTGAGTAAAGCAGCATTGAAGCGAAGAATAGAACGAGTGCTAGCATCCATGGGTAGTCTGCTAGTAGCGCACCCGCAACTTCTTTGATGCCGTCAACGTGCGCGTTAACGAACGTAGAACCTAGCCATGCCACACCAAGAACACACACACATGCTGTCATACCAGAGCGGAATGTTGCTGCTGCTGGGATTTTGCCAGCATCGATTTTACAGCTCATTACGATAGCTGCCGCAGCTGCTAGCATTACCGTCATGATAGCTTCGTTACGACCTAGAGCAGGGTTCTCGATAAGGCCAACAGAGCCAGAAATTGCTGCTGCGTAACACACGACAAATGCGATTGCGCCTAGGAAGATGAATGTTGCTTTCTTCGCTGTTGGTAGGATTTCGCGTTTTGCTTCTGTATTTAGCTTGATTAAGCCTTTTTCTAGACGCTCTTGGTATTCAGCATCGTCTTTTAGCTCACAGCCCATGAAGTTCGCCACGAACGCACCGATCATGCACGCGATGAACGTCGTTGGGATACAGATTGCTAGTAGTGTTAGGTAGTCAACGCCAAATGGGTGCAGCATTGCCGCGAACGCTACAACAGCCGCTGAGATTGGTGATGCGGTGATAGCGATTTGCGATGCTACGACCGCGATAGACAGTGGACGAGAAGGGCGTACGCCTTGGCCTTTCGCTACTTCTGCAATCACTGGCAAAGTAGAGAATGCCGTGTGGCCAGTACCCGCCATTAATGTCATTAGGTAAGTTACGATAGGCGCATAAAAGGTGATGCGCTCAGGATGCTTGCGCAAAAAGTTTTCAGCAACTTGCACCATCCAGTCTAAACCACCCGCTACCTGCATTGCTGCGATAGCGGTGATTACAGACATGATGATCAAAATTACGTCAACGGGAATGTAAGCTTGGCTTGTTGGTACGCCCAAGATCAAAGACAACGCAATGACCCCAGCACCACCGGCAAAACCAATGCCGATACCACCGATTCTTGCCCCCAAATAGATGAAGAGCAGAACCACGAAGAGTTCGACCATGACCATATTGATACCTCTTTAGTTTTTTATTTGATTCTGATTTTTTGAACACTCAGGAACAGGAGTAAATGCTCAGAGAATGAGAACCTAGTGGTTTAGCGGCAATAAAAGCATATAAAAAATGTGGTTAACCGTATGAGAGCCTAAAAAAGGGGCCTGAGTGGCCCCCTTCGGATTCGTTATTACTCGTAACGTTTTGCTTTGTAAGTAGGATGCATGAAGTTTTCTACTGACAAGATTTCATCAAGCTCCTCTGCTGTAAGCAGACCGCGCTCTAGCACGACTTCACGAACACTCTTACCAGTTTCTGCACAAATTTTACCTACGATGTCACCTTCGTGGTGGCCGATGTATGGGTTTAGGTAAGTGACGATACCGATAGAGTTGTAAACGTAGTTTTCGCAAACTTCTTTGTTCACAGTGATGCCGTCGATACATTTATCACGTAGGTTCACACACGCGTTGTGTAGTAGAGAGATAGACTCAAACACACTTTGTGCGATCACAGGTTCCATAACGTTTAGCTGTAGCTGACCGCCTTCTGCTGCGAAAGAAACCGTGTTGTCGTTACCGAGAACTTTGAAGCAAACTTGGTTTACTACTTCTGGGATAACTGGGTTTACTTTAGCTGGCATGATTGAAGAGCCTGCTTGCATTTCAGGTAGGTTCAATTCATTTAGACCCGCACGAGGACCAGAAGAAAGTAGACGAAGGTCGTTACAGATCTTCGATAGTTTCACTGCTAGGCGTTTTAGCGCGCCGTGAGTCATTACGTATGCACCACAGTCAGACGTTGCTTCGATAAGGTCTTCTGCTGCAACAACGTCAAGGCCTGTTACTTCCGCTAGGT
Organism: Vibrio sp. Vb0304; assembly: GCF_033338995.1. Taxonomy (NCBI): domain Bacteria; kingdom Pseudomonadati; phylum Pseudomonadota; class Gammaproteobacteria; order Vibrionales; family Vibrionaceae; genus Vibrio; species Vibrio sp. Vb0304. The sequence continues at coordinate 30,478 of NZ_JAWOTT010000022.1, forward strand.
GTTTTACTGCAAGCGCTTGGTAGCCAGTTGGTGTATTTAGACCAGTACCGATTGCGGTTGCGCCTAGGTTGATTTCTAGGAGGAGTTTAGATGTGTAATCTAGAGCACGAATCTCTTCGTTTAGTGTTACCGCCCACGCATGGAACTCTTGACCTACTGTCATTGGTACTGCGTCTTGAAGCTGAGTACGGCCCATTTTCAGTACATCTTTAAACTCAACGGCTTTAAGTTCGAATGCGCCTTTTAGGTACTCAATTGCTTCCATTAGCTTGTGTACGCTGTTGTATACTGCAATACGGAAACCTGTTGGGTACGCACAGTTGGTTGATTGGCTCTTGTTTACATGGTCATTTGGGTTAACAAATTCGTATTGGCCTTTCTCTTTACCCATCAACTCAAGCGCGACGTTTGCGATCACTTCGTTCGTGTTCATGTTAACTGAAGTGCCTGCACCGCCTTGGAATACGTCTGATGGGAACTGATCCATACACTTGCCAGTTTCTAGGATCAAATCACACGCTTCGATGATGTAGTTTGCAACGTCTTTTGGAATAGCGCCAAGTTCTTTGTTTGCTAACGCTGCTGCTTTTTTGGTCATTACCATGCCGCGTACAAATTCTGGTACGTCAGAGATGGTCATATTAGAGATGTTGAAGTTCTCGATCGCACGTAGCGTATGAATACCGTAGTACGCATCTGCAGGGACATGACGTTGACCTAATAGATCTTCTTCAATACGAGTGGCTGGGTTTGCTGTTTTTGGAGCATCAGATAGGGTAGCCATAGCAGGATCCTTAGATGATAATTCTGATAATAAAGTTATTTATTAGCCATTTCTGCAATCTAGAATCCATTCATCAGAATTTTTGGCTGGAAAATCCGTCCTGACTTATGTGGCACATGATACTGCACCTAGCGCATAAAAATAGTAACTAGATCACCTTTTTCGTTTTTCATGAGTCAATAATTTGCAAAGTATGAACGGGTTATTAATAACCCTTTATGGGTACTCGATTTTCCTCGACAAACATGAGTTTTTAGAGTTCGAAATTAGCACTTTAAAAGCACGAAAAAATCGGTATGCAATTGAATGAAACGCGCTCCCGCTACTTTGTCTAAAAAAGAAGGAGACCAGTATGAACACGCTTTTTTACAACGATTCGTTTGAGCTTAGTCTGCTTTTACCATTACACTGAATTAAACAAAGGAGGGCGTGTGTTTCCTATCTTATTATTAGCGTTTATTTTTGTTCCGATCATTGAAATCGGCTTATTTATTCAGGTGGGCGGCTTTTTAGGTTTATGGCCGACCATTGCACTAGTCTTAATCACTGCATTTGTTGGTGCGTCGTTGGTTCGTAGCCAAGGTATACAAACACTGATGTCAGTACAGGGGCGTCTTGAACAAGGTGAAATTCCAGCCCAGCAAATTTTTGAAGGCGTAATGCTAGCGGTGGCTGGCGTGCTACTGTTAACCCCGGGCTTTATGACCGATGCCCTTGGTATGTTGGTGTTGCTTCCTGCGCCACGCGCCGCGATAGCTAAATACTTGATGAGCAAAATGGTGGTGAAAACCATGCATGGCGGTGGCTTCCAAGGTGGTTTCTCTAACCAGGGGCCATTTGAGCAAGACCCGTTCCGTCGTGACCCATTTGATTCCCAGTCAGATAATGGCAAGACCTTCGAAGGGGAATACGAGCGTAAAGACGATGATGATCGCAACAAGCTCAACTGATTGAGTTAGACAGTAAAGAAAACAAAAGGGCGCACCAAGCGCCCTTTTCTGTATTTGGAATTCGTGCTGCTTACAATGCGCCTTCAAAGCCCATTTGACGCCATGCTTCAAAAGCAATGATCGCAACGGCATTCGAAAGGTTTAGGCTGCGCGCATCTGGCATCATTGGAATACGAATACGCTGCTCCATTGGCAAGCTATCGATGATTTCAGCAGGCAAACCACGAGTTTCTGGACCAAACATCAAAACATCACCCGTTTGGTATTGTGCGTCAACGTGGTGACCTGTGGTTTTGGTGGTGCAGGCAAACAATCGGTAGTTACCTTGCTTCTCTTTCTCTAAATATTCTAAGAACGCTTGATAGTTTTTATGACGCGTTACGCGAGCTAAATCATGGTAATCCAAACCAGCGCGGCGGACTTTTTTCTCTTCAAGATCGAAACCCAGAGGTTCAATTAAGTGAAGGTTTGCACCGCAGTTGGCGCATAGTCGAATGATGTTGCCGGTGTTCGGCGCGATTTCTGGTTCGTATAAAGCGATATCAAACATGGTATTGAAATAGAGTTGGTCAAAGAGAGGGGCAGTATATACCCAAGTCACCGAGAGATGCGAGATTCAGCAAAATTGACCTGGGTATGAAAGCAGGCATTAGCGCGGATGTTAATACCGTAAGTATCGATGCTCTTTATAAGAGAGCGTGAGCATAATTTTCTTCAACTGCTCGCCAGTTGACGACGTTCCACCACGCATCAATATATTCTGGGCGACGGTTTTGGTAACTGATGTAATACGCGTGCTCCCATACGTCTAATGCGAGGATTGGTTCACCGCGCACATCCACTACGTCCATCAGAGGGTTGTCTTGATTACTGGTGGACGTAATGTGAATCTCACCATCTTTTACGATCAGCCATGCAAAGCCAGACCCAAAGGTATTGATGGCAGCTTGGGCAAACGCCTCTTTAAATTGCGCAAAGCTACCAAATTTATCGTTAATTGCTTGAGCAAGCGCGCCTTGAGGCTCTCCGCCACCGTTTGGTGACATGCAATTCCAATAAATGATGTGGTTGTAATAGCCGCCACCATTATTACGTACTGCTGGACTGAGCTTAGAGATATTGTCAAAGATCTCGTCTAATGACTGAGTTTCGAGCTCGCTCCCTTCAACGGCATTTACAAACTTATCAAAGTACGTCTTGTGGTGTTTGCTGTAATGCACTTCCATGGTTTTCGCGTCGATGTACGGCTCTAGTGAATCGTACGGGTAAGGCAGAGCGGGAAATGTATGTGACATAGTAAATCCTCCTTAATTGGAAAATTTACTTTAATGCTAACGATAATTATTATCAACTTTGATCTTTGTAAGGGTATTCTAAGAAGCCTCACCAATTTCTAAAGTGAGGGTGGGGCTGTTAATCACTCACTCTAGAAATATGGTGCGAATTATTGTTAGTTCATCAAATTGAGACTAACAATTGATCGGTAAGGTGATACTCATACGCAATCCGCCTAAAGGACTTCGGCTGGCTGCGATCGTGCCACTGTGCTGGCGAATGGCACTTTCGGTAATGGTTAGGCCGAGACCTGTGCCGCCAGAGTGGCGATCGCGTGCCGTGGAAACGCGATAGAACGGGCGAAAAATCGCGGCCAGTTCCTCTTCTGGTACACCTTCTCCATTATCGTCAACCGTGATACGAAGCGTATCGTCATCGGCTTTGATGTCGATTTGTACCTCATCTTTTCCGTAGTAAATGGCGTTACGAACGATATTTTCCACCGCACTCATCAGCAGTTTAGGGTTACCGGAAATATTGCGCTTAGGTAATTCTGAATAGTGTAGCTGTTTGCCCATTTGCTCTGCTTCAAACTGCGCATCTTTAATGATTTCTTCCCATAAACTTTCTAGTGGCTGTGTTTCGCGAGTCATATGACTGTTCGCCTGCATGCGAGAAAGCTCTAATAGTTCGCTGATCATCTGTTCCAAGCGCTGCGCTTCGGTATCGATACGAGTCAGTTCTGGGCTTTCGCCTTGTTTACGCGTCGCTAATGCGCTTGCCATGCGCAGACGAGTTAAAGGTGAGCGCAGCTCGTGAGAGATATCGGATAGCAAACGTTGTTGTCCTGAAATCATTTGATTAACCGCTTCGACCATCTGGTTGAAGCTGCTGCCTGCTTGACGAAATTCCGCCGTACCTTTTTCTAAATTTGGGTCTGTGACAAATTCACCTTTCGCTACACGTTGAGCAGCGGCTTCAAGACGACGTGCAGGCTGACTCAAAGCCCAAGCAAGCCATAACAGCAATGGTGTACTAACCAACATGACCGCAAGCAAGAGCTGGAATGGGTGATCAAACAGACGCAGGAGTAGAGGTGGTGGCTCATTCCATTTGAAACCCACGTACATCAAGATATCGGAACCTGCCAAAGTGATAGGAATTGGACCCGCAATCATGTATCGACCATACAGCTTCTGCTTTGGATTATTGTAATCTTCGATACTGGTGACAAAGTTTTGCATGGCACGCAATTGAAAATTGCTGCGTTTTTCTGTCGTAAGAACATTACCGCTGTAGTCAGAAAAAAACACTCGAGGGCGAGGGTCGTGCTTGCCGTGGCGGTTGCCCTCGATACGAAAAAGTATGCGGCCTAAATCAGTTTGCTGGCTGTATTTTTGTTGGATTGAGTCACGCGTTTCTACCATACGTTTGTAGTGTTCTTCTGGAATATCGCGAGCTTTGCGTGGGTCCAAATGTGGCAGTGATAGCACGGCTATCAATACTAATAACATGGTGAACCAAAAAATGGCAAAGATGCGTCCATACAGGCTATTGATGTTTGGCAGTTTGATGCGTGATAGGCGCATTAATCCTCCTCAAGCAGCATGTAGCCACGACCACGCAGGGTTTTAATTCGCGGCTTGCCATTGCTTTGATCTGGTAATTTTTTACGTAAGTTCGAGACATGCATATCGATAGCGCGATCAAAAGCAGCGAGTCGTTTACCAAGCACATCTAAGCTCAGTGTCTCTTTGGTCAGCACTTGTCCTGGGTTTTGTACGAAGTGGGTGAGTAGCGCAAACTCGGTTGCCGTGAGGTCGAGCAACTGTTGCTCACAATACGCTTCTTGCTTACCGGGATAGAGGCGGATTTCTTGATACTCAATGCAATCGCTGTTTTTGGTATTTTTTTGTGTGCTGCTAGTGCGGCGTAAAATCGCGCGGATTCGCGCTAACAGCTCTCGGTCACTAAAAGGTTTTGGTAAATAATCATCCGCGCCCAGTTCCAAGCCGATCACGCGATCAATTTCTTCCCCTTTAGCGGTCAGCATCAAGACGGGAGTTTCCCAATTTTCACGTAAGCGTTTCAGCGTTTCCATGCCATTGAGTTTTGGCATCATGACATCCAACAAAATCAAATCAATCTTATCATTGATCGCGGCTAAGCCGGCTTCACCGTCATTTGCTTCGCTGACGTCAAACCCTTCGAAACTGAGTACTTCTTTTAATAAGCTGGTTAGCTCGATATCGTCATCGATTAAAAGAATGTTTGCCATGGGGGCACCTATAGTAAGTTACCGATAGCCTAATATTACATTGGAATGATGCGCAACGAAGAGGAGAAAAATCACTCTTTACGATTCTTTACGCTCCCTATACGTCGCTTTACCTAGCGGGTCGTATTCTATACTCAAGCGCTGTGAGAACAGCTCAGAAGAACCACTCACCTGTGTAAGGAATCGTATTATGAAGTCTGCAAAAAAACTTGTGTTAGCTGCTGTTGTTCTACCTCTTACTCTTGGCGCCGCAAGCGCATTCGCTTACGGTGGTAAAAACCATCATAAAGGTCCTCGTGACGAATGCGGCATGGGTATGGACCGAGGTGTCATGCGTCAACTAGACCTGACTGATGCACAAAAAGATCAGCTAAAAGAAATGCGTGAAGCAAACAAAGCAGAAATGAAAGCAAAATTCGCTGATGGCAAAGAAGCACGTATGGCTGAGCGTCAAGCGCATCACGCAAAAGTGCAATCGCTTTTGCTGGCGGATAATTTTGATGAAGCTCAAGCTAGCGAATTAGCAAAAGAGATGGTTGAGCGCCAAACGGAACGTCGCGTGCAAATGCTAGAAAGAAAGCACCAAATGCTTAGCGTATTAACACCTGAGCAGAAAGCGAAATTTGTTGAGCTACAAAATGAACGTATGCAAGAGTGTGGCGACAGAATGCACAAGCGCATGGAAAAGTCGCGCAATAATTAAGTCATGAATTGATGTTATATAAAGAGGCAGCCATTGGTTGCCTCTTTTTGATCTGGTTATTTCATGGTCATTCAATATACTCAACGTATGGTTTTAGTTAACTCTTTGATTATGAAACAGCAATACGCACGTTTAGTTACGACCGCCGCTTGGACTGCAACCATTGTGGCGACGCTTCTTCTGATAGTAAAAGTCATCACGTGGTGGGTAACCGGCTCAGTGAGCTTATTGGCGTCATTGATTGACTCCATGTTAGATATCGCGGCTTCGGTTGTGAATCTTGTGGTGGTTCGTTACGCCTTACAACCGGCAGACCGCGAACATACGTTTGGACATGGTAAAGCTGAGTCCTTAGCGGCCCTAGCCCAAGCAATGTTTATTTCGGGCTCGGCAGTATTTTTGATTCTTAACGGGATTGACCGATTTTTCCGCCCACATGCTTTACACGCACCGGAGTTAGGTGTGTATGTATCGCTGTTTGCGATTGTGGTCACACTTGGCTTGGTGATGTTCCAAAAACATGTGGTTCGCGTGACGGGGAGCCAAGCAATAGCGGCGGATTCTCTGCATTATCAGACTGACTTGTATATGAATGCTGCGATCATGGTTGCTCTGGGGCTCAGTTATTTTGGAGTGACTCAAGCGGATGCTGTGTTTGCGATTGGTATTGGTGTCTTCATTCTTTATAGCGCTTTCAAAATGGTAAGCGAAGCGATTCAAACCTTACTTGATAGAAAGTTGCCCGATGAAGAGCTTGAGCAAATTAACCAAGCTTGTTTGAGCGTAAAAGGGGTATTGGGCGTGCATCAGTTACGCACGCGAATGTCCGGACCGACGCGCTTTATACAGTTGCATTTAGAGCTAGACGATAACTTACGATTAATTGAGGCGCATTACATCGCTGATAAAGTGGAAGATAATTTATTGGCTCTTTTTCCTGATGCGGACGTATTGATCCATCAAGATCCATTGTCTGTCGTTTTCGGACCAGAGAAAGAGCAGAAAGCGCAAGATTGGTAGGCTTGAAAAATCCATCAGTGCCCGACGACAAACAGGTACTTATTGACTATCTTTCCATCAATACTTATTAAGATTCGTGATCCTGATATGAATCAACAAAGTTTTATAGAGAAACTGTAATACTCTTACATAAGTAGAAAAGTTACATAAAAAAGTGCGTTTTCATTGGTAATCCTGTAGAGGAAATGTAACATAACGCACAGTTCTGGATTATGCAGGTTGCTTGGTAACAAGGGGCCTAAAAGAAAATTAAATAATTGATTGCCAAAGATCGAGGGTGAGCATGATTAAGAAGATCGGTGTTTTAACAAGTGGCGGTGACGCACCTGGTATGAACGCTGCGATACGCGGCGTAGTACGTACAGCACTATCCGAAGGATTGGAAGTATTCGGTGTGTACGACGGCTACCTAGGCCTATACGAAGGCCGCATCGAGAAGCTAGATCGTTCTAGCGTTTCAGATGTGATCAACAAAGGTGGTACGTTCCTAGGTTCTGCACGTTTCCCTGAATTTAAACAAGTGGAAGTTCGTGAAAAAGCGATTGAGAACCTGAAAAAACATGGTATCGATGCACTAGTGGTAATCGGTGGTGATGGTTCGTACATGGGTGCGAAGAAACTGACTGAAATGGGTTACCCATGTATCGGTCTTCCGGGCACAATCGACAACGATATCGCAGGTACGGATTACACTGTGGGCTACCTAAGTGCACTAAACACCGTTATCGATGCAATCGACCGTTTACGTGATACTTCTTCATCTCACCAACGCATTTCAATTGTAGAAATCATGGGCCGTCACTGTGGTGATTTGACTCTGATGTCTGCAATTGCGGGCGGTTGTGAATACATCATCACTCCGGAAACTGGTCTAGACAAAGACAAGCTGATCAGCAACATCCAAGATGGTATCGCTAAAGGTAAGAAACACGCGATCATCGCGCTTACTGAGCTAATGATGGATGCTAATGAACTAGCACGTGACATCGAAGCCGCGACAGGTCGTGAAACTCGTGCAACAGTACTTGGTCACATCCAACGTGGTGGTCGTCCAACTGCATTTGACCGCGTACTAGCATCTCGTATGGGTAACTACGCTGTTCACCTATTGATCGAAGGTCATGGTGGTCGTTGTGTAGGTATCGTGAAAGAGCAACTTGTTCACCACGATATCATCGACGCAATCGAAAACATGAAGCGTCCAGTACGCAACGATCTATACAAAGTTGCTGAAGAGTTGTTCTAAGCAAGCTTGAAATAGATAAACAAAACCGCGGCTTTCCGCGGTTTTTTTGTATTTGATAATCAACAAAAAGAAACTAGTGATAGACGAGTGTTAAGACACGCTGCTCTGCTCTATGAGCGTTAATTTGCGCTCGCGCAGCGCAAACAAGTAGCCCAGTAGCCCACCCAACGTATTCCCAACCGCGATACCGATAAACAAGCCTTCAATGCTGTAGATTTGGCTCCCGACCCACGCCGATGGCAAGGTAAAAATGAACAGCCGCATAAAGCTCCACTGGAATGCACGCAATGGCTTGTGCATCGCATTCAAACCACTGACTAACATCATCACGATGCCTTGGAAGCCATAACTAAATGGCACCACCAGTAAATAATGCCAAAGCAGGTTTTTCACCGCATCTTCCTGAGAAAACAGCGCAGCCAGAGGAATGCTCAGCGGTACCATCATCAAGAAGATAAACCCTTGGAATACCACTGCAAAACGCATGCTAATAAATAAACCGGAAAAGGCTCGTTGCGGTTGTTTGGCTCCTAAATTTTGTGCCATAAACGGTGTGAGGGCAGAGGTCAGCGACATCAATACTAGAATCAATATGGACTCAATACGCTGCGCTGCGCCGTAAGCAGCAACCGCCGCTGTACCGTGGTTGGATAACAGCATCATCAGAATGGCACCGGACAACGGATTCATCGCGTTTGATAGCGCAGCAGGGGTACCAATTTTTAGTGTCTGTTGCCAGTCTTGTTTCAGCAAAGCCCATTGGGGTTGAGCAAGCAATTTTTCCCGTTTAATTAGCACATAGAATGAGCCACACAAAGCACCTAACCAGCTAAAGGCACTTGCTATGGCTGCGCCTTGAATGCCAAGTTCCGGAAAAGGGCCATAACCGAAAATCAACAATGGATCGAGCATGCCATTAATCAAACCAGCCAACATCATTACTTTTGCTGGTGTTTTTGTGTCGCCAGTAGCTCGGATAGCACTGTTGCCCGCCATTGGGATCACTAGCAGAGGAATGGTGAGATACCAGACCTGCATATACTGCTCAATAAGAGGGATGAGATCATCAGACGCACCAAGAAAACGAAACAATGGCGAAATGGTGGTAAAGCCAATAGAAGACGCGATAGCCACAAGTAACACGGCTAATAACAAACCGTGGGTGGTGAACCGTGCAGCTTGTGGTGCATGACCTTGCCCAAGCAAGCGACCAATATTGGTCGATAGTCCCATCCCAATCCCCATCGTAATGCAGTTAACCGCAAAGGTGACAGGGAAGGTATAGCTGATAGCTGCTAGCGCTTGAGTGCCAAGCAACGAGATAAAAAACGTGTCCACCAAGTTAAACATCAAAATTGCGATCATGCCCATGGTCATGGGTACGGTCATTTTCCGCAGCGTTTCAGGAATGGGTGCGGTCAACAAACCATGCTTATCGGTCGCTTGGGGTTCCAGCTTGTTATTTTCCTGCATGTGTGACAACTATCTGGTGAGCAAAATGCAAGGATACAAGAAAGCGAGATGCCGAGCGAGTGAGCATTTCTAACGCAAACCGTTGCCTAGTTGTTCGTTATTTTAACTAAGTCACAAAAATTTTGTGCCACCCCCTTGGGATCGCTGCTTCGACCCCTTATATAGGGATCACGTGTCTGGGGCTACAGTCCCTAAGGACAATTATCAAATAAACATGGAAATTTTCAGGAGAGACGACCGATGAACATTCGTCCATTACATGACCGAGTTATCGTTGAACGTAAAGAAGTTGAATCTAAGTCTGCTGGTGGCATCGTTCTGACTGGTTCTGCTGCAGAAAAATCGACTCGCGGTGTTGTTCTAGCTGTGGGTAAAGGCCGCATCCTAGAAAACGGCACCGTACTGCCACTAGACGTTAAAGTCGGTGATACCGTTATCTTCGCTGAAGGTTACGGTACAAAAACTGAAAAAATCGACGGTAAAGAAGTGCTTGTCATGTCTGAAAACGACATCATGGCGATCGTTGAATAATAGCAATCATTGAGTAATTTTTTGCTCAGATTCAATTACGAAATTACACACAAAGAATTTTAGAAAGGAAATCAAAGATGGCTGCTAAAGACGTTAAATTTGGTAATGACGCACGAGTTAAAATGCTGGAAGGTGTAAACGTTCTGGCTGACGCAGTAAAAGTAACACTGGGTCCTAAAGGACGTAATGTCGTTCTAGACAAATCTTTTGGTGCACCAACTATCACTAAAGATGGTGTATCAGTAGCGCGTGAAATCGAGCTGGAAGATAAATTCCAGAACATGGGCGCACAAATGGTTAAAGAAGTTGCGTCTAAAGCAAACGACGCAGCGGGTGACGGTACAACAACAGCAACGGTACTAGCGCAATCTATCGTTAACGAAGGTCTAAAAGCAGTCGCTGCGGGCATGAACCCAATGGATCTTAAGCGTGGTATCGACAAAGCTGTTGCCGCGGCAGTTGAGCAACTAAAAGAGCTTTCTGTTGAATGTAACGACACAAAAGCGATCGCGCAGGTTGGTACTATCTCTGCAAACTCAGACGCAAGCGTAGGTAATATCATTGCAGAAGCAATGGAGCGTGTGGGTCGTGATGGCGTTATCACGGTTGAAGAAGGTCAGGCGCTACAAGACGAGTTAGACGTAGTAGAAGGTATGCAGTTCGACCGCGGTTACCTGTCTCCTTACTTCATCAACAACCAAGAATCAGGCAGTGTTGATCTAGAAAACCCATTCATTCTTCTAGTAGACAAGAAGATCTCAAACATTCGTGAGCTTCTTCCAACGCTAGAAGCTGTCGCGAAAGCATCTCGTCCACTGCTTATCATTGCAGAAGATGTAGAAGGCGAAGCGCTAGCAACATTGGTTGTGAACAACATGCGTGGCATCGTAAAAGTTGCAGCTGTGAAAGCACCTGGCTTCGGTGACCGTCGTAAAGCAATGCTACAAGACATCGCTATCCTAACTGGCGGTACTGTGATTTCTGAAGAGATCGGTCTAGAGCTAGAAAAAGTTGCACTAGAAGATCTAGGTCAAGCGAAGCGTGTTTCTATCACGAAAGAAAACACGACTATCATCGATGGTATCGGTGAAGAAGAGATGATCTCTGGCCGTGTTGCTCAGATTCGTCAACAAATCGAAGATGCAACTTCAGACTACGACAAAGAGAAACTACAAGAGCGTGTTGCTAAACTGGCTGGCGGTGTTGCAGTAATCAAAGTCGGTGCAGCGACTGAAGTTGAAATGAAAGAGAAGAAAGACCGTGTAGAAGATGCGCTAGCCGCAACTCGTGCAGCGGTTGAAGAAGGTGTTGTTGCTGGTGGTGGTGTTGCACTTATCCGCGCGGCATCTAAGATTGCTCACCTAACGGGTGACAACGAAGAACAAAACGTTGGTATCCGCGTTGCACTACGTGCAATGGAAGCGCCAATCCGTCAAATCACGAAGAACGCAGGTGAGGAAGACTCAGTTGTTGCGAACAACGTGAAAGCGGGTGAAGGTAGCTACGGCTACAACGCGGCAACAGGAGAATACGGCGACATGCTAGAAATGGGTATCCTAGATCCAACTAAAGTTACTCGTTCTGCACTACAATTCGCAGCATCGGTTGCAGGTCTGATGATCACAACTGAAGCGATGGTTACTGACCTACCGCAAAAAGACGCGCCAGCGATGCCTGATATGGGCGGCATGGGTGGCATGGGCGGTATGGGCGGCATGATGTAGTGCGACGAGAGTCGCGTAGGTAGCTAGCCGAGCGGGCTACGTCCATAGTAACCACATAATTTTATGTCGTGGTTACTATCCCACCCGCCGAAATAGCAAATAAATAAAACCCGATATTCGGGCTGAACCCAAGCCCGAATATCGGTCCTCGTAAGAGGTCCGATTTTAGGCATGGGCGAAAGTCTGTGTCCCTCGCTTTAGGCGAATGATATACGTTGAAGCAGCGCTACTAGTGTCTGTGAAGTAACGGGAATATTCGTGTCTTATTTAAGCTTGAGCCACCTGCACGGTGCGAAGCTGTTTTCATTATTGTCTTAGCCAATCTCTTACTCGGACGGGTAGGTGATTGGATAGTAAGACCTGTTGTTCAGCCAATAGTAGCCTAGGGATAGTGCATCTGCGGTAACGCTGTGTTCGGAGCTTCCTGACAATGTACCCCCACGCAAGTGGTTAATTTTCGCTGTGAAGTGAAGGTTAAGACAACCGCCAATAGCAGGCGGTTTAGGGGCTAGGCTGAGTTATATGGTTAACGTAAGTGAACTACTGATAAACACCGTCAGCCGCGACGAGCGTAACGCTATTGTCGTGTCGATTAATTGTCCCCTTGGGAGGATTAGCCGTCACCAACGCTCTGACCAAAAGGTATATGGCCGGTTATCTCTTTTACATCTGGGGATACGCTGACTCATGCGCCATCGGTGAATAGGTAGAACCTAAGTAACTCGTGTAATGAAAACGGAACTCGGAAACCCCGTATCTTTGCCCCAATAGGGCAGGCAACTCGTAAGAGGCGCTGTTGAGGATGCGGGCACAGGAGAGCAGAAAAAGCGAAAGTCAGCTTGTAATGAGCTGGATAGAAAGCCAACGTGCTTTCACCGGAAACGGGGCCCACGTCTGCTTGGTCTTTAATTGCGTGAAAATCAGTAAAGCCGTCAAGTTTTACGGTAGTCGAAACTGTCAGAGTCCAATTGTGGGCGTTACCTTTCCTATTTGAGGATCTAGGGTACTGTCAGCAACAAGTTCAAGCCTCATAGGGTAAATCTCTGCCCTATGGGGCACAGATGCGCCTTGTGTTGCTTGTTTAACTTATCGTTAATGGAGGAAAGCAAGGTGCATACTTCAATGCAAATTGACGTATCTGCATCCTCCCACCAGACACAGCAGTGGCACAGCATCGACTGGTCACTAATGTATCGTACGGTGAGAGGGCTACAGGTACGGATCGCAAAGGCAACGAAAAAGTCTGACTGGCGACAGGTCAAAAGACTGCAACGCATGTTAACTCGTTCGTTTGCTGCCAAGGTGATAGCCATTCGGCGCGTCACTGAAAACAGAGGGAAAAACACACCGGGTGTTGATGGAGAAATCTGGAACACTCCTGCCTTGAAATGGGGAGCTATAGACCAACTAATGCGTAAAGGCTATAAGCCAAGTCCGTTGAGGCGAGTCTATATTCCTAAAGCTAATGGCAAGCGTAGGCCGCTGGGAATACCAACCATGCGTGATAGAGCAATGCAGGCACTATACCTGTTAGCTCTTGAACCCATATCGGAAACCACGGCGGATCGAAACAGCTATGGCTTTCGCCCGAATCGCTCTTGTGCTGATGCTATCGAACAATGTTTCGTGAACCTCAGTCGCAAGGCCAGTGCCCGTTGGGTACTGGAGGGTGATATCAAAGGGTGTTTTGACTTTATCAGCCATGACTGGCTTATCGCCAATATTCCTATGGATAAGGCGATACTTAAGAAGTGGCTGAAAGCCGGATTCATGGAATCTGGGAAGTTTAACTCGACGGAGGCGGGTACACCGCAAGGTGGGATTATCTCACCTGTACTCGCCAATATGGCCTTAGACGGACTGGAAACGGTGCTCGAATCCCACTTCGGGAAGAAGAACACAAAAGCCAGTTACAAAACTAAGGTCAACTATGTGCGTTATGCAGATGACTTCATCGTCACTGGGATCTCGAAAGAGCTACTAGAAGATAAGGTCTTACCAATAGTTGAAGCCTTTATGGCAGAACGTGGGTTGCAATTGTCAGCAGAAAAAACGCTGATCACGCATATAGACGACGGGTTCGATTTTCTCGGGCAGAATTTGCGTAAATACGACGGCAAGATGTTGATTAAGCCGTCAAAGAAAAACGTGAAGAATTTTCTGCGCGGTATACGAGATTATCTCAACAGCCATAAAACGGTGCCAGCTTCAGTTGTGATAGCGAAGTTGAATCCGATGATCAGAGGATGGTGCAACTACCACCGCTGGGTATGTGCGAGTGAGACATTCAAGTATATCGACTACCGTATCTGGAAAATGTTATGGCAGTGGTGTCGCCGAATCCATTTGAATCGCCGTAAACGCTGGATTAAAGAAAAATACTTTAAAACAGTGGGTGATAGAAACTGGGTATTCAGCGCACCGAAACCGAAAGGGGAAGATGGTCACTATCGCTTGTTGAGTGCAGCGAAAGTGAAAGTCGATAAACATGTGAAAATTCGGGCAACAGTGAACTGTTACCTACCGGAGGACGAACAATACTTTGAGCGTCTGAAGATGCAAAGATTGAAGAAATCTTTGTCGGGTAACTGGAAGCTATGGAAGATTGTCGAGAGACAAGACTACAAATGTGCGGTGTGTCACCAGCAGTTTCACTCAGAAGATGAATGGGATATTCACCATATCGTCAGAAGAGTGGATGGCGGCACGGACATAAGCTCGAATTTGATGATGTTGCATATTAACTGTCATCGGCAATTACACTCGAAATCACTTGAGTGCAATTAGTTTTATAAGGTAAAGTTATGTTCGTCACCCAGAGAGATTCAGGAGGTTTCCCTTGGAAGCATTTTTGAATGTCTCCAATTCATATATGTGCTAGCACATGTAGTCTTGGCCGAGAGGGGACAAACAAGAAGGTAGCAGGAAGGAGTGGGCTGCGCCCGGCGTGGATAACCTTGTGGGTTTGAAGCTGCCCCGACTCTGACTGCCAGTGCTAGATGGCAGTTTTGACTGGGATGGTTGTGAGGTAGGCCAGGTGAAAATTGAATCCGATCAACCCCTTCACTTACTTTATAACTCATAGACATTAGTTGCTGGTTTGCTTTCTTAAGCAAGCTTATAAAGGCTTGAGCCGTATGCGGGGAAACTCGCACGTACGGTTCTTAGGGGGCGGTGGCGCAGTAATGCGTCTCTGCTACCCGACAGCCAGCTTATCTCATCGCTCTAGGGAAACCTTATAGCGGAAAGATAACCGACCAAACCCTTAAAAGTCGAGGCAGATGCCTCGACTTTTTTATGCGTGTCACCTGAGAAACATGACGTTCTGGTGTGGCTTATCATGAAATTTTTGAGCGTAAAAAGCGCCATTTCAGAAGCAAAAAATCGAAGAGAAATATTTTTTCTTTTGAGTCAGATGGTTAAATCTGACCTATTGCTAACACTTTTTGAACGGGGACAGAGCAAAATCTGAACATTACACTATGTTGTAAATTGTTGCTTCCCATCATGGAGATGAAAATGAAAAAGCTTATGACGTCATTGGCGGTTGCAGCCGCTATCGCATCACCTGTTGCTTTTGCCGACAGTACACCTGTGATGTTCTCTACTATCGATAACACAAACGCACCCTCTAATTCTTCAGTAGGTGGCGTTCGTTTAGCTGTGTTGCATGGGCAGGTAAATGAGGTTAAAGGTGTCGACTTTTCACTGCTTGGTATGTCAGAAACGGATCGTACGACAGGTGTGAACTTCGGTCTGTTTTTTGGTGCAGCAAAAGTAAATCAAGAAATGAAAGGCGCGTCTTTAGGCTTAGTTAACTGGAACCAAGGTCAGACGACGGGTGTTAACTTGGGTGCTGTTAACATTACGAACAACGTAAAAGGCTTGAACTGGAGCGCGGTGAACTATTCTGAAGGCTACACCATGGCGGATGTGGGCTTAGCGAGTATCTCTAAGAAGTCTAATTTCCAGTTTGGTTTCTTCAACATGACCGATCAAATCGATGGCGTGCAAATTGGTCTTTTGAACTGTGCGGATAACGGTTTCTTCAAGTGTTTCCCACTCATCAACTTTGCTAAGTAATCCCTGAGAAAGTCAGAATCTTTATATACAGAAAGCCCTCGATGTTCGTCGAGGGCTCTTTAATTACTGATGAGATGAAGCGAGTTTCTCGGAGCGTTAACTATTTAATTAATCGTGATGAAGTTTTGCGTTGTTGAATTCTTTGATGAACACCGCGGCGTAATGCTTTGATGTGGTTTTCTGCTTTATCCACACCTAACAACACGGTTAGTGTCAGGAGAGTAATAACCACCGACTGCGTTAAATAACCCAAACCTATCATCAAACCTAAACCTGCTAGCACCCATATTACAGCCGCGGATGTTACGCCATGGATTTTTCCATCAAGTGTCATCATAACGCCAGCGCCTAAGAAGCCGACGCCAGTAATGATCTGACCAAGCACTCGTGCTTGATCAAGAGTATTTGGCGATAACGACACTGCCATCGACATAAACAGGTAGGTGCCTGAAATAATTAATATTGCTGTGCGAATGCCAACCGGTTTACCACGAGTTTGGCGCTCTATACCGATCATGAGCCCATTAATGGCGCAGCATAGTAGGGCAGGCCAACTGAATGGGCCAAGATCGAAAATTTGTTCGAATGCTGTATGCATCTTGACCTCCAAAAGTGCGGAGTATGCATAGACTTACCGTGCAAAGCGAACAAAAATAATCAATCTAGACGACAAATTTAATTGAGCGTCAGAGCTTATTCTAAATGCAAATCCAACGGCGTTTTACTTGGCCTGCCACCAATTTCTCGTGTGAGTTTTGGTACCAGATAACCCGATACACGCGTGATGAGTCCGCGCATAATAGCTTTCGCTTCTTCGTCCGAAATAAAGTAGTGCGCTGCGCCTTGCACCTTATCAAGAACGTGGAGGTAATAAGGCAAGATACCCGCGTCAAATAAGGCCTCACTTAACGCCACTTGAGCTTCTACCGAATCATTCACGCCTTTCAGCAGAACGCCTTGGTTTAGAAGCGTAACGCCCGCTCTTTTGAGCTTGAACATCTGTTCAGCAAATTCGTCATTGATTTCGTTGGCATGGTTGATGTGAGTGACGAGGATGATTTGTAACCTTGATGCTTGCAAAAGTTGGCATAGTTCATCAGTGACTCGAGCAGGAATCACCACAGGTAAACGGCTATGAATACGCAGACGTTTGATGTGAGGAATGTGAGCAATGTGCTCTAAAAGCCAATGAATCTCATCGTCTTTTGCCATTAATGGATCACCACCTGAGAAGATGACTTCGTTCAACTCTGGTTGTTGTGCCATGTACTCTAAGCACTTGGTCCAGGCTTGTTTCCCGCTTTTGTTCTCTTGATAAGGGAAGTGACGACGAAAACAGTAACGGCAATTTACCGCGCAGCCACCTTTGACAATCATCAGGGCGCGGTTGCGATACTTGTGTAGCAGGCCAGGGACTTCATTGTCCTGCTCTTCCAATGGATCATTGGAGTAACCCGGATGCACCTCAAATTCGTCGCTCAGTGGTAAAACCTGACGTAAAAGAGGGTCTTTAGGGTTGCCTTTCTCCATCCTATCGACAAAACTTTGCGGTACACGCTGTGCAAACAGCTTGCGCGCGGCAAACCCGTCTTGCCACGGTGAAGGATCAATTTCCAGTATTTCGAGCAATTTTGCAGGATCAGAGATCCCATTCGCCAACTGTTTGAGCCAGTTTTGCTCAACAGATTCGACTTTTCGGGTTATTATGTGCGGCATTGAATTTAGCTCTAAGAATGTAAGAGGAAAAAATGGCTACAGTTAGCACCAATGAATTTAAAGGCGGTCTTAAGTTAATGCTTGATAACGAGCCTTGTGTAATTCTGGAAAACGAATACGTTAAACCAGGTAAAGGCCAAGCGTTCAACCGTGTTAAAATTCGTAAACTTCTTTCTGGTAAAGTGCTAGAGAAAACATTCAAGTCTGGTGACACTTGTGAAGTGGCAGACGTAATGGATATCGACCTAGATTATCTATATTCAGACGGCGAATTCTACCACTTTATGAACAGTGAAACGTTTGAACAGATCGCAGCGGATGCAAAAGCGGTAGGTGAAAACGCTAAGTGGTTGGTAGAAAACAACACTTGTATGATAACTCTTTGGAACGGTAACCCAATTACTGTTACTCCACCAAACTTCGTTGAGCTAGAAGTTGTAGACACAGACCCAGGCCTGAAAGGTGATACTCAAGGTACTGGCGGTAAACCAGCGACGCTATCAACTGGCGCTGTTGTTCGTGTTCCTCTGTTCATCTCAATTGGTGAAGTGATTCGCGTAGATACTCGTACTGCTGAATACGTAGGTCGTGTGAAGTAAGCACTTTATATGATTGTTAGAAAGGTCGCTTCGGCGGCCTTTTTTATTGCCTGTGATTCTTCTCTTTTAATCCCTCTGCGTAAAACATCGATATCCTCCGCAAATTTTTGATGATTTTGTATTATTCGTAAAAATCTTATTTATTCCATGAATCTGTCGATTATTCCTTAATGTAACATTTTGATACATTAGTACTTGTCGCTGAGTTGCATAGCAATCTGATTTTTATCGATTTAACTCAGTAACAATCCAAAAAGGAGAACAAAATGGAAAGCAGAGGTTTAGGAAGGGGTTTAAAGGTGGAAGAAAGACGTCAGTTACTACATAAAGGATTAAAAGCAGCCGTATTTGGCGTACCGCTGTTGGCAATAGGCTTAACGATTAATAGCTCGGTGCTGATGACCGATGCGGGTTACAGCTACGTGCATCAGAATAATATTACTGGTGAGTTGGATGTGTTTACTGAACCTGGCATTCATTTTCGCATGCCATTTCTGTCCAAAATCACCAAGTATGACCAAGTGATCACCGTGTCATTCGGTAACAGCAAGGGCGAAGATTTTTATCAACGCCTTGATGCGATTCAGGTTCGATTTGCCGACACCTATATTGGTCAGATCCCCGTAACATTCCGCTTTAAGCTCAGTAATGATCCTGAAGCGGTGAAGAAGATGCACAAAGAGTTCCGCAACAACAGTAACTTGATCGATGCGCTGCTTGTAAAGAACGCACGTAACGTAACGGTGATTACCGCGACCCAATACACGGGTGAAGAGTTTTTCCAAGGTGGTTTGAACCAGTTCAAATCGAAACTTGGCGATCAGTTACGAGAGGGGATTTATCTGACAGAGCGACGTCAGGTTGAAGTGGAAGAGTTGGATCTTGCGCCTGTTGGGGCGAATCAAGCCAATCCGAACCAATTACAGCGCACCAATCAACTGGTATGGAAAACTGTGCCAGTCGTAGACAAAACCGGGCAACCAATTCGTCAAGACAATCCGTTACAACAATACGGTATTCAAGTGACGCAGGTGACCATTGGTGACCCGCAGCCAGAAAAGCAATTAGATCAGTTATTGGCAGATAAAAAGCGTCTAGTGGCGGATCGTATTCGCGCGATTCAGGAACAAGAAACGTCGAAAGCACAGGCAGAGACCGAGCAGTTACGCAAAGAGATTCAACGAACACGTGAGGTGCAAGACGCTCAGCGTGGTAAAGAACTCGCAATTATTGCTCAGCAAAAAGAAGTGGAAGTTGCACGTCAGATTGCAGAGCGTGAAATCGTTGAAGTGGAAAAAACCAAACGACTTGCTGAAGTCGAGAAGGAGAAAGAGCTAGCTATCGCAGAGGCTAACTTAGCGATTCAAAAAGCGAACGCACTTTCTGCTGAGTTTGAAGCGAAAGCGATATTAGCGAAAGGTCGCGCAGAATCTGAAGTCCTAAAAGGTAAGTATGCGGCGTTAGGAGCAAATCGTGAAGTTTACTTGGCAGAATTGAATCGAGACGTAGCGAACTCGCTGTACAACAATTTGCAAAACTTCCAAGTTCAGATGCCACAAAATTACATTGGTGGAAGTGACGAAACGGGCTTGAAAACAAACCTAGATGTGATTACTGGCTTTGGTGCTCTGGGTCTTATGGACCAGACAAAGAAGGTCGCACAGCAATAAGATCATGGGTGGTCAAAAGCTTAAAAAGCAAAAAGATCATAGGTAACCCAAAGCAATAAAAAAGCTGGCATTTAGCCAGCTTTTTCTTTTTTGGTCAGTCTCTTAAATCATGAAGATAAAGATAACTGCTAGTGCAGTGATGAGGCCTGCAAATGCATAGCATGCAATTTTACCAATCACACCAGTGTGGAATTTAAGGTCGTGCATGCCGTGGTGTACACGGTGCATTGCATGCCACATTGGCAATGCTAGCGTGCCAATGATGAATAGCGCACCGATGATGCTGGTTGCGAAGGCAGAGACACGCTCGTAGCTCATCGCTTCTGCGTCAATCACGCCTAGTGGTACCAAGATACCTAGCACAAGAACGGTGATTGGCGTGATCATCGCGAACCAAGTACCACCTGCGCCAAACAGACCCCACCAGATTGGCTCATCAGAACGTTTTGGTGATGTGTTTACACTATAATTCGGTTTCATTGCTCAGCTCCTTACACCACGATGAGAACGATCAGTGAGATGAACGCAACAGCGGCCCACTGAGTCAATACGATGATCTTCTTGTCCACTGGTTTGCCTTTCAAACGAATTGGCATTACTTGTGGCATCATGCTGAAGAAAGTTTGAGCGTGGAATAGGCTACCGAGTAGTGCAACGATGTTGATTGCGACTACGATTGGGTTCGCCATGAACGCTAACCAACCTTGCCATGCTTCAGGACCTTTCACCAAGCAACCTAAACCGAAAGTTAGGAACAGAGTGAATAGAATTAACGGAAGCACCGTCGCTTCACGTAGCATGTAGAAGCGGTAGAAAGGATGGTTCTTCCACCAAGTGCGTTTTACTTCACGAACGTAAGGTTTACGATTGCTCATCCTTATGCCTCCACTTTCTTTGGTGAACCATCAGGTTTCAACATAGCAATCACGAAGTCCATAGAAGACTCCACTTTGCCTTGGTTTACTGCCGCTGCTGGGTCAACGTTCTTCGGACAAACTTCAGAACAGTAACCAACAAACGTACAACCCCAAGCACCGTTTTCACCGTTGATAAGCTTCATGCGCTCATCTTTACCGTTGTCACGGCTGTCTAGGTTGTAGCGGTGGGCTAGCGTTAGTGCAGCAGGACCGATGAACTCTGGGTTAAGACCAAACTGAGGACATGCGGCATAGCACAGACCACAGTTGATACAGCCAGCGAACTGCTTGTATTTCGCCATCTGTTCTGGCGTTTGCAAGTTCGTACCGTCTTCTGGTTTACGGTCGTTACCAATGATGTATGGTTTGATTGCTTCAAGACGTTCGATAAACGGTGTCATATCAACAATCAAGTCTTTCTCGATTGGGAAGTTTGCTAGAGGCTCGATAGTCACGCCGTCAGGGTAGTCACGTAGGAAGCTCTTACAAGCAAGTTTCGGTACGTTGTTCACCATGATGCCGCAAGAACCACAGATCGCCATACGGCAAGACCAACGGTAAGACAGATCTTTGTCTAGGTGATCTTTGATGTAGCCAAGTGCGTCAAGCACAGACATGGTTTCATCGAATGGTACTTCGAATGTTTGCTTGTATGGTTCTGCATCTTTTTCTGGGTCGTAACGCAGGATGTCTACTTTTTGAATGCGATTTGCTGACATTATGCTTGCTCCTCTGCGTTCTTCTCTTCAGCCGCTGCTTTTTCTGCTGCTTCACCGTATAGACGAGCTTTTGGTTGTGACTTAGTGATGGTCACATTGCTGTAATCGATACTTGGTGCTGACTCTGGCTTGTAGAAAGCAAGTGAGTGTTTTAGGAAGTTCACGTCATCACGCTCTGTACAACCATCGTCTAGACGTTGGTGCGCGCCGCGCGACTCTTTACGTAGAATCGCAGAGTGAACCATCGCTTCTGCGACTTCTAGGCCGTAACCCACTTCGATTGCGTATAGAAGGTCTGTGTTGAACACTTTACCTTTGTCTTTGATGCTGATGCGTTTGTAGCGTTCTTTCAACTCAGTGATTTTGTCGATAGTCGCTTGCATCAAATCTTCTTGGCGGTATATACCACAGCCCGCTTCCATGGTGTGGCCCATTTCTGTGCGTATTTCTGCCCAGTTTTCGTCGCCTTCTTGGTTCATCAGTTTCGCGATGCGCTCTTCAACGGCTTTGACTTGCGCGTCAATTGCCGCGTCGTTCCAGCCTTTGAATTCTGCTGCGCGTTTCACTGCATTTTCACCCGCTACGCGGCCAAATACCACGAACTCAGCCAGTGAGTTAGAACCTAGACGGTTTGCACCGTGAAGACCAACAGACGCACATTCACCCACCGCGAATAGGCCTTTAATGCGAGTTTCACAACCGCCGTCCGTTTCAATACCACCCATGGTGTAGTGAACGGTTGGACGAATTGGAATTGGCTCTTTTGCAGGGTCCACGTTTACGTAAGCTTTTGCTAGCTCACAGATGAACGGTAGACGCTCTTGTAGGTACTCTTCACCAAGATGGCGAAGGTCTAGGTGCACCACGTCACCCAGTGGGTGTTTGATGGTGTTGCCTTTCTGTTGTTCGTGCCAGAAAGCTTGAGAAACTTTGTCACGAGGACCCAGTTCCATGTATTTGTTCTTCGGTTGGCCAACTGGAGTTTCAGGACCCATGCCGTAATCTTGTAGGTAACGGTAGCCATTCTTGTTAACGATGATACCGCCTTCACCACGACAACCTTCCGTCATCAGGATACCTGTACCAGGAAGACCGGTTGGGTGGTATTGAACGAATTCCATATCACGTAGAGGAACGCCGTGACGGTAAGCCATTGCCATACCATCGCCCGTTACGATACCGCCGTTGGTGTTACAGTGGTAAACACGGCCCGCGCCACCTGTTGCTAGAACAACCGATTTTGCTTTGATAGTAACAAGCTCGCCTTCAGACATGTGAATAGCAATCAGACCTTGAACTTCGCCTTCATCAACAAGCAGATCCACCACAAAGTACTCATCAAAACGTTTGATGTTGCTGTACTTCATTGATGTCTGGAATAGCGTATGAAGCATGTGGAAGCCAGTTTTGTCTGCAGCGAACCAAGTACGTTCAACCTTCATACCACCAAAGCGGCGTACGTTGACTTCACCGTTCTCTTTACGACTCCATGGGCAACCCCATTGCTCCATTTGGATCATTTCGCGAGTCGCGTTCTCTACAAAGTATTCAACAACATCCTGTTCACATAGCCAGTCACCACCGCCAACAGTGTCGTTGAAGTGGTTGTCTAAGCTATCTTCATCCTTGATAACTGCTGCTGAGCCACCCTCTGCAGCGACCGTGTGGGAGCGCATTGGATAAACTTTAGAAATCAGAGCGACTTCTAAGTCTGGGTTTGCTTCAGCCGCTGCAATAGCAGTACGAAGACCAGCGCCGCCTGCGCCGATGACTGCGATATCTGTGGTGATAATTTGCACAGTTATCCTCCAGTGTGTGATTGCGGAAATCCGCTTGTTATTGTCATTACGAGGCGCTCTTTAAAAAGAACTCCCCAAAAGTAGTAGGGTTAGTGTAGATGAGCCACATGGCAGAAAAATTGATGTAATTGGGTTTTTGCTTCGGTAATGCACTTAAGGGCATAGAATTTATAGGTTATGTGACTGCTATCACGGCATCGAGGTTTTGGCCCTCAAGCATTAACATTAGGGATGTTAAGCCTGTGTTGCGTGACATTAACCGCATGGATAATAGGATTTTAACTGAGTGTTTTTTGTTCTGCGGCACGAGTAATGCTTGCCTCAGATTGGCGAGCTCATTAGTAAAAAGAAGAAGGGATATTCCTCTCTTCTTGAAGAGTAAAAAGCATGTAGAATGAGACTTTCCTCGCTGAATTAAAGTTTGAGAGATTTGTTATGCAAACCAACTGGCAACCTACTGCTTCCATTGACCAACTTCGTCAACGTGCGACGTTAGTCGCGTCGATTCGACAATTCTTCGCTGACCGACAGGTGATGGAAGTCGATACGCCAGCCATGAGTCACGCAACCGTGACTGACATCCATTTGCATACTTTCCAAACCGAGTTTGTTGGCCCAGGCTATGCCGATGGCAGTAAGCTGTTTTTTATGACCAGCCCAGAATTCCATATGAAGCGCCTTTTGGCTGCGGGTAGCGGTTGTATTTATCAAATCAACAAAGCATTTCGTAATGAAGAGAATGGTCGCTACCACAACCCTGAATTCACGATGTTGGAGTGGTATCGCGTTGGCTTTGACCATCATAAATTGATGGATGAAATGGATGACCTGTTGCAGCTGGTATTGAAGTGTGGCGCAGCGCAGCGCATGACGTATAAGCAAGCCTTCATTGATGTGTTGGGTGTGTGTCCACTGGAAGGCTCGATGACTGAGCTGAAAGCGGCGGCAAGCAAGCTGGGTTTGAGTGACATTGCTGAGCCAGAAGAAGATCGCGATACGCTGCTGCAACTACTATTTAGCGTGGGAGTAGAAAACAAAATTGGTCAGGACGTGCCGGCTTTTGTGTACGACTTCCCTGCATCACAGTCGGCGCTTGCGAAAATCAATCCTCAAGATCATCGCGTCGCGGATCGTTTTGAAGTGTACTTTAAGGGGATAGAGCTGGCGAACGGATTTCATGAACTGGATAACCCGAAAGAGCAATTAGCGCGCTTTGAACAAGATAACGCAAAGCGTATCGAAATGGGTTTAAAACCACAGCCGATCGATTATCATCTGATCTCTGCACTGGAAGCAGGGTTGCCAGATTGTGCAGGGGTCGCGTTGGGTATCGATCGTTTGATCATGCTGGCGCTAGGCTGTGACCACATTGATCAAGTGACGGCCTTTCCATTTCCAATTGCATAAGGACGTCCAATGAACCTGACGGCTGCACGTTTCGTCATCTTTAGCTACGCCATATTGATCGCTTTTTTATCTCTGAGTTCAGGTGAACTGCAAGACTGGGGCAATATCGCGTATCTCGACAAAATGCAGCACGCTATGGCGTATAGCGGCTTTGCGTTTTTAGGTTGTTTTTGTGTGTGGCGTTGGCGTCAACGTTGGGCGGTGGCGATTAGTATTTTGCTATTCAGCGCCGTTATTGAGTGGTTGCAAGGGTATGTAGGGCGACAAACTTCTTGGTTAGACCTTGTCGCCAACTCAACTGGCATCTTAACTGGTCTGTTATGTTACCGTATTTGGAGCCTCTATCGACCTAGGTTGGTGAAGTCGCTATACTCGATTCGTTAATGAAGAGGGAACACGATAACAATGAAAACGCGCGACAAAATCGTCTACGCGGCACTGGAGTTGTTCAACCAACATGGTGAGCGCAACATCACCACCAATCACATTGCCGATCACATCGAAATTAGCCCTGGTAATCTGTATTACCACTTCCGCAATAAGCAAGAAATCGTTCGTGAGATCTTTGCGCTTTATTCAGCAGAACTTTTAGAAAGATTTACCCCTATTCAAGGTTCGCAAGAGAGCCTGACTATGCTGAAGAGCTACCTAGACTCTATTTTTACCTTGATGTGGAAATACCGCTTTTTCTACGCAAACTTACCAGAAATCTTGTCACGAGATGAACAGCTACACGAACAGTACATCGATGTGCAAGAGAAGCTGCAAGCGAACCTCATTGCTATTATGCAAGAGTTCGTAACGATGAAGCTGTTGAATGTCGATCAACAACAGTTGAAGTCATTGGTATGTACATTGCACTTGATTGCGTGTAGTTGGTTGGCGTATCAATCCGCGATGGCTTCAAAAACCAACATTACCGAACAAATGGTGAAGCAAGGGATGTTGCAGATGCTTAATGTCGTTAAGCCATTAGCAACTGAGCAGGGCTTAGAGCAGCTACTGTTATTAGAAGATGCGGTTAGCAATCTACACAGTTAAACGTCAAACTGCTTAATATTTCGAGAGTCACTCTCATTTTCGAGTCGTGGCTCGAGTTGACTTGTCAAATATGCCACGCACAATAGTCCCATACGCTAAAAACCCTTGCAGGGATAATATTCTCGATAAAGGAACTATCGCCCCATGAATTACGACATTTTTAATGGTGATGCTGATGGCATTATTGCTCTTCTGCAATTACGTTTGGCTGATCCTGTCGATGCCCAGTTAATAACCGGTGTAAAGCGCGACATCAAACTGGTGGAAAAAGTAGACGTGCAAGCGGGTGATGAGCTGACTGTGTTAGACATTTCGATGGAAAAGAACATGGCAGGTCTAGAGCAAGCTTTGGCTCAAGGCGCGCACGTCTTTTACGCCGACCATCACAAAGCTGGTGACATTCCTCAGCATGGTAATTTGGATGCGCACATCGATCTCGATGCCAACATGTGCACGGCGTTGATTGTCGATAAGTTGCTTGATGGGCGTTTTCATGACTGGGCGATTACGGCGGCTTATGGCGATAACATGATTGCTAAAGCCAATGAGTTAGCGAATAACGCGGGCTTGTCGCAGCAACAGAAAGAGCAGCTAAAAGAGCTGGGTACTTTAATTAACTACAACGGCTACGGCTCGAAAGTCGAAGATTTACACTTTCATCCTGCGGAGCTGTACCGAGCTTTGCTGAAGTACATGTCACCATTTGAAGCTATTGAAGATACGGCCTCGCCATACTACCAATTGCAATCGGCTTACCAACAAGACATGGAGGCGGCTCTCGCAGTGCCTGCCATGCATGAGGGCGGTAAGCTAAAGTTGTTTGAGTTACCAAACACGGCGGCATCACGCCGAATCAGTGGTGTTTATGGCAACTGGCTGGCAAACCAAAACCCTGACTCTGCGCATGCGGTACTTACTGAAAATGCAGATGGGACTTATACGGTTTCACTTCGTGCCCCGTTAAACAATAAACAAGGTGCCGTGGCCGTGTGTGGTCAGTTCCCGACAGGTGGGGGCCGAGAGGCGGCGGCAGGAATCAACGCGTTAAGCAAAGATGATGTGCATGCTTTTATTGATGCGGTAGAAACCTACTACGCATAGCATTTTCCAAAATATGAATGCAAAAAAAAGGAGCCGAGTGGCTCCTTTTTTATTATAAGTCGATGAGTCAGATAATCAGCGTTTTAACCAAGATTTCGGATTCTGCGCTTCACTATTACGACGAATTTCAAAGTACAGCGATGGCCTGTCTTGACCACCCGTATCACCCGCGAGAGCAATCACTTCGCCGGCGGTGACTCGATCGCCTTCTTTTTTAGTTAACGCTTGGTTGTAACCATAGAGGGTCATGTCACCTTTTCCGTGGTCGAGCAGTACCACTAAACCGTATCCGCGCAGATACTCAGCAAATACGACAGTACCAGGATAAACGGCTTTCACTTGTTGACCATAGTTGGCAGACAACACCATACCCTTCCAGTTTACCTGCCCAGTTTGTCGCGTACCAAAGTTGTGTAACACACTGCCTTTGAGTGGCCAAGGCAACTTACCGCGCTGTTTGCCGAGTCCGTCCATTGGCACCGCATTACGCTTCGCTGCTTTGGCGATCTCTGCTTTTAAACGGGTTTCGTTGCGTTGCAGCTCGGCTAAGTAGCGTTTGTCATTCTTGATACTGCTCTGAATTTTATTCAGGGTTTGCTTACGCTTGGATTGTGTACTCGCTAGCGCTGTACGTTTTTCGGATTGCTGCTTGAGCAGAGTCTCGATTTGCTCTTTTTCTAGCTCGAGCTGGTTTTTGTTGTGCGCTAATTCTTGGGTTATTTTGGTGATCGCATCAATCACTTCAGCACGTGCTTTAGCTAAATGCTGGAAGTATTGGCTCATGCGGTCTTCTTCCACACCTTGATTTAACAAGTGACCATTGGCCTTCGCTCGCTCGGTTACGTAATACGTTTGCAGCAGCTGTTTGAGTTCTTCTTCTTGCTCTTGACGCTGTGCTTCTTGCAAGGCAATTTTCTCTTCTAGGTTTTCTATGTTTTTGTCTGCTTGTGCGAGGTTAGACTTGGTTTGTCGTATTTCACGCTCAAGCTTAGAAATACCAAGCTCTTGATCTTTTAGTGATTTCTGTAACTCATTGAGCTGCTTTTCTTGGGAAGAGAGCGATTTGCGCTGACGGCTTATCTCACTGGATACGCCTTTGAGCTCTTGCTGACTCACAGCAGAGGAGGTAATGGGATAAGTGGCGGATAAAGCACAAGTTAATAAAATAGCCGAGCGTAGAACAGGGTGATTTTGTTTTCGCACTTGAGAGTTACCTACCACGTTGTTGTCAAAAAGGTTTGTTGACGATTAAATACCATCCCCATGGATAAAGCTTTGCGACTTGCCGTTAAAGCCTTGATCCATATCGAGAGAAGGTTTGTCCGTTTTTGGACGTCCGACGATTTTTGCAGGCACGCCAGCCACGGTCGTGTGCGGTGGCACGGCTTGCAATACCACAGAGCAAGATCCGATTTTCGCGCCTTCACCAACTTCGATATTGCCAAGAATCTTTGCACCAGCGCCGATCATTACGCCTTCGCGAATTTTCGGGTGACGATCACCGCATTCTTTACCAGTACCACCAAGGGTGACATCTTGCAGTATAGACACGTCGTTTTCGACCACGGCAGTTTCACCAATCACGATGCCTGTTGCATGGTCGAGCATGATACCACTACCAATGCGCGCTGCAGGGTGAATATCGACCTGACATGCTACCGAAATCTGATTTTGTAGGTAAGTCGCAAGAGCGTGACGACCTTGCTTCCACAGCCAGTTTGCTACTCGGTAGCCTTGCAGTGCGTGATAGCCTTTTAGGTACAGCAATGGCATTGAATACATTGAAACAGCAGGGTCGCGATTGACCGTGGCACAAATATCACAAGCCGCACCGTCAGTGATGGTTGGATCAGCTGCAAAGGCTTCTTCAACCACTTCACGCACAGCCATCGCTGGCATGGAAGCGGTGTTCAATTTGTTAGCCAGAATATAACTCAGAGCGGCACACAAACTTTCATGCTTGATAATGGTGGCATGATAGAAGCTCGCCAGCATAGGCTCTTGTTCTGACATTTCACGGGCTTCTGAGACAATTTTGTTCCAGACTTTTTGTTTTTCGCAGTGTTTCATTCTCAATATCCAGAGTGGTTCTTCCGTGACCCGACAACTTCAATTTTTCTCAGATGAGCTGCAAAGGGCGGTAGATTGCTACTTTCCTTCGGCTTTTTTGTCACGAGCAAGTAAATCTTGCGCTGCTAAGCGCGCATCTTTTCCTTGATACAATACTTGATAAATTTGATCAACTATCGGCATCTCAACACCCATACGTTGAGAAAGTAGCCATACTTCTTTTGTATTGCGGTAACCCTCAACCACTTGACCAATTTCTTCTTGAGCTGTATCAACGTCTTTACCTTGGCCTAATGCCAAGCCAAAGCGTCGGTTACGTGATTGGTTATCGGTGCATGTCAGGACAAGATCGCCTAAACCCGCCATGCCCATAAAGGTTTCTGGCTGTGCACCCAGCGCAGCACCAAGGCGACTCATTTCAGCCAAGCCACGAGTAATTAATGCAGTACGGGCGTTAGCGCCAAAACCGATACCATCAGACATACCTGCACCAATCGCAATAACGTTTTTCACAGCGCCGCCCAGTTGCATACCAATAAAGTCACTATTGGCGTATACGCGGAAGGTTTTGCTACAGTGGATTTTTTCTTGTAGATCCGCAACAAATTCAGAATCTGGAGACGCAACTGAAATTGCAGTCGGCATACCCATTGCGAGCTCTTTCGCAAACGTTGGGCCAGACAATACTGCTAGTGAGTAGTTTTCACCGATAATGTCATAAGCGACGTCTTTCAACAGGCGCCCCGTTTCAGGTTCAAGCCCTTTGGTTGCCCAACAGATGCGAGAGTCTTCGCGCAAGAATGGTTTACAGCTGTTTAGCACGATGCCAAAGACATGGCTTGGAACCACAACCAACAAATCTCGGCTTGCTTGAACGGCTTTTTCTAAATCCGATTCAATGATCAAGCTTTCAGGGAAATCAACACCTGGTAAGAAGGCATGGTTAGCTCGGTCTGCTTCTAGGCGAGCCATGTGCTCTGGCTCGTGTCCCCAAAGGACAACGTTCGCGCCGTTACGAGCGAGTGAGATTGCCAAAGAGGTGCCGTATGAGCCTGCGCCAATCACAGTCATTGCGATGTCTTTACCGTAAGCATTGTTTGTATTTGCTTGTGTCATGCTACCGCCTAATTGTCTTGCTACTAGTAGAATCTAGTTCCTAATCGTCAAATTTTACGCCTTCTGGCGATTAGGAACTAGGAACTTTTGTCAGAAATAAAAAATGCACATTGCATCGAATGGTAGACGCTCTGTGCATTTTATTTGAGTCGGTGACGTCAGCACTGTGGCTATTCGTCACTTATAAAACGTGAATTACGCTTCAGCTTCGCCTTGTTGAGCTTGCTGTTGTAGGTAGTTCATGAATAGCGCGTCAAAGTTTACTGGCGCTAGGTTCAGTTGAGGGAACGTACCTTTAACGACTAGGCTTGAGATAGTTTCACGAGCGTATGGGAATAGGATGTTCGGGCAGAATGCGCCTAGGCAATGTGCAAGTTGACCAGCTTCCATTTGTTCAGCAGTGAAGATACCACCTTGTTGAACTTCACATAGGAACGCAGTCTCTTCTTCGTTCTTCACAGTAACGGTTAGGCGTAGAACAACTTCGTAAACGCCTTCACCAAGCTCACGGCTTTGAGTGTCTAGGTCTAGTTTAACGTCTGGGTTCCACTCTTTCTGGAAAATTACTGGAGAGTTCGGCGCTTCAAAAGAAACGTCTTTTAGGAAGATGCGTTGAATTGCGAAGTTTTGTTGTGCGTCTTGAGGTGCTGCTTCAGCCATTTTTTAATCCTTAAATCAATATTTGTTGAGCCTAGAAACGTCTAAGCTCAGAAAACTGGTATGTCCTGAGACTAACTGAGCCAATCTACCTTGACTAGATGAAGCGTGTATTACGTGCAAAGCGTCACAACTTAGTGCTCCAACTGCTTTCAATTTGCTCAGTTTTTTGTCCGCGAGGCTTGGTAAAAGCGCGTTTAAACGCGAACTTTCGTTCTTGCCACGTTCCTACTTCTTACCGCGAACTAACGGCAGGTTCGCTTCGTTCCACGCAATCAAACCATTTTTTAGTAGGCTCACGTTTTCGAAGCCAGCTTTTACTAGTAGGTTTGCGCTTTCTTGAGCGGTCTGTCCTGTCTTACATACAACAATGATTGGGTCTGATTTGTGGTTTTCAAGGCTACCCAAGTTACCCGCTTTGATGTCTGACGGTAAAATGTGAAGTGAGTCGGTGATATGACCTTTTTTGAACTCGTCTTTGGTACGGATATCCACTACAACGCCGTTTTCACGGTTCATAAGATGAGTCAGTTGGTTTACGTTGATTTCTTTGTATGCGGCTGTCGCTGATTTCACGATGTTCATGATAAAGGCGACAAGAAGACCTACCCAAACCAAAGATAGAATCATGTTCTGTTGGAAAAATTCAATGTACTCTTGCATGTCTTGAGCTCTTACGCTGTTGGCGGAAAAATAAAGCAGGAGTATAGCGAGGTTACGGCTCTTAGGCGAGAGAGTTAAAATTTTCTAACGAATAATTGAGATCTCTATAAACCCTTTATGCCCTTACTATCCGTACATTTTGCTCTGGTAGCTTGATTGCTTTTGCCTATTGGACTTATCGGTTTAAGTGACTTCTGTTTTACTGAGAAAAGAGAACAATAGGTATTAACCCATCCTGTTTGATGTTGCTTTAAATTAGCGCTGTTTCAAGTGCAAAAATAAGAATGAGAAGCGTAAGAAAACCGAACTTAGACTGGGGTGTACAAAGCGTATTAGAAATGACTATGCTTGTGGAACACGATTGTCGGCACTGACTCGTTGTTCGCTTAACTTGTAAGATAGCAACAATAAATCGCAAACATTATTTGATCTTAACCTACAGTTTTGGTTAAAAAGTGTAGTAAAATTACGCTAGTTTTGTTTCAAGGTTAGATAGGGCAGCGAGGCCCTACGCCAAAAGTTACTTAAATTTGATGAGGTCATCACTATGTCAGCTAAGAAGCCATTGGCTCTAGTTATCCTTGACGGTTACGGTTACCGTGAAGACACAGCAAGTAATGCAATTGCGAATGCGAAAACACCAGTAATGGATGCTCTGATTGCGAATAACCCACACACATTAATCTCTGCTTCAGGCATGGATGTTGGCCTTCCTGATGGTCAAATGGGTAACTCTGAAGTTGGTCACACTAACATTGGTGCAGGCCGCGTTGTATACCAAGACCTGACTCGTATAACTAAATCAATTGCGGATGGTGAGTTCGAACAAACGCCTGCGCTAGTTGAAGCAATCGACTCTGCTGTGAAAGCTGAAAAAGCAGTACACATCATGGGCCTGATGTCTCCAGGCGGTGTTCACTCTCACGAAGACCACATTTACGCTGCAGTTGAAATGGCAGCGGCTCGTGGCGCAGAGAAAATCTACCTACACTGCTTCCTAGACGGCCGTGACACACCACCACGTAGTGCTGAAAACTCACTACAACGTTTCCAAGACCTATTTGCGAAACTAGGTAAAGGCCGCGTTGCTTCTCTAGTAGGTCGTTACTACGCAATGGACCGTGACAACAATTGGGATCGCGTCCAAGTTGCTTACGATCTTCTAACTCAAGCTAAAGCTGAGTTCACAGCAGAAACGGCAGTTGCAGGTCTAGAAGCGGCTTACGCTCGTGAAGAAAACGACGAATTCGTTAAAGCAACAGCTATCAAAGCAGAAGGTCAAGAAGACGCAATCATGCAAGATGGTGATGCGGTTATCTTCATGAACTACCGTGCTGACCGTGCACGTCAAATCACTCGTGCATTCGTTCCTGCGTTTGACGGCTTTGAGCGTGCAGTATTCCCAGCAATCAACTTTGTGATGCTGACTCAATACGCGGCTGATATCCCTCTAGCTATCGCATTCCCACCTGCGTCTCTAGAAAACACTTACGGTGAGTGGCTATCTAAACAAGGTCAAACTCAGCTACGTATCTCTGAAACAGAGAAATACGCACACGTGACTTTCTTCTTCAACGGTGGTGTTGAGAACGAATTTGAAGGCGAAGAGCGTCAATTGGTTGCTTCTCCAAAAGTTGCAACGTACGACATGCAGCCTGAAATGAGCTCTCCAGAACTAACAGATAAGATGGTTGCGGCTATCAAGTCAGGTAAGTTCGATACCATCATCTGTAACTACCCGAACGCAGATATGGTTGGTCACACTGGCGTTTATGAAGCGGCTGAGAAAGCAATCGAAGCTCTAGATGAAAGTGTGGGTAAAGTGGTTGAAGCAATCAAAGAAGTTGGCGGTCAACTATTGATCACTGCGGACCACGGTAACGCAGAAATGATGATCGACCCTGAAACTGGCGGCATCCACACTGCTCACACTAACCTACCAGTACCTCTAATCTATGTAGGTGACAAAGCGGTTGAATTCAAAGAAGGCGGTAAACTGTCTGACCTTGCACCAACCATGCTTTCTCTAGCTGGTCTAGAAATCCCAGCAGAAATGACGGGTGAAGTACTAGTTAAATGATTAACTAACGGCTCCGAATGACAAAAGCCCGAGTTTAAACTCGGGCTTTTTTGTATCTGGCAGTAAGGGCTGGTCTGTAAGGTTACTGAACCAATATGCCCGCACCAATCACAGCTAGGGCTGCGCCCAACCATGCAAATCGGTTTGGTCGGCGTTTCGTGTAAATCCAGAGCAGTGGTAGCAACATAATTGGCGTGGTTGAAGATAGCAGTGCAACCATACCTACATTTCCTTCTTGCAGTGCGTATAAGATTAGCGTCATGCCGACGGCCATCGCCAAGAAACCATTAAGTGCAGTAATACCAAATACGCGCCAAGTAATGTGTTGCGTCGAGCGAGCGACTTTGACCCCTAGAATTAACAACATGCTGTGGGCGAAAAAGGCACTGATCATTCGAATAGCAGAAGCCGCAACTGGGTCAATACTGGTTTGCATTACTGGCTTGGCGATGATGCCGCCCAATGCTTGGCACATTGCTGCGGTTAAGCCAAGTCCAATACCCACCCAGATGTTACCTTTAATGTCTTCCAAGACGTTATTCACTTGACCTCTTCGGCCAAAGAATATCGCCATCACCACGCCGCTAAATACCAATGATGCGCCCAGTAGTTCTATTGTGGTCATGACTTCGCTAAATAAGAAGTAGCCCAAGATGGCAGAGAACACGGCGTGGCAAGAGAATAGTAACCCGGCCTGTCTTGGCCCCATACGATTCAAACACGCGAATAGAGCGGTATCACCAATAAAAATACCAATCAGTCCTGAGGCCATCATTGGCGTTACATGTTCCCAAGAAACCGTTAACCAGCCGCCAGTTATCCAGGCCATTGTTGATAAGATCACGGCTGTGCAGCCCATACGCCAGCGGCTGTAAGAAAATGCGCCTAGGTGTTGTGCAGGAATGACCGAAATTAGGCTAGAAACTGCCCACAGAAAAGCGGCGCATAAAGCAAGCCATTCGTAACCCATGATGTGTCGACGTCCTTGTAGAGTAGAGGAGTCTTAATATGCACGAAATTTAATGGATGTAAAAGCGGCTCTGCAAGGGCAATAGTTGGCGAACAGCTCCATGACAACAAGCTCTGTCACGGAGCTTATCGATTAAAACAGCACCAGAACTGCGCCATACACGATAAATAGACCAATCAAACCAAGAATCAGCCCCACTTTCGCCATGTCTTTGCTCTCGATGAGGCCTGTTGAATAAGCCAAAGAGTTTGGTGGTGTGGAAACCGGTAAGATCATGCCAAGTGATGCGGAGAAGGCGACGACAACCAGTAAACCTTGTAGGCCACCAACCGCAATAAGGCTTGGCATTGATGTACCAATAGCGGCAGCAATAGGCATCAATAAGTTTGCTGTTGCGGTATTAGACATAAAGTTCGCCATTAACCAACACACTACTGATAGGGCTAAAACAACGGCAAATGGTGATAGCAGGCTGTAATCAATGGCGTGCGCTAATGCTTCGGCTAAGCCCGTTTTGTCTAAGGCAATACCAATTGCTATACCACCGGCAACCAGCCATAAAACATCCCAGTTAATCAGCTTGAGCTCTTCTTTTCCCATAATGCCCGTTAACGTGAACACTGCTAGTGGGATAATCGCGACAACGTATGTATTCATGCCATGCACTTTCGTTGTCATCCAAAGCACAATGGTTAGTGCAAAAGTGATGTAGACGACGATCGCACGCCAGCTCCTTTTGAATGTACCATCTAGCTTTAGTTTCATTTCTGGTTCGCTAGACGGAAACAGCTTTTGCAACAAGAACCAAGCTACAGTGAGTTGTACCAACACAAAGGGTAGACCCATTGTCATCCACGATAGGAAGTCTATCGCGTTTTCTCCAGTGAGATATTGAAGCGCTATCGCATTAGGTGGCGTGCCTATCGGAGTCGCAATGCCGCCTGTATTCGCGGCAATTGGAATACACAACACCAGTGCTTTAATGCCTAAATCCCCTTTAGGTGCTGAAGCGACGATGGGGCCAAGCAGGGCTAGCATCATCACGGTCGTGGCAGTATTGGACATAAACATTGAAAAAACGGCGGTAATTAACATCAAGCCCAGCATGATGAACTTAGGTTGGGTGCCGAATGGTTTTAATAGAACTCGGGCGAGGTTGTTGTCGAGCTCGTATTTGGAAGCCGCAATCGCAAGAGCAAAACCACCCATAAAAAGAATAATGATCGGTGAAGAGAAGGCCGAGAAAATATCGGTGTAAGCAATTAACTCTCCTAAATCATGCCCCGCTGGTGGATTGCGAAATAGATGCAAACCTTTATCCGATATCATGATCAGTTCAAGAGCGATAATAAGAATGGACGTAGCAAAAACGGGAACCGGCTCGAGAACCCAAAGTAGGGCAGCAAGAAGAAAAATAGCCAACAGGCGATGCTGAATTAAAGTGAGATCGTCAATAGGAATAGCATCAATCGGCATCATCAAAACACCGAGCGGAATTAAAAAGCACACCAGCAATTTCGCCAACGTGTTTACACTCATCTTTGGCATTGGCTGCCCCTCTAAATATTCATTCTAAGCGCAGGATAATTGATTGTGGAATGAGGGTCTTAGAGGCAGGTATGAGTTTGAGAAATAGAGGCTAAATTTCGAACGGAGTTTTGCTTTTTATCAATAAAAAGAGCCCTTAATAAAGGGCTCTTTAACGGTGTTTTACTTATTTTTTCAAGGCGTAAGGTGTGCCCATAACGGTTGGCTTACCGTTTTCCATGCTTGCGTCAAACTCAATCGCGTCTTTGGCAAACAGGTTAATAACAGTAGAACCCAGTTTGAAGCGGCCCATCTCTTCGCCTTTTTTCAAGATCACGGCCTTGTCACCCTCTGCTGGGTAATCCCATTTGTAGACAGTGTTTCCACGAGGCGGAGTGATAGTGCCAGCCCATACTTGCTCAATGCTACCAACAATTGTCGCACCAACAAGCACCTGTGCCATTGGACCAAACTCAGTATCGAAGATACACACCACACGCTCGTTACGAGCAAATAGGTTCGGTACGTTTTCTGCTGTCAGAGGGTTTACTGAGAACAGGTCACCTGGTACGTAAATCATTTGGCGCAGAGTGCCGTCACATGGCATGTGTACACGGTGGTAATCGCGCGGAGATAGATACAATGTGGCAAAAGAACCATCTTTAAATTCGTCCGCTAAATTCGCGTCACCGCCCAGCAATTCTTGTGCTGAGAAGTGATGACCTTTTGCTTGGATAAGTTGACCATCTTCAATAGGGCCAAACTGGCTAACACAAGCGTCGGCTGGATGAGTGATGACGTTTTCGCCTTCAGAAATTGGGCGTGCGCCTTCTTTTAGCTCACGAACGAAAAACTCGTTGAACGTTTTAAAATGCTTAGGATCTGAGTGCTTTGCCTCATCCATATTCACATTGTATTGTTTGATAAACCAACGAATAACTGCTGTTGTTAGACCGCCAGCTTTTGCTGAAGCCAGTTTACCCATTAGGCGAGTGAGGCCGTGTTGTGGGATCCAGTACTGCAGTCCAACTTTAAACTTGTCCATCTTTAATTCCGATACTTCTGTTAGATTCGCGCTTTAGGGCGCGTGATGTTACTGAAATTTAATTTGCTTGTCAGTATTAGGTGAAGACTTTTTACACAGTTACAGCCTTAACTCAATTACAGATCGGCTTTTTTATTACGTGAATACTGACGATTTGCTTTGTTTTCAACCATGCTTTCCAAAATGCGATGATAGTTTTCAAAGCGAGTTTCGTTAATTTCCCCGTTCTCGACAGCTTCGCGTAGAAGGCAGCCTGGGTCATCATTGTGTTTACAATCTCGGAACTTGCAACCGCCTAAATATGGTCGAAATTCAACGAATGCTTTTGTTACTTCTTCTGCTTCCAAATGCCAAAGACCAAATTCACGTACTCCAGGTGAGTCGATCAAATCGCCACCCGTTGGAATGTGGTATAAACGTGCAGCCGTCGTGGTGTGTTGGCCCAAGCCAGAGTTCTCAGAGACTTCGCCTTCTTCCACTTCGCTCTCTAGTTCCGGCATTAACGCATTGACTAAGCTGGATTTCCCTACGCCTGATTGACCAACAAAGATATTAATTCGATCACGCAGTAGGGTTTCTAGTTCAGCAATGCCTTCTCCAGACTTCTTGCTGACCAGAAGCACTTTATAGCCAATACGTTCATATTCTTTGAGCCATTCTTCATACATTGCACGGTCATCGGCTTCTAGAAGGTCGACCTTATTTAAGACCAACAATGGCGCAATATTCAGTGTTTCTGATGCAACGAGATAGCGGTCAATAATATTTAGCGATAGCTCTGGTAATACCGAAGAGACAATGACCATTTGATCAATATTGGCTGCAACGGGTTTTAGACCATCGTAATAATCTGGACGAGTGAGCACTGAAGAGCGAGGTTCTACCGCTTCAACAACACCAGAGATGCCCGCCATAGACTCCAATCCTTCGCGCCATAAAACACGATCGCCAGATACTAGAGACTCAATACCACGGCGGAGGTTACAGCGTTGAATTTCGCCTGTTTCAAGGTCTTCAATGTCCGCGTGCTGACCAAAACGAGTGATCACGAGACCTTGCTTGCTGGCGCCTAGCATGTTTTCATCCCACTGGATGGAATCTTCTTGCTTCTTCAAACGCTTTTGTTGGTTGCTACGTACGCGTCGCACCTGACCTTTGGTTAACTTTTTCTTCTTTGCCACAATTCTGTACTTTATGTGAATTTACTCAAATGGTTGAGCCGTACTCCTGGCTCCGTGTATGAGTATCGTGTTTCTCGTATTTTGAGGTATAGTACCTCTTTTATCGATAAACAAATAGGCGGCGTAACCATGTCCTTTAGCGATCAAAACCTAATTTGGGTTGATTTAGAGATGACAGGGCTTGATCCTGAAACGCACAAAATCATCGAAATTGCTTCTATTGTCACGGATAGCGAACTAAATATTTTGGCTGAAGGTCCAGTGTTAGCGATTCATCAGCCGGAAGAAGAACTGGCGAAAATGGACGACTGGTGTACTAATACGCATACGGCAAGCGGTTTGGTGGAGCGCGTTCGAAACAGTCAAATCTCAGAACAAGACGCAGTCGCACAAACCATTGAATTTTTAGAAAAATGGGTGCCAAAAGGGGCGTCGCCAATATGTGGTAACAGCATTGGGCAGGATCGCCGCTTTTTATACAAGCATATGCCTGAGTTGGAAGAGTTCTTCCATTACCGATATGTTGACGTTAGTACTCTTAAAGAACTAGCACGTCGCTGGCAACCTGAGGTGCTAAATGGGTTCACAAAACAGGGAACACATTTGGCCTTGGACGACATTCGTGAGTCCATCGCAGAACTTAAGTACTATCGAGGTACTATTTTCAAGATTTAACTGTTAAGGTTGCGATCCAAATTGTTGTAATTTATATCGCTTTTGATTGCTTTTTCGTCGTTCAGTAAAAAAATAAAGTTTTTTTGAAGGAAGGACTTGCATCACAAAAAAATGCTCTTATAATTCGCAGCCCTAAACAGCGGAAACGTTGTTGATGCGACACTAGCTCAGTTGGTAGAGCGCAACCTTGCCAAGGTTGAGGTCACGAGTTCGAACCTCGTGTGTCGCTCC